>NZ_CALRNF020000010.1:0-127229 GCF_943369415.1 Polaromonas sp. YR568
AAGCCCTTCGACAGGCTCAGGGCGAACGGTACTGTCTCGAGCTACAAAACATCAACGGCCCTGAGAGTCCGGCGCCAGCGGCAGGCGCAGGATGGCGCGCAGGCCGGTCCCGGCGGCGGCATCCGCCAGCTCGATATCACCGCCGTTGCGCCTGGCGTAGGCGCGCGCGATGCCCAGGCCCAGCCCGGCGCCGCGCTGGCCTTTTTCATGGCCGGTATCGGCTGAATGGAAGCGCTCAAAGACTTGCGCGCGCCGCGCGGCGGCAATGCCGGGGCCGTCGTCGCGCACTTCTGCAAATGCCATGCCGTCCCGGCTGCCGGCCATCACGGTGATGTGGCCGCCGGCCGGCGTGTAGACGATGGCGTTGTGCACCAGGTTGGACAGCGCCTCGTGCAGTTCGGGGCCGCGGGCCAGCACGGGCACCGCGGGTTGCGCCGATGGCAGCGAGGGCGCATCTTCCCGGGCGTCCACCCAGCCCAGGTCCTGGTTTTTCTCATGCGCCAGCGCCAGGTACTGCAGCACCACGTCGCGGGCGATGCTGTTGAGGTCCACCACTTCGGGCGCGTCTGAGGGATTGGCCGGCGGCGTGCTTTCGTTCGCGTGGGCCAGCGAGAGCAATTGCTCACACAGGCGCCGGCTTCGCGCGATCTGCGTGACCATGGCGCGCAAGGTGGCGTGCAGCTGTGCCGTGTCTTTTTCGCGCAGGGCGACGCCGGCCTGGGTCAGCATGATGGCCAGCGGCGTGCGCAGCTGGTGCGAGGCGTCGGCGAGGAACTGCGACTGCTGCTCGAGCAGCTCGCGGTAGCTGGCCAGGTGCTGGTTGACGGCGTCGACCAGCGGCGCCACCTCATGCGGCACGTCGCTGGTGTCCAGCGGCTTGAGGTCGCGGCCCTTGTTGGCCAGCACGGTTTTGCGCAGGCGCTCCAGCGGCTGCAGCGACCAGGTCACGCCCAGCCAGACCAGCAAAATCATCACCAGCACCATGCGCGTGTCGCGTATCAGCTCCTGCTGCAGGGTGGCGGCCTGTGCCCGGTCGCGCGGGCCGGTGCTTTCGGCGACCTGCACCAGCAGGTCGAAGGCCTGGCCGCGCCCGTCTTTCACCTGGCTTTGCAACGCCACCATGCGGACCGTGTGGCCCGCGTAGTAGCTGTCGTACCAGACGGTGGAGGAGGGCGCTGCTGCCTCAGCCTGCGGCGGCGGTGAGGGCAGGTCGGTTTCGCCCAGCAGGGTCAGCTCTTTCGCGCCTGCCGCGCCTTGAGGCCTCAGGCCGACGTGCAGGTATTTTTGCAAGGGGCTGGCGGGGTCGGAGACCGCCTGCAGCGCCAGCGGCGTGGCCAGGCGCAGCGAGCCATCCGGCGCCAGCGACAGGCTGCCGCGCAGCACGTGCACCGATTCCAGCATGGCCTGGTCATAGGCGTCCTGCACCTGGCTGCGCAGGGCGCTGTAGTCGTTCCAGCTGTCCAGCGCGAGCAGGCCCAGGATGCCGGGCAGCAGCAGCGTGAGCAGGCGCGCGCGTATGCCGAAGCGGTCGGGGTCAGTCCGCAGTATCTTCATGCGCGGTGCTTTCCGGTGCTATGCATTCCAGCATGTAGCCCAGGCCGCGCACGGTGACGATGCGCACGTCGCCGCCGTCGAGTTTGCGGCGCAGCCGGTGCAGCACCAGCTCGATCGCATCGGGGCCGGCATTGCTGTCGGCCGGGAAGACCTTGCCCGAGAGCTGCGACTTCTCCACCGGCGTGCCGCTGCGCGCCAGCAGCACCGACAGGGCCGCGCTTTCACGCGGCGTGAGCTGCAGCAGCGTGCCGGCCAGCGTGAAGGCCCGGCTGTCGTGCGGGCATGACAGCGAGCCGCACTCCAGCGGCGCATGCGAGCGGCCGCGGCTGCGCCGCACCAGCGCGGTGAGGCGGGCTTCGAGCTCTTCAATCGCGAAGGGCTTGGTCAGGAAGTCGTCGGCGCCCACGTTCAGGCCCTTGACGCGGTCCTGCAGCGAGCCCTGCGCCGTCAGCACCAGCACGGGCGTGCGGTTGCCGGCCTTGCGCAGGTCGGCCAGGATGGCCAGTCCGTGTTTGTCGGGCAGGCGCAGGTCCAGCACCACGGCGTCGTAGTCGTTGCCGGCCAGCAGCGATTCGGCCGTGGCGGCGTCGGGTGCGTGGTCGGTCACAAAGCCGCTTTGCTTGAAGGCGCGCAGCAGCCAGGCCGCCATCTCGGCTTCGTCTTCCACGAGCAAAAGGCGCATGTCGGGTGTGGCGGTGTGGTGTGCGGTTGAGTAAGGGTCTTAGCGCTGGATGTCGCCCAGGCACAGGTACTTCATCTCGAGGTATTCCTCCATGCCGTGGCGCGAGCCTTCGCGGCCCAGGCCGGACTGCTTGACGCCGCCGAAGGGCACGTGCTCGGTGGCGATCACGCCCACGTTGATGCCCACCATGCCGTACTCCAGCGCCTCGGCCACGCGGTAGATGCGGCCTATGTCGCGGCTGTAGAAATAACTGGCCAGGCCGAACTCGGTGTTGTTGGCCGCGTCAATCGCTTCCTGGTCCTTGTGGAAGCGGAACACCGGCGCGAAGGGGCCGAAGGTTTCCTCTTTGGCGCACAGCATGTCGGCCGTGGCTTCGGAGATCACCGTGGGCTCGAAGAACTGGCCTTCAAGCTTGTGGCCGCCGGCCAGCAGCTTGCCGCCCTTGGCGACCGCGTCGGCCACGTGGCGCTGCACCTTCTCGACGGCGGCGTCCTCGATCAGCGGGCCCTGGGCCACGCCGTCTTCAAAGCCGTTGCCGACTTTGAGCAGCTTGACCTTGGCGGCGAATTTTTCGACGAACTGGTCGTACACGCCGTCCTGCACATAGATGCGGTTGGCGCAGACGCAGGTCTGGCCGGCGTTGCGGTATTTGCTGGCCATGGCGCCTTCGACGGCCGAGTCCACGTCGGCATCGTCGAACACGATGAAGGGCGCGTTGCCGCCCAGTTCCAGCGAGAGCTTCTTGACGGTGGGGGCGCTTTGCGCCATCAGGATGCGGCCGACTTCGGTGGAGCCGGTGAAGCTGATGTGGCGCACCACGTCGCTGGCGCAGAAGACCTTGCCCACGGCGATGCTGTTGGCGCCGTCGGCGGTCAGCAGATTGAGCACGCCGGCCGGGATGCCGGCGCGCACGGCCAGCTCGGCGGCGGCCAGGGCCGTCAGCGGCGTGAGCTCGGCCGGCTTGATGACGACCGGGCAACCGGCGGCCAGGGCCGGCGCGACCTTGCGGGTGATCATGGCCAGCGGGAAGTTCCAGGGCGTGATGGCGGCGCACACGCCGATCGGCTGCTTGATGACCATCAGGCGGCGGCTGTTGTCGAACTGCGGCAGGGTTTCGCCGTTGACGCGTTTGGCTTCCTCGGCGAACCACTCGACAAAACTCGCGCCGTAGGCGATCTCGCCCTTGGCTTCGGCAAAGGGCTTGCCCTGCTCGGCCGTCATGATGCGGGCCAGGTCTTCCTGGTTGGCCATGAGCAGCTGGAACCACTTGAGCAGGATGGCGTGGCGTTCCTTGCCGGTCTTGCTGCGCCAGGCGGGCCAGGCGGCGTTGGCGGCCGCAATGGCGGCTTCGGCGTCCTGCGGGCCCAGGTTGGCGACGTCGGCGAGCTTGCGGCCGTTCGAAGGGTCGTTCACGTCAAAGCGCGCCTTGCCGGCGACCCACTGGCCGTTGATCAGCGCGTCGGTCTTGAGCAGGCTGGGGTCTTTGAGCAGGGAAAGGGGGGAAGTCTTCATGTCCATGAGCGAGGGTCCTTGATGCGGGTGGGGGCGAAACCGTCGGCTGATTTTGACAGCTTTCGGCTGGAGGGACGGGCGGCGGGCCTGTATGCGGGCCCGCGAAAGGGTTTAGCCGCGAGAGGGGATGCCCGGGCGGGCCGGGCCCCGGTTCAGCCCCGGCGCCCGCGCAGCCATTCCAGCAGCACAAGCAGTGCGGTGGTGAACAGGATCAGCAAGGTCGCCACGGCCGCGATGGTGGGCGAGATGTTTTCCCGGATGCCGGTGAACATCTGCCGCGGCAGCGTCGCCTGTTCGGCGCCGGCCAGAAACAGCGTCACCACCACTTCGTCGAAGGACGTGGCGAACGCAAACAGCGCGCCGGAGATGACGCCCGGCGCGATGACCGGCAGCGTGACCCGGAAAAATGTCCGCAGCGGCGTCTCGCCCAGGCTCAGGGAGGCGCGCACCAGGTTGTGGTTGAAGCCCGCGAGCGTGGCCAGCACCGTGGTCAGGACAAAAGGGGTTCCGAGCGCGGCGTGCACGGCGATGAGCCCGGTGTAGCTGTCGGCCAGCCCCAGCGGGGCGAAGTAGAGGTAGGTGGCCACGCCCACCACCACGATGGGAACCACCATGGGCGCGATCAGGATGGCCATGAGCAAGCCCTTGAAGCGGAAGCTGGCCCTGGACAGGCCCACCGCGGCCAGCGTGCCGAGCGCGGTGGCGATCAGCGTTGCGGCCGGCGCCACGATGAAGCTGTTTTTGGCGGCGCGCGCCCATTCCGGCGAGTCCAGCAGGTTGCGGTACCACTTCAGGGACCAACCCGGGATCGGGTAGCTCAAAAAAGAGCTGTCGGAAAAGGACAGCGGCACCATGACCAGTATGGGCGCCAGCAGGAAGGCGAGCGTGGCGACGCAGGCGGCGCGCAGCAGCCACCAGCCGGCCTTGTCGGCGAGTGTGGCGTAGCGCGGGAAGGCGGGCCCTTTGATGTTGAACATGGTGTGCTTATGCCTGTGCGGTGCCTGTGCAATGAATCAGCCGAGGTTGAGCTCGGCATTGCCGATGCGGCGGTAGACGCCGTAGAGAACCATGGTGGCCGTGAGAAGCACCGCCCCCAGCGCGCAGGCCATGCCCCAGTTGACTTCCACGTTGGTGTAGCGGGCGATGTAGTAGCTCAGCATCTGGTCGTCCGCGCCGCCCAGCAGGGCCGGCGTCACGTAGTAGCCGATGGAGAGGATGAAGACCAGCAGCGCGCCGGCGCTGATGCCGGGGTAGGTCTGCGGAACGTAGACGCGAAAGAAGGCCGACAGCGGCGGGCTGCCCAGCGACACCGCGGCGCGGATGTAGCTGCCCGGCACGTTTTTCATCACGCTGTAGAGCGGCAGGATCATGAAGGGCAGCAGGATGTGCACCATGGCGATGATCACGCCGGCGCGGTTGAACAGCAGGGGCAGGGGGCTGTCGGTCAGGCCCGCGGCCATCAGGCCGCGGTTCACCAGGCCCTCGGACTGCAGCAGCACGATCCACGCCGCCACGCGCACCAGGATGGATGTCCAGAAAGGCACCAGCACCAGGATCATCAGCAGGTTGGCCTTGCGCGCGGGCAGGGACGCCAGCCACCAGGCCAGCGGGTAGGCCAGCAGCAGGCAGAACAGCGTGACAACGAAGCTGATGGAAAAAGTGCGCAGCAGGATGGGGCCGAAAGCGCGCTGGTCCTCGGGCATGCGCTCCACCTGGCCCCGGCCGTCACGCCGCAGGTCCACCGAGGCCAGCAGGTAGTCCGGCGTCCAGCGCGAGCTGTTTTTGGCGATCGCCTGCCAGAAGGGCGTCTCGGCCCAGCGCGGGTCCAGCTGGATCAGCCTGGCCTGTATCTCCTGCGCGGAACCGTTGATGGGCAGCGCGCGGTAAGCCCCCATGACCAGCGAGCGCGCCCCGGCCACCTCGGAGTTGAGCCGCCGCGCCAGCGCGCCGGCGTCCGCACTGTCGGACAGGTGGCCCAGGTCCTCCACCAGCGCCGCATAGCTGGCCGGCGACGGCGATGTTTCCGGATTCCAGCCCTTGAGGCTTTGCACCGTCCGCGGAAGCGCGGCCACCACCTCGGGGTTTTCAACCGCGCGCTGCAGCAGGGCCGCGATGGGAACCAGCAGGGTCAGCAGCAGAAACACCAGCAACGGCACCGTCAGCGCAAAGGCGCGCCATTGCCGGCGGGCATCCGCGCGCGACAGGGCGCGGCGCAAGGCGCGCGAGTCGCCGGCGTGAAGAGCGGGCGGGCTGGTGGGGCTGCTCATGGGGCTGCTCCTGGCGGCCTGCGCTTACTGCGTGGCCCAGGCGGCAAAGCGTTTTTCAAGCGCTTCGCCCTGGTCGGCCCAGAAGCCCACGTTCATCTGGATGGACTCTTTGGCATTGGCCGGCGAGGTGGGCAGGTCGTCCAGCACCTTTTTGTCGAGTTTGGCCAGGGCCTTGGTGTTGACCGGGCCGTAGGCGATGTTCTGCGCGTACACGGCCTGCGTGGCCGGCTGGCTGGCGAAGGCGATGAACTTCATCGAGGCGTCCTTGTTGGGCGCGCCCTTGGGGATCACCCAGTAGTCCAGGTCGTAAATGCCGCCGGGCCAGTAGATCTTCAGGTTGCGGCCTTCGCGGTTGGCCGCGTCGATGCGGCCGTTGTAGACGGTGCTGAGCGCGACGTCGCCGGCCACCAGAAACTGTGCGGGCTGGGCGCCGGCTTCCCACCACTGGATGTTGGGCTTGAGTTCCGTCAGTTTGCGGAATGCGCGGTCGGCGCCGTCTTTGGTGGCCAGGACCTTGTAGACCTCGGCCGGCTTGACGCCGTCGGCCAGCAGGGCGAACTCCAGGTTGTAGCGGGCGCCCTTGCGCATGCCGCGCTTGCCGGGGATCTTTTTCACGTCCCAGAAATCGGCCCAGCTGACGGGCGCGGTTTTGACCTTGTCGGCATTCCAGGCCATCACGGTGGACCAGACAAAGACGCCGACACCGCAATCGGTCACGGCGGCCGGCAGGAAGTCGGCCTTGGCGCCTATCTTGCTGAAATCAATCTTCTCGAACAGGCCCTCGTCGCAACCGCGCTGGACGTCGGGCGCTTCGACCTCGACCACGTCCCAGGTGACCTTTTTGGTCTCCACCATGGCCTTGATCTTGGCCTGCTCGCCGTTGTATTCGACGGCGACAACCTTGGTGCCGGCTTTTTCATAGGGCTCGTAGTAGGCCTTCTTCTGCGCGTTGGCGTTGGCGCCGCCGAAGTTGACAACGGTGATCTGCTGCTGCGCCAGGGCGGGCAGGGCCAGGCAAGCGGCTGCCGTGAGAGCGATGATGTTTTTCTTCATGGTGCTGTTTCCTCGGTGGTTGATAAAAGGGCGAAAGTGAAAGAAAAAATTAAAAATCAAAAGTTGAAAGTGCGCGGGCAGTCAGGCCGCGTAGATCCGCGTGAAGGCGGCCGGAAATTCAAGGTGGACGGCGGCGCCCGGCTGCGGCGGCGCCAGGCCGTTGAGCAGCGTGAGCGGCAGCTTGACCGAGGCCTGCGCCTGGTCCGGGCCGAGCTCGCAGAGCAGGCGCAGGTGGTCGCCGAAATAGATCACGCGCGCCACGCGGGCGGCCAGCACATTGACGGCCGCGGCGGGCGCCTCGCGGTGCAGCACGATGCGCTCCGGGCGCACATAGGCCTGCACCTGCGCGCCCGCGCCCGCCTGGTTGACGTCGACACCGTGCAGCACGCGGCCGTCGGGCAATTCGATGGCGGACCGCCCGGCGGAAAAAGTCCCCTTGAGCAAGGTGCTGTCGCCGACAAAGCCGGCGACAAAACGGTTGGCCGGCGCCTCATAGAGGTCCTCCACCGGCGCGAGCTGCTGGATCGCGCCGTCGTTGAAGACCGCCACGCGGTCGCTCATGGTCAGGGCCTCGCCCTGGTCGTGCGTGACGTAGACAAAGGTGACGCCCAGCTGGCGGTGCAGTTCCTTGAGCTCGATCTGCATGTGCTCGCGCAGCTGCTTGTCGAGCGCGCCCAGCGGTTCGTCCATCAGCACCAGCTGGGGTTCAAACACCAGCGCCCGGGCCAGTGCGACCCGCTGCTGCTGGCCGCCCGAGAGCTGCGCGGGCAGCCGGTCCGACATGCCGGTGAGCCTGACCATGTCCAGGGCGCGCTGCACGCGGCGGTCCTGGTCCGGGCGCGGCACCTTGCGCACCGTCAGCGGGTAGGCCACGTTCTGCCCCACGGTGAGGTGCGGGAACAGGGCGTAGTTCTGGAACACCATGCCGAAGTTGCGCTTGTGGGGCGGCACCCCGGTGATGCGCGCGCCGTCCAGGAAAATCTCGCCGGCGGTCGGGGACTCGAAGCCGGCCAGCATCATCAGCGTGGTGGTTTTGCCGGAACCGGACGGCCCCAGCAGGCTCAGGAATTCGCCGCGGCGTATGCCCAGGTCAAGCTGCTGCACCACCAGCTGCCTGCCGTCATAGGTTTTTTGCACGCCGGCAAAGCGCACAAGAAAATCGGTGTCGCTCATCGTCTTTCCCGGGGCTGGTGCGGCAGGCATCAGCGCAATGCGGCGAAGCTGTCGGCGAGGATCTTCAGGCCTTCGTCCAGCAGGGCGTCGGGCGCCGTGAGGGGGACCAGAATCCGCAGCACATTGCCGTAGGTGCCGCACGAAAGCAGGATCAGGCCGCGCTTCGCGGCTTCCGCGACCACGCGCTTGGTCAGGTCCGCATCGGGGCGGGCGGGGTCGCCGTTTTCACACAGTTCGATGGCCACCATGGCGCCCAGGCCGCGCACGTCGGCGATGGATTTCTCCGTCGCGGCCATGGCGCGCAGGCCCTTGAGCAGGTGGTCGCCCAGGGCCCGGCTGCGGTCCAGGAGTTTTTCGTCCTCGAAGACCTGCAGCACGGCCAGTGCCGCCGCGCAGCCTATGGGGCTGCCCGCATAGGTGCCGCCCAGCCCGCCGGGGCCGGGTGCGTCCATGACGTCGGCGCGGCCGACCAGGCCGGAGAGGGGAAAGCCGCCGGCCATGGATTTGGCGGTGGCGATCAGGTCCGGCGCCACCGGCCACTGTTCGCTGGCGAACCAGGTGCCGGTGCGGCCGGCGCCCGTCTGCACTTCGTCGGCGATCAGCAGGATGCCGTGGCGGTCGGCCAGGGCCTTCAGGCCGCTGACGAACTCCGGCGGCGCGATGTAAAACCCGCCTTCGCCCTGCACCGGCTCGATGATGAAGGCGGCCACGCGTTCGGCCTCAATGTCGTTTTTCAGGATCAGTTCCACCGAGTGCAGCGCCTTCTCCACGCTCACGCCGTGCAGCGCGTTGGGATACTCGGCATGGAAGACCTCGCCGGGAAACGGCCCGAAACCCAGCTTGTACGGGGCCACCTTGCCGGTCATGCCCAGCGTCATGTTGGTCCGGCCGTGGTAGCCGCCGGTGAAGGCGATGATGCCCGGGCGCCGGGTGTAGGCGCGGGCCACCTTGACGGCGTTTTCAACCGCTTCGGCGCCTGTGGTCAGCAACAGGGTTTTTTTGGCGAAACCGCCGGGCGCCAGGGCGTTGAGTTTTTCCGCCAGTTCGACATAGGGCTCATAGGCGATCACCTGGAAACAGGTGTGCGTGTAAAGGTCCAGCTGCGCCTTGACGGCGGCGATGACGGCGGGATGCAGGTGGCCGGTGTTGAGCACGGCAATGCCGCCGGCGAAGTCGATGTAGCGCCGGCCTTCGACGTCCCACAGCTCGGCGTCGAGCGCGCGCTGGACAAAAATCTCGTGCGCCTGGCCCACGCCGCGTGTCACGGCTGCGTTGCGGCGCGCCATCAGGGCTGCGTTGGTGGTCGGTTGGTTGGCTTGCATGGTGGGGTTCAAAAAGGATTCGGTGAGGGGATGGACGGACTGTAGGAGCCGGTGCAAGGCGCGTCCATGTACAGCGCCGCTGTCTTTTCAACACACTGTGCGGGTCTAGAATGCTGTACATGGATTCCCCAACCCGGTGCATGAGGTTTGCAATGCACAATCTGGCTTTTTTGGCTTTTTGATGCTCACGCTTCGTCCGGAACTCCAGACCCCGCTTGTGAGCCAGATCGTCGACGGCTTGCGCGGAATGATTGCCGGGCAAGCCCTGAAACCGGGGGTCAAGCTGCCCTCCATCCGCAGTTTCGCGGCCGCGCACGGGGTCAGCGTCTTCACCGTGGTCGAGGCCTACGACCGCCTCGTCGCCCAGGGCTGGCTGGTGTCCCGGGCCAACGCCGGTTTTTTCGTCAAGCGCAGGGGCGATGAGGGTGCATCGGGCATTCCGTATGCGCAGCCCGAGCAGCCCAGGTTTGACGCGCGCTGGTACCTCAAGCAGATTTTCGAGAACCGCAACCTGCCCATGAAGCCCGGCTGCGGCTGGCTGCCGCACGATTTCCTGTTCGGCGATGCGCTTCGCCGCAGCATGCGGCACCTGTCGGCCGACGGCTCTTCACTCGACGGCTACGGCCTTCCCTATGGGCACATGGCCTTGCGCATGATCATTGCCGAGGCCCTGGCCGAAAACCAGATCGCGGTGGAGGTGGACCAGGTGCTGATGACGCACGGCTCCAGCCAGGCGCTTGACCTGGTGGCCCGCCAGCTGGTCAAGCCAGGCGATACGGTGCTGGTCGACAGCCCCGGTTACCCTAACCTGATGTTCATGCTGCGCTTTCTGGGCGCCAACCTGGTAGGCGTGCCGCGAACGCCCACGGGTTACGACCTCGCGGCCCTTGAGGCGCTGCTGGCCACCCACAAGCCCAAGGTGTTTTTTACGCAACCCCGGCTGCAGAGCCCGACCTGCTCGATTGCTTCCGCAGCCCACCTCCACCGCCTGCTGCAACTGGCCGAGACGCACGGCTTCACGCTGGTGGAAAACGACATCTACGCCGACATGGACCCGGCCTCGCGGCCCACGCTGGCCAGCCTGGACCAGTTGCGCAACGTGGTCTATATCGGCAGCTATTCCAAAACCATCTCGCCCAACCTGCGCGTGGGCTACCTGCTGGCCGGGCGCGACCTGATCGGGTCATTGGCCCAGCTCAAGATGATTTCGGGGCTCACCTCTTCGGACATCGCCGAGCGGCTCACCTTCGGGGTGGTCACCGACGGCCGCTGGCGCAAGCACCTCAAGTCGCTTCGGGAGCGCCTGGCCCTGGCGCACCGCAAGACGGAAAAAAGCCTGGCCGGCCTGGGCTTCGAACTCTTTCATGAGCCGGGCGCCGGCATGTACCTGTGGGCCCGGCACCCCGACCTCGCCGACAGCGCCGTGCTGTCGCAGGAGGCGACGGCCGAGGGCATCATGCTCGGTCCGGGGCAACTGTTTCTGCTCGAGCCCCATCCCACGGGCTGGCTGCGTTTCAATGTGGCTTTCAGCGACGATGAACGCCTGTGGCGGTTTTTGTCGCGGCGCATCGACCTGGGCCAGCAGGCCGCCCAGTAGGCCGCCCGGCAAGCGCGGGGCCGCCGCACCCGGTCTCAGATCTCGATGACGCGCCGGGCAAAGCCCTCAAGATAATCCATCAGCTGGTTGGCGCCGCGCACCGCGGCGGCCTCGTCGCCGGTGGCGATGCCCTGGGCCAGTGCCATGTGAAAGCGCGCGGCCTCGGTGATCTCGCCTTCGTGCTGGTAGGCGTACCAGAAGCGCCGACACTGCACGATCAGCGGCACCACGCTCTTGACGGCCGAGCTGTTGCGGCAGGCTTCGTGGTTGACGATGTCCAGCTCGTGGTCGGCGGCCATGTAGGCCGCCAGGTTGCCGCGTTCGGCGGCCTTGATCATCTTGTTGGCTCGGTCCACGATGGCCTTGCGCTGGGCCGCCGTGGCGCGGCGCGCCGAGCCGGCGGCGATCACGCCCTCGAGCACGCGCCGCGTCAGGATCACGTCCAGGTGCTCGGCCAGGTCGATGTTGGAGACCCGCAGGCCGCGGCGCGGCTGTTGCACGATCAGGCCTATGGAGACCATGCGCAGCAGGGCTTCGCGAAGGGGTGTGCGGCCCATCCGGGTGCGTTCGACCAGGTCGGCCTCGACCACGGGCGCGCCGGGCTCCAGCTGCAGGGTGGCGATCATGGCTTCAATCGCGTCGTAGGCGACGTCGGCGGCCCGGCGTTTCGGTGGCGTTCGGAGTGCGGTCGTGGACATGGTTGTTGTTCAGGGTCTCGGCGTTGTTCGCGCAGGCTCAGGGCCCGCATGAAGCCTACCACGCGTGGCGGCGATGGACGTCATGCGCCGGGTTCCGGCGTGGCTGCCGCATCCCCGGCGCACGCCAGCGTGGCGATGCGCGCGGGCGACAGCGGCGGGCGCGGCGCGGGCGGCGTCCAGCCGAAGAGGAATTGCGCCGCAGCGCCGCACACGCGCCCCTGGCAGGCGCCCATGCCGCAGCGGGTGTGCAGTTTGGCTTCGGTCCAGCCGCTGCAGCCGGAGAGCGCGGCCCGCGGCACGTCTTCGCAGCGGCAGACCAGGGTGTCGGCGCGGGCCAGGGTTTTGAGCGAGGGTGCCAGGGTGAAGCGCTTTTGCAGTTCGGCCGCGAAGGCATGCCAGTGCGCGCGATCCGCGTTGTGGCGCTGCGCGGCGGCCTTGTCATTGACGGCCGCGAAGCCGGCGATGCGGCCTTGTGCAAGCGCGCGCTCGCTGCCGCCTATGCCGGTGCATTCGCCGGCCGCATAAACGCCGGCCATGCTGGTTTCCTGCAGGGCGTTGACGGCCAGCGCCTGCGGGTTGCCGTCTGCCGCTGTCAGCGCGCAGCCCAGCAACCGGCCGAGCTCGGTGTTGGGCACCAGGCCGAAGCCGCAGGCCACGCGGTCGCAGGCGATGTCGGTCTCGCGGCCGGCGTGTTGCAGCCGCACCGATTCGACGCGGCCCGCGCCCTGCACACAGACGATGTGTGTGCCGGTGCGGTAGCGTGTGCTGGCCAGGCCCAGCGCCTGCGTGGCCTTGCCGGGCCAGCGCGGCAGTTGCGCAGCGAAGCCCGCCACCGCTGTGAAGCCCGCCTGCTCGGCGATGCGCAGCACCTTGGCGCCGGCCTGGCGCGCCGTGGCGGCGGCCACCAGCAACAGCGGCCCGCTGCCGGCGATGACGATGCGTTCGCCCGCGACCGGCATGCCGGCCTTGATGAGCGCCTGCAGCCCGCCGGCGCCGGTGACGCCGGGCAGCGTCCAGCCCGGGAAGGGCAGCAGCAGTTCGCGCGCGCCTGTGCACAGGATCAATTTGTCATAACGCTGCACCCAGCCGTGTGTGGCGTCTTCGAGCAGCAGCGCGCCGGCGCCGGCCAGGCTGACCACGCGTGTGCCGCATAGCACGCGCACGTTGGCGCAGCGCGCGAGCGCCTCGCGCATGCGCAGCGCCTGCGGCGGCAGGTGGGCACCGGGGCCGTCACGCCAGATCTGCCCGCCCGGGGCGGGGTTGTCGTCGAGCAAGGTGATGCGGGCGCCGCTGGGCGCGGCGGCCAGGGCGGCCGCCATGCCGGCCGGGCCGGCGCCGACGATGAGCAGTTCGCGGGAAGCCGATGGCATGTTCATGGTTGAAGGCCGGTTTCCACGCGCAGGCCCTCGCTGCACAGTGTCTGGCAGGCCAGGCGGCGCTGGCCGTCTATGGTGAGGCGGCATTCGTGGCAGATGCCCATGCCGCAAAAGGGTGAGCGCGCCTCGCCGCCGACGGACAGGCGTGAATGCCCCGGCGGGCGGAAGGCCAGCGCGGCGGCCACGCTGGTGCCGGCCGGCACGCGCAGCGGCCGGCCGTCGAGCAGGAATTCGACGCTGGGTTTTGCTTTCATACCTGAACTCCCGGAAAGCGTTGCATGCCGTAGGGCTCGCCATCAAAGGGCAGCGCCGCGCCGGTGATTTGCGCCGCCAGCAGGCGGGCGGTGGCCGGCGCCGTGGTCACGCCCAGGCCTTCGTGGCCGACGGCCAGCCACAGGCCGGGTTGCCCGGGATGGCGGCCGATGATGGGCAGGCTGTCGGGCGTGGCGGCGCGAAAGCCCGTCCAGGTCCGTACCGTGTTGAGGCCGGCCAGCGCCGGCAGGTAGTCCAGCGCGCGGCCCAGCATGCGCGCGAGCATGGGCGCTTCCACGGCTGGGTCGGTGCTGTCGAACTGGCGGGAAGAACCTATGAGCAATTGCCCTGTCGGGCGCGGCTGCACGTTGAAGGCGACCGAGTCGCCCTCGCTGTGGTGCGCGCTGTTGATGTAGCCGAGCTCCACCAATTGGTGGTGCACCGTGCCGGGGTAGCGGTCGGTGATCGCGAGGTGGCCTTTCTTGGGGCGCAGGGGCAGGCCGGGGCAGAGGCGGGTGGCGTGTATGCCCGCGGCCAGCACGACGGCGGCGGCGCTGCGAAAGCTGCCGTCGGCCAGGCGCACGCGCGAGCCTTCGATGGCGACGGCTTCGGCCTGCTCAAAGGCGATGGCGTGCGGTGCCTGCGCGAGCAGCCAGCGCGCGGCGCTGGGCGCATAGACCACGCTGTCGCCGTTGACCTTGAGCGCGCCGGCCAGGCCGCCGCGCAGCGCCGGCTCTGCCGCGGCCAGCGCGGCGGGGCCCAGCAGTTCGCAGGCGATGCCGTGGGCCTCCAGGCGTTGCCGCTTGTTGTCGGCTTCGGCCATCTCTGCTTCATTGGCAGCCAGCCACAGCGTGCCGCAGGGGCTGAAGGCGCAAGCGGCATTCAGGCGCGGCGCCCAGCCGTGCCAGAGTTTGAGTGATTCATGGCTCAGCGTGAGCTCGGCCGGGTTGTCGTCCATCACCACCAGGTGGCCCATGCCGGCGGCGGTGGCGCCGCCCAGGCCGGCGTCCAGCACCAGCACGCCCAGGCCCGCGCGCGCGAGTTCGTGCGCGCAGGCCGCGCCGACAATGCCGGCGCCTATGACGATCACGTCGGCGTTCATGGCTGCATCCCGGCGGCGCCTGGAGCGATCAGGGAACGGATTGGTACTGTGCCGGCCGCGTGGCCAGGGCTTTTTTGACGATGGCTTCGATGAACGCGCGCTCGTCGCCTATCAGCGGCAGGCGCGGGCGGCGCATGTGCTCGGTGCCCACGCCGACCAGCGCGTCGATGAGCTTGAGGTTTTGCACCAGCTTGGTCGACACGTCCAGGTGCAGCATGGGCGTCATCCACTGGTAGAGCTTGAGTGCTTCGGCGAATTGGCCGGCCTTCATCAGGTCGTAAAGCGCCACGGTTTCGCGCGGGAAGGCGCAGCCCACGCCGGCCAGCAGGCCGTCGCAGCCCAGGGCCAGGCCTTCGTAGGCCAGGTCGTCCACGCCGAGGAAGAGCTGGTAACGATCACCCACCGTGTTGCGCAGGTCGGTGATGCGGCGGATGTCGTCGCTGCTTTCCTTGATGGCGGCCAGCCATTCGCAGTCGGCCAGCTCGGCCATGTGCTGGGGCTTCAGGTCCACCCGGTAGGCGACCGGGTTGTTGTAAATCATGATGGGCTTGCGTGCGGCTTCGGCCATGGTGCGCACATTGAGCATGGCTTCGCGCGCGTCGGCCACGTAAATCACCGATGGCATGACCATGTAGCCGTCCACGCCCAGCTGGTTGGCGCCGGCGATGTAGCGCAGCGCCTCGCGCGTGCTGGTTTCCGACACGTTGGCCAGCACCGGCACGCGGCCCTTGCTGGCGTCCAGCGCGATCTTGGCGACCTGGAGCTTTTCTTCCAGCGACAGCGTGCTGGCCTCGCCCAGCGAGCCGCAGGTCACCAGGCCGTGGATGCCGTTGCGGATCTGGAAGTCGATGTGGCGCGCGGTGCCTTCGGCATCAATGCTTTCGTCGGCGTGGAACTTGGTGGTGACGGCGGGAAAAATACCTTGCCAGCGGGGGGTGTTCAAGGGCGTGCTCCTGGAGAAAAAAATGGAAAAAAGGGTTGAAGGTTAGGCAAGTATAAATATATTAAGGAGATATCAAAGTGATTTTTTGCGGGATGCCGGGCATCTTGCATGCCGGCTTTTTTGCGCCCGGGAAGCCGCATGTAGGAGGGACGAGGGCTTCCCCGGGAGGCGGGGCGGCGCGGGAGGCCCGCGCCTATAATCAAATGTTCAAGTAAATCAAGCGCTTAGGTGGGTTCGACGCAGTGGGTACGACCTTGAGGTCGCCGGCGGCCGGCCACCTTGCCAGACCACAAATTCCAAGATGAGCCAGCCCACTTTCACCGTCGCCGACATCCGCAAGACCTTCCTCGACTTCTTCGCGTCCAAGGGGCACACCGTGGTGCCGTCCAGTTCGCTGGTGCCGGGCAACGACCCGACGCTGATGTTCACCAACTCCGGCATGGTGCAGTTCAAGGACGTGTTCCTCGGCACCGACAAGCGCCCTTATGTGCGCGCCGCGTCCGTCCAGGCCTGCCTGCGCGCCGGCGGCAAGCACAACGACCTGGAGAACGTGGGCTACACCGCGCGCCACCACACCTTCTTCGAGATGCTGGGCAACTGGAGCTTCGGCGACTACTTCAAGCGCGAGTCGCTCAAGTGGGCCTGGGAGCTGCTGACCGAGGTCTACAAGCTGCCGGCCGACCGCCTGCTGGCCACGGTGTATGAAGAGGACGACGAGGCCTACGACATCTGGACCAAGGAGATTGGTCTCCCGCCCGAGCGCGTGATCCGCATCGGCGACAACAAGGGCGGCCGCTACAAGTCCGACAACTTCTGGATGATGGCCGACACCGGGCCCTGCGGCCCCTGCTCGGAAATCTTCTACGACCACGGCGACCACATTCCCGGCGGCCCGCCCGGCAGCCCCGATGAAGACGGCGACCGCTTCATCGAGATCTGGAACAACGTGTTCATGCAGTTCGACATGGCGGCCGACGGCAGCGTCACCCAATTGCCCGCGCCCTGCGTGGACACCGGCATGGGCCTGGAGCGCCTGGCCGCCATCCTGCAGCACGTGCACAGCAATTACGAGATCGACATCTTTGATGCGCTGATCAAGGCCGCCAGCCGCGAAACCGGCGAGAAGGACCTGGGCAACAAGTCGCTGCGCGTGATTGCCGACCACATCCGAGCTACCGCGTTCCTGGTGGCCGACGGCGTCAACCCGTCCAACGAAGGCCGCGGCTACGTGCAGCGCCGCATCATCCGCCGCGCGATCCGCCACGGCTACAAGCTGGGCAAGAAGACGCCGTTTTTCCACAGGCTGGTGCACGACCTGGCGGGGCTGATGGGCGACGCCTATCCCAAGCTCAGGACCGACGAAGCCCGCATCACCGCCGTACTCAAAGCCGAGGAAGAGCGCTTCTTTGAAACGCTGGAAATCGGCATGACCATCCTGGACACGGCGCTGGCCGGCGGCGCCAAGGTGCTGCCCGGCGACGTGGCCTTCAAGCTGCACGACACCTACGGCTTCCCACTGGACCTCTCGGCCGACGTCTGCCGCGAGCGCGGCGTGGAAGTTGACGAAGCCGGCTTTAACGCCGCCATGGACAGGCAAAAGAACCAGGCCCGCGCGGCCGGCAAGTTCAAGATGGACCGCGCGCTGGAGTACACCGGCGGCGGCAACACCTTCACCGGCTACGAGCTGCTCGAAGAGTCCGCGAAAGTGGTGGCGCTCTACGCCGACGGCGTGGCCGTGCAGGCCCTCAACGCCGGGCAAAGCGGTGTGGTGGTGCTGAACACCACGCCCTTCTACGCCGAAAGCGGCGGCCAGGTCGGCGACCAGGGCCGCATCACCGCGGCCGGCAGCAGCTTTGCGGTGGACGACACGCTCAAGATCAAGGCCGACGTGTTCGGCCACCACGGCACGCAGGAAAGCGGCACGCTGAAAGTCGGCGATGCGGTGACGGCACAGGTCAACACGGCCGTACGCGCCGCCACCGTGCGCAACCACAGCGCCACGCATTTGATGCACAAGGCGCTGCGCGAAGTGCTGGGCGAGCACGTGCAGCAAAAGGGCAGCCTGGTGAATGCCGAGCGCACGCGTTTTGACTTCGCGCACAACGCGCCCGTCACCGACGCGCAGATCCGCGAGATCGAGGCGCGCGTCAATGCCGAGATCCTCTCCAACGTGGCGACGGATGCCAGCGTGATGGACATGGAAGCTGCGCAAAAGACCGGCGCCATGATGCTGTTCGGCGAGAAATACGGCGACAGCGTGCGCGTGCTGACCATCGGGTCCAGCAAGGAACTCTGCGGCGGCACCCACGTGGCGCGCACCGGCGACATCGGCCTCTTCAAGATCGTCGCCGAAAGCGGTGTGGCTGCCGGCGTGCGGCGTGTGGAAGCCGTGACCGGCGAAAACGCGCTGGCCTATCTGCAGTCGCTCGAATCCACGGTGCAAGCCGCTGCCGGCTCGCTGAAGGCCAGCCCGTCGGAGCTGCAGGGCCGCATCAGCCAGGTGCTGGACCAGGTCAAGGCGCTCGAAAAAGAAATCGCCGCGCTCAAAGGCAAGCTGGCGTCTTCGCAAGGCGATGAGCTGCTCACGCAGGCGGTGGACGTCAAGGGCCTCAAGGTGCTGGCCGCCAGGCTCGAGGGCGCCGACGCCAAGACGCTGCGCGACACCATGGACAAGCTCAAGGACAAGCTCAAGACAGCCGTCATTGTGCTGGCAGCGGTCGACGGCGACAAGGTGCAGATCGCCGCGGGCGTGACGGCCGACAGCGTCGGCAAAGTGAAGGCCGGCGAGCTGGTGAACTTTGTGGCCCAGCAGGTGGGCGGCAAGGGCGGCGGCAAGGCCGACATGGCCATGGCCGGCGGCACCGACGCGTCCAAACTGGGTGACGCGCTGAAGTCGGTGCAGGGCTGGGTCAACGAACGCGCCTGACGCGCTCCCGCCTCAAAAAATCAAGGCCGGGTTCCCGAGGGAGACCGGCCTTTTTCTTTGCGCGAATCGTTTTTACACGGCAGCCCAGAACACCGCGAACCAGCTGTCCGGGTCGGTCCAGTATTCGATGTGTTTGAAGCCGGCCTGCCGCAGCAGCGCTGTCATGCCGTCCACCGTGTACTTGTAGGAACACTCGGTGTGGATGCGCTCGCCGGCCATGAAGTTTCGCGCATGGCCGGGCCAGCGCACGGTGAGTTCTTGCATGGCTTCCAGGTGCATTTCGATGCGCGACTCGGCAACATTGAACAACGCCACATGCCGCCACTGCCGCACGTCGAAGTCCGATCCCAGCAAGTCATTGACGTTGAGCAGCAGATTCTTGTTGAAGGCACCCGTCACACCCAGCGCGTCGTCATAGGCGGCTTCCAGGCGCGCCGTGTCTTTCACCAGGTCAATGCCCATCAGCAAGCCGCGCGCCTTGCCCTGCGCCGGGTCGGCGATGTGCTTGAGGAACTGCAGGGCCTGCGCCGGATGGAAGTTGCCCAGGCTGGAGCCGGGGTAGAAAAAAACGCGCTCATAGGCCTGCACTTCGTCCGGCAGGGCCAGCCCCGCTGAAAAATCCATGCCCACGCCGACGATGTCCAGCGCCGGGAAACTGTTTTGCACCTGTTCGGCCGCGTCGCGCAAAAACTCGACGGAGATGTCGACCGGCACGTACTGGCGCGGCTGCAGGTGAGGAATCAGCGTCATGGCCTTCGCACAGTTGCCCGCGCCCAGGTCGATCAGGCAGGGCCGGGTGATGCCCGCCGCCGCCAGCGTGTCCGCGATGTCCGCATGCGCGGCCTCGAAGATGCCGGCCTCGGTGCGCGTGGGGTAGTACTCGTCCAGGCCGGTGATGGCTTCGAAGAGTTTGGAGCCCAGCTCGTTGTAGAAAAATTTGGGCGACACGCTGGCCGCCGGGGCCGTCAAGCCGTCTGCCAGTTCCTGCGCCGTGGCCTGGCCCGCCTGGGCGTCGGTGCCTGGGCGGTAGAGGTCGATGAATTGCGGCGAGGCGGTGGGCAGCGGGAGCGAGAGGGCCGAGATGTTGAGGGGGAGGTTCAAGATTCGCCTTGGCTACGGTTGTTTGGTTATGAAGTTATGAGCTTAGATTTAAAAGCCGTTCCGGAAGAGCGTTTGTAGGACTGAATCGCTTTGGGTACAAGAGGCGTTCTGCCATTTCCCGCCCTATATAGGGTTTGCGGCGCGGTACGGCGGTGCAAGCCCATGTCACGCCCGCCGTTTAGTCGCCGTGTGCGCGTGTTCCTTACAAACGCGCGGAGGCTGGCCCCAAGGTCAGACGCCTGACGCCTTGCTTGCGTTTTGCGCGGCGTCGCGCAGGCAGTGCGCGAGTTGCGCGACGACGGGCCGGCCGGCTTTCGCGCTGCGCTGGAGGATGCCGATCTCGCGGTAAAACGTGTGCTCGCCCAGTGAAACGGCACGCACATTCGCGGGCAGCGGATCGGGCGCCTGGACCATGGGCACCAGGGCCACGCCCAGGCCGTTGGCCACGAGTTGAACCAGGCCCTGGATTTCATCGAGCTCCATGGATTCATTCACGCTGAGCTGCATGTCGCGCAAAAAGCGCTCGACCAGGCGCCCACCGAAAGACGTCCGTTCATAACGCAGAAAGGGCTGCGCCTGCAGCAGCGCGCGCCAGTCCGAGCCCTTGAGCGCTGCGGGTACCAGCAGCACAAAGGGCTCATGCACCAGCGTCTGCCAGTCCAGCTCGGGCAGCAGGCCGAAGGGCGGCCGTATCGTGATCGCCATGTCGAGTTCCCCGGCGTCGAGCTGGTCCATCAGGTGCATGGACACCCCCGGCACCAGGCTCAGGCGCAGCGTGGGGTATTTCTGCCGCAGCGGCACCAGCGCGCGCGGCAGCAGCGAGGACTGCACCGAGGCGATGGCGCCTATGCGCAGCAGGCCGCCGTCGCTGGCCTGGTCGGGCAGGTCGCCGAGCTTGCCGAACAGGGTCAGTAGCTCTTCGGCGCGCGCCAGCGTGGTGGCGCCGGCCTCATTGAGGGTCGCGGCGCGCCGGGTGCGGTCAAACAGGGCAAAGCCCAGTGATTCCTCGAGCCGCTTGATCTGGCTGCTGACGGCGGATTGGGTCAGGCCCAGGCGTTCGCCCGCGGCGGCAAAGGTGCCGTGGCGGGTCACGGCGATAAAGGTGCGCAGTTCTGTGATCACCTTTGAATCATCGATTAATTTGTCTCTCAGGGCAAATATATATAGCTTTTCATGATGAGTTGATCAATTTACAGTGGAGGCTGCTGACTTGGCATGCCCCACTGAAAGAACACCATGACAACCCCCCACGCCACCGCCGCCATTCCCTTTCACCTCGCCTTTCCGGTCCATGACATCGCCGCGGCGCGCCAGTTTTACGGCGGAGTGCTCGGCTGCCCCGAAGGCCGGAGTTCGAACGAATGGGTGGACTTCAATTTTTACGGCCACCAGATCGTGGCCCACCTGGCGCCCGACGAATGCGGCCACAAGCAGACCAGCCCGGTCGACGGCCATGACGTTCCCGTGCGCCACTTCGGCGCGGTGCTGCCCATGCCGGTCTGGGAGGCGCTGGCCGCCAAGCTGACGGCGGCAGGCACCCGCTTCGTGATCGAGCCGCATATTCGCTTCAAGGGCGAGCCCGGCGAGCAGGCCACCATGTTTTTCCTCGACCCGTCCGGCAACGCCCTGGAGTTCAAGGCCTTTGCGACGCTGGAAAACCTGTTCGCCAAATAAGCAGAGTGGGGCGGGGACGCGGGGGTTTGCTACCCTAGCGTGCATTCACCACAGGAACTCTCCTTCATGCCCCCAGCGCTGTTTTCCCGCCGACTATTCCTGCAACACGCGCTCGCCGCCACGTCGGGCGCCGCCGTGCTTCAAGCGCAGGCCCAGGGCCTGACCGGCCCCGCCTATGAGGTCACCCCCTGGGCCGGCCCGGTGTCGGCTTTGGGGCTGGTCGACACCACCGGCAAAACCTGGCAAGCGGCCGACCTGCGCGGCCGCGCCGTGCTGATCAATTTCTGGGCCAGCTGGTGCGAGCCCTGCCGCGCCGAGATGCCGACCCTGCAACAAATCGCCGACTTTTATGGCCCGGAGAAGCTGCTGGTGCTGGCCGTCAACTTCAAGGAGCAGCCGGCGCGCGCCCTGCAGTTTGCCCAGACCACCGGCGTGAGCTTGCCGGTCCTGCTCGACCTCAAGGGCGAACTCGCGCGCCGCTGGGGTGTGAAGGTGTTCCCGACCACGCTGAGCCTGGACCGCCTCGGCAAGCCCCGCCAGCGCATCCAGGGCGAGGTCGACTGGACCAGCGCCGCCGCCGAGAAACTGATCGCGCCGCTGCTGCGGGCCTGAGCCCCCCATCCCGGCAGCCGCTTCGCGGCCCAACAACACCCGTGAAATAAAGGCGCCCAAAGACGGCAAAAGGCCGGCGGCAAGGTAGATGGAAGTTGTTAATACATGTAACAATTTCTTGAAGCCTTGGGTGCCGGCGTTCGCCGGTAGCCGCCCGCTTTCCCCCCGCGCAGTTCCGCAACCGACCGGGCGCCCCGGCCCGGCGGCACCGGACCGCGTGTGTTTATTGGCCCGTCTGTTCGAGAACTTTCCCATGAAATTTGCAAAAAGCGCGCCCGCGGTGTTGATCGCGGCCGTGGTGGTCGTGGTCGCCGCACTGTCCTTTGTCAGCAACCTGATTTCGCACCAGATGGCGAATTCATTTGAGCAGGCCCAGTTCGAGCTGGTGAGCCAGATCGTGAAATCGCGGCTGCATGGCGCTGAAAGCCAGGCCATCTCGTCCGCCGAACTGGTGGCCGCGATGCCCGCCGTCAAAAAGGCCTTCGCGGCGCGCGACCGCGCCGAGTTGCTGGCCGTCACCAGGGATGCGTTTGCCGCGCAGCATGAAAAATACGGCATCAGCCAGGCGCAGTTCCACCTGGCGCCGGCCGTGTCCTTCCTGCGCGTGCACAACCCCGAAAAGTTCGGTGAAGACCTTGCGAAATACCGCCAGATCGTCGTCGAGGTGAACCAGGCCAACGCGATCCGCAAGGGCATCGAAATCACGACCTCGGGCATAGGCGTGTTCGGCACCTTGCCGATGACGGACGCGGCCGGCAAAAGCACCGGCAGCTTCGAGATGGGCCTGGAGGTCGGGCCGCTGCTCGACGAACTCAAGAAGGACCATGGTTTCGAGATGGCGTTTTTTGTCGACGAACAAAGCCTGCGCGAAACGGCGACCTCGCTCAAGGGCGACATCTTCAGCGAGCAGAACCGCGTCGGCAAGTACGTGAAGTTTTATGCCACCCATGCCGAACTGCTGCGCCCGCTGGTCGTGGATGCCGACATCAACATCAGCGACGAAAGCCACTATGTGCGCGACAGCGCCGGCGTGGCTTACGGCGTGCTGCTGCAGCCGGTCTACAACTACGCCAAGAAGCCGATCGGCGTGATCGCGATCGCCAAGAATTTCAGCGCCACGCGCTCGGCCGACAAGCAGGCCATCCTCTGGCAGACCCTGCTCGGCATCGTCGCCATCGTGCTGCTCACAGGCGTCGTGCTGGTGGTCATTCGCGGCATGCTGCTGCAGCCGCTGCAGCTTGTGGGCGATCGCTTTGCCGACCTGGCCGACGGCAAGGCCGGCGCCGAAGATGCGCCGCCCATGCCTTCGCCGCTGTGCGATGAAATCGCCGGGCTTGCCGGCAGCTACGAGCGCCTGCGCGCGCAGAAAGCCGGCGCAACGCCTGCCGCGGGAGAGGTTCTGTGAGTGCGGCCAAAAGCGTGCTGCAAGCACTGCTGATGGCGCTGGCCTGCCTGGTGGCGACCGCCGCAACCGCAGCGCAAGCGGCACCGGCGGCGGCGTCCCCGGCCGCCAATGCCGCTGCATCCGAGATACCGCGCGGCAAGGGCCTGCCGGTGGTCGTGCGCACCGCGCTGTCTTTTGCCAGCATCGACGGCTTTGACGACGGCAAGGGCAGCTTTGAAGCGACGACCGACCTGCGCCTGGGCTGGCATGACGGCTCGCTGCGTTTTCCCGCGACTTCGGTGTCGCGCGGCTACAAGGAATACCGCGGTGCGGCCGCCGAAACCGAACTCGCGCGCATCTGGACGCCGCCCATACGCATCGCCAACCGCGTCGGCGAGCCTTCGCTGTCCGAGCGGCGCCTGCGGGTGTTCCCGGACGGTCGAGTCGAGGTGCTGGCGCGGACCACGGCGGTGTACAAGGTCGCTGTCGACGTTGCGAGTTTTCCGTTCGACCACCAGTCCCTCAAGGTCGAGATCATGGTGCGCGAAGAGACGCTGGACGCGGTCGACCTGGATTTCTCCACCGACGACGTTGATTTCAGCAAGGTCGCCGACAAGGCCGAACTCGGCGGCTGGACGCTGGGGCTGGTCAACCTGCGCCGCGAGGCGGTCAAGGGCTGGGACGGGGAAAACTACGCCAAGGTCAGCGCCTCGCTGGACGTGCGGCGCCTGGCCGCCGGCGCCATCGCCACGGTCTTCATCCCGCTGTTTGCCTCGCTGCTGATCCCTTTCCTGGCCACCTGGATGAACAAGTCCCAGGAGGGCGGCTTCGAGGTCGAGGCCTTCGAGCTTGCCAACGTGGTGATAGGCGGCCTGTTCGCGGTGATCGCGCTGAGCTTTGCCATCAGCGCAGCCTACCCGGTCGTCGCGGCGGGCGACAACACGGTCACGCGGCTGATCGGGCTCAACTATGTCGCGCTGGCCGTGGGCCTCTTCATCATCGTGGTGTTCTACCGCTACAGCCTGCCGGCGCGCTGGTTCGGGCCTTATGTGCAGGAGCAGGGTTTCCGCTTCCTGATCTGGGCTTTTCCCCTGCTGTTTATCTGCACGGGGCTGGCCTTTGTGCTGATGGCCGCGGCTTAGCGCCTTCAAAAGGGGCGACGGGGGGCGGAGCAGGGGCGATAATGCGACCCTGACTTCCCGGGGCATCTTTACCTGCCGCGGTGCACGTCACCCTTTAGAACCTGTTCACTGTCTAAACGGGGTCGCGTTGGGGTGCAATCGGGATGAGTGGGCCGACCGGGACCGCCGCATGGGCTAATGCCCATGCAAAGGCCCGGGTGGCTCAATCGCCCGATTTCACCCCAACCCGGAGGGCAAGCCCCTTTTCGGGCGGTCTGCGGCGTTGCGGCGCTGGCCCATAGCGGTGCTATGGGCTGGCGCACCGCGCCTTGCATCCCATCCCGAGAAGGGGCTTGCGCGGCCCCGTTTAGACAGTGAACAGGTTCTTAACCCACCCGGAGATCCTTTATGACCACCGTACGCCGATCCTTCCTGAAATCCAGCGCGGCCGCCGCCATGGCCGCCGCCCTGCCAAGCCTCAACTTCGCCCAGACGGCCCCGGCGCCCAGCCGCAGCCACTTCGCGCCCCAGAGCGGCGCCTGGCGCACGTTTGACGTGACCACGCGCGTGGACATCCTCAAGCCGCAGGGCGTGACCAAGGTCTGGCTGCCGATTCCCTCGGTCAACAGCGACTACCAGCATTCGCTGGGCAACAGCTTTTCGAGCAACGGCAGCACGCTGCTGACGCAGGACGGCACCGACGGCGCGAAGATGCTCTACGCCGAATTCCCGGCCTCGGAAACCAAACCCTTTGTGGAACTGACCAGCCGCGTGCAGACCCAGGGCCGCGCCATCGACTGGTCGCAGAAAACCGCGCCGGCCGAAAGCGCCGACACGCTGCGTTACTTCACGCGCCCGACCGTGCTGATCCCGACCGACGGCATCGTGCGCAAGACCGCGCTGGCGGCCACGCAGGGCGCGAAGACCGACGTCGAGAAAGCGCAGAAACTCTATGACTGGATCGTCGCCAACACCTACCGCGAACCCAAGGTGCGCGGCTGCGGCGAAGGCGACATCAAGACCATGCTGGAAACCGGCAACCTGGGCGGCAAGTGCGCCGACCTGAACGCGCTGTTCGTCGGCCTGTGCCGCTCGGTCGGCGTGCCGGCGCGCGACGTCTACGGCATACGCCTGGTGCCCTCGGCATTCGGCTACAAGGAACTGTCAGGCAACCCCGGCAGCCTCAAGGGCGCGCAGCATTGCCGCTCCGAGGTCTACCTCAAGGGTTACGGCTGGGTCGCGATGGACCCGGCCGACGTCGCCAAGGTCATGCGCCTGGAAACGGCCGACTGGATCAAGACCACCACCAACCCGGTGGTCGCGCCCGTCAACAAGGCGCTGTTCGGCGGCTGGGAAGGCAACTGGATGGCCTACAACACCGCGCACGACCTCGCCCTGCCGAAGTCGACCGGCGAGAAGCTGGGCTTCTTCATGTACCCCATCGCCGAAAACGCGGCAGGGCGTTTTGATTCCTACGCGCCGGACGACTTCAAGTACCAGATCACGGCGAAAGAAATCGTCTAAAGCCTGAGCAGTCCGCTCCCGCTACCATGCCCTCCTTGCGAGGGCATTTTTGTTGGTGCGCTGTTCCTCGCTTCAGCTGAGCGGTGCGGCCATCAGGCGCAGCAGCAGCGTTTCATAAGCGGCCACGACGGCGGGATTGGACGGCAGGTAGCGCGCGATCAGCTCGCGCTGCCGCGCCGCGTAGACCCCGGCCTGCGCATCGTGGCCGTCAAACACCTCCAGCAGCCGCGCGCAACCCGCATCGACGTCGTTGCCCTGGTAGTAATAACCGAGGTCGGCGCACAGGTGGGCGTTGTGCACCAGCGGGTAGCCCTGCCAGCAAACCTCAAGGTAAAAATAGTTGAGCGCGTTTTCCCACTGGTGGGAGATGACCACGTCGGTCATCTCGCTGAGGAAGGCCGGTGTCTCGAACACGCCCAGGAAGGAGGCCTTGTGCCGGCGCACGATGTCGAGCTGGTTCATGAGCGCGACGAACTCCTTGCTCTCCTGCGCCAGGCGCAGCGCATTGGTGACGTGCAGGTAAGCGATCGCGTCGGGCCTCTTCCTGTAGGCCTCTTCGGCGATCAGGATGGGGTAGAGGCAGAACTTGACCACGTCCAGGTTCTGCTCCATCACGCTGAGGCGGCGCGGGCCGGGCCGCGGCTGGTAGCGGCCGGCGTTGGGGAAAGCACGGCTGCGTTCCTCGATGAACATCGGGTCCCAGACAAAGGGCACGACGGTGGCCGGCTTGCGGCGAAGCGTCGAAAAATAATGCTGGCTGATGGGCGCCACCTGCGGGATGACCCAGAGGTCGTCATACCGCTGGTTGATGAACAGGTCGTGGCCGAACAGGGGCCTGCCGAAGAGCATGGACTCCATGGCATGCACATACTCAAAACCGCAGCAGTAAGACACCAGGTGTGTGCCGCGCTGCTTGAGGTAGTCCGTTTGTTCAGCGCTGATTTGCCCGCCCAGCTCTATCAGCACGTCCAGCGAATCTTTGGCATCCTCAAACGAAACCGTGGGCCAGCGCCGCTGGTCCCAGGGCAGGGCGGCCGTGATGCGCACGCCGGTGGTGTTGACCAGCCGCACCGAGCCCACCAGGCGCGAACCCTTGAGGGCCTCGGCCAGGAACACCGCGTTCTGTTTGATGCCGTTGTTCCACAGCGTCTCGGCCTCCTGGTGCAGGCCTATGGTGATGCCTATGCGCAAGCCCGGAGAGTTCGCTGGCATGGGGAAAGCCTCAGCCCGCCAAGAGCGCGGCCAGCAGTTCGTCGTAGCGCGCCACCAGCTCCGGGTTGGCGGCGGTGTGCACCCGCAGCAACTCGCGCTGGCGCGCGGCATAGGCGGCGGCCGTGTCGTCGTGCTGCGCCAGCACCTGCAGCAGCTGGCGCGCGCCGGCTTCCACATTGTTGCCTTCGTAGTAATAGCCCAGTTCCCGGCACATGCTGGCGTTGTGCACCAGCGGGTAGCCCAGCCAGCAGACGTCGAAGTAGAAATAGTTCAGCGGGTTGTCCCACTGGTTGGAGATCACGACGTCGCCGTGTTCGCTCAGGAAATTCGCGGTTTCATACCTGCCCAGAAAGGTAGCCTTGCCGGCGGCGACGATATCGAGCTGGTGCATCAGCAACTGGAACTCATGGCTTTGTTCGGCCAGGTGTTTGGCGCTGCAGACGTTCAGAAAACCGATGCGCTCAGGCTGGGCGCGAAAGGCTTCCTCGGCGATCAGGATGGGGTAGATGCAGGCTTTCACCACATCCATGTTGGGCTCCATCACGGTCAACCGCTTGGCCGCCCGGCCCGGCTGGTAAAGCGCGCCGTGGGGCAGGGCCGTGACGCTGGACTCCAGCCAGCGCGGGTCCCAGACAAAGGGCACGACTTTCGCGGGACAACGCCTCAGGGTCTGGATAAAGGACAGCGAATTGTTGGCCACCTGCGGGATCACCCAGATCTCGTCGTAATGGCGGTTCATGTACACACCGTTGGGCCAGATGGGCCGCCCGAACAGGATGGATTCCAGCACCACGACGTACTCGCTGCCGCAGCAATAGCTGACCAGGCGCGTGCCCGCGGCCTTGAGCTGCAGCGAATGCGCCTCGCTGATGCCGCCGCCGAGCTCGATCAGCACGTCAAGGTCGTTCATGGCCGCGTCCAGCGTGACCACAGGGAATTCCGTCAGGTCCCACGGCAGTTGCCCGGTGATGGGCACGTCGGTGGTGTTGACCAGCTGCACCCGGTGGCCCAGCGGCGAGGCCTGCAGCACGCAGGCTAGGTTCAGCGCGTTCTGCTTGATGCCGTTGACCCAGAGGCTTTCGTCGGGTGACCGCAGGCCTATGGTGATGCCTATGCGCAAGGCCGCCATGTTCAGGATGTCCCGCCGCTCATCGCCGGGGGGCCCGCGATGCCGGGTCTTTCCAGTCGTACTCGACATGGCGGCGGATGATGAGGCAACCCGGCGGCGAATCGATCAGGGTCACCGAGGCGCCGGGGTCGCGCGCGTCGACATACACGGTGAAGGTGGCCAGCAGCTGCGTGGCCTGGTAGCCGCCCAGCTCCTGCTGCGCGATGCTGCGGCAGGCAAAGGGCGCGACCGAGATGCGTTCGGCCGCGACCGAGCAGCCGCCGGTGGCGTCGGGCACCGCCGTCAGCGAGAAAGCCAGCGAGGCGTTTTTGTACTCGACGCCGCTCAGCGAGAAAAAGGGTCCGCCGTCGGGGTTCTTGCGGTCCCAGTCGACCAGCACGTCGTTGCCCGTGCTGCCGTTGACGGTCAGGGCCGACAGGCGGGAGATGGCCGGCAGGCAGCGCTTCACGCCCACATTGGTGGCGGCGGCCGTCAGCGCGTCCAGTGGAACACCGGGCGCAGAGGCGACGGGGCCGGCGGGCGGGCGCTGCGGCGTGACCTGCGCGTGGGCCTGGAAACTCGGCGCGCCGAAGAAGGCGCACGCCAGCAGCGCCTGGCGTAAAAAAGAAAAAGTAGGGATGGAAATCACAGTGGGCCTGCGCGGTACAGATTGACCAGCGCCTCATTGTAGGCACGGACGTTGTCGCCGTTTTCCGGGTCCAGGGTATGCAGGAAGGCGCGCGCTTTCTCGCGGTAGTTCGCCAGGTCCGCGTCATGCTGCGAAAACGCTTGCAGCACGGCCAGGCCGCCTTCCTCGCAATCAAACCCGGGATAGAAGTAGCCGCAATCGCCGATGAAGGTGGAGTTGTGGATCAAGGGGTAGCCGCCGTGCAGCGCTTCGTAATACAGGTAGTTCTGCCCGTTTTCCCACTGGTGGCAGACGACCGCGTCGATCTGCGAGGACAGGCACTGGTAGACGGGAAAGCGGCCTTCGAAGGTGGCCAGGCCGTGCCGGACGATGTCCAGGCTGTTGGCAAAGCCGACGAAGGTCACATGGTCCTTCATGTGAAAGGTGTTGTAGACCCGCAGCAGCTCGATCACACGCGGATTGGCCCGGTGGGCCATGTCCACCAGCAGCATGGGCAGGTGGCTGGTCTTGACCATGCAGATGTTGGGCTCGAAGATGCCGAGGCGCCACTTTTTGCGGCCCGGCTTGTAGCCGAAGCTCTCGCCGTTGGCCAGCGTCGCGGCCGCGCGGTCTATCACCGCGGGGCTCCAGAGGTGCTGCATCAGCCGCACCGGCGCCCGCATCGCGGTGCCGAAGTAGTGCATGCAGCTGCGCTCGTATTCGGGCAAGGTCCAGATTTCGTCGTAAGGCGTTCCGGCGATCAGCAGGCCGTGCGGCTTGTCGAAAATCATGCGCTCGATGTCGATGACGTAATCATTGCCGACGCGCATGGTCACGATTTTCCCGCCGCGCTCGCGAAAGCTCACGGCCCATTCGCGGTTCAGCTGCGCGCTCATTTCGATCATGACGTCGAGCTTTTCGGCGGCCGCCGCCATGTCGATGATGGGCACGGGCGAGTCGGCCATGAAGCGCTGGGCATCGGCCGTGTCGCCGTCGCCGCCACCGCTGACCAGGTAGGTCTCGGCCACGTTGGGCGCCTTCACCAGCAGCATGACCAGGAACAGGCAGTTCTGGTAGATGCCGTTTTCCCACAGCGACTGCTCGCCCTTGCGGACAAAAATGGAAACACCGACGCGCAGGCGGCCGGGGTCGGCCCGGTTTGCGGCGCCGGCATTTTGGGCGGTGGTTTTGGCCGCGCTCATGCAGCGGCTCCCGTGGCCGCCGCGTTGCGGAAAAGATGCTGCAGCCTGCGGGCGTAGCTTTGCAGGTTACGGTGCGCGAAAGGATCGACGGAGGCGATCACCTGACGGGCCTGCCGCTGGTGATGGTCCAGGCGCTTGTCATGCTGGCCGGCGGCCAGCAGCAGCTTGCGCCCGCCTTCGACCGTGTCGAAATCGGGATAGTAGTAGTCCGAATACCCGGCGTCGCGCAGCCAGGGCGAGTTGTGCACCAGCGGGTAGTTGCCGTAGAGCGCGTCCAGGTAGTTGTAGTTCTGGTCGTTCTGCCACTGGTGGGCCACAACAGCGTCGGCATGCTGCACCATGTAGCCGGCAAAGTCATGGCGGCCCTGGAAGATGGCCTTCTGCTGCCTGACCATGTCGAGCGAGTTGGCCAGGTAAAGCAGCGTCGGGTGGTCCTTCAGGTGCAGGGTGTTGAGCACATGCATGAACTGCACCTGGCCCGGCTCGGCGCGGAAGGCCTCGTCGCAGACCAGCATGGGGATGTTGGAGCATTTGACCACCGACACATTGGGCTCGAAGATCGCCACGCGCAGGCCCGCGCTTTTGCCGTCGGCGCCGGGCGCGCGTTTTTTGTAGCCGAAGGAATAACCGTCTTTCTCCAGCTCCTTCACGCGTTCGGCCAGGAACTGCGGCGACCAGATGTAGGGCACTTCATGCACCGGGCAGCGGTGCAGCGCGCGCAGCATGGGGGCGAAGGCGGAGTAGTCCTTGGGCAGCGCCCAGATTTCGTCGCAGCGGTCGGCCCGGCTGAAGAAGCCCGGGCGGTCGAAGACGGTGGGCTCGATCAGGCCGACGTAGGGCTGGCCGGCGCAGTACCAGACCACCTTCTTGCCCTGGGCCCGCAGGTAGTCCAGCCATTTCACGTCCAGCGCGCCCGCCATTTCAATGGCCATGTCGATGTGGTCGGTGGCCTCGTGCACGTGCATCATGCGCAGGCCCAGCGCGTCCATGTCGACCTGCGGCGGCATGGTGCTCTGGTCGCCGCCGTTGAGCAGCACGACGGACTGCACGAAAGGCAGCTTCTGGAAGGCCTGCGCCAGGAAGACGACGTTCTGCCCCAGCCCGTTTTCCCAGATGTTCTGCCCGGCGTGGGTGAGGACCGAAATACCAATACGCATGCTTGTGTCTCTTCAAATGCAATGAGCGCCGGCGGTCATGGAAACCACGCGGCGCTCACCGGGAACCGGGGCTCCGTTTGATGGGGTAGCGCTTGGGGCATTCTACTGAGAGCCGCTTCCAGAGCGGGGGTCTCAGCGCCACTTCCAGCTAGCGCCGAAGTTCAGGCCCCACTCCTTGCCGGTGGTGGAGACGCCGAAGCCCCACGCGCTCTTGCCGTCGTTGTTCAGCGCCTTGAAGTTCAGGCCCAGCGCGCCGTAGCCCTTGTAGTTGCCGACGCCTATGCCCAGGGCTTTTTCGCCGCCTTCCAGGTTGGGCATGTAGGTGGCGGCCATGGCCATGCTCATCGCGATGCCCGAGTAGGCGACGCGGCTCACGTCGTTCAGTTGCGAGACGTTGACCGCGTCGGTCGCGAAGACGCCGGGCGCCACGTTGGTGATGCGCCGCTCGTTGCCCGGCGAGCCCACCGAGACGGTGTTGGGCTGGTCGGCGACCGAGTAGGCACCCAGCGCCACGGCGCGGTTGGCGGTGGCTTCGGCGCCGGCGCCCAGGGCCACCGAGTCGTTGCCCGAGGCCAGCGAGTTGTAGCCCACGGCGGTGGCCGGGTCGGCAATCGCCCGTGCCTGGAAGCCGATGGCCACCGAGCCTTCGTAAGTGGCCGTGGCGCGGAAGCCGATGGCGGTGGTGTTCTTGTCCTGGGCCAGCGACTGCGAACCGTAGGCGGTGGCGCCGGTGGCGACCGTGGTGGCGGTCGCGCCGTTCACGCCGGCACGGGTGCCGGCGTTGGCGCACAGGCCCGTCGCCGTGGTGTCCGCGCCGTTGGCCACGGTGCAATCCGAAGGCGCCATCACGGTTTGCAGCGCCGTGCTGTTGAGCGCCTTGCCCTGCGTCAGCAGCCCGCTGGTGTTGGCGCCGCCCGCGGTGGAGCCGATCACGGCGCCGCCGTTGGCCGCGGCGGTGTTGGCCGCGTTGACCAGCGAGGCCAGCGCCGCGGTGCCGGAGGTCGCGGTCGACAGGCCGGTGGACAGCGAGGAAATGCCGCTGTTGGCCGTGCTCAGGCCGGTGGAGAGCGAACTCACGCCGGTGGTGATCGAACTCAGGCCGGTCGACAGGGACGAGATGCCGCTGTTGGCGGTGCTCAGGCCCGTGGAGGTCGAGCTGGACAGCGAGCTGACGCCCGTGGAGGCCGAGGTCGACAGTGAGGCGACGTTGCTGTTCGTGCTGCTCAGGCCGGTCGACAGCGAGTTGACACCCGTGGAGACCGACGTGGACAGCGAGGCGACGTTGCTGTTGGTGGTGCTCAGCCCGGTGGAGACGGAACTGAAGCCGGTCGACAGCGAGCTGAAGCTGCTCGAGGTCGAGGTGGACAGCGAGTTCAGGCCCGTCGACAGCGAACTGATGCCCGTGGAAGTCGAGGTCGACAGCGAGCTGACATTGCTGTTGGTGGTGCTCAGGCCGGTCGAGAGCGAGCTGACGCCCGTCGACAGGGAACTGACCCCCGTGGACAGCGAACTCAGGCCGGTGGAGGTGGAGGTCGACAGCGAATCGATGCTGGTCGACAGCGAACTGACACCGGTCGAGGTGGAGGTCGACAGCGAACTCACGCCGGTGGACAGTGAACTGATGCCCGTCGAGGTGGACGTCGAGAGGGAACTGACACCCGTGGACAGCGAGCTGACGCCGGTGGAGAGCGAGCTCACGCCGGTAGACAGCGAACTGACCCCCGTGGACAGCGAACTCACACCGGTCGACAGCGAACTGACGCCCGTGGAGGCCGACGTGGACAGCGAGGCGACGTTGCTGTTGGTCGTGCTCAGGCCTGTGGACAGCGAACTGGCGGCCGTCGAGGTCGAGGTGGACAGGCCGTCGATGGCGGTGGACAGCGAACTGATGCCCGTCGAGGTGGACGTCGACAGCACGGCCACGTTGCTGTTGGTGGTGCTGATGCCCGTCGAGAGGGACAGCACGCCGGTCGACAGCGAGATAAAGCCCGTCGACAGCGAACCGAAGCCGGTGGACAGGGAGCCGAAGCCGGTCGACAGCGAACTGAAGCCCGTGGAGGTCGAGGTCGACAGGGAATCAATGCCCGTGGACAGAGAACTCACGCCGGTCGACAGCGAGCTGGCGGTCGTGGAAGTCGAGGTCGAGAGTCCGTCGATGGCGGTGGACAGCGAGCTCACGCCGGTCGACGTGGAGGTGGACAGGGAACTGATGCCGGTCGAAGCGGACGTCGACAGCGAAGCGACGTTGCTGTTGGTGCCGCTCAGGCTGGTCGACAGCGAGGTGATGCCGCTGGTGGCGGTGCTCAGCCCGGTCGACGTCGAGGTCGACAGCAAGCCGACATTGCTGTTGGTGGTGCTCAGGGCTGTCGATGCCGAGGTCGACAGCGAACCCGTCGAGGTCGACAGGGATGCGATGCCGCTGGTGGCCGTGCTCAAACCGGTCGAGGTGGACGTGGACAGCGACGTGGTGCGGCTGTCGGCGGTGCTCAGGCCCGTTGAGGTGGAGGTCGACAGCGAGGCGACGTTGCTGTTGGTGCTGCTCAGCCCGGTCGACAGGGAGCTGAAGCCTGTAGACGCCGAGGTCGAGAGCGAGCTGAATCCGGTAGAGATGGAACTGAAGCCCGTCGAGATCGAACTGAAGCCGGTGGACACCGAGCCGAAGCCCGTGGACAGCGAGGCGATGCCGCTTTCGGCGCTGCTCAGGCCTGTGGACAGGGAACTGAAGCCGGTCGAGGTGGAGGTCGACAGCGAGTTGAAGCCGGTGGAGATCGAACTGAAGCCCGTCGAGATGGAGCTGAACCCGGTCGACAGGGAACTGAAGCCCGTGGACACCGAGCCGAAGCCGGTGGACAGCGAGGCCACGTTGCTGTCCGTCGTGCTCAGGCCGGTGGACAGCGAGCTGATGCCGCTCGTCGCGGTGCTCAGGCCGCTTGAAGTGGACGTGGACAGCGAGCCGACCTGGCTGGCGGCGGTGCTCAGGCCCGTCGACGTCGAGGTGGACAGGGAGCCTATGCCGGTGGAGGCCGAGGTCGACAGCGCCACCAGGCTGCTGTTGGTTGTGCTCAGGCCGGTGGACAGCGAACTGAAGCCGCTCGAGGTGGCGGTCGACAGCGAGCTGAAACCGGTGGAGATGGAGCTGAACCCGGTCGACAGGGAACTGAAGCCCGTGGACACCGAGCCGAAGCCGGTGGACAGCGAGGCCACGTTGCTGTCCGTGGTGCTCAGGCCGGTGGACAGCGAGGTGATGCCGCTGGTGGCGGTGCTCAGGCCCGTCGAGGTGGAGGTCGAGAGTGAACCGATACCGGTCGATGCCGATGTCGACAGCGACGTGAGGTTGCTGTTGGTGGTGCTGAGCCCGGTGGACAGCGAGTTGGTCGAGGTCGACAGGGACGCGATGCCGCTGGTGGCGGTGCTCAGGCCTGTCGAGGTGGAGGTCGAGAGCGACGTCACATTGCTGTTGGTGGTGCTCAGGCCGGTGGACAGTGAGTCCGTCGAAGTCGACAGGGATGCGATGCCGCTGGTCGCCGTGCTGAGGCCGGTCGACGTGGAAGTCGACAGGGACGTGACGTTGCTGTTCGTTGTGCTCAGACCGGTGGACAGGGAGGAAACGCCGCTGGCCGCCGTGCTCAAGCCCGTGGACGTCGAGGTCGACAGCGACGTCACATTGCTGTTGGTCGTGCTCAGGCCTGTGGACAGCGAACCGGTCGAGGTCGACAGGGAGGCAATACCGCTGGTGGCTGTGCTCAGACCGGTCGAGGTGGACGTCGACAGCGAGCCCAGGTTGCTGTTCGTCGTGCTCAGGCCTGTCGAGGTCGAGGTCGACAGGGATCCCAGGTTGCTGTCGGTGGTACTCAGGCCGGTAGACAGCGAGGAAACGCCGCTGGCAGCCGTGCTCAGCCCAGTGGATGTGGACGTGGACAGCGAGGTGATACGGCTGTCGGCGGTGCTCAGGCCTGTCGAGGTGGACGTCGACAGGGACGTGACGTTGCTGTTCGTGTTACTCAGGCCGGTGGATAGCGAGGAAATGCCGCTGGTCACGGTGCTCAGGCCTGTGGACGTCGACGTGGACAGGGAACCAATGCCGGTCGATGCAGAGGTCGATAGCGAGCTTACGTTGCTGTTCGTTGTGCTCAGGCCCGTGGACAGCGAGGAAATGCCGCTGCCGGCGGTGCTCAGCCCTGTCGACGTGGACGTTGACAGGGATGTGGTCCGGCTGTCGGCGGTGCTCAAGCCGGTCGACGTGGATGTGGACAGCGAAGCAATGCCCGTCGAAGCGGAGGTCGACAGCGAAGTGACATTGCTGTTCGTAGTGCTCAGGCCCGTCGACAGCGACGTGACGTTGCTGTTGACCGTGCTCAGGCCTGTGGACAGCGAGCCGGTCGAGGTCGACAGGGATGCAATGCCGCTGCTTGCCGTGCTCAGGCCGGTGGAGGTCGACGTGGATAGCGAGGTGACGTTGCTGTCGGTGGTGCTCAAACCCGTGGACAGGGAGGAAATTCCGCTGCTGGCCGTGCTCAGCCCCGTCGATGTCGACGTGGACAGGGAGACCATGCCGGTCGAGGCTGAGGTTGACAGGGAGGTGACGCTGCTGTTCGTCGTGCTCAAGCCGCTGGACAGCGATGTGATACCGCTGGCGGCGGTGCTCAAACCTGTGGACGTCGAAGTCGACAAAGAGTTGATGCCTGTCGAAGCGGAAGTCGACAACGAAGTGACGTTGCTGTTCGTTGTGCTCAATCCCGTAGACAGCGAGCCGGTCGACGTCGACAGGGATGCAATGCCGCTGGTGGCGGTGCTCAAGCCTGTGGACGTCGAGGTCGAGAGCGATGTCACATTGGTGTTCGTGGTGCTCAGACCGGTTGACAGTGAGCCGATGCCTGTCGAGGCGGAAGTCGACAACGACGTGACGCCGCTGTTGGTCGTGCTCAGTCCGCTGGACAGTGAGGTGATACCACTGGCCGCGGTGCTCAGGCCGGTCGACGTCGAAGTCGACAGGGAACCGATGCCGGTCGAAGCCGAGGTCGACAGGGACGTGACGTTGCTGTTGGTGGTGCTCAGGCCGGTGGACAGCGACGTGATGCCACTCGTCGCGGTGCTCAGTCCCGTCGACGTCGAGGTCGAAAGGGAATCGATGCCCGTCGAAGCGGACGTCGACAACGAAGTGACGCTGCTGTTGGTGGTGCTCAGTCCGCTGGACAGTGAGGTGATGCCGCTGGCAGCAGTGCTCAGGCCCGTGGATGTCGAGGTCGAGAGTGACGCGATGCCTGTCGAAGCTGAGGTTGAGAGCGAAGTGACGTTGCTGTTCGTGGTGCTCAGCCCGGTCGACAGGGAATTGACGCCGGTCGACAGCGAGGTGACGCTGCTGTTGGTCGTGCTCAGGCCGCTGGACAGGGACGTGATACCACTCGTCGCGGTGCTCAGTCCCGTCGACGTCGAGGTTGACAGGGAACCGATGCCGGTGGAAGCCGAGGTCGACAGCGAGGCCAGGCCGCTGGAGATGGAACTGACGCCCGTCGAAACGGAGCTGAAACCCGTGGACAGCAGCGCCAGGTTGCTGTCGGTGGTGCTCAATCCGGTGGACAGCGAGGAAATGCCGCTGGCGGCGGTGCTCAGGCCCGTGGACGTCGAGGTCGACAGCAGGCTCACATTGCTGTTGGTGCTGCTCAGGCCGGTGGACAGGGAGCCAATGCCGGTGGAGGCGGACGTCGACAGCGAGCTGACGCTGCTGTTCGCCGTGCTCAGGCCGGTCGATGTCGAGCTTGACAGCGATGTGACGTTGCTGTTGGTGGTGCTCAGACCTGTCGAGGTGGAAGTCGACAGTGAGGTGATACGGCTGTCCGCAGTGCTCAAGCCGGTGGAAAGCGAACCGGTCGAAGTCGACAGGGAGGCGATGCCGCTGGTGGCGGTGCTCAAACCGGTCGACGTCGAGGTCGAGAGGGAGGTTATCCCCGTAGAAGCCGAAGTGGACAGCGACGTCACGTTGCTGTTCGCGGTGCTCAGGCCCGTGGACAGGGAGCCGATACCGGTCGAGGCGGAGGTCGACAGCGAGGTGACGCTGCTGTTGGTCGTGCTCAGGCCCGTCGATGTCGAAGTCGACAGGGAATTGATGCCCGTCGAGGCGGAGGTCGAGAGCGACGTGATGCCGCTGGTGGCAGTGCTCAGGCCGCTCGACAGGGAGGTGATGCCGCTGGCAGCGGTGCTCAGGCCCGTGGACGTCGAAGTGGACAGGGAGGTGATGCCCGTCGAGGTGGATGTCGACAGCGAGGTGACGCTGCTGTTGGTGGTGCTGAGTCCGGTAGACAGCGAGGTGATGCCACTTGTCGCGGTGCTGAGGCCCGTCGACGTCGAGGTCGACAAGGAGCCGATACCCGTGGAGGCGGAGGTCGACAGCGACGTAACGCTGCTGTTGGTCGTGCTCAGGCCGGTGGACAGCGAACCGATGCCAGTCGAGGCCGACGTCGACAGCGATGTCACGTTGCTGTTGGTGCTGCTCAGGCCCGTGGACAGGGAACTGATACCGGTCGAGGCGGACGTGGACAGCGAAGTGACGCTGCTGTTGGCGGTGCTCAGGCCGCTGGAGAGCGACGTGATGCCACTGGCGGCGGTGCTCAGGCCGGTGGACAGGGAGCCGATGCCTGTCGAGGCGGACGTGGACAGCGAAGTGACACTGCTGTTCGTGGTGCTCAGGCCGCTCGACAGGGAGGTGATGCCGCTGGTAGCCGTACTAAGGCCTGTGGACGTAGACGTGGACAGGGAGCCAATGCCGGTCGAGGCGGAGGTCGACAGTGACGTGACGCTGCTGTTCGTCGTGCTCAGGCCTGTCGAGGTCGAAGTCGACAGCGAAGTGATGTCGCTATTGGCTGTGCTCAGGCCGGTGGACAGCGAGCCCGTCGAAGTCGACAACGATGCAATGCCACTGGTGGCAGTGCTCAGCCCCGTGGAGGCCGAGGTCGACAGGGACGTAACGTTGCTGTTGGTGGTGCTCAGTCCCGTGGAAGTCGACGTGGACAGGGAAGTGATCCTGCTGTCCGCGGTGCTCAGGCCTGTGGAGGCCGAAGTGGACAGCGAGGTGATACCGCTGGCGGCCGTGCTCAGCCCCGTGGAGGCCGAGGTCGACAGCGAAGTGACGCTGCTGTTGGTCGTGCTCAGGCCGCTGGACAGAGAGGTGATGCCGCTGGTGGCGGTGCTCAAACCCGTGGACGTCGAAGTCGACAGGGATGTGATGCTGCTTGCCGCCGTGCTCAGGCCCGTCGAGGCCGACGTTGACAGGGAAGCGATGCCGGTTGAGGCCGATGTCGACAACGAGCTGACGTTGCTGTTGGTCGTGCTCAAACCCGTGGACGTCGAGGTTGACAGCGAGGTGATCCTGCTGTCGGCGGTGCTCAGGCCGGTGGACGTCGACGTGGACAGGGACGTGACGTTGCTGTTCGTGGTGCTCAGTCCGGTGGACAGGGAGCCGATACCGGTCGAAGCCGACGTCGACAGCGAGGTCACGCTGCTGTTGGTCGTGCTCAGGCCGCTCGACAGGGATGTGATACCGCTGGTGGCCGTGCTCAGGCCCGTCGAAGTCGAAGTCGACAGGGAGTTGATGCCCGTCGAGGTGGATGTCGAGAGCGAGGTGACGTTGCTATTCGTCGTGCTCAAACCCGTGGACGTCGACGTCGACAGGGATGTGATCCTGCTGTCGGCGGTGCTCAGCCCTGTCGACGTCGACGTGGACAGGGAGCCAATGCCGGTCGAAGCGGAGGTGGATAACGAAGTAACGCTGCTGTTCGTCGTGCTCAGTCCGCTGGAGAGCGAAGTGATGCCGCTGGTCGCGGTGCTCAAACCCGTGGACGTCGAAGTCGACAGGGATGTGATGCTGCTTGCGGCCGTGCTCAGGCCCGTCGAGGTCGACGTTGACAAGGAACCGATGCCGGTCGAAGCCGATGTCGATAGCGAGGTGACGCTGCTGTTGGTGGTGCTGAGTCCGCTGGACAGTGAGGTGATGCCGCTCGTCGCGGTGCTGAGGCCTGTCGACGTCGAGGTCGACAAAGAGCCGATGCCGGTCGAGGTGGATGTCGACAGCGACGCGACGCTGCTGTTGGTGGTGCTCAGTCCGCTGGAGAGCGACGTGACGCCGCTGGTGACGGTGCTCAGGCCGGTGGACAGGGAGCCAATGCCGGTCGAGGCGGATGTGGACAGCGAAGTGATGTTGCTGTTGGCGGTGCTCAGGCCTGTCGAGGTCGACGTCGACAGGGAGCCGATGCCGGTCGAAGCCGACGTTGACAGTGACGTGACGTTGCTATTCGTCGTGCTCAGGCCAGTGGACGTCGAGGTGGACAGCGAGGTGACATTGCTGTTCGTGGTGCTCAATCCGCTGGAAAGCGAAGTGATGCCGCTCGTGGCGGTGCTCAAACCCGTAGAGGTCGAAGTCGAGAGCGACGTCAAGCTGCTGTTGGTACCGCTCAGTCCGGTGGACAGTGAGTTGGTTGACGTCGACAGGGAGGCAATGCCGCTGGCTGAGGTGCTCAGGCCTGTGGACAGGGAGTTGACGCCGGTCGACACCGATGTCGACAGGGAGTTGAACCCGGTCGAGATGGAGCTGAAGCCCGTGGAGACGGAGCTGAAGCCCGTGGAGACGGAACTGAAGCCGGTGGACAGGGATGTGACGCTGCTGCTGGCCGTGCTCAGGCCCGAAGACAGGGACGTGATGCCGCTGGTGGCTGTGCTCAAGCCCGTTGACGCCGATGTCGACAGCGCGGTGACGCTGCTGTTGGTGCTGCTCAGGCCGGTCGACAGTGAAGTGATTCCCGTCGAGGCGGAGGTCGACAGCGAGGTCACATTGCTGTTGGCCGTGCTCAGCCCTGTGGACAGTGAACTGGCCGAGGTTGACAGCGAGGTGATGCTGCTGGTCGCGGTGCTCAGCCCTGTCGAGGCGGAGGTCGACAGCGAGGTGATGCCCGTGGAGGCGGACGTCGAGAGGGACGTCACGTTGCTGTTGGTGATGCTCAGCCCGCTGGACAGCGACGTGATGCTGCTCGTCGCGGTGCTCAGGCCCGTCGAAGCCGAGGTTGACAGCGAGGTAATGCCCGTGGAAGTCGACGTGGACAGGGATGCCAGGTTGCTGTTGGCAGTGCTCAGGCCGGTGGAAGCCGAAGTCGAGAGCGAAGTGATACCGGTCGAGGCAGACGTCGAGAGCGACGTGACGCTGCTGTTGGTCGTGCTCAGGCCGGTCGACAGAGAGGTGATGCCGCTGTTGGCCGTGCTCAGGCCGGTTGACGTCGACGTGGACAGGGAGCCAATGCCGGTTGAGGCGGAAGTAGACAGCGACGTGACGCTGCTGTTGGTGGTGCTCAGGCCGCTGGACAGGGACGTGATGCCGCTGATGGCAGTGCTCAAACCTGTCGAGGTTGAGGTGGACAGCGACGTGACGCTGCTATTGGCCGTGCTCAGTCCCGTCGAGGCCGAGGTGGACAGGGACGCGATGCCGGTGGATGCCGAGGTCGACAGCGAAGTGACGCTGCTGCTGGCGCTGCTCAGGCCTGTGGACAGGGAGTTGACGCCGGTCGACACCGATGTCGACAGGGAGTTGAAGCCGGTCGAGATGGAGCTGAAGCCCGTGGAGACGGAGCCGAAGCCGGTCGACAGCGATGTGACGCTGCTGCTGGCCGTGCTGAGGCCGCTAGACAGGGATGTGATGCCGCTGGTGGCGGTGCTCAAACCCGTTGATGCCGATGTCGACAGTGCGGTGACGCTGCTGTTGGTGCTGCTCAGGCCGGTCGACAGCGAACTGGCCGACGTTGACAGGGAGGTAATGCCGCTGGTGGCAGTGCTCAGGCCCGTGGACGCCGAGGTCGACAGTGAAGTGACGTTGCTGTTGGCCGTGCTCAGTCCCGTGGAGAGGGAGCCAATGCCTGTGGACGCCGAGGTCGACAGGGACGTGACGCGGCTGTCCGTTGTGCTCAGGCCGGTCGACAGCGAGGTGGTACGGCTGGTGGCCGTGCTCAAACCGGTGGACGTCGAGGTCGACAGCGAGGTGATGTTGCTGGTCGCGGTGCTCAGGCCGGTCGAGGCGGAGGTTGACAGCGAGGTAATGCCCGTGGAGGCGGACGTCGAGAGCGACGTCACGTTGCTATTGGTGGTGCTCAGGCCTGTGGACGTGGAGGTCGACAGAGAGGTGATCCGGCTGTCGACCGTGCTCAAACCAGTCGAGGCCGAGGTCGACAGGGAGACTACGCCGGTCGAGGCGGAAGTCGACAGCGACGTGACGTTGTCGTTGGTCGTGCTCAGGCCGGTGGACAGGGAGAGGATGCCGCTGTTCGCCGTGCTCAGGCCGCTCGACAGGGAGGTGATGCCGCTGGTGGCGGTGCTCAGGCCCGTGGAGGCGGAAGTGGACAGCGAGGTCACGCTGCTGTTGGTTGTGCTCAGGCCGGTCGACAGTGAACTGGCCGAGGTCGAGAGTGAGGTGACCCGGCTGTCGGTCGTGCTCAGGCCTGTCGACAGCGAGGTGGTACGGCTGGTGGCCGTGCTCAATCCGGTGGACGTTGAAGTCGACAGGGACGTGACGCTGCTATTGGCCGTGCTCAGGCCGCTCGACAGGGAGGTGATACCACTCGTTGCCGTGCTCAGGCCGGTGGACGTCGAGGTGGACAGCAAAGTAATGCTGCTGGTCGCGGTGCTCAAGCCCGTGGAGGCGGACGTTGAGAGCGCGGTCACGTTGCTGTTGCTGGTGCTGAGCCCGGTCGAGAGCGACGCGATGCCGCTGGTGGCCGTGCTCAAACCGGTGGACGTTGACGTCGACAGGGACGTCAAATTGCTGTTGGTGCTGCTCAAGCCTGTCGACAGGGAACTGATCCCGGTTGACGCCGAGGTCGACAGAGAGGTGATCCCGGACGTCAGCGTGCTGCTGACCGTGGACAGCTGGGTCACGTTGACGGCGTCGGCCGCCCCTGTGCCTGCGGCCACGCCCGTGATGGTGCGGTTGCCGACGTTGACCTCGCCGGCCGAGGTCTGTGTTGCGGTCAGGCCGAAAGCGCTGTAGCCGGTCTGCGCGCCCACTGTGGTGGCCGAGTTGGAGCCCAGGGCCACGCTGTCCGCATTGCTGGCGGCCGCGTTCAGTCCGATGGCCACTGCGTTAGTACCGCTCGCCGCCGCACCCGAACCGGCGGCAACTGTGGCTGCCGCGGTGGCTTTTGCGCCTTTGCCCAGGGCCAGGGCTTCCGCGGCGCTGGCCGTTGCGGCATCTGTGGCGGCCGCGCCGCCGCCAATGGCCACCGCGTTGGTGGCCGTGGCGGTGACCACCGAGTAGCGGCCTATGGCCACCGCTTGCGCGCCGGCGGCCGTGGAGCCGCCGCCTCCGGTGCCGTCACCGCCGCCTATCGCCACGGCGGATACGCCTGCGGCGTTGGCGTCATTGCCCAGGGCGTAAGCGCCTTTGGCGGACGCTTTGGAGCCTGAGCCTATGGATGTGGCGCTGTTGGCGGAAGCGGCCGAGGCGTTACCGATGGCGACCGCATAGTCGACCGTTGCCTTGGAGCCTACGCCCAGGGCGACTGTGGAGGATCCGCTCGCGGTGGCGGTAGGGCCGATGGCGACGGCGGACGTGCTCAAGGCCTGGGCGCCATTGCCCATGGCGATTGAGCCGGTGCCCGTGGCATCCGTGGCAAAACCGATTGCCACCGCCTGGGCACCGCTGGCAACCGCCGTATTTCCAAGGGCAGTGGCTTGAGCGCCGCTCGCGGTGGCCAAGGACCCTATGGCTGTGGATTGATCGGCGCTGGCTGTGGCGGCATTGCCAACCGCCGTCGCCGCATTTCCACTTGCCGTCGCTCTCGTTGCATTGGTCGTACCGCCGCCTATGGCGATACCAGTGCCAGCACCGGTGGGGTTGATTGTCCCGTAGTTGCCGGCGTTTCCGATAAAGCTCGCGCGGGCTCCCGGCGATACCAGCGCCGCCGCCCCCAGAATCGTCGCTGCCGCAACAGCCGCCACCTTCGAGCCGCTGCGCTTGCCCCGCGCACTCGAAATCTCCGAGACGGCGACCCATGTCCCGAGAAGCTCGCTATAGACGGTGCGGTAAAACTTATTCATCTTTAACCTGCAGCAGGTGTCGGTTCAACGGAGGAGGGCAGGTGCGGCGGGTTATTTGGCCGACGGTTGCGCGCCAGGCTGGCCCGCCCCGTACACGTAGCCCACAGGTACCCAGCGGTCCTTGTTCCAGTAAATGGCGACTCTTTCCCAGCCGCGGGATTTGGCATATGGCGCAACAAACAGCACGCTGGCGAATTCGCCCGGAGGAAGCCCCGGTTTGTCGATGTCGTGTTCCATGCCGGCCCAGACCCGCGATGCGGTTCTCCGGCCCAAGGTGTTCGTTTTCGTGGTGACGTGGTTGATCCACGAAGCCCGGTCGATTTTTTCTTTCATGAACGGGAAGCTCTGGTCCCACATGGCCCCGCCCTGGTCGGCATCGGCCAGGGCCAGCCACTGCTCGGCAACGGCAATCGCGGCATCCGCCGACGACGTGCCTTGCGCCGCGGCGCCAAACGACAGCCCAAGCGCCATCAGCAAAGCCCACAACTGCAGCGCCCAGCTGTTCTTCAAACCACCGTGTTTTGCGTTTTTCATCTGGTTTTCCTTCAACTCAGGCGTAGTGCACCTCTTTTTGTTTGCTTTAGCGCTACTTGTAAGTATGTGTACGATTGCTGTAACTAGTTCACAAGATTCTCCCATAGAGCACCGAAAATAATGGTGAAAAATCTTGGAAAAGTTGCTGTAAAGCATTGATTGAATTGAAGAATTGCGAAAAAATTCACGACAAAACGTCAGACTAAAGCTTGATGCGTACTACTGAAATACGTCGTAGAAGTAATACTAGATGTAACTGATTATCAAATTTTGTGAATTTTCGTCCTGCCGTCTGTGACAAATTTCACGAAAAGCAATGCTTTTGGGTTAACCCGATAATCAGGGTCAAAAATCTGCATTGAAGGACCTCCGCAGGCCTCGAATTCGTTGGAATCTGGAGACAAAGGGCTGCCGCAGGTCCTGCAGGGCCTTGAGTTGGGAGGTGATGTGCTTGCCTGGGCGGGCGCGCGGATGCGAACTAAAGTCGCCGCGCGGGGGGCTTAATTGCTGACTGGATGGAGCGGCGGCAAGCCCGTGTGCAGGCTCAAACGGGTCTGGAAGGCCCGCTCCTTGCCCGTCAGCGGATCCCTGAAGCGCAGGGATTTCGCCAGCAGCTGCAAGGGGCTGGCGTAGTCATCGTCGGGCGTGGGATGCACCGGCGGGTAGATCCTGTCGTTCAGGATGGGGAGGCCCAGCGCATGCATGTGCACGCGCAGCTGGTGTTTTTTGCCGGTCACGGGGCTGAGCGCATAGCGGGCGTACACGCCCAGGATTTCGAGCACGCTGATATGGGTTTCGCTGTTGGCCGGGCCAGTCGCTTCCTGTTGCCGGAAGAAGGGCTCGCCCTGCACGATGCGGCTTTGGCGCGTCATCGGAAAAGCCATGCCTTCACGCCAGGCCGCGATGGCCTCGTAATGCTTGGCCACTTCATGCTGCCTGAAGAGCGCCTGGTACGCATCGCGCTCCGAAGGCTTGACGCTGAACAGCACCAGGCCGGCGGTTTCCCTGTCTATGCGGTGCAGCGGCGCCAGGCCTTCCAGGCCCAGGCTGTTCTTGAGGCGCACCAGCAGCGTTTCCTGCACATAGTGGCCTGAGGGCGTGACGGGCAAAAAATGCGGTTTGTCGGCCACGACCAGGTGCTCGTCCTGGTAAAGCACTTCGGCTTCAAAGGGCACGCGGGGTTCGTCTTCCAGGGCGCGGTAGTAGTACACGCGCATGTGGCCGCGGTAGGGGCGCTCCGCGGTGACGGGCGCGCCGAACTCGTCGGCGACCAGGCCGTCCCGCATGCGCTGCAGCCAGGTGTCGCGCTCGATCGCGGGGAAGCGCTGCACCAGGAAGTCGGTGATGGTGGGCCAGTCGCCCGCCGGCAGGCCCACGCAGCTGGGGCTGACCCCCTCACGGGTCGGCAGGCCGTGGGCCGGCTGTCCGTTCACGTTGGCGCGCTGTGTTCACGCACGGGTGAACACCACGTCCCAGACACCGTGCCCCAGCTTGATGCCGCGGTTTTCAAACTTGGTCAGGGGCCGGTAGGCCGGCTTGGGCGCATAGCCGCCCTGGGAAGCGTCCGCCGTGTTGCGCAACAGGGGTTCGGCAGCCAGCACTTCGAGGATCTGTTCGGCATAAGGCTGCCAGTCGGTGGCGCAGTGCAGGTAACCGCCGGGCTTGAGGCGCGCGGCCAGTTTGGCGATCAGCGGCGCCTGGATCAGGCGGCGCTTGTTGTGTTTTTTCTTGTGCCAGGGGTCGGGAAAAAAGATGTGCACACCGTCCAGGCTGGCCGGCGGCAGCATGTTGTCGATCACTTCCACGGCGTCGTGCTGCAGGATGCGGATGTTGGCCAGGCCCTGCTCGCCGATGCGCTTGAGCAGCGCGCCCACGCCCGGTGTGTGCACCTCGCAGCAAAGGAAATTTTTCTCGGGCATCAGGGCGGCGATGTGGGCCGTCGCTTCGCCCATGCCGAAGCCGATCTCCAGGATGGTGGGGGCCGTGCGCCCGAAGATCGCCGCGAAATCCGCAGGCGCCGCCGCATAGGGCAGCAGGAATTGCGGGCCGACGTCGGTAAAGGCTTTGGCCTGGCCGAGGGTGGTGCGGCCGGTGCGGCGCACAAAGCTGCGGATGTTGCGGTGGTGGGCCGTGTCGGCGGGCGTGCCTTCAGGCAATTCAGCGGGCGGAACGGCAGGCGGGGCGGCGGGCGGGGTGGGGGAGGTTGTATCTGTCACCGGCTGATTTTAAGGCGCGTCGCCCAGAGCGGGACGGCTTGTTGCAGCCAGTCTTGCGGCGTCGCGGCGGCCATGTCCGCTTGCAGGCCCAGAACCGCGCCTGCCTGCTGCAGCAACGCGAGCGGCCGGGCAGTGTCCAGCGCCTGCGCGCCGTTCTGTTTGGAGAGCTTTTCGCCGTTCGCGCCCAGCACCAGCGGCGTGTGCAGGTAGCGCGGCAGCGGCAGGCCCAGCGCGCGTTGCAGCAGGATTTGCCGCGCCGTGTTGTCGGCCAAGTCCTCGCCGCGCACGATGTCGGTGATGTCCTGGGCTGCGTCGTCGACCACCACGGCCAGCTGGTAGGCCCACAGGCCGTCGGCGCGCTTGAGCACGAAGTCGCCGACCTCATGGACCACGTCCTGCGACTGCGGGCCCAGCCGGCGGTCATGCCAGGTGACGGGCGAATCCGCTCGCGTGTCCAGCCGCCAGGCGCGCGCGGTGCGGCCGTGCAGGCCGCCCCGGCAGGTGCCGGGGTAAACCAGTTCGCCATGGCGCTCGCGCGCCTGCCCCGAAGCCGCCAGCGCGCGCGCGATGTCCTGGCGCGTGCAGGCGCAGGGGTAGGCCAGCCCGCGGGTGGTCAATGAGTCCAGCGCATTCTGGTACAGCGTGCCGCGCTGCGATTGGTAGACGGGCGGCTCGTCCGGCACCAGGCCGCACTGGGCCAGCTGTTCAAGAATGGCGCGGTCGGAGCCGGGCACGCAGCGTGGCGTGTCCACATCTTCGATGCGCACCAGCCAGCGGCCCTGGTGCGCGCGGGCATCCAGCCAGCTGGCCAGGGCCGCCACCAGTGAGCCGGCATGCAGCGGGCCGGTTGGAGAAGGGGCGAAGCGGCCCCGGTAGTCGACCCCCACTCGGGTTTTGCTCCCGGTATTCAGGCGAGTTCGAGAGCCATTTCAAGGCCCGACACAAAGCCGTCTTCCACACGATGGCCCAGGCACCAGTCGCCGCAGACGCCTATGCGGGATTTGGCGTCCCACACATGGGTTTTTTCCAGGGGCTGCAGTGTCTGGGCATAACGCCAGCGGTGCACCACGGCATGGGGCGGCTCGGCGCGTATGCCGGTGACTTCGGTAAAAGCCTTGAGCAGCTTGGCCTTGACGCGTTCGGCGTCGTCCTCGAGGTGGCGCTGCGACCACTCGGGGCTGGCCTGCACGGTCCAGCGCTCGATGGGGCCGCGCCCGGGCTTGGAGGATTCGCGCGCCAGCCAGGCGATGCGGTGGTGGGTGCTGCGCGCCGCGTTCCAGTGTGGGCCCAGGTGCACCATGGTGGGCTGCATGGCCTGGGGGAAGGCCAGCATCAAGGTCCAGCAGGGCGCCACGCTGACTTTGGCGAGTTCCGCCATCAGCGGCTTGCCTTGTTGCGAACTCAGCAGCAGGGCATGCGCCTGCGGCGAGGGCAGGGCCAGCACCACGGAATCAAAACCCGAATGCACCGGGCTGCCGGCGCCTTCGGTCTGCAACTGCCACTGTTCAGGGTGCAGCTTGTCGCGCTCCAGCCGTACCACTTCCGTTTCCAGCGACAGGCGGCCGGCGGCGGCCAAAGGCTGCGCCCATTGTTTGACCAGCGCATTCATGCCCGGCGTGGCGACCCAGTGCGCCTCCTTGGGGGGCAGCGCCGAGGCCACGACGCGGCCCAGCTCGTCGAGGATGCGTACGGTGTTGGCGCTCCAGGGCCGCACCAGGCCGGAGGCGGTGGCCAGGGCCTTCTCGAAACGCGCATCGCGCACCGTGAAGTACTGCGTGCCGTGGTCGAAGCCGCCGAATTCGCTGTCGCGGGTGGCCATGCGGCCGCCGGCTTCGCGGCTTTTCTCGAACACCGTGACGCGGTGCCCGGCCTGCACCAGGGTGCGTGCGCAGGCAATGCCGGCGATGCCGGCGCCCACCACGGCGATGTTGCGCCGGGCCGCGGATTCAGGAAGGGGGAGGCTGGATTTTTTTGGCATGTCTTGTGTCTTTATGTTTTGGGGGTTGACGAATGAGGCGCCTTGAGGCTTTCACCGCAATTCACGGCCCCGGCCCTGGTCATCACATCTCAACCATAAACGAAAACGAAATGAGAAGGTCTAAGCGCACTCTACACGCAGGCACGGCCCCCGCGCCGGGTTTGAGCGCGCACTACGGGTTTTCACAGGGACTACAGGGACTGATCACGCTCCAGCAGCGCTTTTCGGGTGCCCGTGTTCTCCAGTTGCTTGAGCCACCACTGCAGCGCGCGCCCTTCTTTGCCGTCGGGCGCGCGCAGCCAGGCATAACTCATGGGCACCTGGCGCGGGGCGCGCTGCATGCGCTTTTCCACCAGCCGGCCGGTGATGACGTGCGGCCGCGCCAGGTACTCCGGCAAAAAGCCGCCGCCCAGCCCGCGCAACTGCGCCTGCAGTTTTTCCTGCATGCCGGGCACGGTGAAGATGTCCTGCCCGCCCAGCAAACCTATGGTGACGCCGCTGCCGCGCTGCACCGAATCGGCCACCGCCACGGCGCGGTGCGGCATCAGCATGGTGTCGGTCACGGGCTCGGCGGCCTGCGCCAGCGGGTGGTGCGGCGCCACCGCATAGATGAAGTGGATGGTGCCCAGCGTCTTGTGTTGTACCGAAGTATTCACCGACGGCTCGATGGCCACACCTATGGCCAGGTCGGCCTGGCCCGACGTGAGCGCCTCCAGCGTGCCCGACAGCGCTTCTTCGCGTATGCGCAGGCGGGTGGGCGGGTTCAGCGCGAAAAAAGCCTCGCACAGTTCCATCACCGTGGTGCGCGAGATCACGCTGTCCACCGCCAGTGTGAGCTGCGGCTCCCAGCCGGTGGCCACGCGCTTGACGCGGTTGGCCACTGCGTCGAGTTCGGCCAGCAGGCGGTTGCCCTCGCGCAGCAATTCCTTGCCGGCTTCGGTCAGCCTGGCCTGGCGTGAAGAGCGGTCGAACAGCAGCACGTCCAGCGCGTCTTCCACCTGGCGGATGCGGTAGGTCAGGGCGCTGGGCACCACGCCCAGCTCGCGCGCCGCCGCGGCCATGCTGCCCGCGCGGTGGACGGCGCCTATCAGGCTGATGGTCTCGGGCGTCAGCGCGTCGCGTACGGGGTTGTTGTTCGTTGCCATCGGAATGATTCAAATAATTTGAATGATGCCATCAAAAGGCGGCAATGGAAAGCCGGGTGCCCGCGCCTACATTGGAGTCATCGGCAACGCATCTCAACGCACCTTGAAAGGAGCACCTCATGATGACTTTAAGAACCTCCAGCGAACGCGGTTTCGCCGACCACGGCTGGCTCAAGTCTTTCCATTCCTTTTCATTCGCCGGCTATTACGACCCGGCGCACATGGGCTTCGGCAACCTGCGCGTCATCAATGAAGACCGCATCGCGGCCGGCCGCGGTTTCGGCACCCATGGCCACAAGGACATGGAAATCATCAGCTATGTGCTGAGCGGCGAACTCGCGCACAAGGACAGCATGGGCAACGTCAAAGGCATCCCGCCCGGCGACGTGCAGCGCATGAGCGCCGGCACGGGCGTGCAGCATAGCGAGTTCAACCACGCGGACGGCCAGACCACGCACTTCCTGCAGATCTGGATCGAACCCAATGTGACCGGTATTCCCCCGAGCTACGAGCAGAAGACCTTCGCCGATGCTGAAAAGCGCGGCGCTCTGCGCCTGGTGGCTTCGCCCGACGGCGCCAAGGGTTCCGTGCTGATCCATGCGGATGCCAGGATTTATGCGGGCCTGTTCGACGGCGCGGAGACCGCCACGCTGGCGATCGATGCAAAGCGCAAGACCTATGTGCACCTGGTCCGCGGCCAGCTGGAAGTCAACGGCCAGGTGCTGAAGGCCGGCGACGCCGCGGCGCTGCAGTCGGAAGCGACGTTGCAACTGGCCAAGGGCCAGGACGCTGAAGTGCTGGTATTTGACCTAGCCCCATAAGCCGACCCGAATACCGCAACACGAGGTAACACCTTGGGAGGGCACGAACATGCAATGACACCGTCGTGCTTGCCCAGAGTGTTTTTTTCATCCATGATTTCCCCGTTTACCTTTAACCATCCATAAGGACTCACCATGCTTAATTCCCTGCAAAACCCTCTCTCCCTGATCGGCCGCCTGCTGCTGGCCCTGCTGTTTGTGCCTGCCGGCTTCAGCAAGATCGCCGGCTTTTCCGGAACGGTGGGCTATATCGCCTCCAAAGGCGTGCCGCTGCCTTCCGTCGCCGCCGCCATCGCCATCGCCGTGGAACTCGGCTTGGGCATCCTGCTGGCCGTGGGCTTCCAGACGCGCTGGGCCGCGCTGGCCATCGGCGTCTTCACGGTCGTGATCACCTGCATCTTCCATGCGTTCTGGACCGACCCCACGCAACAAATGATGTTCTTCAAGAACATGGCCATCGTCGGCGGCCTGTTCAGCATCGCGGCTTTCGGCGGCGGCGCCTGGAGCGTGGACGCCAAGCTCAAAAGCTGATTCGCAAAAAACGAGGGCTGCAGCAGGGGTTTCATGCCTGGGCTGCAGCCCTTTTTTGTTTTCGCCGGCCGCGGATGCCGTCGGCCTCCTTCATCCATCCCGAAAGACCTGAATGCCCAAAGTTGTCGTGATTTACCACTCCGGCTACGGCCACACCCAGCGCATGGCGCAATCGGTGGCTGATGGCGCGGGCGCCGAGCTGCTGGCCATAGACGCCGACGGCAACCTGCCCGAAGGCGGCTGGGAAACGCTGGCCGCCGCCGACGCCATCATCATGGGCTCGCCCACCTACATGGGCAATGTGAGCTGGCAGTTCAAGAAATTCGCGGACGCCTCCTCCAAGCCCTGGTACACCCAGGCATGGAAAGACAAGCTCTTCGCCGGCTTCACCAACAGCGCCTCGATCAACGGCGACAAGCTGTCCACCTTGAACTACCTGTTCACGCTGGCCATGCAGCACGGCGGCATCTGGGTCAGCCAGGGCATGCTGCCCAGCAACAGCAAGGCCGCTCAGCGCAACGATCCCAACTACCTCGGCGCCTACAGTGGCGCCATCGCGCAGTCGCCCTCCGATGCCGGCGCCGGCGAGATGTCCCCGGGCGACCTGGAGACGGCCCGCAGCTTCGGCGCGCGTGTTGCCGGCGTCGCGGCCAAATTCTCCGCGTGATCTTTTTCCCTTGCCTACAGGAACCCCATGACCATTGAACTCAAACGCGATCTCACCGCCGCGGTGGCGCAGCAGGTGCAGATCCGCGGCCACAGCTTCACCGCCGACGTCAGCGAGGCCGAAGGCGGTGCCGACAGCGGCCCCAGCCCGCACGACCTTTACGATGCGGCGCTGGGCGCCTGCAAGGCCCTGACCGTGATGTGGTACGCCCGCAAGAAGGGCCTCCCGGTCGAGGACGTGCAGACGCGCATCGAGCGCGACGACTCGCAGGAGCGCAGCGGCGTCTACAAGCTCACGGCCAAACTGCAGGTCAAGGGCAATCTGACCGACGCGCAGTTGCAGGAATTGCACGCCGTGGCGCAGAAATGCCCGGTGCACAAACTCATGACCACCGTCACGACCGAAATCACCACCGAACTGGAGCGCCTGCCATGAGCGTCGCGTTGAAACTCACGGGTCATCACAAAGACCTGGGCGGCGGCTTTATGGTGCGGCGCCTGCTGCCTTCGGCGCAGCAACAGTCGGTCGGCCCTTTTATCTTTTTTGACCACTTCGGCCCGGTGACCGAGCAGGGCGAGGCCAACCATGACGTGCGGCCGCATCCGCACATCGGCCTGGCGACGGTGACCTACCTGTTCGAAGGCGCGATGATGCACCGCGACAGCCTGGGCTCGGCCCAGCGCATAGAGCCCGGCGCCATCAACTGGATGACGGCGGGCCGCGGCATCGTGCATTCGGAGCGCGCCCCTGAAGACCTGCGCGGCACTTCATACGTGAACCACGGCCTGCAGCTGTGGGCGGCCCTGCCCAAAGAGTTTGAAGAAACGGCGCCCGGTTTTTCGCACACACCGGCCGAGACCATTCCGTCCACCACGGTGGACGGCTCGGCAGTGCGCATCCTGATCGGCGAGGCCTTCGGCAAGACCTCACCCGTCAGGACTTTCTCCAAGACGCTGTACCTCGACCTGGCGCTGGCCGCCGGCACGCCTTTCACGCTGCCGCCGCTCGCGGAACAGATGGCGCTGTATTCCGTGGACGGCGACCTGCTGGTCGACGGCGAGCCGCTGGCGGCGTATACCATGGCGACGCTGGCGCCCGGCGCGGCTGTTCAGCTCAGCGCCGGCGCGCCGACGCGGCTGGTGGTCATAGGCGGCGACGCGCTTGATGCGCACCGCTTCATGTGGTGGAACTTCGTCTCCAGCCGCAAGGAGCGCATCGTGCAGGCCGGCGAAGACTGGGAAGCGCAGGCCATGGGGCAGGTGCCCGGCGAGACCGAATTCATTCCGCTGCCCGAGCGGAAATTCACGGCGGGCTGAGACCGCGCCTGTTCAGTTCAGAGGTCGCGCGCCAGGCGCAGGCCGCTGAACTGCCAGCGCGCATCGGGCGGGAAGAAGTTGCGGTAGCTCGCGCGTATATGGCTTTGCGGCGTGGCGCAGGAGCCGCCGCGCAGCACGAACTGGTTGCACATGAACTTGCCGTTGTACTCGCCCACCAGGCCTTCCCAGGGCTTGTAGCCGGGATAGGGGTTGTAGTTGGACTGCGTCCATTCCCACACGTCGCCGAACATCTGCGCGGGCAGGCCGCGGCTGCCTTCCTGCAGCGGCAGCGGGTGGAAAGCCGATGTCTCGACGAAGTTGCCCTGCGGCACGGGGCCTGCGGGCACATTGCGTGCGGCCAGCTCCCATTCAAATTCGGTCGGCAGGCGCGCGCCGGCCCAGCGCGCGAAAGCATCGGCTTCAAAATAACTGAGGTGGCAGGCCGGTGTGTTCGGGTCTACATCGATCAGGCCTTGCAGCGTGAAGTGCTGGTAGCGGCCTTCCTCGCCTTGCCAGTAAAAGGGCAGGCTGACCTTGTTCTCGGTCACCCAGTCCCAGCCCATGGACAGCCACAGCTCGGGGCGCTGGTAAGCCTTGTCGGCGATGAAGGCCATGATCTCGCCGTTGGTCACCGGCCGGCTGGCCAGCTCGAAGGCCGCCACATACACCTTGTGCCGCGGCGTCTCGTTGTCGAAGGCGAATTCGCCGTCGCGCGCCGTATCGAAACCATGCTCCACCAGGCCGGCCTCGTGGCGCAGCCAGTCCACCGGCTGGGGGTGTATGCCGGCCAGAGGCCAGCGGCTTGCATAGGCCGGGCGCGCGGGGTTGAAGGACAGCGCGTGCTTGATGTCCGTGAGCAGCAACTCCTGGTGTTGCTGCTCGTGGTGCAGGCCCAGGGTCACCAGGTCGGTGAGCTCCCGCTGCTGCGCGCTGTCGGCGCCGGCTTCCACGGTGGTGATCACCGCCAGCATGCGCTGGTTGACCTGCGCGCGATAGGCCAGCACTTCGTCCAGCGAAGGACGGCTGATCAGGCCGCGCTTGGGCCGCGGGTATTTGTCGCCCACGCCGTTGTAATAGCTGTTGAACAGCACACGAAAGCCTGGGTCGAAGGGCGTGAAACCCGGCTCGAAGCGTTCGAGGATGAAGGTTTCAAAAAACCAGGTCAGGTGGGCCAGGTGCCATTTGGCGGGGCTGGCGTCGGGCATGGACTGCAGCTGGCAGTCTTCCGGGCTCAGCGGCTGGATCAATGCTTCGGTTTGCTGGCGCACGGCGCTGAAGCGCCTGGCGAGCACGGAGCTTTGTGCGGACGGTGATGCATGGGCCGCCTGGTGGCGAGCGGGGGATGTGTCTGTGGGCATGATGGCTACCGTTAAAAAAGGGACGGTTGGCGAAAGAGGGGGCAATGGGTGCGGCAGGGCCTGTACTGCGTGCTACTTAAAAGCTTGGCACAGGGCTTTGGGCTCAGCTGTCGGACAAGAGCCCGAAAACTTCGGGGCGGCGCGTGGAAGGCCGCGCGTGCAGGTCTTTGACAGGCGGGTTGACCTGGGGCTTGAGCGCCGGGTCCAGCGCGCGGCGCTCGTCAAAGACAAAACATTCGCCTTCAAAATGCGCGTGCCCGCTTTCCTCGAAGTATTTGAGGATGCCGCCGTCGAGTTGCCAGACGTTTTCGATACCGGCCTCGCGCATCAGGATGGCGGCTTTTTCGCAGCGTATGCCGCCTGTGCAAAAGCTCACCACGGTCTTGCCGGCCAGCTCGTCCTTGTGGGCCAGCAGGGCTTCGGGGAACTCTGTGAACTTGCGGATGCGCCAGTCGATGGCATTGTGGAAAGTGCCGACGTCGGCCTCGAAGTCGTTGCGCGTGTCCAGCGTCACCACGGGGCGGCCCGCGTCGTCGTGGCCCGCATCCAGCCAGCGTTTGAGCGTCGCGGCATCCACGGCAGGCGCGCGGCCCGCGGCGGGCTGGACGGCCGGGTGGTTCATGCGGATGATTTCCGGCTTTACTTTCACCAGCAGCTTGCGAAAAGGCTGGGCGCCCGACCAGCTTTCCTTGGCCTGCAGGCCGGCAAAACGCACATCCTGTTTCAACCATGCCAAAAAATCATGAATATCCGCGGCGGGCCCGGCCAGGAAGAGGTTGATGCCTTCTTCGGCCAGCAGCACCGTGCCCTTGATGGCGCGCCCTTGCAGCATTTCGGTGATGCTGGCCTGCAGCACGGCGGGCTGGTCCAGCGCAACGAACTTGTAGGCTGCAATGTTCAGAATTTGCATGATGCGATCGATTGTAGGCAGGCATGCATGCCCTTGCATCCTGCCTTGGCGCCTCAGCGGACAGACCCGGCCCTAAAATGGCCTTTATGTTTGTTCATTTGCGCCTCCACACCGAATTTTCCGTCGTCGACGGCACCAACCGCATCGATGAAATCGTGGCTGCCGCAGCCGCGGACCGGCAACCGGCGCTGGCCATCACCGACCTGAGCAACCTCTTCGGCACCGTCAAGTTCTATAAGGAAGCCCGCGGCGCGGGCGTCAAGCCGCTGATAGGCGCCGACATCTGGGTGCAGGTGCCCGGCAAGGACGCCAACGCGCCCGCCGCCCGCCTGTTGTTGCTGGTGCAGAACCGCCAGGGCTACCTCAACCTCTCCGAAATCCTCACGCGGGCCTGGACCCAAAACGTGGTGCGCGACCAGGCGGTGGTCAAGCTCGAATGGCTGCAGGAACTCAATGAGGGCCTGATCGCGCTGTCGGGCGCGCAGGGCGGCGCCGTGGGCCAGGCGCTGCTGCAGGGCGACAGCGCCCGCGCCGTCGAATGCGCGCTGTATTTCGGGGGCCTGTTTCCACACCGCTTCTACCTGGAACTGCAGCGCGCCCAGCGCCCTGAAGACGAACGCCACGTGGTGGCCGCCGTGCAACTGGCGGCGCGGCTCAAGCTGCCGGTGGTGGCCACGCATCCGGTGCAGTTCCTGACCTACGACGACTACGAGGCGCATGAGGCGCGCGTGTGCATCTCCGAGGGCGAGATCCTCGGCAATACGCGGCGCGTTCGCAAGTTCACGCGCGAGCAGTACTTCAAGTCGGCCGAGCAGATGAAGGCGCTGTTCGCCGACGTGCCTTCGGCCCTGGCCAACACGCTGGAAATCGCCAGGCGCTGCAACCTGACGCTGGAGCTCGGCAAGCCCATGCTGCCCGACTACCCGACGCCGGAAGTCGACGGCGTGCGCATGCCGATTGATGCCTATTTCCGCCATGCCTCCTTCGAAGGCCTGGAAGAGCGCCTGGCCCACCTGTACCGCGACGCGGCGGTGCGCGACAAGAAGCGGCCGTCTTATGTGGAGCGCCTGGAGTTCGAGATCAACACCATCCTGAAGATGGGTTTCCCCGGCTACTTCCTGATCGTGGGCGACTTCATCAACTGGGCCAAGAAAAACGGCTGCCCCGTGGGGCCGGGCCGGGGCTCGGGTGCCGGTTCGCTGGTGGCGTATTCATTGAAGATCACCGACCTGGACCCGCTGCAGTACAACCTGCTGTTCGAGCGTTTCCTGAACCCGGAACGGGTGTCCATGCCCGACTTCGACATCGACTTCTGCCAGAGCAACCGCGACCGCGTGATCGATTACGTGAAGGACAAATACGGCAAGGAGGCCGTGAGCCAGATCGTGACCTTCGGCACCATGGCGGCGCGCGCCGCCATCCGCGACGTGGGCCGCGTGCTGGATTTTCCTTACGGTTTTTGCGACGGTATCTCCAAGCTGATTCCCAACAAGCCGGGCCAGCACATCACGATTGAGCAGGCGAAGGAGCAGGAGCCTATCCTGGCCGAGCGCGAGCGCAAGGAAGAAGACGTGCGCACGCTGCTGGAGCTCGCGCAAAAGCTCGAGGGCCTGACCCGCAACGTCGGCATGCATGCCGGGGGCGTGCTGATCGCGCCCAGCAGGCTGACCGATTTCTGCCCGCTCTACGCCCAGCCCGGCAGCAATTCCGCCGTGAGCCAGTTTGACAAGGACGACGTGGAGGCCATCGGGCTGGTCAAGTTCGACTTCTTGGGCCTGGCCACCCTGACCATCCTGGAGATTGCCAAGGACTTCATCATCGCGCGCCACCCGGCGCAGAAAGACTTCAAGTTCGAAGACCTGCCGCTCAACGACCGAAAGGTCTACGAGCTTTTCGGACGGGGGCAGACCGAAGCCGTGTTCCAGTTTGAAAGTATCGGCATGCAGCGCATGCTGAAAGACGCCAAGCCGGACCGCCTGGAAGACCTGATCGCGATGAATGCGCTCTACCGCCCGGGACCGATGGAGCTGATCCCGACCTACATCGCGCGCAAGCAGGGCAAGGAAGTGCCCGAGTACCCGGACCCGCGCGTCAAGGCCATCCTCGAGGAGACCTACGGCATCATGGTCTACCAGGAGCAGGTGATGCAGACCGCGCAGATCCTGGGCGGCTACTCGCTGGGCGGCGCCGACTTGCTGCGCCGCGCCATGGGCAAGAAGAAAAAAGAGGAGATGGACGCCCAGCGCGAGATCTTCCGCAAGGGCGCGGGCGAGGGCGGCCTCAGCGAGGAAAAAGCCGACGAAGTTTTCGACCTGATGGAAAAATTCGCGGGCTACGGTTTCAACAAGTCGCACTCCGCCGCCTATGCGCTGCTGGCCTATCACACGGCCTGGCTCAAGGTGCACTACACGGCCGAATTCTTCGCCGCCAATATGACGGTGGAAATGGACGACACCGACAAGCTCAAGATCCTGTTCGGCGACGCGCAGAAGATGGGCATACAGTTCGAGTCGCCCGACATCAACCGCGGCGACTACCGCTTCGAGCCCATCAGCGCGAGTTCGGTGCGCTACGGCCTGGGCGCGATCAAGGGCACGGGCCAGCAGGCCATCGCCGCCATCGTCGCGGCCCGCAAGGAAGGCGGCCCCTTCACCTCGATTTACGATTTCTGCGTGCGCGTCGACCGCAGCCGCCTGAACAAACGCACGGTGGAAGCCCTGATCAAGGGCGGCGCCTTCGACAACCTGCAGCTCAACCGCGCCTCGCTGCTGGCCTCGGTGGACCGCGCCTTTGAATTCGCCGCCGCGACCGAAGCCAATGCCAACCAGGGCGGGCTGTTCGACATGTCCGACTCGCATGCGGCCAGCACGCAGGAGCCGCCGCTGGTCGAGGCCATGCCCTTCGGCGTCAAGGCGCGCCTGGTGCAGGAAAAGACGGCCATCGGCTTTTACCTGTCAGGCCATTTGTTCGACGAGGTGGAAACCGAGGTGCGCCAGTTCGCCAAGCGCAAGATCGAGGACCTGATCGACTCGCGCGAGCCGCAGCTGCTGGCCGCGATTCTGAGCGACCTGCGCGTGATCAACGGCAACCGCGGCAAGCTGATCATCTTCAAGCTCGACGACAAGACCGACGTGCTGGAGGCCTCGGTCGACGAAGCGACCTTCAACGCCAACCGCAACCTGCTCAAGGACGACGAACTGGTGATCGTGCAGGGCACGCTGCAGGGCGCGTCCGAGCGCTTCGGCCGCCGCTTCAAGGTCACGCAGGTGTGGGACCTGGAAACCGCGCGCTGCAAGTTCGGCAAGTACCTGCGCGTGGCCGTCAACGGCAGCGCGCCCGACATCTCACGCCTGGTGCGGGACTTCCCGCCGCGCCGCGAAATGTCGGACCAGGGCGAGATCAGCCGCGGCCTGCCGGTGCGCCTGAGCCTCAGGCGGCAAAATTCCGTGGGTGGCGCGACGGCCGAACTGCACTTGGGTGAGACGGCCAAGTTCTTCCCGACAGATGCGGCGCTGGCCAGCTGGATGGCGCAGGCCGACAAGGGGCTGGTGCAGATCGTTTACGAGTGATTCCAGCCGGGCGATAGCCCATCCCGGACACGGCCTAGTTGCGCGGCCGCATTTCCAGGATCAGCGTGGTATCGGGTATCCGGCCATCGACGTCTCGCGGCATGACGCGTGTGCGGACGATGGCATTGATGGCCGCGTCATCCCAGGCCTTGTTGCCGCTGGATTGAACCAGGCGCTGGCTGATGACCGTGCCGTCCAGCGTCAGGCGGACTTCCACTTTCGCCATCGGGTTTCCGGTGAACTCCTCGGTGAACACCACGTTGGGCTTGATGGCTGCCCTGACGATGGCACCATAAGTGGTAGAGCCGCCGCTGGACTTTTGCGCCGTGCCTTTGGAGTCCGCATCGCCGGTGGCGCCGGCCATGCCGGTGATGCGGCGCAGGTTTTCCTGGCGCAGTTTTTCGGCAGCGGCCTGTGCGGCCTTCTGCTGCGCGGCGTCCTTGTTGTCCTTCTGGGCTTCCAGCTTTTTCGCGTCGTCCGCCGCCTTGCGTTTGGCCAGGTCTTCCTGGGCCTTCTTGTCGGCAGCTTTCTGTTTTTCCGCGTCCTTTACTTTCTTGGCCTGCAGGTCAGCCTTCTGCTTTTCTTTCAGGCGTTCGGCTTCCGCTTCCTTTTGTTCCTGCACCTGCTTGCGCTTTTTTTCCTGCTCCAGGGCAATGTCCACCTTGGGCTCGGGCGGCGGCGGGGGCGTCCTGACCTCAGGGGTCGGGGTGGGAGGCGGTGGTGGTGGGGGCGGCGGTGTGGGCACTTCGACCGGTTTGGGCGCCGCCTGCTGCGCCGGAACGTTGGTCCACAGCTCGGCCTGGAAGGCTACGTCGGGGGTGCTGCGTTTCCAGTTGACGCCCCAGGTCAGGGCGGCGATCAGCAGCGCGTGGGCGAGCAGCGCGAGCGCGAACGCGCGGCCCGACCCGCCGTCGCGGGGCGGGAGAAAGTCTAGGCGGTCTGCGGCGCTGGGCATGGAGGATTGCGGTGGGCTGGCGGCTACTTGCCGCCGGTCTGCACCGAAAGGCCCACGCGCGAGACACCGGCTTTTTGCAGGTTGTCCATGACCTGGACCACGGTTTCGTATTTGATGGACTTGTCGGCGCTGATGACCACGGGAACGGCCTGCGCGCCCTCTGCCTTCACGCCCGGCTCCAGCTTGGCGATGTCGGCCGCGACGTTGCGCACATTGCTGGCCACGCTGTTGGTCTTGATCTTGATCTGCACGGCTTCGTCCTTGCTGATCAGGATCTGCACCGGGTTCTGCGGCTGGCTGGGCGCCTTGCCGACCTTGGGCAGTGCGATCATGCTGGGCGTGATCAGCGGCGCCGTCACCATGAAGATGATCAGCAGCACCAGCATCACGTCGATGAAGGGCACCATGTTGATTTCGCTGATGGTGCGGCGGCTGCGGCCGCGGCGGGAATTGACTGCTGGCATGGCGGTCTCCTTACAGCTCTAGTGGCCCGAAGGTGATTGGGCGCCCAGGTTGCGCTGCAGGATGTTGGAGAACTCTTCGATGAAGGTCTCCAGCCGGTTGGCGACGCGGTCTATGTCGTGCGAGAAGCGGTTGTAGGCGACGACGGCCGGGATCGCCGCGAAGAGGCCGATGGCCGTGGCCACCAGCGCCTCGGCGATGCCGGGCGCCACCGTGGCCAGCGTGACCTGCTCCAGGGCCGCCAGGCCGGTGAAGGCGTGCATGATGCCCCAGACCGTGCCGAACAGGCCCACATAGGGCGAGACGGAACCGACGGTGGCCAGGAAGGACAGGTTGGATTCGATGGCGTCGAGTTCGCGCTGGTAGCTGGCGCGCATGGCGCGGCGCGCGCCGTCCAGCAGGGTGCCGGGGTCGGTGATGTGGCGTTCGCGCAGCTTCTGGTATTCACGCATGCCGCTGGCGAAAATCCGCTCCATGGAGCCTGAATGCTTGGCGTTCTGCGCGGCGCCGGCGAAGAGGTCGTTCAGGCTGGTGCCCGACCAGAACTCGCGGTCGAACTCGTCGTTGAGTTTCTGCACCTTGTTGAGCGCGACGATTTTGCGGAAGATGGCGGCCCAGCTGGCGATGGACACGCCGACCAGCAGCGCCACCACGGCCTGCACGACCCAGCTGGCATTGAGGATGAGGCTGACGATGGACAGGTCTTGGTTCATGTTGTTGCCGTATCGGTTTTTAAGCTGTCAAGAATGGAAGCGGGAATGCGCCGTGGCTGAAGGCTGGCGGCGTCGACCCAGCCGATCCGAATGCTGCCTTCACAAAGCAACGGGGCCGGCTGTCCGGGCTCATGCTCTGTTTTTAATAGCGCTTGCTGGCTGATTATCATGGACGCGCGGCCGGCTTCGACCAGGCTTGCCGTAACAATCAGTTCATCGTCCAGCCGGGCCGAACGATGGTAACGGATGCTGGTCTCAGCCACCACGAAGATGCCGCCCGTGCTTTCCCGCAGGCGCTGCTGTTCAATACCCAGTGATCTGAGCCATTCGGTGCGCGAACGTTCAAAAAATTTCAGGTAGTTCGCGTAAAAAACAATGCCGCCCGCGTCGGTGTCTTCCCAATAGACCCGCAAAGGCCAACTGAATGTGGCCCCCACGCTTTTCACTTCGTGTAATGCGCTGCCCCCCGAGGGGGCCGCTGCGCCTGCGGTCTGGCAAAGCCAGTCCCGCGGCCCCTGCTTGGACGGATTGCCGCCTTCGGTTGCCTTGATAGTCCTCTGGCTAGGCAAGGACAGCCTCCAGACGGGCCACGGCTTCCTGCAACTGCGCCATGGAGTTGGCGGTGGAAAAGCGCACGAACTGCTCAGGCGCGGCATGGCCGAAATCGCGGCCCGGCGTGACGGCCAGGTGGGCGCGTTTCATGAGTTCGAAAGCGAAGTCCCAGCTGCCGCTGACGCCCAGGCGCGCGGCGGCTGCCGTGCAGTCGGCATAGGCATAGAAAGCGCCGTCGGGCATTACCGGCACCGTCAGGCCCAGGCGGTTGAGTTCGGGAATGAAGTAATCGCGGCGTGCCTTGAACTCGGCGCGGCGGCGCTCGTACTCCTGCAGGCTCTCGGGTTCGAAGCAGGCCAGGGCCGCATGCTGGGCCACGGTGCTGGCGCAGATGAAGAGGTTTTGCGCGATGCGCTCGATCACGGGCGCCAGCGCCTCGGGCACCACCAGCCAGCCCAGGCGCCAGCCGGTCATGTTGAAGTACTTGCTGAAGCTGTTGATGCTGATCACGCTCTGGCCCAGCTCGCCGGGCATGGCCAGGGCCGAGTGGCCGAAATGCTCTTCATAGCTCAGGCCCAGGTAGATCTCGTCGATCAGCGTAATGCCGCCGCGGCTGTGCACGAATTCGTGGATGCGCTGCAGCTCTTCGGGCGTGATCGAGGTGCCGGTCGGGTTGGAGGGCGAGGCCAGCAGCACGCCGCGCGTCTGCGGCTTCCAGGCGGCCTCGACCTTCTCGCGTGTGAGCTGGAAGCGCTCGGCCGCCGTGGTCGGCACCAGCACCGCGTTGCCTTCGGCGGCGCTGACGAAATGCCGGTTGCAGGGATAGCTGGGGTCGGGCATCAGGATTTCATCGCCGGCTTCGATCAGCGCCAGGCAGGCCAGCTGCAGCGCGGCCGAGGCGCCGGCCGTGATGATGATGCGGCCGGGCGCCACCTGCACGCCGAAGCGCGAGGCGTACCAGCCGCTGATGCGCTCGCGCAGGGCGGGCAGGCCGGTGGCCTGGGTGTACTGCGTCGTGCCTTGCGAAATCGCGCGGGCCGCGGCTTCTTGCACCAGGGGCGGCGCGGTGAAGTCCGGCTCGCCGATGTTCAGGAAGATCATGGGCCGGTCGCTGTGGGCGAACTCCTGCGCCAGTGCCGAGGCCGCCTTGGCGACCTCCATGACATAAAACGGCTCAATGCGTTGAGCCCGCCGGGCGATTTTCACGGCAGGCCTTTCAACGGGGGGATTGTTTGGCTTTGTCGGCGGCGACTTCCGCGGCGCGCAGGGTGGGCGCCATCTTGTTCAGCACGCCGTTGACGTATTTGTGGCCGTCGGTGCCGCCGAAGGCCTTGGCCAGTTCTATGCATTCGTTGATCACGACGCGCCAGGGCACGTCCAGGCAGTGGGTGAATTCGTAGGCGCCTATCCAGAGCACCGCATGCTCGACCGGCGAGATCTCGGCCATGGGCCGGTCCAGCAGGGGTGTGATGCCGGCGTCCAGTGTTTTCGCTTCTTCAATGCAGCCGTGCAGCAATGCGTCGTAATGGGCCGAGTCGGCCTTGTGAAAGCCCACCAGGTCGCGCGTGAACGCGTCGATCGAGTCGGCTTCATTGCGGCCCACCAGGTGCTGGTAGAGCGCCTGCAGGGCGAATTCGCGCGCGCGGGTGCGCGCCGATTTGTCGGCCGCTTTTTTGACGCCGGTGTCGGTCAGGCCCGTGCGGGTCTGCGGTGGGCGTTTGGGTTTGATGATGGGATCAGCCATGAAAAATGCCAGTCAGGTTAGGGTGTGGGAGCAGGGCGCTCAGGCAATTTCATTGATCAGGTTGGCCATTTCGACGGCGACGCGGGCGGCGTCGCGGCCTTTTTCCTCCTGGCGGGCCTGGGCCTGCGCGAGGTTTTCTGTGGTCAGGATGGCGTTGGCGATGGGCAACTGGTAGTCCAGCGCCAGGCGCGTGACGGCGGCGCCGCTTTCGTTGGCGACCAGCTCGAAGTGGTAGGTCTCGCCGCGGATGATGCAGCCCAGGGCGATCAGCGCGTCGTACTTGTCGCTTTCAGCCAGCGCCTGCAGCGCGCAGGGCACTTCCAGCGCGCCGGGCACTTTCACGTGGCGGATATTGTCTTCGTGCACACCCAGCGCCGCGAGCTCGTGCTTGCAGGCTTCGGCCAGGGCGTTGGTGACGCTTTCATTGAAGCGCGCCTGCACGATGGCGATGGAAAGTTTTCTGCCGTCCAGCTTGTCGGCCGTTCCTTTTTCTGCTCCAAACACGGTGATTCCCTTTTTGATGGATTTATGGTTTTGTTGAACGACTGAAAGCTCAGTCAGTCCCTGGTGATGTAGCCGACGATCTCCAGGCCGTAGCCCGTCATGCTGGGCATGCGGCGCGGGTTGCCCATGAGGTTCATCCGGTGCACGCCGCATTCGCGCAAAATCTGCGCGCCCACGCCGTAGGTGCGCAAGTCCATGCGGCCGCGCTCGGGCGCCTGGCTGGCGCGCGCCGTGCCTTCGAATTGGGCCAGCAATTGCGCGGCGCTTTCGCCGCAGTTAAGCAGCACAGCGACGCCGCGGCCTTCACCGGCGATGTGCTTGAGGCTTTCGTCCAGGCTCCAGGAATGCATGGGGCGGCCGGTTTCCAGTACGTCCAGCACCGACAGCGGCTCGTGCACGCGCGCGGCAACGACGTCGTTCGTGGACCATTCACCTTTGACGAGCGCCAGGTGCAGGCCCTGGCTGGGCTTGTCGCGAAAGGCGTGGGCGGTGAATTCGCCGAAGGCGGTCTGCAGCGTGCGGCAGCCGATTTTTTCGACCAGGGAATCGTTGCGGCTGCGATGCTCGATCAGGTCGGCGATGGTGCCTATCTTCAGGCCGTGCTCGGCCGCGAATAGCAGCAGGTCGGGCAGGCGGGCCATGGTGCCGTCATCCTTCATGATCTCGCAGATCACGGCGGCCGGCGAGCAACCGGCCATGCCGGCCAGGTCGCAGCCGGCTTCGGTATGGCCGGCGCGCATCAGCACGCCGCCGTCCACCGCCTGCAGCGGGAAGATGTGGCCGGGCTGGACCAGGTCGTTGACCGTGGCGTTTTTGGCGACGGCGGCTTGAACGGTGCGGGCGCGGTCGGCGGCGGAGATGCCGGTGGTCACGCCCTCAGCCGCCTCGATGGAGACGGTAAAGGCCGTGGCGTGTTTCGTGCCGTTGCGGGTCGCCATGGGCGGCAGCTGCAGCAGCTCGCAGCGTTCGCGGGTCAGGGTCAGGCAAATCAGTCCGCGGCCGAAGCGCGCCATGAAGTTGATGGCCTCGGGCGTGACGTGGTCGGCCGCGAGGACCAGGTCGCCCTCGTTTTCGCGGTCTTCCTCGTCGATCAGGATGACCATGCGGCCGGCGCGCATGTCGGCAACGATGTCTTCAACAGGAGAAATGGCAGTGGTCATGGTTCAGGGCTTTTTGGGAATGTTGTTGTGGGTGTCGCCCAGCATGCGCTCGACGTAGCGCGCGATCAGGTCGATTTCGAGGTTCACGTGGGAGCCGGCCGCCAGCCGACCCAGGGCGGTGTTCTGCACGGTGTGGGGAATCAGGTTGATGCTCAGCTCCGTTCCTTCGGCCAGGTCGGTGACCCGATTCACCGTCAGGCTCACGCCATTGACGGTGATGGAGCCCTTGTAGGCCAGGTACTTGCCGAGCTCGCGCGGTGCCAGTATGCGCAGCTCCCAGCTTTCGCCGACTTCGGCGAAATGCGTCACGCTGCCGATGCCGTCGACGTGGCCGGAGACGATGTGCCCGCCCAGGCGGTCATGGGCGCGCAGGGCTTTTTCCAGGTTGACGGGGCCGGTTTCGGCCAGGCCCGTGGTTTTGTCCAGCGACTCGGCGGAGATGTCGATGGTGAAGCGGTTGAGGGGAAGGTCCAGCGTCGTCGCCGTCATGCAGGCGCCGTTGAGCGCGATGCTGTCGCCCAGGCCCACGTCATCAAGGTAACCCGCAGGTGCCTCGATGGTGAGGCGCTTGCCATGGTCTGAAGAGCTGCCCAGGCTTTGGATGGCGACGATGCGCCCCAAGCCGGTAATGATTCCGGTAAACATGGCGCCATTTTCGCAGGGAATGGCACGCAGGCGCCGGGAAGTGCGCTAAAGGCCGGAAAAGAGGAGCAAAACCACTAAATTCAGGGCCGCACTGGCCCCCGGGGTGAGCTAAAACGCGTCTCGCCCCGCCACGCGGGCAACGATGCGCAAATCCACGCCCACCCGATCTGCCGAGTGAAACTGAAGCGGTACGGCGTCTGAGAGCGCCTGGAGAGGGCCTATGGAGGCCATGCTCTGGCCGGGTCCGAGGAGCTTCGGCGCAAGGTAAACCAGGACCTCATCCACCAGGCCCTCCCGGATCAGCGAGCCGTTGAGCTTGCTGCCTGCTTCGACATGGAGTTCGTTGATTTCGCGGCGTGCAAGGTCTTTCATCATGGCGGCCAGGTCCACTTTGCCACGGGCATCGGGTAAGAACGTGACCGTGGCGCCTTTGGCGATCAAGGCCGCCTCACTGGGCGAACCCTGGGTGGCGGTGTAAATCCAGACTGGGCCCCCGCCCTGGAAAATTTTCGCGTCAACCGGCGTTTTCAGCAGGCTGTCGACGATGACGCAACAGGGTTGCCTGGGGGTGTCCACCAGCCGGACGTCCAATCGCGGATCGTCTTCAAGCACGGTGCCAATGCCTGTCAGTATGGCCGAGGCCCGGGCGCGCCAGGCATGGCCGTCTGCCCGCGCCTCTGGCGAAGTGATCCACTGACTTTCGCCGTTGGACAAGGCGGCTGTGCCGTCCAGTGAGGTGGCGATCTTCATGCGCACCCATGGCGTTTTACGAGCCATGCGGCTGAAAAAGCCGATGTTCAGTTCTTTCGATTCCGCCGCTCCCGGACCTGCTTCCACCTCGACCCCGGCCGCACGCAGGCGTTCAAAGCCTTGCCCTGAAACCAGGGGGTTGGGGTCTGCAATGGAAGCGACGACTCTTTTGATGCCGGCGGCGATCAGTGCGTCGCAGCAGGGGCCGGTGCGTCCGTGGTGGGAGCATGGCTCAAGCGTCACATAGGCCGTGGCGCCGTGGACCGAATGGCCACGGTCGGCAGCATCTTTCAGCGCCATGACCTCGGCGTGCGGGCCACCGGCGCGTTGGGTGTGCCCCTGGGCGAGTACGTGGGCGCCATCGGCCGAGACTATGACGCAGCCGACCCGTGGATTGGGTTCTGATATGCCGGCCGCCTTGTGTGCCAGGGCCAGGGCCTGTTGCATGAAAGGGGTCGAAAAATTCAAGTTTGGAGAGCTCATGGCGTTAGCGGTCTGCATTGCTGGCGATGAATTCCACTTCAATGCGCAATTGAGAGGGTACCGCAACGGCATCGACCTTCCCCGGGCTGAACTGAACGGGCATGAAAGTGTCCAGCACAACCTGGGAGAACGCAGGATGCAGATTGCCCGGGTTCTCAATGCGCACGCGGCGCACGGTCCCGAACTCATCGATGAACAGGTCGATCTGCACCTTCAGCTTGACGATGCCTTCCACGCCTTTGGGAAACGGGACTTCCACTGCCGTACGTGGCTGCGGGGGAACGGTCAACCGGTCGCGAGGCAGGTAGTTGGCAAAAGTTTCCTCGACGGCATCCTTTGGCACTGGAGTTGTTGGCGGCGCCGGGGTTGTTTGCGTCGGTGTCTCGGCGAGGGTGGCGGGGGCCGGTGCCTGAGCATTCGGCCCCTGCGATTCTATCGGGGGAGGTGCCCCGGATTCCTGACTCCGTATGCCGGGGGCGGTATCGAGTTCCGCCGGTTGCGGCGGGATGGCGGGCACGAGTTGCCATACATGAATGACCGCACCATCAGGTCTTTCACGCAGCAACCGCGGCGTGCGTTCATTCAGCCCCCACAGCGCGCCGGCGTGCGCCAGCATAACGACCAGTACGACTGTCCAGTAAGAACGGCCGGCAGACAGGCACATCAGTCAACCAGTTCACGCCATGAAGTGCGTCGCAGGTTGGCCGCCGCCGCCGGTGTAGAGTTAATGTCAGTCTTCAGCTGCCCGTCGCTTGTCGTGAGGATGTTCTCGGTGGAGCCCTGGGAACCGTCGCTGTTGGTCAACTGCACGGAGGTGAGGCCCTGGATCAGCACGTTGCCTACATAGGAGCCCACCGAGGCCGTGCCCGACGCGGCCGCACCCGTCGTGACGTCGAACTTGTACAGGAATGACTCCCCGCCCACGGTGCAGGCGTCACTGCTGGGCAGGTTGGTGCCGATGTTCAGCGTGTTCAGGACGATTTGCGGATTCACGGTGGTGCGCTCGCCCCCTACCGGGAAGTCCGCGCGCCAGCCGCCCTTGGCGGCCCAGTTCACCGGCTGGTTCGAGACGGCGCGGCCGGGCACTCCGTTCGCGTTTGTCGTAACGGACAGCGTTTGCGTGACCAGATCACTCGTCGAGCGGACGTCGCCATACGGGGCGTTGGTCAATGGGTCTTTGATCGCGTAGACGGACTGGACCGAGGTGTTGGCCACATCCGAGGTGCCGAGGTAGCGGCCGGTGGCGACATAGACCACCGGGTACCTGGTGCCGCTGTAGTTGATCTCGGCCAATGCCGGTTTCACCGTGATGCTCTGCGGCGTGGTGGCATTGAGCTTCAGCTCGGCCAGACGAAGCGCCGCCTGGTTGGGTTGCGCGTTGCTGTCGAGATCGAAGCGCCACAGGTTGCCCAGCAGGTCGCCCGCGTAGAAACGCTTGGCCTGGTTGTTTTCCACTGTATCGACCCAGGCATTGAGCTTGGCTAGGCCGCTGGGTGCGGTACTGGAGCCTGCCGGCGTGGTTCCGCTGGTGTAGGTGCTGACATTCATGATGACGGCGCCGGTGTTGGCGTTCAATACGAACAGGTGGCCGTTGCCGTCGCCGGGGCTGATGTTGTTGTAGCCCGAGGTAAACACTACCACCCAGGTGCCGTCCGCGCGCTTGGTGATGATTGGGTTGCCGAAGGACAGACCCAGGTCGTCGTTACGGAATTCCCACAGGAGCTTGGGCGCGGAGGGGTCCGTCACGTCCAGCGCGTAGTAGCCCCGGCCGCCCCCATTGAGGCCGCCGACGACGATGGTTTTCCATCCGCCTCCCGTTCCGCTCACGAAGATGTCCCCCATCTGCGGCGAGCCGTCGACGAAGTAGGAGTGGTTGTTGCTGTAACTGGTATCGGCCAGCTTGTACAGGTTGGGTATTACGAAAGACGGAACGTAGGCCCACAGTTCACTGCCGGTGGTCCGGTCCAGGGCGTGCAGCATGCCGTCGTTCGCGGCGACCAGCACGGCCGCGGATCGCGGCGTGGCGGCGAAAGTGGCGTAGGCGTTCTCGGTGTACTTGAAGCTCGGCTTGCCGATGTACAGGGGGGATGCATTGATGACGTCGCCCAGCACGGCGTCCCGGGCGCGATAGTACGCTTTGGTCTGGTCACCGCGCAGGTAGTTCACCAGATTGGAGCCCGAATTGGCGAGGGTCAGGTCGCCCGAGCTGAGCGTGGCGCATTGCGCAGGGGAGGATGCACCGCCGGCGCCGGTCTTCGTGCAGAAATTGTCGAAGTTGGCGTTGTAGGCGTCCGCGGTCAGGTTCGCATAGGTGAAGCTTCGCAAGGTGGCCGCGCCGGATGGGTTGGGATAGTAAATTTTGCGCGAAGCAGTGGCCATGGCGTCCAGCTGGGACTTGGCCGACCAGGTGGGGGTGGTCGAGATCGAGCCGTTCTGGGGATCGATCTTGTAGGACAGCACGTCGCCAATCCATTTCACCGAGGTGAACTGGGCCAGGTAGATGTCGTTGTCGCCCTGCACCGGCTGCAGCGAACTGGTAGACGCCGCGGAGGCAGAGCCGGTGATGGCCTTGATCGAGTCCAGCGCCCCAGCCAGGCTTGTTGCCAGGCTGGTTGGGTCGCCGGCACTGAAGTACTGGCCACGGCCATTGACGGCGGCATGCCAGAGGTCGTCGGTATTTTCAGCGCTCTTTGAACTACCGGGGGTTGGCCAGTCCTTGCTGCCGTTGGTGATCTGGAAGAAGTCGCCCGAGGTTTCCGTCAGGTAGTTGGTGTTGAAGTTCAAGGTGCCGCCCACGCCCAGCCCGAGCGTGAAGGTGGTCATGTGCTGCCATGCCGCAGCGTCGCCGTACGATCGGGCGGCATTGGCTGTCGAGCCGGGGACGTTGTTTGTGCAGACATCGCTACCCAGCGCACCAGTGCAGTTGCTGAGGCCTGAGTCTCTCAGGTCTGTCTTGTAGTAGTAGGCTGCCACGTCGGCCAGCGAGTTCTGCACGCCGCCGGTGGAGGTACTTGAAGCCGTCGTTGTCTTGGCGCTATCGGCGCTTGTGGAAGGCGCCACAGTCGTGACGGTCGTTCCGGATGTCGTGGTGGGGCCGGCGTTGACCGGCGCGGCTGGGGTGCTGAATGCGGCGGTCGAGATCGTCCCTGCTGTTGCCGTGGAATCGGCCGGATCGGTTGCCGTGCAAGTGCCTAGGGGCGTGCCCAGAACGCCGCTTCCCGGTGTGGTGACCCAGGCAGTGAATGTATCGGCGCCGGCCGTGACAACGGGACCGCTGGACGAGTTGACCGGCGGCGAGGAGGTCGTTGTGGTCGTGCTGCTGTTGCTTGTGGTCAGGGTGCCCGCCGTCGTGCTGTCGCTGATGACCACGCCATCAACCTCGATGATCGTGCGAGTCTTGGGTGTCCCATCCAGTTTGGTCGTCGTCACGGTCTGGACCGAGTTGGTGGTCGTCGTGTTTTCGGTGGTGGAGGTCGAATTGCTTAACCGGTCGCGTGTCTCGGTGAACTGCCGCACCGCCCTGCCCTGGCCTGCAGGGCAACTGTTCGAGGCGGCATTGGCAACCGTGTAGGTGCCGCCAGGGTTCGCCGGCCGGCTGCCGAGGGTGTAGCTGAACTGGGTGGCGGAGATCACTGTTACGTTGAAAGTGCCGTTATAGGCGGCCACGCTACCACCCGCAATCACGACGGAGTCACCAGTGACGAATCCGTGGTTGGCGAGGGTCACGATGACAACGCAGGTCGAGCCGCAACTCGCACTGGAGGCGGGGCGCTGAAAGCTGGCATTACCCACCGACGCCTTCTTCAGGACGTCAAAGGTGAAGTGATTTTCGCCGGCAATCGGTGTCGAGGTCGTTGTTTTGTTCGTCACGGTGGAAACCGTCGCCTTGGGTGTGGCGGCGGTGGTGATGGTGGTCGCCGTGGTGGTCCACCTCTCGACCGTGGTCTTGGTGATGCTGTTGCCGTCCAGCATGGGCCGCAGGGTGCCGGAGCCATCCTGCTGGCCCACTGCGGTCGTATTGTCGAGCTGGTAGGGGCCGTACTTGGGCGCAGTTGTGCTTTCGTCGTCAGTATTCCAGTAGCCGTCCGTGGACAGGATCGTGAAGTTTCTCTGGCAGGAGTACTGGACCGGATCGACTGTCTGGCTTTCGGCTTTCTTGGCGAAGTACTGCCCGGCCTTGGCCAGGGCACCGCGCAGCGGCGTGGTGCCGCCGGGAGAGGCGGCGTTGAAGGCGGTGTAAAACGACGATTTCTGGGTGGCGTCGAAATCAGCGGTGTTGAGGAAGTTGGTGCCTGCAACGGCCGTCGTTTCGCTGATGGTGCTATAGCCTATCCGGTAACGGTTGTCCGCCGCCTTGAAAGCCCGGCTGATGCCGGACTTCATCATGTTCATCCGGGTGCTGTAGTAGACCGACCAGTTGGCGTAGTTCTGGGCTTCGGCCGACGACGAGGTTACCGTCACTTCTGTGAATACCGAGCTTCCTGGGGTCGAGCCGATGAGGCTGTCGCATTCCTGGTAGAAGTTGGTGGTGGTAATGACGCCCGATGAGTTGTAGGTAAAAGACAGGCGAGGGTAGGTTCCGGTGTACTTGTAGTATTTGGCCGACTTCGGCTGGCCGTCGCCGATCTTGGCGGGGTTCAGTGCGCCGGTGCCTTGCACGAAGCCGCCGGTGCCCAGATCGAGCACCAGCACGCCTGTTGTCCTGTTCCAGCTCACCACGTCGCCCACGATATAGCGGCTGCTGTCGCCGTTCTGGAAGATCGTGACGGTCTTGTCGACGGCGTACCAGTTCGACTGGCGGCTGCCGTCGGTCACGGTGACGCTGATGGTGCCGGTGGCCGAGGCCGGCATCGCGGCAATCGCCGACAGGTTGCGCTTGTTGGTGGTCTGCGCGCTCGGGTCGGGGGTGATGAAGCTCAGGCTGGCTGCCGCGACGGCAGTACCGGTCGCGTTCACAGGCAGGTCATAGACGAGACTGGGGTTGTAGGCCACACCGTTGCACTGCGAGGACTTCCGGCCGTACTTGGTGGTGCTGAAACCGACGGGAAGATAGTCATAGCCCATACTCCCCGAGTCATCAAGGATGAACATGATGTTGGGCTTGACCGAGTTGTTGGAGGACGTGAACAGCGGGGCGGTCCCGATGTCAGTGCTCGCGGCATGCGCGGCGCCAAGCGCCAGCACCCCGAGTACTGCCAGGATGCAGCGCTGCGATGCAGCTTTTGCGGGGAAAAGGTATGAGAGGTTCATAGGATGACTTTCAATGCGGCTCATGCCCGTCAGAAATGCAGCAACGTTTCGGTGTAGCTGACAGTGTTGCGGGGCCCTTCGACGCGAACGATGATTCGGTAGAAGGGGCTGGCTATCGCGCTGCTGATCCGTCCACCCGACGTCAGTTCGCCGCGATCGGTGGTCGTTGAGGTGCTGGCTGTGGCGGGGCGGATGCAAAGATTGGAGGCACCGGGTACACCGGTGGTGTCGCACAGGCGCGTGATGACCCACTGGATCTTGTTGCCGTTCACGGCGGTCCCGGTGAATGGAAGCACTTCGCAGTTCACATAGGTGCCGGCGGCGGCACCCTGGCAGGCCCCGTCCCAGTTGATCAACGGGCGCTTGTCGGTCGCCGATGTCTTGCCGCCCGTGGGGTCCAACTGGTCCCTGCTGCTGGCGTAATAGCCGCTCGCCGCCTGGTCGGAGTCAAGCGCGGCGCTGTTGATGTTGGTTTCCAGCCAGGTGATGGCCTGCTCCGCTCCCGCGCTGCTGGCCACCAGGGTGTCGTTCTTGAAACTGAGGTTGCCCATGATGAGGGTGCCCGTGTCCACCGATCGGGTGAGAGCCACAGCGGCGAACCCGATGACGACCAGTGCCATCAGGGCAAACAGCAGCGATATCCCTCGCTGGCGCAGCGATGTCGGGCTCAGTAGGCGGCGAGGCATTGTATTCATCATGAATTCCACAGCATGTTGCGCAGCGGGATCACCGTGTCGAAGATCTTGTAGCGGTAGTGCTTCCAGTCGGTCAGGTTGTCAACCTTCAGGCTCAGGCATTTGCTGGTGCCGCAGGTCGCGGTGCCGGCGACGGTGAGCGCGGCGCCCACGTCCCATAGCGGGTTGGACGTAGTCACTTCTTCCTTTTCGTACTGCACGCTGCGCGCCACGACGGCGATGCGCACCGCCACTACCTGGAGCCATCCGGCATTGGTGGTCGGGGTGGTGTTGTCCCAGGTGTCGACCAGGGAGTCGCCATTGGTGTCCTTGCCGTACATGGCCTTCAGGTTCACGATGTTGGGGAGCATCTCCAAGGGGCCTTCGTAGGAGGGCGTGGCATCTGCCGCCACCTTGAGGCTGGTGACCTGCAGCGAGGTGTTCCCGATGCTGAAGGTGCGGTCAATGATCGACCCCATGTTGACCAGGTATTTTCCTTCGTCATAAATGAGCGTAGGAAATCCGACGGCGTTCCATTTGGCCGCATTGTCCGCCCGGTCGACTTTGGGTGTGGTGCCCGACGGGGTTGCCGTGGCCTGGAAGAGCTCGCAAGCCTGGTCGGCACCGATCACCGCCAGCATCAGGTCGCCGGGAGCGATCACAGTGCCCCCCGCATCGGTTCTCGGCCCCTCCACCCCGCGCGTGGCCGCCACGGTGAAGTTGTCCTTGTTTGCGGCGATAGTCGGGTTGTAGCCGGGCGACACGACGCGCAAAGGGAGGGAATAGGAGTCCTTGCCGCTGGCCAGGATGCGGATGGAGTCGGGCGCGCCTGATGCTCCAGAGGTGATGGTCACGGGCACGAGCCGGGTGGCAAAGCCCGGCACGGCCGCGCCATTGAACTGGGCCGTCAGCGTGCAGCCCACCGAAGTGGGATTCGCGCCGAAGCCGTATCCAGCCGGCTGCATGCTGCGCTGCAGGGCACTCAGAGCCAATGCCCCGTTGATCTGTGCATCCGAGCCAGAGGTCGTGGTTCGTTTTGCCCCCTCGGAGATGACCAGCACCTGCGTCACCGCCAGCGTCGTCATCAGCCCGATCAGCACGCCGATCATGAGCTCCACCAGCGTGAAGCCCGACATCCCGCGCCGCGCGCGCGGCTTATTTGATCGTCGTTGCCAGGACATAGGAGCGAGTTCCTTCATTGGGTGCCGTCCATTTGACGGTGAGATCGACAACACCTGTGCCTGGTGTCACGGCCACTGTGGCGGTGCCTTGCGGCAGCCCGCTGGCGACCTTGTTGACCCAGTCCAGGCAGCGCTGGTCGGTGCAGGGCGAGGCCGGTGTGGTGGCGTAGACGCCGAGATTGACCTTGTTCATCCACATGGTGCCGAGCAGTTCGCTGGCCAGGTAGGCTGCATCAGCCCGGTACTTGGCGGCGCTTTGGGCGCTCGTCATCGACGCCTGAAGGCCGACCAGCCCCAGAATACCGATGCAGAACAGCAGTATCGCGATCATCGCCTCGATCAGGGCGGCCCCCCGCATGGCCTGCGGGCTGGTTTGCATGGAACGCTTTGCGATTTTCATTTGCATTGTTCTAGTGGCAGGCTCGTGGATCCGTCGTGCTGACATCCTGGTCGCACATGCGGACGCCTCCGCCGGTGGAAATCTGGATCCGCAGCCGCCGCGCACCGCTCAGGGTATGGGCTACATCGATGCGCGCCAGTTGGGTTCCGGTTGAAACGGTTTGGCCAAAACCGTTGAAGCTCACCGACTTGGCGGCCGTGGCGCCGTCGCTGGCCAGCCCCGTGACCGTAACCCCGGTCGCGCTACTTCCGGCGCCATAGACTTCGATGAGACGGGGGGCCGTCGTGGCGGAGGGGTCAAGGTTGCACTTGCCGCTGGGATCGTCCAGGGAAATAACCCAGGAGCCGGAGGCCGCAGACAATGTGCAAGTGGCGTCCGGAATACCTGTGGCGGGCGTGACCATCCAGAAAGTGACGACCTTGTTGCGCCTCAGGGACTCTGTGCGCGCCTTCTGCAGGCCGTTCTGGATGGTTTCGGCCAGATTGCGGACGTGGGTGTTGCGAACCCACTCCGCCATACTGGGAACCCCGACGGCGAGCAGCAGTGCGAGGACCGCGACGGTGACCATCACCTCGATCACGTTGAAACCCCGCTGGCGCGACTTTGCTAGCATTCAGACCCTTTGAGCAGCCAGCAGCTCTTGGCCACCGTCGCTCCCTTGAATTGGGTGGTTTTCTGGGCGTTGGCCTCGTTGACCGTGTAGACGTGCCCCACGGCCATGGCCGTGGAACCCGTGGCCGTCAACGTGTACCCCGATGCCGTCACAACACAGGCAAAGGTGAAGTACTTGGCATTACCGGGGACGAAGCTGCTCCAGGCTGGCGCGCCTGCCCCGTTGGCGCAAGGTCCACCGTTGGCCGTGCCGTAATTCTTGTAGTCCTGGAAATACTGCTCGAGCTTGACTCGATAGTCCGACATGTAGGTGAAGGCTTCGGGTACCTGGCCTCGCCGGACGTAATCCTTGTACGAGGGCAGCGCAACCGCAGCAAGGATTCCTATGATGGCCACGGTAATCATGAGTTCGATCAGCGTAAAGCCGCGAATTTCGCGAGAGCGCTTGCGATGAAGGGCTCCAGTGCACAAATAAGTCAAGGCGACTCCTACGAGAACATGAATGATCTCGGAATGCTAATGCGGCGCCATTTTGAAACAAGGGCTGCGCGCCCAGCGGTTGCGAGGGCGCGACGAGCGGCGGCAAGTGTGTGACTTGGTCGCGGAATGTGCGGCCGACGATGCCGGGCCCGGGAAGCTGCGATGCCTGTGCGGGATGTGAATACTTCACACAGGCTGAATTTTTTCAGTGCCAGAAATGGAGGGCGAATCAGGTTTGGCTCTATGCATGATGCGCGTCATGCACATGAAGGGAGACCCCTGCGTCTGAAAAGCTTCTTTCCCCCTGTCTTGCGCTTACAGTCGGCCGGCCCCGGCTTGAGAAGTCCGTGATGGACAGTTGCGCGTGAGCGCCAACGGATCCTCTACCGCCGCACCTCATCCACCAGCGTCTTGAATTCGTCGATGTCCTCAAAGCTGCGGTAGACGCTGGCAAAGCGTATGTAGGCCACCTTGTCGAGCTTCTTGAGCTCGCGCATCACCAGCTCGCCCAGGCGGTTGGAGGCGACTTCCCGCACCCCCAGGCTCAGCAGTTTTTCCTCGATACGCTCGATCGCCGAGTCGATCTGCTCGGTGCTGACCGGGCGCTTGCGCAGCGCCAGGTTCATGGAGCCCAGGATCTTGCTGCGCTTGTACTCGATGCGCCGGCCGTCTTTCTTGACGATGGAGGGAAAGGTGACGTCGGGCCGCTCGTAGGTCGTGAAACGCTTTTCACACGCGCCGCACTGGCGGCGGCGGCGTATGAAGTCGGCGTCTTCAGACACCCGGGTTTCAACAACCTGGGTTTCGAGATGGCCGCAAAAGGGGCATTTCATGGGTGGTGACCTGCATTTAAAGACATCAATCGATCCATGGCCCCATTGGGGACGGCATGGGCGGCAAGCAAGACATGCTGCCCGCGCCGGCCGCCGTGATCAGCGATAAACGGGGAAGCGGCTGGTCAGGGCGTGAACCTTGGCGCGGACCGCTTCTATGTTGGCCGCATCGCGCGGATTGTCGAGCACGTCGGCGATCAGGTTGGCGGTGGCACGGGCTTCCTCATCCCTGAAGCCGCGCGTCGTCATGGCCGGGGTGCCGATGCGCACGCCGCTGGTGACCATCGGCTTTTCCGGGTCGTTCGGGATGGCGTTCTTGTTGATCGTCATGTGGGCGCTGCCCAGCACGGCTTCGGCTTCCTTGCCGGTGATGCCCTTGGCGCGCAGGTCGACCAGCATGACGTGGCTTTCGGTGCGGCCGCTGACGATGCGCAGGCCGCGCTGCGTCAGGGTGTCAGCCACGATCTGCGCGTTCTTCACGACCTGCTGCTGGTAGGTCTTGAACTCGGGCGTCATGGCTTCCTTGAAGGCCACGGCCTTGGCTGCGATGACGTGCATCAGCGGGCCGCCCTGCAGGCCGGGGAAGATCGCGCTGTTGATGGCTTTTTCGTGCTCGGCTTTCATCAGGATGATGCCGCCGCGCGGGCCGCGCAGGCTCTTGTGCGTGGTCGAGGTGACGATGTCGGCGTGCGGCACCGGGTTGGGGTAGACGCCCGCGGCCACCAGGCCGGCGTAGTGGGCGATATCGACCATGAAGATGGCGCCGACGGCCTTGGCCACCTTGGCGAAGCGTTCGAAGTCGATGCGCAGGCTGTAGGCCGAGGCGCCCGCGATGATCAGCTTGGGTTTGGTCTCGTGGGCCTTGCGTTCCATCGCGTCGTAATCGATTTCTTCCTTGTCGTTCAGGCCGTAGGACACGACGTTGAACCACTTGCCGCTCATGTTCAGAGCCATGCCGTGCGTCAGGTGGCCGCCTTCGGCCAGGCTCATGCCCATGATGGTGTCGCCGGGTTTCAGGAAGGCCAGGAACACGGCTTCATTGGCCGACGCGCCGCAATGCGCCTGCACGTTGGCGGCTTCGGCGCCGAAGATGGCCTTGACGCGGTCGATGGCCAACTGCTCGGCCACGTCCACGTGCTCGCAGCCGCCGTAGTAGCGGCGGCCGGGATAGCCTTCGGCGTATTTGTTGGTGAGTTGCGAGCCCTGCGCGGCCATGACGGCGGGCGAGGCGTAGTTTTCGCTGGCGATCAGCTCGATGTGCTGCTCTTGCCGGGCGTTTTCGGCCTGGATGGCGGCGAAGATTTCGGGGTCGGTCTGTTCGACCAGGATGTTGCGGTGGTACATGGCAGTCCTTAAAGACGTGGTCCCTGCTATTCATGAGCCGCGGCTCTAAATGAAACAAGGGCTGCCCAGGCGAACGGCTGAACGCTTCGGCCCAACGGCTTTCAGCGGTGCGCTTCCCAGTGGTGTCCCACGTCAGCTTCAATGGTTGCGAAAACCTTGAGCCTATCGCCAGTTGCGCACCTTGCTAGTGTAACTGAGGGCGCCCGAAACCCGGTTCCCTCCAATCAATGCCCTCAGCCCGGAAAGCAAAAAGCCGGGGCGCCGTCGGCGGCCCGGCTTGGAGGCGAAGGGCGGGCCGTGGCCGCGCCCGGCGGGATCAGGACTGGCTCAGCAGCGCCACTTTTTCGGGCGTCTTGGCTTCGGGCTCGGCCGTTTCGGGTTTGGCCGGCAGGGAGGCCGGAACCGGGCGCGAGTTGCCGGGTGCGGCAAAGTAAGGTGAGGGTGCGGGCGCGCCGCGCTTGGCGGCCACCACGGCCAGCAAGCGGGCATGTTCAGCCATCACCTTGCCGGCATAGCCGCCGTCGTCTTCCATGTTGGCGGCGCCTACGTAGTATTTGAGGCCGCCTTCGATGGAGCCGGCGCGGGCGATGCATTCCTGCAGCACCTTGACGCCGACGCGCAGGTTGGTCACCGGGTCAAAGGCCGCCAGCTTGCCGCCGAAGTTGTCGTACTTGTCGTGGTGCACCTTGGTCATGACCTGCATCAGGCCTTGGGCGCCCACCGGGCTTTGCGCGAAGGGGTTGAAGCCGGACTCAATGGCCATGATGGCCAGGATCAGGGTCGGGTCGAGCTTGGATTTCTGGCCGATCTCGAAGGCTTCGGCCACCAGCACGCTCAGCGGCTCGGGCGCGACGCCGTATTTTTTGCTCAGCCAGTAGGCCACCGCCGCCTGCTGGGAGGGCAGGTCTTTCGGGTTGGACGCCGTGGCGCGCTCGATTGCGGCCGGCTCGGTAAAGCCGATGGCCGCTTCCTGGCGCTGCTGCAGCCAGGCCATGAGCCTGGATTCACCGGCCTGACGCAAGTCGGGCCGGGCCGTCAGTGTGATCACCGCAAACACGACCGCCAGGCCCAGGAGGGCGAAGCTGTTGTGGGTGATCTCGAAAAAGCCCTGGGCGATGTCATCAGCAATGTTTAAAACACTGCTGCGTACACTTTTCAAGTGCGCCTCAAGGCTGAATTGTCCTAGCGCTGTCATAGCACTCCTTTCTACGCATGCAGGCCCTTTGGGGGCCAGGCAGGCTTTGATTGGGTCGCCATCAAACCAAGGCATGCCTTGTGGGTGTTGACCCTTGTTTGACGTTGCCGGCTTCTTTGATGAATGGGGCAGCGGATTCGGGTTGTCCCCTAGGGATCTATGGGACTGGCGGGATTCTATGAGTTCGTTTAATAACCTGTCAATAATAACAAATTGTTTCTTTATATTAAAAAGGCAAATAAAAACCCTGATTTTCGGCAGAACCCGCCTGAATCAAGGTAGTTACGGTCGCTTTTTGAGAACAAGCTCTAAGTTACCATCCGGCGTAAAAAATACCGGATCGGCGGATCGCGGGACCGGCTGTAGGCGGTTTCCTATCCGGGATGTGGGACGAGCGGATGGCTTTGACGGATGCCGCAGGCATGCAAAGTCAGCGGCAATCACACCCGCTGATGTGATTGAAAAGATGGTCTTGCCTGTATGGCGCGAGAGGTTTAACCTGCAGTTGCCTGATTCATTCGGGCAACCAACCGGGTAACCAACCCCGGAAAAACTGGAAGCAATCACTTGCTTTCAACGCACTGGAGACGATTCATCTCTCTTTTGCGAAACCAGACGGCATGAGCATAAACGCCCGCCGTCAACCCCGGTCGGTCTAACTGCCCGGGGTTTTTCTTTTGGGGCTGACCGTCTTTTTCAAATAAGTCATTGACCTATCGGCCCTGGCGCTAAAAACTCGACGCCTATGGCAATCAATGATTTGAAGAATAAATGGCGCAACATAGAGTGGAAGAACATCGGAAAGGCCTTGCCGGCGCGGGCGGCAGGCGTGGCCCGCTCGCCGCTGTGGCGGCGCCGCGCGGCATGGGCTCTGGGCACGCTGCTGCTGATCTGGGCGCTGGCCTATGCGGCCATGCCTTCCATCCTGAAGTCGCAAATCGAGAAGATCGCCTCTGAAAAACTGGGCCGGCAAGTCACGGTGGGCGCGGTCGCCTTCAAGCCATGGTCGCTCGAGTTGACCCTGCGCGACCTGGCCATCGCCAAGGCCGGTATGGCCGGCGCTCCCCAGGAAACGCCGCAGTTTTCCATCAAGCGCATATATATAGATGCCGAACTGGAATCCCTGCTGCGCTTGGCGCCGGTGGCCGATGCCGTGGTGGTGGAGGAACCCGTGGCCTTTCTCACCCACCAGGGCGAGGGCCGCTATGACATCGACGACATCCTGGATCGCCTGAAGGCGCCGGAAGGCCAGCCGGCCGGTGACCCGCCGCGCTTTGCGGTCTACAACATCGTGGTGAGCGGCGGGCGCCTGGACTTTGCCGACCAGTCCGTCGGCAGGACACACGAGTTGCGCGAGCTGAACCTGTCCGTGCCCTTCCTGAGCAATCTCAAGTCCCAGCGCGAGGTCAAGACCTCGCCGCACCTGGCCTTCAAGCTCAACGGCAGCAGTTTTGACACCGCCGCCGAGGGCACGCCCTTTGCCCAGACCCATAAAACGGACGCCAGCTTCATGCTGCGCGGCTTTGACCTGAACCCCTACCTGGCCTACTGGCCGGCGAGCCTGCCCTTTAAATTGCAAAGCGGCGTGCTGCATGCGGACGCCAAAATCGCTTTCGAGCAGACGCCGGCGACGGTGGTGCGGATTTCCGGCACCGTGACGGCGGACAAGGTGCGCGTTCAGGCCGCAGGCCAGGCGCTCGCCCAGCCGGCCCGGCCCGATCTGCTTACGTTCGACCGCCTGCAGGTCGCCATGGATGACGTGCGCCCGCTCGAGCAGTTCGTCAAGCTTTCGGCTGTTGAACTTACCGCGCCCACGCTGTCCGTGGCTCGCGACCGGGCGGGGCGGCTCAATCTGCTGCCGCCCGCGGCCGCGGTTGCTAGCAAAAATGCAGCGGCTGTCCCAGGCCCCGCGGGGCCTGCCAGTGATTCAAGCAGCAGCCCGGCGACTCAGGCACCTTCGGCCAAAGCGCCGGCAACCGCGCCCTGGAAGGTGCAGGTCGCACGCGTGGCCGTGCGCGCAGGCCGCGTGAATTGGCTGGATGAAACCCTGGCGTCATCCGCCGACATCCGGCTGGCCGGCCTGAGCCTCGATGCCACGGCCATCGCCACGCCTTTTACAGCCAGTGCGCCGCTGCAGTTCAAGGGCTCTGTGGGGCTGGAGCCGCCCGCCGCCGTCTTGCCCGCAGCGACCAGGGCCGGCACAAAAACCCCCGCCAAATCTGCCGCAGCGGGACCCGCCGCCAACACCGCGCTGTTGACTTTCAACGGCACCGCCACCGACCAGGCCGCCCAACTCACGGCCAAGGTGGCCGCCTGGCCGCTGGGCATGGCGGCCAAATACGTCGGCCAGTTCCTGTTGCCGGCGCTGAACGGCCAGCTCGATGCCGATCTCGGCGTGAGCTGGCAGGCGGCCAGCGGCGACAAGCCGCAGCTGCTGCAGGTCACGGCGCCCCAGCTCGCGGTGAGCGAGGTGCAACTGGCCCAGGGCAAGGTCTCGCTGGTGTCGGTCAAGCGCGTCGACCTGGCGCAGGTCGACATCGACCTGACCGCTCAGACTTTCAAGGCCGCCAGGCTGCTGCTGACCCAGCCCAAGGCCCAGGTGGACCGGGACAGCGACAAGCGCTGGATGTATGAGCGCTGGATGGTGAACTCCGGCGCGGCAACGCCGCAACCCCCGCCCACCGATGCCGCCACCCGGACGAACGCGCCCTCCTGGGCCGTCGCCATCGGCGAGGTGCAGCTCGAAGGCGGCGCGATGTCGTTTTCCGACAAGGCCGGCGCCAAGCCGGTCAGCTTTGAGGTGACCGCGGCCAAGGCCCGCCTGGGTGGTTTGCTGCTCGACGACAGGCCCGCATCCAGGGCGCAGGCCGCCAAGCCCGTGCCGCTGACCGCCTCGCTGCGACTGGCTACCGGCCGCTTCGAGCCCGGCAAGGTGGACTTCAACGGCAGCCTGAGCCTGGCGCCGCTGCAGGCCCAGGGCCGGCTGCTGGTTGACAGGCTGCCGGTGCAGGCTTTTGAGCCTTACTTCGCCGACACCCTCAATGTCGAGCTGCTGCGCGCCGACGCCAGCTTCAAGGGCCGGGTGGCTTACCGCCAGACGCCGGCCGGGCCGCAGGCCCAGGTGACGGGCGACGTGTCGCTGGAAGAGTTCCGCGCCAACACGCTGGCGCCCAGCGAAGACCTGCTGGCCTGGAAAGCGCTGAACCTGCGCGGCTTCCATGTGGCGCTGGACCCGGCCAAGGCGACGCGGGTCGAGGTGAAGGAAACGGTGCTGACCGACTTTTTCGCGCGCCTGATCGTCATGCCCGACGGCCGCATCAACCTGCAGGACCTTGTCAAATCCAAGGACGCGGCGGCGGCCGGCGGCGTTGCCAGTCCTGTCGCCTCGGCGGCATCCGTGCCGGTTGCCACCGCCAATGTTGCACAGGCTTCGGCAGCCCCGCCACCCATCGTGAGCTTCGGCCCCATCAGCCTGATCAACGGCAAGGTGCTGTTTTCCGACCGTTTCGTCAAACCGAATTACTCGGCCGACCTCACTGACTTGACCGGCAAGCTCAGCGCCTTCTCGTCGTTGCCGCCGGCCGGGGCGACGGGCGCCGCCGCGGCGGCCGCACCCAATATGGCCGACCTGGAACTGCGCGGGCGCGCCGAAGGCACGGCCTCGCTGGAGATCCTGGGCAAGCTCAACCCGCTGGCCAAGCCGCTGGCACTGGACATCAAGGGCAAGGTGCGCGACCTGGAGTTGCCGCCGCTGTCGCCGTATTCCGTCAAATACTCGGGCTACGGCATAGAGCGCGGCAAGCTCAGCGTCGACGTGAGCTACGTGGTGCAGCCCGACGGCCGGCTCACCGCCACCAACAAGGTCATCCTGAACCAGCTCAGCTTCGGCGAGAAGGTGCCGGGCTCCACCGCCAGCCTGCCGGTCAAGCTCGCCGTCGCGCTGCTGGCCGACCGCAACGGCGTGATCGACATCGACCTGCCCATCAGCGGCTCGCTCAACGACCCGCAGTTCAGCCTCGGCCCCATCATCATCAAGGTCATCGTCAACGTGATCGTCAAGGCCATCACCGCGCCTTTCAGCCTGCTGGCCAACGCCTTTGGCGGCGGCGGGGAAGAACTCAGCACCGTCGCTTTTGCCTCCGGCAGCGCCGAGCTGGGCCCCGAAGCCAGGGCCGGGCTGGACAAGGTCGCCAAGGCGCTGACCGACAGGCCTTCGCTCAAGCTCACCGTGGTGGGCACCAGCAGCGTGGAGGCCGAGCGCGAGGGCTTCAAGCGCGAGCGGCTGGACGCGCTGGTGCGCGCCGAAAAGCGCCGCATCACCGTGAAGGAGGGCGGCACCACCTCGGCCGCGGTCAGCATCAGCCCGCCCGAATACCCGGCTTTGCTCAAGGACGTCTACAAACGCGCCGACATGCCCAAGCCGCGCAACCTGGTCGGCCTGGCCAAGGACCTGCCCGTGCCCGAGATGGAGAAACTGCTGCTGGCCGACATCCAGGTCAATGACGATGCCATGCGCGAACTCGCCGTGCAGCGCGGCGTGGCGGTCAAGGACTACCTCGCCTCGCGTGAGTTGCCCCCCGAAAGACTGTTCCTGGGCGCCGCCAAAACCATCCCGCCGGAGGCCAAATGGACGCCCCGCGCGGAGCTGAATTTGGCAATGCCTTAAAAAAGGCGAAAATAGCGCCAATGCTTTATTGATAAAAGCTTTTATGGGAAGGGCCAGTGCGCGCAACGCGGGTTGCGCGGCGCGGCCTCCCATCCACTCCAACACCTGCCGCCGTCCGCAAAAGCGTCCCGTTCCCAAGGGAGCCTTGCGGCTGGAGGCACTTACTTTTTGACCTTGCGCCCTCCCATGTTTAAATCTTCAAAACCCGAAACCCCCGCCGTGAAAACGCCCACCCCCAAGCAGGCGGAAGCCCATCCGCTGGACGGCCTGACCGGCGGCGCGTTTTCCGCGCCCACCTCGGGCGAGCGCACCGCACGCATCCGCACCTGGCTGGCCACCGAGCCCACGGCCGAGCAGATGGCCGAGGTCTACAAGGACCTGGCCAACCGCGACAAGGGCGCGGCCAAGCCGCTGAAGGAAAAGCTCGACGAGATCAAGCGCAGCAAGGGCCAGGAAGCGGTTGCCGCCGAATGGGCCGAAAAAGCCCAGGCCTTGCTGGCCGTGCCCAAGCTCAACCTGGCCGACGCCTTGGCCTGGCAGCGCGACGCCGCCAAGGCTGGTGCGCCGCTGTCCAAGGAGCCGCTGGCCGGCCTCAAGGCGCAACTGGCCGAACGCGTCAAGACGATTGAAGACCTGCAGCACCGCACCCAGGTGCAGCGTGAAGCCGCCGTGCTGCTGGCCCAGCGCACCGAAGTGCTGTCGCTCAAGCCCTGGCGCGATGCCGAAGCCGCCCTCGAATCCTTGCGCGGCGACGTCACGCACTGGCAGTCGCAAGCCGGTGAAATCACGCAGGACGCCAACTGGGCCAGCGTGGACGCGAAATTCCCGCCGCTGCTCGACGCGTCGCGCGCGCAGTTGCTCGCCGTGTGGGACGCTTTCCAGGGCGCGCTCGCGCAGGCCCAGAAGGCCGCTGAAGATGCTGGTGCGCCCCTGCCCGCGGTGCCTGTGTGGGCGGACGAACTGCGCGCCGCGCGCGGCCTGCCGCCCGCGGCGGGCGAGCAGCCCGCGCGCGCGCCCAAGGCCAGGATAGACCCGGCCGTGCTCAAGGACATGCGCGAGAAATCTTCCGCCATCGTGCAGGAAGCCCTGGCGCGGCTGGAGCATGAAGTCGGCGAAGGTCACGGCAAGTCCACACCCAAGGTGGCCGCCGATTTGCGCCAGGCCCTCAAGGAAAACATCCGCAACATCGACAGCAAGCTCGAAGCCGCCGCGCACGCCGCGCTCACCGCCGCCGGCGAACTCGAAGGCTGGCAGCGCTGGCGCGCCGACCAGATCCGCGAAGAGCTGGTCGTCAAGGCCGAAGCGCTCGTGGCCAAGCCGCTGGGCGGGCGCAAGCAGCAGGAAGCCCTGCGCGCCATGCGCGAGCAGTGGAAGACCAGCGACCAGGGCGGCACGCCCAACCACGCGCTGTGGAAGCGTTTTGACGACGCCTGCAACGAGGCGCACAAGGTCGTCGAAGCCTGGCTCGAGAAGGTCAAGGAGCAAAGCGAAACCGTCAAGGCCGAGCGCAAGCTGCTGATCGACGAAGTGCTGGCCTGGGCCGAAGCCAACAAGGGCAACACCGACTGGAAGCACCACATCCGCAGCCTCAACGGCTTTGTCGAGAAATGGCGCGAGGCCGGCCACCTGGGCGAAAAGGCCTTTGCCGAAATCCAGCCGGTGTGGAAGGCCGCGATGGATGCGGCCGATGCGGGCCTGACCGCCGCGCGCGCCGAAAGCGTGGCACGTCGCAAGGCCATGATTGAAGAAGCTGCCGTGCTGGGCGCCGAGCCGCAGCTGCGCATCGACGCCGTCAAGTCGCTGCAGCAGCGCTGGCAGCATGAAGCGCAGGCCGTGCCCATCGAGCGCAAGCAAGAGCAAAAGATGTGGGACGCCTTCCGCAAGCCCATCGACGACGCCTTCCAGCGCAAGACCGCCGATCGTGAAAAAGCCGCTGCGGCCCTGGGCGAATACGATCGCATGGTGCTGGACGCCTCCAAGGCCGTCGAGGCCGCCACCGCCAGCGGCGACGTGCAGAAGATCCATGCCGCCGCCAAGGCGCTGGAAGCCATCGTGCGCGGCCAGGTGCCCGTGGCCGCGGCGCCCGCCGTCGCCGCCGCTCCTGCAGCCGCGCCTGCTGAATCCACGCCTTCGGTGGAGGCCACGCTGGCCGCCGCCGGCAGCGAACCCGTTGCGCAAACTGGCGAGGCCGCCGAAGCAGCTCCCGAGCCTTCAACTGAACCTGTCGCTGAGGCAGAAGCCGCAGCTGCCGCTGAATTCGCTGAAGCGGCTGAGCCGGCCACCGCCCCCGCCGAGCCGCCACCCGCACCGAAACCCGCGCCCAAGCCCATCGTGGCACGGCGCGGCGACGACCGTCCCGGCATGAAAAAGGCCGAGCCCGCTTCGGCAGGACGCGGCGGCAAGTTCGGCGACCGCAAGGACGCGCGCCCGGGCAGCAAGCCGGGCGGCCCTCGCCAGAGCACCGACAACAAGTTCGAGCCTTACCGCCCCGACCGCGATAGCCGCGATGCCCGCCCGGGCCGTGACGACCGCGGCCCGCGCGGCAATGACCGCCCGGCCTTTGAAGAGCGCGGCCCGCGCCTGGGTGACGCGGCTTTCCGCGCCCAGCGCGAAGCCTTTGAAGCGGCCAACCAGGCCCTCAAAAAGCTCGCCATGCAGGCACACGGCGAGGTGCTGACCCACCTGCTCACCGCCTGGGAAAAGCGCGACCCTGAGCAGCTGCCGAGCGCGCAGGACCTCGGCAAGGCCGTGCCGCCCGCAGTGCGCAACCGCTGGGTGCAAGCCGTCAGCACGCCTTCGGGCAAGGATGCTTCCGAGGCACTGCTGCGCCTGGAAATCGCCGCCGAACTGCCGACGCCGGCCGAGCACATCAGCGCGCGCCGCATGCTGCAGCTGCAGCTGCTGACCAAACGCAACGCACCCGCGCCGGCCGAAACCTGGGGTGAAGACACGGCCCAGGTGCTGGCGGCCGAGTTTGACGCCGGCAACGCCAGGCGTGTGCAGAACGTGCTCAAGGCGCTGCTCAAACGATGAGCACCGTTGCCGCGGCTGTGGCGCTGCCGCAGGAGCGGCAACAGAGTTTGGGCGAAGAGATCGCCAACAGCGTCAGCCACGGCGTGGCGCTGCTCGCCGCGATGGTGGCCGCGCCCTTCCTGGTGCTGGCCAGCGTGCGGCAGGGCGATGCCATGGACATTGCGGGCGCCTCGGTGTTCGCCGCGACCATGGTGCTGCTGTATTTCACATCCATGCTGTACCACGCGTTGCCGGCGGTGCGCGCCGCGCGCGCCAAAGGCGTGTTCCAGATCCTGGACCACGGCGCGATTTATCTGCTGATCGCCGGCACCTACACGCCCTTCACGCTGGGCGTGCTGCGCGGGCCCTGGGGCTGGACGCTGTTCGGCCTGGTCTGGGCCATGGCGCTGGCCGGCGTGGCGGTCAAAGCCATGGCCGGCATCCGCTACCCGCGCGTGTCCACGGCGCTGTACCTCGCGATGGGCTGGATTGCCGTGATCGCCATCAAGCCGATGCTTGAGCTCATCCCGAACTGGGGATTGTTCTGGCTGGTGGCCGGCGGCCTTTGCTACACCCTTGGCGTGGGATTTTTCGCGACGGATTCGAGGCTGCGCTACGGGCACTTCGTGTGGCACCTGTTCGTGGCGGCCGGCACGGTGTGCCACTTTGTGGCGGTGCTGTATTACGCAGCCTAGGCCTGGGTCGGTACCGGGTTGCTAGGACAGCAGCCGGATCAATACGTCGGGGTGAATGCCCCAGCCCGCCAGGCCGGCCAGGCCCATCAACACGCCGAAACCCGTGGGCACCAGCGCCAGGAAATACAGCCACCAGAAATGGGTCAGCGCCGTGACGGCGAGCAGCGAAATGGCAATGGCCAGCAAGGCATCGGCCAGGTCGAACTGGTCGTCATGAAAATTGGCGGCGTCGTAGGCTTTCTGGTCCTGCTCGGCTTGCGTTTTCAGCTCGTCCTTTTTTCGGGCCTGCTCGGCCGCCAATTGTTCGTACTGCGCGATCGCCTTCTGGTAATTCGCCTGTTCGGACGCAGGCTGGGACGGGGCGGCCAGCCGCAGCTGCAGCAGTGTGCCTTTGGCGACTTCCTCGCGGATGTTGCGCGCCTGGTAGAAGTTCCAGTGGTCCAGCTTGTTGGCCTGTGCCTGTTGCATCGCCTGGACGATGTTGTCGTCCTTGACCTTGCAGATACCCATGAAGGTGGCCAGCAGGGCAATCGTGACGGCCACGAACTGGTTGAGCTTGCGGTACTGCGCGAAGGATGCATCGTCGGCGTCGTCGCCCTTGGCAACTTCAAGGGGATCTATATCCATGGATGGACCTGTTCGTGAAAAAGGGTTAGCGGGCAAGCGGGCTGCAATGGTACCCCGCGCCCGTCGGCCCCTGCCGATGGGCCTGCACCGGGGGATATCGTCGCGCGCTCTCGCGGCGCTGCCGCCAGTTCAGCGGGCCGCTTCAATCAGGTGGGCAATCCCGTCAAATCCCTGCCGCCGTGCATGTTGCAGCGCATTCAATCCGTCGTGGTCGATCAACGCCGTGTTGGCGCCCGCCGCCAGCAGGCGCTGAACCACGGCCGTGTGCCCCTGCATCGCGGCCAGTATCAAAGGTGTGCGGCCTGCCCCGTCGGCTGCGTTGAGCGCAGCGCCTTGCTGAAGCAGGCGCTCGAGTTGCGACAGGTTTCCCGCGCGGGCCGCGTTTTGCAGGGCGCCTGCCAGCCTGAGGGTAGCGGGCAACTCCGCGCGCGGAGGTGACGTTGGTGCGCTGAGCCTTTCCCGTTTCTGCTCCAGTGCTGCTGCGGGGGCGGGCGCAGCTGCCGCCGGTGCCGCCATGGCGGGCGCCGGCGCTGCCACGGGCGCCGGGGACTGGGCGGCTCCAGCGGCGGGCGCGGCAGCCTGCGATGGGGCTGCTGAGAGAACCCCTTGCCCGCCCGTTACGGCGTCGGCCAAGGGTGCCGACCGTGCGGACTGGGCGTTTTCCTGTGCTGGGGCGGCAGCGGCAATTGCCGGCGCCGGAGGTGGTGGTGCAGCCGGTGAAGGCGCCGCGTTTTTGAAAGAGGGTGCTGCTGCGGCTTCTGCTTCGGCCTTGGACGCTATGGCTCCCGTGGCGGAAGGCTGGGATGCGGGTTTTTCAGCGGCGGGTTTTGCCGGTGCTTTCAAGGTCGGCGGCGCGCTATCGGCTTGCTTGGCTGCAGCGTTGCGCTTGTCCGCTTGGGGTGTTGGCGGCGCAGCGGTTACCGGTGCAGGTGCAGGTGCAGGTGCAGGTGCAGGTGCAGGTGGCGCGCTCGCGCTCGGCTGGCCGAATGCGATGTCTTTTTCTTCATCAGTGCCACGGTCGAATTGCAAGACCAGCAGGCCCGTCAAACCAGCCAACGCCAGGCCGGCCAGCGCGGAGATCTTCCAGCGCGACTGGTTTGCCGCAGCAACCTTGGGTGCGTTGTCCGTAGCCGTGGGGGCCTTGCCGGCGGCGATCACCATTTGTGCGTGCGCGCGCACCGCGTCCCGCACGTGCGCGCCGGGGCGGCGCGTGTCCTGCGCGCTGGCTTCGCGGTAGCGCTGCGTCAGCTCATCGCCGGGCGGGCTGCGGTCAGGCTCTGTCATGCAAACTCCTGTAGCTGCTGGCGCAGGCTGTTACGCGCATAGCGCAGGCGGCTTTTGGCGGTCTCAAAATTCACGCCGGTGGCGGCGGCGATCTCGTCCACGCTGAGGCCGGCTTCGGCCTGGAGCAGAAAGGCTTCGCGCTGTTCATGTGGCAGACGCTCGACCGCGGCAACCAGCGCCGCGGCCTGCTCGCTGGACTCCAGCCTGCGCAGCGGGCCGAAGCCGGAGTCGGCCGCCAGCGTGTCGCCAATGCCGGGGCTGTCTTCGTCGTCGCTCCCGTCAATGCTCACATGGTTCCGCGCGGTGCGAAAGTAATCAACGAGCCGGTTGTGCGCCATGGTGAACAGCCAGGTCTTGAAGCGCGCCGAGACTGTGTAGGTGGGCGCGCTGCGCGCCACGGCGAACCACACGTCCTGCAGCAGGTCGTCAGCCGCCGCTTGCACGCGCACGCTGCGAAACACGTAACGCCACACACCGAGTTCGTGGCGCGCATAGAGCGCATCGAAAGCCGCGATGTCCCCGGCCGCAAAGCGCAGCATCAGCGATTCGTCGCTGTCTTCGGCTGCGTTGTCGGACCTCGGGGCGCTGGGCATGCGCCAGATTATCACTGCCTGGGAAGCTCCATCCAATAAGGGACCATAGGAATGCTACCCACCAGCAGGGGCCGCGGAACCGGCTTTGCCGGGCCGCAGGTGCAGCGGCCCCTCTTGTGATGAAGGGGGCAGGGAGATGCCGCAGGCTACACGCAGTGAGCAACCGTGGGGGCTCAGTACCGTGGAGGGTCCGGCACATAGGATGTGTTGCCCGATTGCGGGAAGGGATCGGGGACGGGCTTGCGCGCCACCGGATCGCGGATCACGCCTGCGGCGACCAGGTTCTCGCGGCTGTCGTAGCGGATGCGGATCACCTCGTCGGGCCGGCTTTGCAGGCGCGCGAAGCTGGTGTGCGACACCACCGAGCTTTCGCGGGCGCCGTGGCCCGTTCCGAGTTTGGGTGCCGGTAATGGTGAGGGCTGCGACCTTCTCGCGAAACCTTCCGCTGAGGCCGACGCGGGAGCTTCCGCGCCGCCGCTGATGCGGTCTGCCGGCGCGGATTTTCCGGCAGCGGGTGGTGCTGCAGCGGGCGCCGCAGGGGCTGAGGGGGCGCTGCGCAGGTTGGCGGGGGCGTCGGCTTCCCGCTCACCGAGGCTGGAATAGGCGGGCGCCTGCGCCACCGGCTCGGGCGGCCGTTCACGAAAGAGCGCCACGCCGATCACACCAACGTTGGCCGGCCTGCCGGTGCGGCCGGCGTAAGAGCCGCCGAGCGCGGAAAACTCAAACGCGGCAACTTCGCTGCTGCTTTTGCGCCAGCCCGTCACCTCGTACTGCTGCCATGGCGAAAACACGTAGCCGGTCTGGTCCCAGGCGGCGGTTTCGCCGCTGAGCACGTTGACGCCGTCCACGGCGGTCACGGCCAGCACCCGTTCGCCGAGTTTGTTGCGCACGGCAATCGCGTATCGGGCTCCGTATTGGCCGGCGACCCAGTAGTCGCCGCGGTGGTAGTAGAGCGGCAGGGTGGCGCCGGTGTTGCGGTCTGTCACGGTGACGTCGGCCAGGCGCCCGACGGCGTGCGCCGGCACGGCCCAGGCGGACAAGGCCAGCAGCAGGGTGGGGGTGAGGAAATGAGGTTTCATGGAAGCTCCGGGTGGGGGTGGAGTTCCATGAAACGAAGGAAACGGGGGAAAGGGGTTAAACGGTGGCGAAAACCGTCCCCGGACGGTTCAGGGCTTCAGCGGCCTTCCGGCTCACTCCCCTTATTTGGCGGGAATGAAAAACTTGTCGAACAGCACCGTCAAAGACGGGAAATCGACTGTGAAGCGCTCGCGATTGACGAAGTAGGCCTCGCAGGCCACGGCGAAAAACTCGGCCGGCGAGCCCGCGCCGTAGTCGTCCAGCCACGGCGGCTCGGCACCGAAGCGCCTGGCCATGGCGACTTTTTCGCAAAAACCGTCGTAGGCCGGCTGCATCACCGAGTGCCATGAGGCATGTGCACCGCGCGATGGCAGGGGCGGGCAACCGTCGGCCGCACCGTCGCGCATGTCGATTTTGTGGACGAACTCATGGATCACCACGTTGTGCCCCAGCTCGGCCGAGCTGCCCGCGGCGGCGACGTCCTGCCAGCTGAGAGTGACGGGGCCGCCCTGCATGGCTTCGCCCAGCAGGGCCTCGCTGTAGCGGTGCACCACGCCTGCCTGGTCGGTGACTTCGCGGCGCGCCAGCATGGCGCCGGGGTGGACCACGATGCCCTTGAAGTCGTCGTACCAGCGCAGGCCCAGGTGCAGTACCGGCAGGCAGGCCTGCGCGGCAATCGCGACGGCCATTTCGTCGGTGACCTTGAGCCCGTTGGCGCCGGTGAATTCCTTCTGCTTGAGGAATTTTCCGGCCAGCTCGTGCAATTGCTGCAACTCGGCCACCGGGCGGCGAGCCAGGAAGGGAAACTGCAGCAGGGTGTCCATCCACAGGGTGTCGGGAATGGTCTTGGTGGTGGGGGCGCCTGGGCGCCCCAGCGTTCGTAACCAGTTCAGCATGGGGTAGGTGTGTTCGTCGTGGGGCCGGCCGTAAAAGCGTGCATGGCGGTCAGCATAGGGCAATGCGCTGCAGCCCGCTTGCGGACAGGCGCAGCACGTCGGCACGCGGCACCGGCGCGGCCAGGTCCCAGTCGCTGAGCACCACGCGCGAGAGGCCGTCGCCCAAATCATGCAGCGCCGGTTTGTGGGTGTGGCCGTGGATCAGGGTGGCGGCCCTCGCGGCCAGCAGCCACTGGCGGGCGGCACCGGCATCAACGTCGGCATAGGATGCGCCCGACTGCTTGCGCGCCTCGCTTTGCCGGCGCAGCGCGCGCGCGATCTCCTGGCGCTCGGCCAGGGGTTTGGCCAGGAAGGCGCGCTGCCATCCGGCGCTGCGCACCTGGCGGCGAAATTCCATGTAGTCGGTGTCGTCCAGGCACAGTGCGTCGCCGTGCGACAGCAGCCAGCGCCGGCCTGAGCCGGCGGGAAACTCCAGCACGGTCGGGTCGACCAGCAGGGTGGCGTTGCACAGGTCCATCAGGGACTGGCCCACCAGGAAGTCGCGGTTGCCGTGCATGAAGAACAGCGCCAGCCGGCCGGCGGCTTCGCCCATGGCTTGCACGCAGCGCGCGTCAAAGCCGGCGTCGGGAGAGGACAGGTCTTCACCGACGGCGTCGTCGCCGACCCAGACTTCAAACAGGTCGCCCAGGATGAAGACCGCGTCGGCGGGTGTGCTTTCAAGGTAGTGCCGCCAGGCATCGAAGGTGGCGGGCTCGGCCGCCTGCAGGTGCAGGTCCGAAATGAAATCGACCGTGCGCCAGGACGGCGGCGCCAGAAGCTCCGCAATCCCGGGCACGGTCGCTAGGGTGTTCACCTGCGGCTTCAGGCCAGCGCAACGGCTTTCTGGATGATCACGTCTTCCATGGGCACGTCGTCATGAAAGCCCTTGCGGCCGGTCTTGACGGCCTTGATCTTGTCGACCACGTCGGCGCCGCCCACCACCTTGCCGAACACGGCATAGCCCCAGCCGGAGGCGCTGGGGGCGGTGTGGTTCAGGAAACCGTTGTCGGCCACGTTGATGAAGAACTGCGAGCTGGCCGAGTGCGGCGCGTTGGTGCGTGCCATGGCCACGGTGTAGTTGTCGTTCTTCAGGCCGTTGTTGGCCTCATTTTCGATTTCACCGTCCGTGGGCTTTTGCTTCATGCCGGGCTCGAAGCCGCCGCCCTGCACCATGAAGCCGGGAATCACGCGGTGGAATACGGTGTTGGCGTAGTGGCCCTTGTTGACGTAGCTCAGGAAGTTGGCGACGGTCTTGGGCGCCTTGTCGGCGTCGAGTTCGAGCGTGATGACGCCGTATTCGGCAATGTGCAGTTCGACTTTCGGGTTGCTCATGATGGTGTCCTGTAGGGGTGGGTCAATCAATTGACGAGGGTTGCTGATTTGATGATGACGGGCGTCTTGGGAACGTCCGTCGGGAAGGGGCCGGCCGCGCCGGTCGGCACCGACTTGATCTTGTTGACCACTTCCATGCCGCTCACGACCTTGCCGAACACCGTGTAGCCGTAGAGCTGGGGCGCGTTGACGAGCTGCGCGCGCGGGGTGTTTTCATAGACGCGGCCCTGGTATTCGAATTTGGGCACCGGGTCGCCGGGCGGAATGACCGTTGGATTCAGGAAGTCGTTGTCCTTCACGTTGATGAAGAACTGCGACGAAGCGGAGTTGGGGTCGTTGGTGCGCGCCATGGCCAGGGTGCCGACAACGTTCTTGGGGCCGCCTTTGGCGAGCGCCTCGCGGCCTTCATGCGGCACGGGCGGGCGGGTTTTCTTCTCGGCGTAGGTGGCGTCATAGCCGCCGCCCTGCACCATGAAGTTGCTGATCACGCGGTGAAAAATCGTGCCGTCGTAGTGCTTGTCCTTGACGTACTGCAGGAAGTTTTCAACGGTCTTGGGGGCTTTGTCGGGGTAGACCTCGACCACGAAGTCGCCTTCGGTGGTGACGAACTTGACCTTGGGTGCGGTTTGCGCGAGTGTCGGGCCGGCTGCGAAGGCCAGGCCGGTTACCACGGCTGCCAGCAAGGCGCGGCGCACGGTCAAAAAGGCGGGGTGAATTGCCATCAAATGGTTCCTTCGAAGAATATTTTCCACTGGCTGCCCTGACGGACCCAGTACTGGCGCTTGGTGCGGCCGGTCTTGGCGCCTTTGACCAGCTCGCCAAAGGTTACCACCATCGTGTCGGTGCTGTCGGTCCAGCGCAGGTAGGACACGTCCTTGAGCTGGATGTCCCGCCCGCCCAGTTGCTTGATCTCGGTCTGCAGGGCCGGCGTCCATTCGGCCAGGGTCTTGCCGTAGCTTGTGAAATCAGGCGCGTACCAGGCGGTCAGCCTGGCCATGTCGCCGCTGGTCTTGGCGCTGTGCCAGCCCTGCAGCACGTTCTCAAATGATTTGCTGTCGGCCGTGAGGGACTGAGGCGCCACCCATTTGAGGCTGTGCGCGATGACGACGGGCGTGCTGCGCACTTCGACGGTGCGGATGATGCGCTCGAGGTCGGGGTTGGCCAGCACCACGCAGCCGTCGGTGGACAGCGGCGCGCGCGAGAACTGCGTGGGCGGCGTGCCGTGCAGCCAGATGCCGCCGCCGGTCTTGCCGCGCTTGACGTCGAGCTGGTTGGGGTAATTGATCGGCAGGGCGCCGGAGCCATAGAAGTCGCGCAGCGACTTGGGGTTCAGGTTGCTGGTGATGAAGTACACCCCGAGCGGCGTGCGCAAATCGCCCTCGACGGACTTTTCAATACCGGATTTTCCGACGGAGATGTAGTAGTCGGCCACCAGCTTGATGCCGGTGGCGGTGTTTTCAAACAGGTAGAGGCGCGACCTGGAGGCATCGACGGCGATCGCATGTTTGTTGCGCGGCGACAGCGCCAGGAACTGCGAAGGCACGGTGCCGGGCGCCGGGCGCTCGCGCAGCGCGCGCAGCCGCAGCAGCGATTCCTGGCGCAACTCGGCCAGCAGCGGGGCGGCGGCTTTGCTGGCCGTGACTTCCGGTACATCGCCGGGCGCGCGCAACGGGCGCGTGAAGCCGGCCAGCAAATCGCCGTAGACCAGTTGCGCCAGCTGGAAATTGGGGTGGTCCCTGACCAGGCTTTCGGCCTTGCGCAAGGCTTCGCGCGGATTGGCCTGGCCGATCAGCTTGTAGATTTCAATCAGCCGGGCTTCGGCTTCGCCGTCGCGCGGCTCGCGTTGCTGCGCGGTAGCCGGCTTGGCGGCGGCTTGTGCGTGGGAGCGGGCTTCCGCGCGTGCGGAGGCGAGCGCCAGCACAAGGCAAGGCGCCATGAAAAAAAGGGCTGTGAGCGCCTTTTTCATACGAACTTCCACGAAAATTTCCGGCCGGCGAAGACGGGCGGGGGACGGGCTGGGCAGTGCACTTGGGTCAGGTCGGCCGCCAGCGATCAACCGCCTGTGGATTCCTTGACGATCACCCAGCGGTCACCGACCTTGGCCAGGTCCAGGGTTTTGCGGCTGGAGATGTTCAGCGAATCGGCGCTGTAGTCTTGCTTGAACCTGGCGGTGGCCTTGGCCCCTTGCACCGAGATGGCCAGGCTGGACAGCTTCACGTTGATCTTGGACTTGCCGACGATGCGCGCGCGGCGGTCTTCTTCCCAGGCCTTGCGGGCCTGCTTGCCGGGCGGGTCGAAGTTGGGGCCGTAGCTGCCGAGGTAGCCGCTCATGTCCTTGTTGGACCAGGCCTGGGCCCATCCTTTCACGGCGGCTTCGACTTCTTTCTCGGCGCCGGTGGCGGCCGGTGTTGCCGGGGCGGCAGGGGCGGCCGGCGCGGCCGGCGTTGCGGCGGGTGCTGCCGCGGCGGGAGCTGCAGGCGCGGGCTTGGCGGCGGGTGCGGGTGCCGGCGCGGCGGCCGTCACGGGGCCGGAAGCCTGGGCGCCGGCGGCGGGTTTGGCGGCGGCTTGCGGCTGTGCTTTGGGGTCGGCGGAGAACAGGTTGCGGATCAGGGCCAGCTTGGGCGGAACGGCTGCATTGCCGCCGTCAAGCTGCAGCGCTTTGCTGTAGGCCTGGCTGGCAAGGCGGGCATAGACGTCGCCAAGGTTTTCGTGCGCGGTGGCGTAGCTGGGGTTGGTCCGGATGGCCATTTCAAGCGCGGCGCGGGCCTTGTCGAACTGGCTCTGGCCGGCGTACAGCACCGCCATGTTGTTGTAGGGCTCGGGAAGCTCGGGGTAGTCTTCGGTGATCTTGGTGAAGGTGGCGATGGCTTCGTTGGTCTTGCCGGTTTCGGTCTGGATCACGCCTTTGAAGAAACGCATCTGGGGATCGCGCGGCTTGGTGGCGAGGTACTGGTCGACCTTGGCGAGTGCTTCGGGGAGCTGGCCGGCGCGCATCAGGCGGCTGACGTCGGCATAGTCGTCGGCGTGGGCTACGGACACCGACAGGGCGGCCGCCACGACCAGCATGCGCAGTGCGGCCGACAGAGGTTTGCGGATAAAGAAGCTTTGCGTGGGCATACGAACTCTCGCTATTGTTTTGAATCCCCTGGGGGCTATGTAACGGGCGGCGGGCGGAAAGTCAATATAAACAACCCGCTTTCAGGGGGGCCGGAGGCGCCGCTGAATGTTGTCCAACAGGCTGGATATACTGGCCGATTGTAGCTGAGGGGGTATAGTCCATGGCCGCCCGGATTCCGACCTTTTCTTTTTTATCCCACGTTTTTGCGCGTACGCCAATCGGCCCTTGTTCGCCCTTGCCGTCCGTGAGATAAACCTTCCTCCTGTTTCCCTGTCCGACCGACGTCGGCCCCCGCCACCCCTATTTTCATGAGCCTTCGCATTTACAACACGCTGTCGCGTGCCGTGGAAGAATTTTCCCCCCTGGAACCCGGCCACGTGCGCATGTATGTGTGCGGCATGACGATTTACGACCTGTGCCACATCGGCCATGCGCGCATGATGATGGCCTTCGACGTGGTGCAGCGCTGGTTCAAGGCCGGCGGCCTGCGCGTGACCTATGTGCGCAACATCACGGACATCGACGACAAGATCATCAAGCGCGCGGTCGAGCGCGGCATCACCATCCGGGCGCTGACCGACGAGATGATTGACGCCATGCACAAGGACATAGGCGCGCTGGGCATGGAGCCGCCGTCTCTGGAACCGCGCGCGACCGAATACGTGCCGCAAATGCTGGCCATGATCGGCACGCTGGAGAAAAAGGGACTGGCTTACCGCGGCTCCAGCGGCGACATGAACTATTCGGTCCGAAAGTTCCCGGGCTACGGCAAGCTCTCGGGCAAGTCCCTGGACGAGCTGCGCGCCGGCGAACGCGTGGCGGTGCTGGACGGCAAGGAAGACCCGCTGGACTTCGTGCTCTGGAAGAGCGCCAAGCCCACGGAGCCCGGCGACGCCAAATGGGACAGCGACTACGGCCCCGGCCGCCCCGGCTGGCACATCGAGTGCTCGGCCATGAGCTGCCAGACCCTGGGCGAGACCTTCGACCTGCACGGCGGCGGCGCCGACCTGCAGTTCCCGCACCACGAAAACGAGATCGCCCAGAGCGAAGGCGCGAACGGCAAGCCGCTGGCCCGCTTCTGGGTGCACAACGGCTTTGTGCGCGTGGACAATGAAAAGATGTCCAAGTCGCTGGGCAATTTTTTCACCATCCGCGAAGTGCTGACCCAGTACGACGCCGAGACCATACGCTTCTTCCTGGTGCGCACGCATTACCGCAGCGCCCTTAACTACAGCGACGCCCACCTGGACGACGCCCGCAACGCGCTCAAGCGCCTGTACACCGCGCTTGCCGGGGTCACGCCGGACACCGTCGCCATCGACTGGGCCGACCCGTTTGCCGCCCGCTTCAAGGCGGCCATGGATGAAGACTTCGGCACGCCCGAGGCAGTCGCCGTGCTCTTCGACCTGGCCGGCGAGGTCAACAGGACGCGGTCCACCGCGCTGGCTGGCCTGCTCAAAAGCCTGGGCGGCTGCCTGGGTCTGCTGCAGGGTGACCCGGGCGCTTACCTGCAGGCGGGCGCGGGGCTGGACGAAGCCAGCATCCAGGGCTTGATTGCCGAGCGCGCCGCCGCCAAGGCCGCGAAGAACTTCGCCGAAGCCGACCGCATTCGCCGGGATTTGCTGGCCAGGGGCGTTGTGCTCAAGGACTCCGCCGCAGGCACCACCTGGGAGGCCCAGTCGTGACGCTTGATCCCGCTGCCGGCAAGCAGTGCACCCCGAAGAAGGCGCCATGAAACAGGTCGTCAAAAGCGGCCCGGCCAGCGCCGAGCTGGCCGAGGTGCCCGGACCCGCGGCCGTGGTGCCGGCTTACTGGGCCGAGGCCTGCAAGCACCTGGTCAAGAAAGACCGGGTCATGAAGCGCCTGATCCCGCAGTTCGGCGACGCCTGCCTGCAGGCCCGCGGGGACGCCTTCGGCACGCTGGCGCGCAGCATCGTCGGGCAGCAGATTTCCGTGAAGGCCGCGCAGACCGTCTGGCGCCGCTTTGAGGTGCTGCCCAAAAAGATGACGCCGGCCAACGTGCTCAGGCTCAAGGTCGACGACATGCGGGCCGCCGGCCTGAGCGCGCGCAAGGTCGAATACCTGGTCGACCTGGCCATCAACTTCGATGCCGGCACGGTGCACGTGAAGGACTGGCAGTCCATGGACGACGAGGCCATCATCGCCGAGCTGGTGGCCATTCGCGGCATAGGCCGCTGGACGGCCGAGATGTTTTTGATCTTTTACCTGATGCGCCCCAACGTCCTGCCGCTGGACGACGTCGGCCTGATCAGCGGCATCAGCCAGAACTATTTTTCCGGCGAATCGGTCAGCCGCAGCGACGCGCGCGAGGTGGCCGCCGCCTGGGCGCCGTACTGCAGCGTCGCAACTTGGTATATTTGGCGCTCTCTGGACCCATTACCGGTCCTGGGTACCCCGACGGGTACCGAGCAGATTTAAGTTCAAGAAGCCCTGAGGAGCAGCACATGGCGAAGAAGACCTTCCTTGATTTCGAGCAGCCGATCGCGGAACTCGAAGGAAAAATTGAAGAACTGCGCTACGTACAGACCGAGTCGGCCGTCGATATTTCCGAAGAAATCGACCAGCTGGCCAAAAAGAGCCAGCAGCTCACCAAAGACATCTACAGCGACCTGACGCCCTGGCAGATCACCAAGATCGCCCGCCACGCCGAGCGTCCCTACACCCTGGACTACATCAACGAAATCTTCACCGATTTCGTGGAATTGCACGGCGACCGGCATTTTGCCGACGATCTCTCCATCGTCGGCGGCCTGGCCCGCTTCAACGGCACCGCCTGCGTGGTGCTGGGCCACCAGAAGGGCCGCGATACCAAGGAGCGCGGCCTGCGCAACTTCGGCATGACCAAGCCCGAGGGCTACCGCAAGGCGCTGCGCCTGATGAAGACCGCCGAGAAGTTCAAGCTGCCGGTGTTCACCTTCGTCGACACGCCAGGCGCCTACCCCGGCATTGACGCCGAAGAGCGCGGCCAGTCCGAAGCCATCGGCCGCAACATCTTCGAGATGGCGCAACTCGAGGTGCCCATCATCACCACCATCATCGGCGAGGGCGGCTCCGGCGGCGCGCTGGCGATCTCGGTGGCCGACCAGGTCGTGATGCTGCAGTACTCGATTTACTCCGTCATCAGCCCCGAGGGCTGCGCCTCCATCCTCTGGAAGACGTCCGACAAGGCGCAGGAAGCCGCCGAGGCCCTGGGCATCACCGCGCACCGGCTCAAGGCACTGGGTGTAATCGACAAGATCGTCAACGAGCCCGTGGGCGGCGCCCACCGCGACCACAAGCAGATGGCGGCCTTTCTCAAGCGCGCCCTCAACGACGCGTTCCGCCAGGTCAGCGACCTGAAGGTCAAGGAACTGCTGGATCGCCGTTACGAACGCCTGCAAAGCTATGGCCGCTTCACCGACACCAAGGCCGACGCGAAATAATTCGCCGGCTGCCTGCGCGCCGGGCACGGCGTGAGCGGCCCCAACCCGGCGCTGGCGGCGCTGGACTCCCTTGATCCCGTTTTACCGCTTGCCGTTGCCTACAGTGGCGGCGCCGATTCCACGGCCCTGTTGCTGGCGGCAGCGCAGCGCTGGCCGGGGCAGGTGACGGCCCTGCACATCCACCACGGCTTGCAGGCGGCCGCCGAGGAATTTGTGCACGTGTGTGAAGCCACTTGCGCGCGCCTGAACGTCCCGCTTGAAGTGCTGCGCGTGCAGGCCGGTAATGCGGCCGGCCAAAGTCCCGAAGATGCCGCGCGGCTGGCGCGCTACGCTGCCCTGGCGCAGGCGGCGGCAGACAAAAAACTCAATGCGGTGCTGCTGGGCCAGCATGCCGACGACCAGGTCGAGACCTTGCTGCTGGCCTTGAGCCGTGGCGCGGGCCTGCCGGGCCTCGCCTCCATGGCCGCGCGCTTTGAACGCGGAGGCGTGCTGTTTTTGCGGCCGCTGTTGCAGGTGCCTGCAGCGGCCCTGCGCGGCTGGCTGGTGGAGCAGCAAATCCCTTTCGTGGACGACCCGACCAACACCGACGAGCGCTACACGCGCAACCGCATACGCGCCCGCCTGCTGCCGGCGCTGGCCGAATCCTTCCCGCAGTTCCGCGAAACCTTCGCGCGCAGCGCCCAGCATGCCGCCCAGGCGCAGGCCCTGTTGCTCGAAGTCGCGCGCGAGGACCTGGCGCGCGTCGGCGTGCCACCCGCGCTCCAGGCCCTGCAGGCGCTTTCCGCGCCGCGCCAGGCGAATGTGCTGCGCCACTGGCTGCTGGAGTGCCACGGCGCCACGCCCAGCGCCGCGCAGCTCGAACAATTGCTGTCGCAGGTCGCCGCCTGCACCACGCGCGGCCACCGCATCCACCTCAAGGTGGCGACCGGCCATGTGACGCGGGCCGGCGCGGTGCTGCAGTACGCCGCCGCGGTGGATAAGCCCGGTTAACCAGGTAGTAGTCCTAGGTATAATTGAAGGCTTTGCTGGCGGCGCAAGCTCTCTATGGGCTGCTTGAACCCGCCTTCAAAGGGCGTCTGTACGATGCCCGGGTCCAAACCAACTTCCTGATTGACATCCTGCAATGGCATTGATCGTTCATAAATACGGCGGCACGTCCATGGGCTCGACCGAGCGCATCCGCAACGTGGCCAAACGCGTGGCCAAGTGGGCGCGGGCCGGCCACCAGATGGTCGTCGTCCCCAGCGCCATGAGTGGCGAAACCAACCGCCTGCTGGGCCTGGCCAAAGAGCTGGCACCCGCCAAGGCCGGTGAGGCCTACAGCCGCGAACTCGACGCCCTGGCCGCCACCGGCGAGCAGGCCTCCAGCGCGCTGCTGGCCATCGCGCTGCAGGCCGAGGGCATGCAGGCCGTGAGCTACGCCGGCTGGCAGGTCACCATCAAGACCAACAACGCCTACACCAAGGCCCGCATCGAGTCGATCGACGACGAGCGCGTGCGCGCCGACCTGGACGCCGGCAAGGTTGTCATCATCACCGGCTTCCAGGGCGTGGACGAGGGCGGCAACGTCACCACGCTGGGCCGCGGCGGCTCCGACACCTCGGCCGTCGCCATCGCCGCGGCGCTCAAGGCGCACGAGTGCCTGATCTATACCGATGTCGACGGCGTCTACACCACCGATCCGCGCGTGGTGCCCGAGGCGCGCCGCCTGCAAACGGTGAGTTTCGAGGAGATGCTGGAGATGGCCTCCATGGGCTCCAAGGTCCTGCAGATCCGCTCGGTGGAATTCGCCGGCAAGTACAAGGTGCCGCTGCGCGTGCTGTCCAGCTTCACGGAATGGGACATCGACATCAACGAAGAAGCCAAGTCTGGCACTTTGATCAGCTTTGAGGAAGACGAAAACATGGAACAAGCCATCGTATCGGGTATCGCATTCAACCGCGATGAAGCCAAAATCTCCGTGCTCGGCGTGCCCGACACCCCCGGCATTGCCTACCAGATCCTGGGCGCCGTCGCCGACGCCAACATCGAAGTCGACGTCATCATCCAGAACATCAGCAAGGACGGCAAGACCGACTTCAGCTTCACCGTTCACCGCAACGACTACGCCAAGGCCATCGACCTGCTCAAGACCCAGGTCGTTCCCAAGCTGGGTGCGCAGGAAGTCACCGGCGACGCCAAGATCTGCAAGGTCAGCATCGTCGGCATCGGCATGCGCAGCCACGTGGGCATCGCCAGCAAGATGTTCCGCGTGCTGAGCGAAGAGGGCATCAACATCCAGATGATTTCCACCAGCGAAATCAAGACTTCCGTCGTCATCGACGAGAAATACATGGAGCTCGCCGTGCGCGCGCTGCACAAGGCTTTTGACCTGGACCAGCCATCCACCTGAAAATGGCCGGCAAGTCGTGAGATAATCGATTTATTGGAAACGTGACCGAGTGGCCGAAGGTGCTCCCCTGCTAAGGGAGTATGGGGTGTAGAGCCTCATCGAGGGTTCGAATCCCTCCGTTTCCGCCAGTATTAAAAGCCGCCTTCGGGCGGCTTTTTTACGTCCGTCCAAAACTCACGGCGTCACCAAAGATGCGGCGAGCTGCCCGACCTTGGCCAATGTGGCATCGCGTTGCGCGGCGGGTTGTCGGGTGCCGGTGAGGTAGGCCGCCACCAGCAAAGGCGCGCGTCCACCGTGCGGCCACAGCAGGCCGATGTCATTGGTGGTGCCGCGGGCGCCCGTCCCCGTCTTGTCGCCGACACGCCAGCCCGCCGGCAACAGGGCGCGAAGCCGCTGGTCGCCTGTCTGGTTGCCCTGCAGCCATTGCACGATCAACTTGCGCGACGCGTCCGACAGGGCCGAACCCAGCGTGATCTTCTGCATGGTGGCCAGCATGGCCTCGGGCGTTGTGGTGTCCCTTGGGTCGCCGGGTGTGGCTTCGTTGAGCTCGGGTTCGTTGCGGTCCAGCCGCGTCACCTTGTCGCCCAGGCTGCGCAGGTAGGCCGTGAGGCCTGCCGGGCCGCCGAAGCTGGCCAGCATCAGGTTGGCGGCCGCGTTGTCGCTGAGGGTGATGGCTGCCTCGCACAGTGCCGACATGGGCAGGCCTTGCGGGCCGATGTGCTGCTGAGTCGCGGGTGAGTGCGGCAGGATGTCGCCGGCGGCGATGGGAACCCTTCGTTCCAGCTGTTCCTGGCTGGTATCCACCCGGTGCAGCACCAGGGCGGCGGCCAGCAGTTTGAAGGTACTGCACATCGGAAAGCGCTCCCCGGCGCGGTGGCCGTAGGCCGCGCCGCTGCCGGTGTCGAGGATGGAGACGCCCAACCGGCCGCCGCTGGCTTTCTCGATGGCGGCCAGGCGCCGGGTGACGGCGCTGGGGCTGGAATTTGTTGGTGTGTTGCTCGTGGCCAATGATTTCTGGGTGTAACTGGATAAAGCCGTTGCAAGCGCGAGCCCGCTCAATGCGCCTGAAAATTGCCGTCTTTGCATATGATTTCCTCTGAAAACTGATGAACAAGGCCACGACGATAACAACAGGCTGGTCATCGGACAATCGGCAATAATCAAGGCCATCCATAAGTAAATCTGGGGCTCGAATGGCAACACAGCTTCCTCTGAACGCCTTGCGCGCTTTCGAAGTGTCGGCCCGGCACCTGAGCTTTACCCGCGCCGCCGACGAACTGAACGTGACGCAAACGGCGATCAGTCAGCACGTGAAGAACCTTGAGGAGCGCATGGGTGTGGCGCTGTTCCGCCGCCTGCCGCGCGGTCTGGCATTGACCGACGAAGGCCTTGCCTTGTTGCCGGTGCTGGCGGAATCCTTCGGCCGCATGGGCTCGGTGCTGGAGCAGTTCCAGGACGGGCAATACCGCGAAGTGCTGACGGTGGGCGCCGTCGGCACCTTCGCCGTGGGCTGGCTGATTCCGCGCCTGCGGGATTTCCAGCAGACCCATCCATTCATCGACTTCCGGCTCTTCACCAACAACAACCGGGTCGACCTGGCAGGCGAGGGGCTCGATTACGCGATCCGTTTCGGCGACGGCGCCTGGCACGGCACCCAGGCCGAGCCCCTGATGATGTCGCCGCTGTCTGCCGTCTGTTCGCCCGCGATCGCCCGGCGCCTGCGCGCGCCCGCCGATCTTGCGAAGGAACTGCTGTTGCGTTCCTACAGGGCCGACGAATGGGCGCGCTGGTTCGCTGCGGCCGGCGTGGACTGTCCGCTGGTCAGGGGCGTGGTGTTTGACTCTTCCCTGACCATGGCCGAGGCGGCTGCGCAAGGGGCAGGTGTGGCCTTGTTGCCGGTGAACATGTTCCCGCGCGAATTGCAGGGCGGGCGCCTGGTGCGGCCCTTCGCGGTGGAAATCGAAACCGGCGGCTACTGGCTGACCCGGCTCAAATCGCGAAGGGTCACGGCGGGCATGCGGATTTTCAGGGAATGGCTGTTGGGCGCTACGGCTGCTTCGTAGCCACGCCCGGGCGCATCACCACTGCGTGGAGCCCGCAACCCGTTCGACTTCTTCCAGCGCGTAGCGGGTGAACTCTTCAATCTCGTTGGACTTGTCGAACACCGCATCGGCGCCTATGGCCAGGCAGCGTTCACGCACGGCTGGCGTCGCGTAGTTGGTGAGCACAATCACCTTCTGCCGCAAGTCCCGCTCGCGGCAGTTCATCACCACGCCCAGGCCGCTTCCTTTGAGCAGGAACATGTCCACGATGGCGAGGTCCCATGAACCCTTGTTCTGGTTCAGCCATTGGACGGCCTCGTCTTCGGTGCTGGCCCAGCCCACCACCCGGGCGCGCGCCAGTTCTTCCAGCCACTCCGCAAGGCTGTCGCGGATGACGGGGCTGTCTTCAACCAGGTAGATTCTGAGACGCATGCAGCTTTGGGGATTCAGGCCGTAAGAATACGCAGCAGTTTACTGAGCGAATGCCGGTTTGCGACTCGGGAAAAACGTGAGCCCGGGATTTTGAAGCAAAGCGTGAATAATGCCCAAGCTGCGCGCCGGATGAGTGCCTGCTCCGGGCCGAAGACGGTCGCAAAGCTCGCGTTCGCCATAATCCGCCGTGTTGCCCCGCTGAAAACAGAGGACCGGATTCACCATGCGATTGCGCCACATCGAAGTCTTTAACGCCGTCATGCTGACCGGTAGTGTGAGCGGGGCCGCTCGCCTCATCAACGTCACCCAACCCGCCGTCAGCCGCATCCTGCAGCACGCGGAATTGCAACTGGGCTTTGCGCTGTTCCAGCGCAGCAAGGGCCGGCTGACGCCGACCTCCGAAGCGCTGACGCTGTATCCGCACATCGAGCGCCTGTTCGCGCAACTCGACGAGGTGCAGCGCCTGGCCGCCAACCTCAAGACTGGCGACAGCGCCAGAGAGTTGCGCATTCTCACAGTGCTGGCGTTGAGCTACGAAATCCTGCCGCACGCCATCAAGCTGTTTCGCGTCAAGCATGCCGACGTGGCCATCACCTTGCAGGCCCTGCATTCGCCCCAAATCGTCTCGGCACTTGCCTTGCAGGAGGCCGACGTCGGTTTTCTCTTCAGCCCGGTCGCGCATTCGGCGCTGGCGCAGGAACACCTGGCCGACGGCCGCATGGTGTGCGTGGCGCCCAAGGGCATGCTGGCGGCGCGCCTGGTCAAGCGCGGCAGTGTCACGCTGGCCGACCTGACCAGGGTGCCCGTGGTGGGGCTGGACGTCCTGGACCCGGTGGGCCGCACCCTCAACCAGGCCTGCCGCGAGGCCGGCGTGGGCCTGGAATTCCACATCACCGTGCAGACTTACCATTCGGCCCTCGCGCTGGCCCACCACGGGCTGGGCATCGCCGTGATCGACACCTGCACCGCGGCATCGGCCGACCTGACGCGGGTGGACGTGCTGGAACTGGAGCCGCTGATTCCCGTTCCCATCAAGGCCTTGCTCCCGGCCGGCAAGCCCGGCTCGGTGGCGGTCAGGGCCTTTGTGCGCTGCTTCCAGCAGGCCTTGACGCAACGCGCCTGAAACCCCAGGTGCGGCCTGCTGGTCTCTTCGCAAGTAACAGCGCGGAACCGGCTTTGCCGGGCCGCTGCTGTTGCCCCCTGCGGGGGGATCCGGCTACACAAAGTGAGCCGAGAAGGGGGTAGCTTACCCCGCGATCATGCGGCTGATGCGCTGCGCCGAGCCAAATGCCAGGGTGAAACCCAGCGCACCGTGGCCGGTGTTGAACAGCAGGTTGTCCGGGCCCTTGGCATGGCGGCCTATCACCGGCAGGCCGGTGGGCGTGGCCGGGCGCATGCCCGCCCAGGGATTCAATTCGTCAAAGCGGCTGCAGGCGGGGAAGACCGTCCGGGTCGAGGCCTCCAGCGACGCGATCTGCGCAGGGTCTACGGCCACGTCGTAGCCCGAGAGTTCGGCCATGCCGGCCACGCGCAGCCGCGAACCTATGCGGGCGAACACAACCTTGCGCGCGCTGTCGGTCACGCTGACCGTAGGCGCCGCGCCGGCTTCGGGGTCGACGTCCACCGTGATGCTGTAGCCCTTGAGCGGGTAGACCGGCAGGTGCAGGCCCAAGCCTTGCGCCATCAGGGCGGAGCCCGCGCCCAGCGCCATCACGAAGCGGTCGGCTTCAACGTGGCCTTGCGGTGTGGCGACGGCGGCGATGGAATTGCCGCTCTGCACCAGCTGTTGGACCGGCGTATCCAGCAAAAACCGCACACCCATGCGCTTTAGGACCACGAACAGGGCGTCGCACGTTTTCTGGCAGTCGGCGGCGCATTCGCCCGGCGTGTAGATGGCGCCGGCGATCTGCGCGTGGCGGCTTTTCAGCGCGGGCTCTATCTCCACGCAGCGATCGGCGTTGACGGCCTCCTGGCTGCTGCCCAGTTCGCGCTGCAAAAGCATTTGCCGCCTGGCGCCAGCGAACGCGGCCTCATCGGAATACAGCACCAGCTTGCCCGTGGCGGAGAAATCGTTATCGAGTTGCTCCTCGGCCATCATCGCGTCGAAAGACTGGCGGCTCAGCGCCGCCAGCGACAGCAGCTGGCCCGTGGTGTCCCGCGAGGTCTTGCTGTTGCAGGCGGCCAGGAACTGCAGTCCCCACAGCCACTGGCGCACATCCAGGCGCGGGCGCAGCTTGAGCGGAGAGGAGGGCGACAGCAGCAGCTTGGGCAATTGCCGCCAGATGGCCGGGTCGGCCAGCGGCTGGACGTAGGAGTAGCTCAACTGGGCGCCGTTGCCGCCGCTGGCGCCGCTGCCGGGGCCGGCCCGGTCCACCACCGTGACCTCATGGCCGGCGCGCCGCAAGCCGTAGGCGCTTGCCAGTCCCACGATGCCGGCACCGAGCACGCACACATGCATAAAAACCTTTGTCTTTGTAGTAGATGGAATACGCGCCACTGTACGTAGCGCATCCGTTTTTGAACAATGCTGAATTCGCCCAGGGCCATGACCTGCGGTTATGGCTTTACCGGGCGGTTAACGCGCAGGGAAAGCCGTTCTGGGTAAACCATGAGTTTTCGTCATGGGTTTGCCGTGAAAATGAATGGCACGTATCGTGCTCGTGTTCCTACACTAGCGATGCCGGTTCCTCCTGCATCCAGTTTTTCCCGAAACTACCAACCACTGCCCCCGAAAGGACAAGCATGAAATTCTCGACACTCATGACCGCCGTGCTGCTGACAGCCGGCCTGGCCACCACCGCAGGTGCGCAGACCGTGCCGACGCTGAAGAAGATCGCCGACAGCAACAAGATCACCGTGTCTTACCGCGAGGCGTCAGTGCCGTTCAGCTACCTGATCGGGTCCAAGACCTCCATCGGTTTTTCCGCAGAACTGACCGAAGCCATCATCGACGACGTGCGCAAGAAGGTGAAGAAGCCCAACCTCGAAGTCGCCTATATGCCCGTGACCTCGCAGAATCGCATCCCGCTGCTGGTCAACGGCACCTATGACATCGAGTGCGGCTCCACCACCAACAACACCGCGCGCGGCAAGGACGTGGCTTTCGCCATCAACCATTTCTATACCGGTACGCGCCTGCTGGTCAAAAAATCGTCCGGCATCAAGAACTACGCCGACCTGGCCAAGAAAACCGTGGCCAGCACGACGGGCACCACCAACGCCCAGGTGATCCGCAAGTACAGCGCCGACAAAAAGCTGGACATGCAGCTGATCCTCGGCAAGGACCATGACGACTCGCTGCTGCTGGTCGAGAACGACCGCGCCGTGGCTTTTGCCATGGACGACATCCTGCTGTTCGGCCTGAGGGCCAACTCCAAAGACCCTGCGTCGCTGGAAGTCGTGGGCGACTCGCTGCAAGTCGAGCCCTATGCCTGCATGCTGCGCAAAGACGATCCGGAGTTCAAGAAGCTGGTCGACGGCACCATCATCCGCCTGATCAAGTCGGGTGATTTCGCCAGGATGTACGCCAAGTGGTTCACCTCGCCGATTCCTCCCAAGGGCGTGAACCTGAACCTGCCCATGAGCGAAGACCTCAAGGCCAATCTCAAGGCGCTGAGCGACAAGCCGGCGATGTAAGTCCCGCTCGGGGAGCGCCGCTGCGCCGCTCCCCGTTGATGGCTTGCATGTCATCCGCTGCCGTGCCGCTTTTCGGGCCGGCAGTCCCTTCTCCTTAAAAAAGACCTGGTCGGGAGCCCTGAGGCTCCAGGCGGCCGGCGTTCGCCCGGATTTTGGGTTTTCAGCCACTCCAGCACTGAAAGGCACGACATGAACAGAACCCGCGTGGTGGGCATCCTGGGCGGCATGGGGCCGGCGGCGGGCGCGGACTTCGCCCGCCTGTTTGTCCAGGCCTGTGCGGACCGGATGCGCCTGCTGGGCATCGCGGTGTCGGACCAGGGCTTTCCCGAGCACTGGCTGGCCCAGGTCCCGGTGCCGGACCGCAGCAACGCCCTGGAATCGCCCGGCCCGGGCGGCCACCAGCCCCTGGACCCCATGCTGCAGGCCATGGGCAAGCTCGCTGCGCTGGGCGCCACCACGGTGGCCGTGGCCTGCAACACCGCCCATGCCTGGCACGGCCAGTTGCAGGAGCGCTTTCCGCAACTGGAAGTGCTGCACGTGGCCCGCGAGGTGGCGCAAACCCTGGCCGGGCGCGGCGTGCGGGAAGTCGGCCTGCTGGCCACCGAGGGCACTTACCGCGCGGGGCTTTACGACCAGGCGCTGCGCCACGCCGGGCTGCAATGCCATATTCCTGATGCGGGCGAGCGTGAACAGCTGATGCGCGGCATTTACGACGGCGTGAAGGTGGGCAAAATGGCCCTGGCGCGTGAATGCTTCACCGGGGTGGCCGAAGCCTTGGTCGGTCGACATGGGCTGTCCACCTTGGTGCTGGGCTGCACCGAGATACCGCTCGCGCTCAGTGCGGTGCCCGGGATGGAGGCCCTGGATCTTGTGGACCCGGCGGCGTTGCTGGCTCAGGCCCTGGCGCGACGCGCGTACGCGGCCTGAGATGGTTGCCTAATCCGCAGACGCGCTCCAGCGGTTGTTCCAGGCCTTGTCCAGCGTGCGGCGGTCTCGCTTGGTCGGGCGGCCGTGTTCCTGGGCGCCGGCCGGGTCGCCCGACACGCGGCGCTGCTCGGCCGCCTCGGCCTTCAGGCGCAGGCTTTCCTCGGTTTCCTCATAGAGCTGCTGGGCCACGGGCGCCGCACCGCGCTGGTTGCTGATGCCGCGCACCACCACCGTGCGGTGGATGGGGCCTTGGCGCAGCGACACGGTGTCGCCGGATTTGACCTCGCGCGCGGGCTTGGCCTCCATGCCGTTGACCTTGACCCGGCCCTTGTCGATTTCCTCGACCGCGAGCGCGCGGGTTTTGTAAAAGCGGGCGGCCCACAGCCATTTGTCGATGCGCAATTTATCCATTGGCGCCTATTTTCACCCACCGCGCGATGCGGTGCGTAGGAGGGCGCCGCAAGTTTAGAACCTGTTCTCACGTCGTGGGCAGGCGGACCACCGCGTCCAGCCCCGTCACCTGGCCGTGCACCACGCGGTTTTCCAGGGTGATGCTGCCGTGCATGGTCTCGACGATTTCGCGGCAAATGGCCAGCCCCAGGCCCGAGCCGTGGCGCACGTCGCCGGCCGAAAACGGTTGGTAAAGCCTCGCCGACAGCTCGGCCGACACGCCGGGTCCACTGTCGCTGATCGTCATTGCGACAAAATTTTCGTCACGCACGATGCGCACGGCGAGCGGGCCGCCGGCCGGCGTGTGCTTGATGGCGTTGTGCAGCAGGTTGCGCGTGAGTTCGCCCAGCATCCATTCATGCGACCTGACCCGCGCGGGCGCGGTTTCGATTTCGAAGTCGATGTCTTTTTCGGCGATCAACGGCGAGAGGTCCAGCGCCACCGAACGCACCACCTGCGCCAGCTCAATCGCCTGCAGGTCGGCCTGCTGGCGCAACTGCTCCACCTTGGCCAGCGCCAGCATCTGGTTGGCCAGCAGCGTGGCGCGGTCCACGGTCTGGTTGATTTCGGCGAGCGCGTCGCGCGCCTCCATGTCGCCGCGCAGCGCCGACTGCACCTGCACCTTGAGCACCGCCAGCGGCGTGCGCAGCTGGTGCGCCGCGTCGCGCACAAAGCGTTTCTGGTTGTCCAGCAGGTGCTGCAGGCGGCCCATCACCTGGTTGGTCGCCTCGATCAGGGGCAGCAGTTCGCGCGGCGAATCGGGTGCGGCGATGGCCGTCAGGTCGCCCTCGGGGCGTGCCTTCAATTCGGCGCTGAGCCGGCGCACCGGGCGCGTGGCGCGCTGCACCACCACCACCGCGACCAGGGCGATCACCGCCAGCAGGATGGCCTGGCGCCACAGCGTGTCAAAGAGGATCTTGCGCGCCAGGGTCTTGCGCAGCTCCAGCGTCTCGGCCACCTGCACCACCGCCATGGCGCGGCCGTTGCCGCTGGCCACGGGCTGCAGCAGCACGGCCACACGCACGGGTTCCTCGCGAAACACGTCATCGTAAAAATCGACCAGCGCCGAATAGGGCGGGCGCATGGGGATCTGGCCGTGCCAGAAGGGCAACTCCGCGAAGCCCGAAACCGTTTCCCCGCTGAGGCTGGACACCCGGTAGAACAGGCGGCTCTGGTTGTCGGCCTCAAAGGCCTCCAGCGCGGCATAAGGCACGGTCACACGCAGCACCGACTGCTCGTCATAGCCGGTGACGTCGAGTTGTTCGCCGATGGATTTGGCCGATGCCAGCAGGGTGCGGTCGTAGGCGGTGTTCACAGCGGCCAGCGCCTGGCGGTACAGGCTGGCGGTGTTGACGATGATGAGCACGCCGACGGGAATCAGGATGCCGGTCAGCAGATACCTTCTAAGGGAGACGGCCCGCCGGCCCGTGAACTCGGGCGGCACAGGGCTTTGCGCGGCCGCCGGCTCCAGCGGCACGGGCTCCCGGCCGCTCATGCATCCACTTTCAGCAGGTAGCCCAGGCCGCGCAGCGTCACCAGGGTGACGCCGGTGTGGGCCAGTTTTTTGCGCAGGCGGTAGACCACCACTTCAACGGCCTCGTATTGCACGTCGGTTTCACCGGGAAACACCAGCTCGAACAGGCGCTCCTTGGACACGGCGTGGCCCAGCTTGGCGATCAGGGTCTGCAGCAGGGCCAGCTCGCGCGGCGTGAGTTCCAGCACCTGGTCGCGGTGGTAGATGGCGCCGCTTTCCCTGTCGTAGCGCAGGTGGCCGGCAAGCTGCGGCCCGGCGCCGGGCTCCGTGCCGGCCGCAGGGCGGCGCCGGCTCAGGGCGCGCAGCCGCGCCTCCAGTTCGTCCAGGTCGAAGGGTTTGGGCAGGTAGTCGTCGGCGCCGGTGTTCAGGCCGACGATGCGGTCGCCGACGGTGCCGCGGGCCGTGAGGATCAGCACCGGTGTCGTCAGCCCCATGCCGCGCGCCTGGGCCAGCACCTGCAGGCCGTCCAGGCCGGGCAGCGTCAAGTCCAGCACCACCACGTCGGGCTGCGTGGCCGTCCACTGCGCCAGCGCCTGGCGCCCGTCGGTGCAGCCGAACACCTCCATGCCGCGCCGGCCCAGGGCGCGCTGCAGCGCCGCCTGCATGGAGGCGTCGTCCTCCACCAGCAGGAGTTTGACCGTGGACATCACCGTGGGCATCATGGTCAGGACATTAGCACTTTCCCCAGTCCCGACGGACAGCCGTTTGACAGCCAGGAGGTGCATGATAGGCAGGTGATCAGCCATCCGGGCGCTCCGGGCGCCCCCATTCCACAGGAGACAACATGCGTCGCGATACCTTTCTCAAATCCATGGCGGCCCTGGCCGCGACCGGTGCCTTGCCCTTGTCGGCCTACGCGGCCGCCAACGTGAAAATGATGATTCCCGCCAACCCCGGCGGCGGCTGGGACACCACGGGCCGCGCGCTCGGCAAGGCCCTGACGGATTCCAAGGCGGCCGACACCGTGACCTATGACAACAAGGGCGGCGCCGCCGGCGCGCTGGGCCTGGCCCAGTTCGTGAACGGCTCCAAGGGCGACCCCAATGCGCTGATGGTGATGGGCGCCGTGATGCTGGGCGGCCTGATCACCGGCAAGCCGCCGGTCAGCCTGTCGCAAGCCACGCCGATCGCGCGCCTCTCAAGCGAATACAACGTGTTCGTGCTGCCGGCCAACTCGCCCTTCAAGACCATGAAGGACGTGGTGGAGCAGCTCAAGAAAGACCCCGGCAGCGTGAAGTGGGGCGGCGGTTCGCGCGGCTCCACCGAGCACATCGCCGCGGCCATGATCGCGCAGAAGGTCGGCGCCGATCCTTCCAAGATCAACTACGTCGCCTTCCGCGGCGGCGGTGAGGCCACGGCGGCCATCCTGGGCGGCAACGTCACGGTGGGCGGCAGCGGCTACAGCGAGTTTGCCGAATACATCAAGGCCGGCAAGATGAAGGCCATCGCCGTGACCTCCGGAACGCGGCTGCCCGGCGTGGATGTGCCCACGCTCAAGGAGCAGGGCATAGACGTCGAAATCGGCAACTGGCGCGGCGTCTACGGCGCGCCCGGCATCACGCCCGCGCAGCGCAAGGCCCTGACCGACATGGTGCTGGCCGCGCTGAAATCACCGACCTGGGCCGAAGCCGTGAAGAAGAACGACTGGACGCCCGCCGTCCTGTCGGGCGATGCGTTCGCCAAGTTCGTCGACGACGACTTCGCCAGCCTGCGCGCCACCATGGTCAAGTCCGGCATGGTCTGACCCTTCACACCTTCGCGTGTATCCCGCGGCGCGCCGCCCCGATGCAAATTTGATTCAGCGCAAATTTGACGAAAGGGCGGCGTTCCGCCACACAGCCTTGCCACACGGTCTTGCGTTTGACCACGTCTTACGGGAACTACAACGATGACAACCTCAGATCCCTCGGCCGTCTGGCCGCAAACCCTGGTCGGCGCCGGCGTGCTGCTGACCGGCTTGGCGCTGGCCTTCGGCGCCATCAGCATTTCTTCCGTCGCCGGCTACGGCGGCGTGGGCCCCAACTTCCTGCCATGGCTGGTGTCCATCGTCCTCACCTTGTGCGGCGGCTGGATCATCTGGGAGGCGCGCAGCGGCGGCTTTCGCGAGATGGACCCGCCCCCCGGCGCGGCGCGCGCCTACTGGCCCGGCTTTGTCTGGGTCTCGGCGGGCCTGCTGCTCAACGCGGCGCTGATCACCACCATCGGTTTTATTTTCAGCTGCACGCTGTGCTACGTGCTGGCGGTGCAGGGCTTGCGGCGCGCCAGCGGCCAGCCTTCCGGCGCGGCGTCCACCTGGGCCGTAGACGCCGTCACCGGCCTGCTGATCTCCGGGCCGGTGTTCTGGATGTTCACGCAGTTCCTGGCCATCAACCTGCCGGGCCTCACATCAACAGGGTGGCTCTGACATGGATATCTTCAATGCCTTGATGGCGGGTTTTGCCACGGCGATCACGCCGGTCAATCTGCTCTGGTGCCTGGTGGGCTGTGCCCTGGGCACGGCCGTGGGCGTGCTGCCCGGTATTGGCCCCGCGGTGGCCGTGGCCATGCTGCTGCCCATCACCGCCAAGGTCGACGTGACGGCCTCGATGATTTTTTTCTCGGGCATTTACTACGGCGCCATGTACGGCGGCTCGACGACCTCGATCCTGCTGAACACGCCGGGCGAAACCGCCAGCATGGTCACGGCCATGGAAGGCAACAAGATGGCCAAGAACGGGCGCGCCGGCGCTGCGCTGGCGACGGCCGCCATCGGCTCCTTCGTGGCGGGCACCATTGCCACCGTGATCGTGACGCTGTTCGCGCCCTTTGTGGCAGAGTTCGCCGTCAAGCTGGGCCCGCCGGAGTACTTCCTGCTGATGCTGCTGGCCTTCACCACGGTGAGCGCGGTGCTCGGCAAAAGCACGCTGCGCGGCATGACGGCGCTGTTCGTCGGCCTCGCCGCCGGCTGCGTCGGGCTGGACCAGATCTCCGGCCAGGGCCGCTACACCGGCGGCATCCCTGAGTTGCTGGACGGCATTGAAATCGTGCTCGTGGCCGTCGGCCTCTTCGCGGTCGCCGAGGTGCTCTATGCCGTGCTCTACGAGGGCAAGACGGTGGAAGACCAGAACAAGCTCAGCCGCGTGCACATGACCAAGGCCGACTGGAAGCGCTCGATTCCCGCCTGGCTGCGCGGCACCGCTATCGGCACGCCCTTCGGCTGCATCCCGGCCGGCGGGACCGAAATACCGACCTTCCTGAGTTACGCGACGGAAAAGAAACTGGCGAACCCTGAAATCAGGGCCGAGTTCGGCACCAAGGGCGCCATCGAAGGCGTGGCCGGCCCCGAGGCGGCCAACAATGCCACGGTGACGGCGGCGTTGATCCCGCTGCTCACGCTGGGCATCCCGACCTCGAACACCACGGCCATCCTGCTGGGCGCCTTCCAGAACTACGGCATCCAGCCCGGCCCGCAGCTGTTCACCACCTCCGCCGCGCTGGTGTGGGCGTTGATCGCCTCGCTCTACATCGGCAACGTCATGCTGCTGGTGCTCAACCTGCCCATGGTGGGCCTGTGGGTCAAGCTGCTGAAGATCCCCAAACCGCAGCTCTATGCGGGCATCCTGATCTTCGCGACGGTGGGCGCCTACGGCATGCGCCAAAGCGCGTTTGACTTATTCCTGCTGTACGCTATTGGATTGCTGGGTGTGTTGATGCGCCGCTTTGATTTCCCGACCGCGCCCGTGGTGGTCGGCATGATCCTGGGCCCGCTGGCCGAGGCGCAACTGCGCAACGCCATGTCCATAGGCGAAGGCAGCGCCATGGTGTTCTTCCAGCGCCCGATGTCGATTACATTGGTTGTGATCGTGGTGGCTGTGCTGGTGCTGCCGCGCCTGGCCAAATACTGGTCTGCGAAGAAATCTGCCAGCTGACCAAAATTCAAGCACAGAGGGAAACAACATGCCGAACATCAAACGACGCGCCGCCCTGGGCGGTATTGGACTGGGACTGGCAACGCTGGGCGGGGCCGTGCCCGCCTGGGCGCAAACCGCCAAGCCGACACCGGCCGCACCGGCCAAAAGCAAGGCCGCCAGGCTGGCGCCCAAGCTGCGCATCGTGATCCCGGCCAATGCCGGCGGCGGCTGGGACCAGACCGGCCGCGCCCTGGGCGCGGCGCTGGTGGGCGCCGGCGCGGCGGATGAGGTCGAATATGAAAACAAGGGCGGTAAAGGCGGCACCATAGGCCTGTCCTACTACGCCGAGAAATACAGCAACGATCCCAACACCCTGCTGATGGGCGGCATGGTCATGGTGGGCGCGGTCGCTTTGCAGAAACCGGCCGTCGACATGAGCCGCATCCGGCCGATTGCGCGCCTGACCAGCGACTACCTCGTGGTGGTGGTCGCCGCCAGCTCGCCGGTGCGCAGCATCGCCGACCTGGCCGCGCGCATGCGCGCCAATCCCAAGGATGTGCCCATCGCGGGCGGCTCCGCCGGCGGCGTGGACCATGTGTTCGCCGGGGTATTCACCCGCGCGGCCGGCAGCAAGCCTGAAGAGCTGGTGTACCAGCCCTTCGCCGGCGGCGCTGAAGTGGTGCAGGCGGTGCTGGGCGGCAAGGCGGCGGCCGGCATCTCGGGCTACAGCGAGTTCGCCGACGAACTGGCCAGCGGCAAGCTGCGCGCCATCGGCGTGTCGTCCAAGCGCGCGGTGTTCGGCATCCCCTCGATCCGCGAGCAGGGCCTGGACGTGGACATGGCCAACTGGCGCGGCGTGTTCACCGGCCAGAATGTGACGGAAGCCCGGCAGGCGGAAATGCTGGAGGCCGTGAAGGCCGCGGCCGGCCACGAGTCCTGGCAGAAAACGCTGAAGCAGAACCACTGGGAGTCGTCGCTGCTGTCGGGCCCCAGCCTGGCGAGCTTTATCGATTTCGACCTGACCACGTCGCGGGTCATGGTGCATTTGCTCAAGCTCAAGGCCTGAGTCGAGGCGTAGCGCCCATCGGCCGCGCCGTGCGTTTGCATGGCTGCGGCTTTCGATGGCATGGAAAATGCTCTCCGTGAGTTGACCGTTGCACTGGATAAAACACCCAACCAGTGTCCCGGGCCATACAACTACCATGGGCCAGGAGGGAAAACATGCCGACCATCCAACGACGCACTGTTCTCGGTGGAATCGCCACCCTGGGAGTGGCCGCACCGCTTTGGGCCCAACCCGCGCCCAAGGGCAAGCTGGCGCCCAAGCTGCGCATCGTGATTCCCGCCATGTCCCGCACCGCGCTCGATGAAGCCGGCCGCGCCCTGGGTGATGCCCTGGTGGGTGTGGGCCTGAGCGACGAGATCGAGTACGAGAACAAGGAGGGTGGCGGCGGCACTGCCGGGCTGGCCTGGTACGTGCAGAAGTACAGCGCCGACCCCAACACGCTTTTTATGGGCGACAGCAACCTGGTCGGTGCGCTGGCGCTGCAAAAGCCTGCCGTGGACCTCACCAAAGTCAAACCCGTGGCGCGCCTGACCAGCGATTACCCGGTGGTGGTGGTCGCGGCCGCCTCGCCGGTCAAGACCCTCAACGAACTGGTGGAGCGCCTGCGTACCAATTCGAAGCAGACACCCATGGCCATAGGCGCGGCCGGCGGCGCGGATCACGTGTTCGCGGGCCTGCTGGCCAAGGCAGCCGGCGCCAGGCCGGAAGACGCGGTCTACCTGCCGTTCGCCCGCAACTTCGAGCTGGTCGATGCGGTGATGGGCGGCAAGGCGGCGGCCGGCGTTTCGGGTTACGGCACCTTCAGCGCCGAACTGGCTTCCGGCAAGCTGCGCGCCGTCGGCGTGTCCTCCAAAAAAGCCGCTTACGGCGTCAAGTCGGCGCGCGAGCAGGGCGTGGACGTGGACATCACCAACTGGCGCGCCGTGTTCACCGGCGCCGGTGTGTCTGCCGCCCGCCAGGCCGAGATGGTCGAGGCCGTGAAAGCCTCGCTGGCGTATGAACTCTGGAAGAAGACGCTCAAGCAAAGCTTCTGGGAGCAGTCCTGGATGTCGGGCGCCGACCTCGGCAACTTCATCGACTTCGACACGAAGACCACGCAGCTGATGGTGCAACTGCTCAAGCTCAAGGCCTGAGCACCTGCGGGCGCCGGCTTATTTCCGCGCGCCCAGGGCCAGGGCGCGCTCGCGCGAAGCCGCCAGTGCCCTGGCTGCGTCGGCCGTATCCACTTGCTGCACCGGCCAGCCCGCCAGGTGTTGCTGTGCCACTTCGGCCAGGCCGGCGATCCATTCGTGGCTGTCGTTGAGGCAGGGGATGTAGTTGAATTCCTTGCCGCCCGCGTGCAAAAACGCTTCGCGCGCTTCCATGTTGATTTCTTCCAGGGTTTCGAGGCAGTCGCCGGTAAAGCCGGGGCAAATGACGTCGACGCGCTTGACGCCGGCCTGCGCCATCGCCACCAGCGTGGGCTCGGTATAAGGCTGCAGCCATTTGGCCTTGCCGAAGCGCGACTGGAAGGTGACCTTGTACTGCGAAGGCTCCAGGCCCAGCTGCGCGGCCAGCAGGCGCGCGGTCTTGTGGCATTCGCAGTGGTAGGGGTCGCCCAGCGTGAGCGTGCGTTCGGGCACGCCGTGAAAACTCATGACCAGTTGCTCGGCGCGGCCCTGCGTGCGCCAGTGCTCGCGCACGCGGGCGGCCAGCGCCTTGATGTAGCCCGCATGGTCGTGGTAGTGGTTGACGAAGCGGAACTCGGGGATGCGGCGTATGCGCGACGCCCACCGGTAGACAGCGTCGAACACGCTGGCGGTGGTGGTGGCGCTGTACTGCGGGTAGGCCGGCAGGATGAGCACGCGCTCCACGCCGTCGGCCTTGAGCTGGTTCAACTGCGCGGCGATGGACGGGCTGCCGTAGCGCATGGCGTAGCGCACCTCGACGGGCTGGCCGCGCACCGCCAGGTAACCGCGCAGCATGACGGCCTGCTTTTGTGTCCAGACCCGCAGCGGCGAGCCTTCCTTCATCCAGATGCTGGCGTATTTGGCGGCGGATTTTTTGGGCCGCACGCGCAGGATGATGCCGTGCAGGATCAGCCACCACAGCGGCCTGGGGATTTCAACCACGCGCGGGTCGCTCAGGAATTCGGCAAGGTAGCGGCGCAGTGCCGGCGCGCTGGCCTCGTCGGGTGTGCCCAGGTTGCACAGCAGGATGGCGGTGGTGGAGGGTGCCGAAGCGCCGGGCGGCGGCGCGCCGTGCGTGAAAGGCGGTTCAGGGTCGAAAGGCGTGAGCAGGCGCGAGAGAAATGACATGGGTTATTCTCGCCTAGAACGGGTTCTTCCACCTTCGTCCTTCACCATGCTCGACCTGACCACCATCAAAGCCATCACGCTAGACCTCGATGACACCTTGTGGCCCATCTGGCCGGCCATTGAAAGGGCCGAAAAAGCACTGGACGACTGGCTCAACCAGCATGCCCCCATGACCGCGGCCCTGTTTTCCAATCCCGCGGCGCGGCACGAGATCCGCGAGCATGTCACGCGCTCGCGCCCCGAACTCAAGCACAACCTCAGCGCCATACGCCGCGAGGCCATCCGGCTGGCGCTGTACCGCTCGCGCGAAGACCCCCTGCTGGCCGAGCCCGCCTTCGACGTTTTTTTTAGTGAGCGCAACAAGGTCACCTTGTTTGAAGACGCGGTTCTCGCGCTGGAGTTTTTGTCCGGCCGCTATCCGCTGGTGGCGGTGTCCAACGGCAATGCCGACATCAAGCGCATCGGCATAGACCGCTATTTCCAGGCCAGCATCAGCGCCCAGCAGTTCGGCGTGGGCAAGCCAGACCCGCGCATCTTCCATGCGGCCGCCGGTGCCGTCGACGTGCAGCCGGGCGAGGTGCTGCATGTGGGCGACGATGCTACGCTGGATGTGCTGGGCGCCCTCAATTGCGGCATGCAGACGGTGTGGGTCAACCGGTCCGACCAGATGTGGGCGCACCCGGCGGTGCCGCACGAGACGGTGACCACGCTGACCGAGTTGTGCGACCTGTTCCCGCGTTGAGACCGGGAACAGGTTCTGAGGCGGGCCGGCCTTCAGGGGCTATTTAGGGAGAGGCTTTCATGACGCTCAAGATTTACGGCACGGCGGCCTCCCGCGCGGCGCGCCCGCTGTGGCTGGTCCACGAAATGGGCCTGGCCCATGAACACATCGCGCTGCCCTACGCGGGAGGCGCCACGCGCACGCCGGAGTTCCTCGCCATCAACCCGAACGGCCGCATTCCCGTGGTGGACGACGATGGCGTGCTGGTCTGGGAGTCCATGGCCTGTGTGCTGTACCTGGCCGAGCGTTTCAGGACATCCGGCGCGCCGCTGCTGGCCGCGCAAGACCATGCCGAGCAGGCAGAGATCCTGCGCTGGGGCTTCTGGGTGGTCACCGAGTGCGAGAAAGACGCGCTGGCGTTTTTGATGCATCGCATCATGATGCCGGCGGACCGCCGCAAACCGCAGCTCGCCGACGACGCCGAGCGCCACCTGCTGACGCCGCTGCGCGTGCTCGACCAGCATCTGCAGGGCCGGCCCTACCTGGCCGGCGAGCGCTTCACCGCGGCCGACATCTGCGTGGCGTCGGTCCTGGCCTGGGTGCAGGGCGCGGCCAGCCTGATGGCGCAGTGCCCGCGCGTGGACGAGTGGCTGCAGCGCTGCCTGTCGCGGCCGGCTTACCGCACCGTGCGCCTGATGGCGAAGAGCGCCTGAACCCGCTCAATGAAGGTGCCGAGCGGCCTCCAGCCCTGAACGCACCGCGCCTTCCAGCGTGGCGGGGTAGGGCCCGGCGATGTAGTCGCCGCAGGCCCAGAGGCCGGGGGCCACATCGGCGCCCGGGCGCCTCAGGCCGGGGGTGCAGGCAAAGGTGGCGCGTTTCTCGACAATGGTCTGCACCGCCTGCATGGCGCCCAGCCCCAGATGCCACAGTTGCGATTTCGCCTGCGCCAGCACCTGCGCGGTCAGCGTGGCGCTGTCGCCGGTGCTGGCGCTGATCACAAAGGCCAGCAGGCCGGCCGGGCCGCCCAGTTGGCCCCGGTCAAAGACGAATTGGGCCGGCTCGCGCGCGTCGGCGGGCAGTGCCATCATGGGCAGCTCAAGCCGCGCGCCCGGCGCCCAGGCGTACACGGTCGTCAAGGCCTCGTGCTGCAGGCCCTGCGCCTGCGCCAGCCAGTCCGCGGCAGGCACACCGCTTCCTTCGACCAGGCGTGCCGCTTCCTGCGGCGGGCAGGCCAGCACCACGCAGTCGAAGGCCTCGCTGGTATCGGTGCTCACAACCCAGCCTGAACCCACGGGCACGATAGCCTGCACGCGCGCGCCCAGCTGCGGTGTGTTGCCCTGCGCGCTGAGCCAGGCCAGCGCCGCATCGGGCAGCAGGGCGCTGAGGTCGGCGCGCGGCAGCAGCAGGTTGGAGCCGCCGCTCTCTGAAAACAGCGCATCGCGCATCACGCGCAGGAAAACCTGGCCGCTGGCGCGTTCAGCCGGCGTATTCAACGCCGAGACGCACAGCGGCTCGATCAACGCGGCCATGGCGCCGGGCGCCAGGCCGCGGCACAGGTCGGCAACCGACTCTTTGGGGTCACACTGGAATTTTTTGAGCTGCCAGCCCACCGCGACCTTGAGCATGGAGAGCTTGTCGCGCAGGGACCAGCCGCTTGCCATGACGATGCCGGCCAGTGCATCGAGCGGGGCCGGCAACTGCGGCAGCTTCAGGCCGCTGCCGTCGGGAAACTGCAGCGTCAGCGGCATCCGCAGCAGCGCGGCATCGGCGTCCACGCCCAGGTCTTTCATCAAGCGCAGCGTTTCGGCATAGGCGCCTATCAGGATGTGCTGGCCGTTGTCGAGTGTTACCGGCTTGCCCTCCAGCATGCCGCTCACGCGGCGCGCGCGCCCGCCGGCGATACGGGCGGTTTCAAACAGTGTGGCCTGGTAGCCCAGGCGCGTGGCTTCCACCGCCGCCGCGCAACCGGCCCAGCCTGCGCCTATGACGGCGACTCTCATTTAGACCACGCGCCCGAAGGCCTGCGTTTTCCAGGCCAGCCAGAACTTGCGCAAGGGCGTGAGGCTCACGCGCTGGTGCAGCACCTGGTAACCGTCGGCGGCAATCTCGCGCAGCAGGGTGCGGTAGATGCTGGCCATCATGAGGCCGGGCTTTTGCGCGCGGCGGTCGGTTTCGGGCAGCAGGGCCAGCGCTTCGTCGTAGAGCGCGAGCGCGCGGTCGGTCTGGAATTTCATGAGCGCGCTGAAGCGGTCCGAATATTGCCGCTTCAAGATCTCGTGCGCCTTCACGTCGAACTGCTGCAGCTCGTTGACGGGCAGGTAGATGCGCCCGCGCATCGCGTCTTCGCCGACGTCGCGGATGATGTTGGTGAGCTGGAAGGCCAGGCCCAGCTTGTGGGCATAGGCGGTGGTGGCTTCGTCGGCCTGGCCGAAGATGCGCGCGGCGACCTCGCCCACGATGCCGGCCACCAGGTGGCAATATTGTTTGAGGCCGGGAAAGTCGAGGTAGCGGTTTTGCTCCAGGTCCATCTGGCAGCCGTCGATCACGGCCTGCAGGTGGCGCGCTTCGATGCGGTAGGTGGCGGCCAGAGGCATCAGCGCCTTCATCACCGGGTGCGTCGGCTCGCCGGCATAGGACTTGAGGACCTCGCTTTGCCACCAGGCCAGCTTGGTGCGCGCCACGCCGGGGTCGGTGACCTCATCGACCACATCGTCGATTTCGCGGCAGAAGGCATAAAAAGCCGTGATGGCGGCGCGCCGCTCTTTGGGTAAAAACAGGAAGGCGTAATAGAAACTGCTGCCGGATGCGGCGGCTTTTTGCTGGACATACTGCTCAGGCGTCATGCGGTAATTGTCACATGGGATCGCGCGCGGCCAGGAAGACCCGAGCGGATCCGCACTTGCTACATGAACACCGCGCGCCAGCCCATCACCACCACGTCCCAGGGGCCCAGCCTGGGGCGCCGCCGCAAGGTGTTGAAGCCCTGCGCTTCTATCTTGTCCAGGATGCGCAGGCCGCCTTGCACCACCAGGCGCAGTTCCCAGCCGCCGCGCCCGGGTATCTTCTTCGCGAGGGGCTGGCCCCTGAGCATCATCGCGCGCGCGGCATTCACATGCGCGGCGATCAGTTGCAGGACGGCTGGATTGGCATCCAGCGCCAGCAATTGCGCTTCATCGACGCCGTGGCGGGCCCAGGCGTCAGCCGGCAGGTAGATGCGGCCGCGCGGGATATCGACGCCCAGGTCCTGCCAGAAGTTGATGAGCTGCAGGGCGGTGCAGATGTCGTCGCTCATTTGCAGTGAGGCGGCGTCCTGAATGCCGTAGAGGTGCAGCAGCAGCCGGCCCACCGGGTTGGCCGAACGGTTGCAATAGTCCAGCAACTCGGCCTCGTCGGCATAACGCTGCTTGACGGCGTCCTGCTCAAAGGCGCTGAGCAGGTCGTCCAGCAGCTTGACAGGCAATGCGAACTGCGCCATTTGGGGCCGCAACTGCCCGAAGACCGGGGCCCAGCGCGGGGAGGGTGGCAAACCCGCCGCAGTCGCCACCAAGTCTGCACGATAGGCGGCGAGGTCGGCCAGGCGGGTTTCGGGCGTGGCGTCGCCTTCGTCGGCGATGTCGTCGGCCGTGCGGGCAAACCAGTAGATCGCGGCGATGGGCGGGCGCAGCCGCGGCGGGCACAGCAGCGAAGCCACCGGGAAATTCTCGTAATGCGACACGCCCTGCAGGGGAATCGGGTCGCTGGGCTGTTGGAGGCCTGGGGTCATGCGGGCGATTGTCGCTTGACAAGCATGGGCATTTACCCTAGATTACTAACCGGTCAGTCAGTAGTGAGCTTTCTAAGCTTTTTCGCCGGCAGTCCGCACCCCCGTTTTCACACCAATCAGACCATGAACAAAACCGTTTTCTCCCTGGTGGGCGCCGCCGTGCTGCTGGCAGCCTGTTCCAAGCCCGCGCCCCCTGAGGAACCGGTTCGCGCCGTGAAGGTGGTCACTGTGGGGACCGACGCGTTTTCATCGAGCCATGAGTACGCGGGCGAGGTGAAGGCCCAGGTTGAGTCCAGGCTGGGCTTCCGGGTGGGTGGCAAGATCATCAAGCGCCAGGCCGAACTCGGCCAGCGCGTCAGGGCCGGACAGGTGCTGGCCCAGCTGGACCCGCAGGATCTCAAGCTGGCAGCCGATTCGGCCCGCGCCCAAGTGGCCGCGGCCACCACCAACCGCGACCTGGCCGCTGCCGATTTCAGGCGCTACAAAGAGCTCAAGGAGCAAAACTTCATCAGCGGCGCCGAACTGGAACGCCGCGACACCACGCTGAAGGCGGCGCAGGCGCAACTGGAGCAGGCGCAGTCGCAACTGTCGGTACAAGGCAACCAGACTAACTATGCATCGCTGGTCGCCGATGTATCGGGTGTGGTGACGGCCATCGAGGCCGAGCCCGGCCAGGTGGTGACGGCCGGAACGCCGGTGGTGCGCATCGCGGCGGACGGCGTGCGCGACGTGGTGTTCGCGGTGCCCGAAGACAAGGTGGCCGGCATCAAGGTCGGCTCGGCGGTCAAGATTCGCGTCTGGTCGCAAAGCGCGGAGCTGGCCGGCAAAGTCCGCGAGGTGGCTGCCAGCAGCGACCCCGTCACGCGCACCTACACCGTCAAGGTCTCGGTTGACGCGGCCGAGCCGCCGCCCCTGGGCGCCACGGTGTACGTGGTGCCGGAATCGGGCGGCGCCGTCGGTGTGCCGGTCATCAAGCTGCCGACCACGGCGCTGCGCCAGGAAGGCAAGTCCACGGCGGTGTGGGTGGTCGACAAGGCCACCATGACGGTCAAGCCGCAAATCATCCAGGTCGCCACGGCCGACGGCAACGACGTGGTGGTGGCCTCGGGCCTGCAGGCCGGCATGCTGGTGGTGAGCGCCGGTGTGCACGTGCTGTCGCCCGGCCAGAAGGTCAGCTTCTACCAGCCTAGCGTGGCCCTGGCGGGCCCAACGCCGGCGCAGACGGGGCCGAATGCCGCGGCCGTTGCCGCCTCGGCGCCAGCATCCGCTGCCTCCAGCGCGAAGTGAGGCGGCCATGACGCAAGCCCACCACGACGACGGCAACAGCCCTGCCGGCGAACTCGCTTCGCCCTCGACCCGCTTCAATCTTTCCAAATGGGCGCTGGACCATCCGGACCTCACCCGCTACCTGCTGGTCGTGCTGATGATTCTGGGCTTCGCGTCCTACTTCCAGCTCGGGCAGGACGAAGATCCGCCGTTCACCTTCCGTGCCATGGTGGTGCGTACCTACTGGCCTGGCGCCACGGCGCAGCAGGTGGCCGAACAGGTGACCGACAAACTGGAACGCACGCTGCAGGAAGTGCCGTATTCGGACCGCATCCGCAGCTACTCCAAGCCCGGCGAGTCGCAGATCATTTTCCAGATCAAGGACTCCTCCAAACCGGCAGAGGTCGCCAACGTCTGGTATTCGGTGCGCAAGAAAATCGGCGACATGCGCGGCACCTTGCCGGGCGGGATCCAGGGGCCGTTTTTCAACGACGATTTCGGTGACGTCTACGGCGTGATCTACGCGCTGGAATCCGACGGCTTCAACTACGCCGAGCTCAAAACCTTTGCCGACGACGTGCGCCAGCAGCTGCTGCGCGTGCCCGACGTGAGCAAGGTCGAACTCTTCGGCGTGCAGGACGAAAAAGTCTTCATCGAGATCTCGCAAAAACGCCTGGCGCAACTGGGGCTGGACCTGAATCAGGTGCTGGCCCAGCTCGGCCAGCAGAACGCGATTGAATCGGCCGGCGCGGTGCAGACGCCGCTGGACGTCGTGCAGGTGCGCGTGGCGGGCCAGTTCGAGGTGATCGAACAGCTGCGCGTCATGCCGATCCGGGGCAGCTCGGGCAACCAGTTGCAACTGGGCGATATCGCCGTGATCAAGCGCGGTTATGTGGACCCGCCGTCCGTCAAGGTGCACCACCAGGGCAAGGAAGTGATCGCGCTGGGCGTCTCCATGTCCAAGGGCGGCGACATCATCGCGCTGGGCAAGTCGCTCGTGACGTTGTCCGATCGCATCGACAAGACCCTGCCCGCCGGCATCAAGCTGGTGAACGTGCAGAACCAGCCCAAGGCGGTGGCGACCTCGGTGAACGAATTCGTGCGCGTGCTGATCGAGGCCGTGGTGATCGTGCTGGCGGTCAGCTTCGTCGCTCTGGGCTTTCACAAGCGGCCGCACAACGGCCCCGGCCAATTGCCGCTGTGGAAACGCTATTACATCGACATGCGGCCCGGGCTGGTTGTCGGCATCACCATCCCGCTGGTGCTGAGCCTGACCTTTCTGGCCATGTGGTATTACGGCATAGGCCTGCACAAGATTTCGCTGGGCTCGCTGATCATCGCGCTGGGCCTGCTGGTGGACGACGCCATCATCGCCGTCGAGATGATGGTGCGCAAGATGGAAGAGGGCTACGACAAGGTGCGCGCCGCCACCTTCGCCTATGAAATCACCGCCATGCCCATGCTGACGGGCACGCTGATCACCGCCACGGGTTTTCTGCCCATCGGCCTGGCCAAATCCACCACCGGTGAATATACCTTCGCGATATTCGCGGTGACGGTGATCGCGCTGGTGCTCAGCTGGATCGTCTCTGTGTACTTCGTGCCTTACCTCGGCACGCTGCTGCTCAAGGTGCCGCCGCACGTGCAGGAAGTGGCGGCCGGCCAGGACAGTCCGCACGAGATGTTCGACAGCGGGTTCTACAACACTTTCCGCAAAACCGTGAACTGGTGCGTGCAGCACCGCTGGCTCACCATAGGCGCCACTGTGCTGATCTTCGTGCTGGGCATCGTGGGCATGGGCAAGGTGCAGCAGCAGTTCTTCCCCGATTCGAGCCGGCCCGAGATCATGGTCGACATCTGGTTCCCCGAAGGCACCTCTTTTGCCGCCAACGAGGCCACCGCCAAACGGGTGGAGCAGCGCTTGATGAAGGAAGAGGGCGTGACCACGGTCAGCACCTGGATAGGTTCGGGCGTGCCGCGCTTTTATTTGCCGCTGGACCAGGTCTTTCCGCAGACCAACGTCTCGCAGATGATCGTGCTGGCGCAGGATTTGAAGGTGCGCGAATCGCTGCGCATCAAGCTGCCGGCCCTGCTGGCTACTGAATTTCCCGAAGTTCGCGGCCGCGTCAAGCTGCTGCCCAACGGCCCGCCCGTGCCTTATCCGGTGCAGTTCCGCGTGGTCGGCATAGACCCGCTGGTGCTGCGCGAGCGCGCCGACGAGGTCAAGGCGGTGATGCGCGAAAGCGCCAACACGCGCGGCGTGAACGACAACTGGAACGAATCCGTCAAGGTGCTGCGCCTTGAGGTGGACCAGGCCAAGGCGCGAGCGATGGGCGTGACCAGCCAGTCGATCGCGCAGGCTTCCCGCACCATCCTGGCGGGCACGCCCGTGGGCCAGTTCCGCGAAGGCGACAAGCTCATCGACATCGTGCTGCGCCAGCCGCTGGATGAGCGCAACGCGATCACCGACATCGGCAACGCCTACCTGCCCACGGCTTCGGGCAAGTCGATTCCGCTGACACAGATCGCCAAGCCGGTGTTCACCTGGGAGCCGGGCGTGCTGTGGCGCGAGAACCGCGACTACGCCATCACGGTGCAGAGCGACATCGTCGAAGGCCTGCAGGGCGCCACCGTCACGCAGGAACTGATGCCCAAGCTGAAAGCGCTGGAAGCGAACTGGAAAGACAAGGGCCTGACGGGCTACCGGATCCAGGTGGCCGGCGCGGTGGAGGAAAGCAGCAAGGGATCGTCTTCTATTGTTGCCGGCCTGCCGGTCGCGCTGTTCATTGTGCTCACCCTGTTGATGCTGCAACTGCACAGCTTCAGCCGTTCCATCCTCGCCTTTGTCACGGGCTTCATGGGGATTGCCGGTGTGGCCGGAGCGCTGCTGTTGCTGAACCGGCCGTTCGGTTTCGTTGCGCTGCTGGGCGTCATTGCGTTGTTCGGCATGATCATCCGCAACTCGGTGATCCTGATCGACCAGATCGAGCAGGACCGCTCCCGCGGCGTGCCGGCCTGGGACGCAATCGTCGAGTCGGCCGTGCGCCGGCTGCGCCCCATCGTGCTGACGGCCGCCGCCGCCGTGCTGGCCATGATCCCGCTGTCGCGCAGCGTGTTCTGGGGGCCGATGGCGGTCGCCATCATGGGCGGGCTGGTGGTGGCGACGGTGCTGACCTTGCTGGCGTTGCCGGCGATGTATGCGGCCTGGTTCCGCGTCAAACGCGAAGAACCCCCGCACGCGGTTGCAAAGCCAACGGCGGCCTGATTCTCCCTGGCCGCGGCCCCCGGCGCAAAACCCGGGCCCGTTACCGGCTAAAATAGAGAGTTGACCGATTTCAAGCGGGGATTCGGAGGTTTTTCGGATTCCCGTTTTTATTTCCGGCGCGCGGGTGGCGAAATTGGTAGACGCACCAGGTTTAGGTCCTGACGCCAGCAATGGTGTGGGGGTTCGAGTCCCCCCCCGCGCACCACCCTGAGGCTTGCGGACGGCAATTCTTGCGTTCATGCGCTCAGGCGTTGCGGAATACCGCGACATGCCAGGTGAAAACCTGTTTTGACTATTTTTTGATCTTAGGAAGACCATCATGGCCGTGACTGTTGAAACCCTTGAAAAGCTCGAGCGCAAAATGACGCTCACGCTGCCCGTCAACACCATCCAGTCGGAAGTTGACACCCGCCTGAAGCGCCTGGCCCGCACGGTCAAGATGGACGGCTTCCGTCCCGGCAAGGTTCCCATGAACGTGGTGGCCCAGCGCTACGGCTATTCGGTGCACTACGAAGTCATGAACGACAAGGTCGGT
>NZ_CALRNF020000011.1:0-120024 GCF_943369415.1 Polaromonas sp. YR568
CCTTCAGCCTCACGCCCGAGCAGCCCGAGCCGCTGGAGCGCCTGCCTTACATCGTTGTGGTGATCGACGAACTGGCCGACCTGATGATGGTGGTCGGCAAGAAGATCGAGGAACTGATCGCCCGCCTGGCGCAAAAAGCCCGCGCCGCCGGCATCCACCTGGTGCTGGCCACCCAGCGCCCCAGTGTCGACGTGATCACCGGCCTGATCAAAGCCAACATCCCGACCCGCCTGTCCTTCCAGGTCAGCAGCAAGATCGACAGCCGCACCATCCTGGACCAGATGGGCGCGGAGGCTTTGCTGGGAATGGGTGACATGCTTTACATGCCGAGTGGTACAGGCTTTCCAATCCGGGTGCATGGTGCGTTTGTGAGTGATGACGAAGTGCACCGCGTGGTGGCTTACCTGAAGCAGCAGGGCGAACCCAATTACATCGACGGCGTGCTCGAGGGCGGCACCGTCGACGGCGAAGACGGGGACCTGCTGGGCGACGGCGGCAACGGCGGCGGCGAGAAAGACCCGATGTACGACCAGGCTGTGGAAGTCGTGCTGAAGAACCGCAAGGCCAGCATTTCACTGGTGCAGCGTCACCTGAAGATCGGCTACAACCGCGCGGCGCGGCTGGTCGAAGATATGGAAAAAGCCGGGCTGGTCAGTGCCATGAGCGGCAGCGGCCAGCGCGAAATCCTGGTGCCCGCAAGGGCGGAGTGACGATCATGATGAAAAAGTATTTTGCAATCGCAATTGTTCTGACGGCGGCTTGCGCGCATTCCGCCTGGGCCAACGGCCTGGAAAGCCTGGAGGCCTTCGTGAAGACCGTGAGCAGCGGCCGCGCCGACTTCACCCAGGTCGTCACCGCGCCGGCCAGGGACGGGCAGGCCGCGCGCAGCAAAACCTCCACCGGCACCTTCGAGTTTTCCCGGCCCAACCGCTTTCGCTTTATTTACAAGAAGCCCTTCGAGCAAAGCATCGTGGCCGACGGCCAGACGCTGTGGCTCTACGACGCGGACCTGAACCAGGTCACCTCGCGCAAGCAGTCCAGCGCGCTGGGCTCCACCCCTGCAGCCCTGATTGCGGCAGCGCCTGATTTGCGCGCGCTACAGGCCGACTTCACCCTGGCGTCGGCGCCCGACGCCGACGGCCTGCAATGGGTGGTGGCCACGCCCAAGGCCAAGGACGGCCAGTTGCAGGCCGTACGCGTGGGTTTTCGCCCTGGTGAAAAATCCTCGGGCCTGGCCGCGCTCGAGATCATCGACAGTTTCGGCCAGCGCTCCGTGCTGAGCTTCAGCAAGGTCGAGGTTAATCCCAACCTGCCGGCCGACACCTTCCGCTTCACGCCGCCCAAGGGTGCGGACGTGATCCGGCAGTAAACAGGTTTTAGGCCACGGGAGGCTTGGGAAGCCGCTGCGCAGGATCGTAGAAAAAGGTTTCCTCCGCGATGCGCTCGCCCTCCCAGCGCTGCCAGGCGAGCTCTTCCATCTCGGTGCGGCTGCCGTCCTGCCACTCAAAGCGGAAGATCCACCGGATCACCACGTTATCGCCCTGGAGGAGTGCAGGGCGCACGCAGGTCGAGGTCAGTGACTTCGCTCTCTCCATTACCTTCTGCTCGCCCAGCACCAGCTTGTCGCGTCCCACGCGCGGCGAGGCCTGGTTTTCCTGCATGGACGCGTTCTCGGTGTAGAACTCTTCAATGGCTTCGGCATGGGCGTTTTGTTCCACGCGGGCAATAAATCGTTCCAGGGTTTCGGGGCTTGGCATGAGATGTTCCTTCGGAGCTTCCTGCTGTTGTACAGGACTTGCCGCAACCCTGCCGGCGGGTCGGGCTCCGTGGCTTAGACTCGTGTCATTGCCCCTCATCATCCCCTTGACCTTCCGTTTTCCAGCCTCCCCGTGAAAGCCGCCTCCTCCAACCACCAGCCCCTGGCCGAACGCCTGCGCCCGCAAAACCTGGGCGAAGTCATAGGCCAGCAGCATTTGCTGGGCGAGGGCATGCCGCTGCGCATCGCCTTCGAGTCCGGCCAGCCGCACAGTTGCATCCTTTGGGGGCCGCCCGGCGTGGGCAAGACCACCATCGCGCGGCTCATGGCCAGCAGTTTTGACGCGCACTTCATCACCATCTCGGCCGTGCTGGGCGGCGTCAAGGACATACGCGAGGCGGTGGAGCAGGCCAGCATCTGGCAGGCGCAAAGCGGTCGCCGCACCATCGTGTTCGTCGACGAGGTGCACCGCTTCAACAAGAGCCAGCAGGATGCTTTTTTGCCGCATGTGGAAAGCGGCCTTTTCACCTTCATAGGCGCGACCACCGAAAACCCCTCGTTCGAGGTGAACTCGGCCCTGCTGTCGCGCGCCGTGGTCTACGTGCTGCAGCCGCTGGGTGAGGCGGACCTGAAGCAGATCGTGGCCAAGGTCCTCGCGGAAAAAGCGCTGCCGGCTATCGAAACCATTGCGGATGACGCCGCCGACCGCCTGGTGGCCTATGCCGACGGCGACGCCAGGCGCCTGCTCAACACGCTGGAGTCCCTCAGCGTCGCGGCCAAGGCCGAAAAGGTCACCGAGGTCAGCGACGCCTGGCTGCTCAAGGTGCTGGGCGAGCGCCTGCGCCGCTACGACAAGGGCGGCGAACAGTTCTACGACACCATCTCGGCGCTGCACAAGTCGGTGCGCGGCTCAGACCCCGACGCCGCGCTCTACTGGTTCATGCGCATGCTGGACGGCGGCGCCGAGCCGCGTTACATGGCGCGCCGGCTGGTCCGCATGGCCAGCGAAGACATAGGCCTGGCCGACCCGCGCGCCCTGCGCATGGCGCTGGACGCCGCCGAGGTCTATGAGCGCCTGGGCTCCCCCGAGGGCGAGCTCGCGCTGGCCCAGTGCGTGATTTACCTGGCGGTGGCGCCCAAGTCCAACGCGGTCTACAAGGCCTTCAACGAAGCCAAGGCCTTCATCAGCAAGGACGGCACCCGCCCGGTGCCTTTGCATTTGCGCAATGCACCAACAAAGCTCATGAAGCAGCTCGACTACGGCAAAAACTACCGTTATGCCCACGACGAGGAAGACGGCTTCGCGGCAGGCGAGAACTACTTCCCCGAAGGCATGCGGGCCCCGGGCTTTTATCGGCCGGTCAACAGAGGGCTGGAAATGAAAATTGCTGAAAAGCTCGAGCAACTGCGCGTAAAAAACGACGGGAAGAAATGAACCCCACGCAGGCAGCCCGCGTGGATTGCCGTCGGCGGGCCATGAAACAGGCCTGCCATGGTCCGGGCCGGTGCTCCCCAAAACGGCGCATACGCTTTCTGCATGGCATGCCCCGTCTGCGCATGCCTCAAGGGGAAACCTCCGCTTGATACTACCGACTCCTCAATTCATCAGGAGTCGTCATGTCGTCAAGTTATTGCGTAAAAAGCGCTCTTTCCGTACTGCTCGTTGTTTCGGCAGCTTCGGCTTTCGCCCAGGACAAAGTAAGAATAGCCGTCGTCGGCCCGCTGTCCGGCCCCGCCGCAAATTACGGCAAGGACAACGAGCGCGGCGCGCAGCTTGCCATTGAAGACCTCAATGCCAGCCAGTTCAGGATTGGCGGCAAGGCCGTGAAGTTCGAGCTGATTTCAGAAGACGATCAGGCCGACCCGAAACAGGGGACCGCCGTTGCGCAAAAATTGGTCGATAGCGGTGTCAATGGTGTCGTGGGGCATAACAACAGCGGCACCACCATTCCCGCTGCCCGGATTTACAGCGAGGCAGGCCTTCCGCATATCACGCCTGCGGCTTCCAATCCGAAACTCACCCAACTGGGCTACAAAACCACGTTCCGCACCATTGCCCACGACGGAATGATAGGTAGCGCATTGGCTGTTTTTGCGGCCACCAAGCTCAAGATTCACAGCGTCGCCTTGATTGACGACCGTACGGCATATGGCCAGGGCCTGGCGGACGAGTTTGAAAAAACCTTCAAATCGTTGGGCGGAACAGTCGTCGCGCGTGAATTTACCAGTGACAAGGCCACTGATTTTTCTCCCATCCTGACGACGATCAAGGGCAAAAAGGCGCAGGCCGTCTTTTTTGGCGGCCTGGATGGGCAGGCCGGTTCCATGCTTCGCCAAATGGCCCAGTTGGGGATTGGACAGCTTCCCTTCATGGGCGGTGACGGTGTCTGCACCGGTGATCTGCCCAAGCTTGGTGCGCAGGCGGTCGGAAAAAACGTGATTTGCGGCGACGGCGGCGAAGCCTTGATGGATATGAAGGGAGGCCCCGGTTTTGCTCAACGCTACAAAGCCGCCTACAGCACCGATGTCGTGGTTTACGCACCTTATGCCTACGACAACGTCATGATATTGGCCAATGCCATGCGGGCTGCCGGTTCTGCGGAGCCCGCCAAATACCTGGCCTATGTCGGCAAGACAAAGTATGAAGGCATCACCGGGCATATTGAATTTGACGGAACGGGCCAGCGCAAGAACGCGGCCGTCACGCTGTCCACCTATCCGCAGGGTGTCAAAACCACGCTTGTCACCATGAAGTGACAGCGCCTGCCCAGCCAGGCGCCAGGCGAAAAGACAGCGGCGTTGATTCCCGCTGCTGCCCTCCTGGTACCCGTCCCGCAACGCGACCCATAGTGCGATCGTCAGCGGGGCGGTTCCTCCATCTTTAACGCAATGGTTGAAACATTGATGCGAAAAACAAGGATTGCCGTCCTGGGCACCGGGGGCACCATCGCGGGCGAAGCCAGTTCCGCATCCGACGTACTCAGCTACCAGGATTCGCAGCTTTCCGCGGCCGACACTTTGGCGCCGTTGGCCCCTTACCTGCCCAGGGAGGTCGAATTGCTCGCGCTGCAGATCAGCCAGTTGGGCAGCGAAAACTTCTCCACCGATACCTGGCTTCTCCTGGCCCATGCGATTTCCCGGCTCGACCAGACCGAAGAGCCGGACGGCTTTGTGCTGACGCAGGGAACCGATACGCTGGAGGAAACCGCCTACTTTCTGCACCTGGCTTTGAAGACGGCCAAGCCGGTCGTGGTGGTGGGGGCCATGCGGCCCGCAACCGCCATCAGTGCGGATGGACCTTTGAATCTCCTGCGGGCGGTGCAACTCGCGGCCAGCCCCCAGGTGCGAGGATTTGGTGTGATGGTCGTGGCAAATGAACGGATCTTTTCGGCCCGGGAGGTGACCAAATCCCATACGTCGTCAATCGACAGTTTTTGCAGTCCGGAATTCGGATGCGTCGGCTATATGCAAAACGGCGATGTCAAACTTCATCGGATGCCGTCGCGCCACCATACGATTAATTCGCCTTTCAGTGTGTCGGGCCTCCAAAGCCTGCCCAAGGTGGATATTGTTTATGCCTACGCCGGCGCGGGTAGCGAAAGTATTCGGGCTTTCCTGGACGGTGGCACACGCGGCCTTGTCCATGCGGGCACCGGAAACGGGTCGATTTCCAGCGTTCACCAGATGGCTTATCGTGAGGCGATTCTCCGTGGCGTCGCGGTCGTCAGGAGCTCCCGCACCGGAAGCGGGCTTGTGTCGCGCAACGGCGCGGTAGACGACGACGCTTTCGGCAGCATAAGCTCCGACACGCTCAGCCCCCAAAAAGCCCGTGTGCTGCTCAGTCTCGCACTGACCCTGAAGCAGGACGCGCCGGAACTGCAGCGCTACTTTGACAACTACTGAGCCCGATTTGCGATGTCAACCAGCTTGAATCAGGCGGGCCTGGGCCGCGAAATGCTCAATAAACTTTTTCTCAGGAAGTGTGGCCTGGTGTGTAACCAGGCGCATTGCGGCCACCCGTATGGGCACTTCGGGGCTAAAGGGCAAGACCTGCGCGCCGTGCAGCTTTCCCAGTGCACCCGTCAGGGAGTCAACCAGCGCGACGCCCATCCCCTGTGCGGCCAGATGCATGGCCACTACGCTGGTTTCGACCGAAACATTGCGGGTGAGCGCAATGTCCGCCATCCCGTCCGTCTGGGCGATCAGCGACGCAACAAGGTCATCCTTGCTCAATCCGATGATGTTGCAGGAAGCAAGGTCCTGGACGGAGATGGTTTTTTTGGCTTTCGAAAAATAGCCGGATGTCGACACCGAACAGAAAAAGGCCTGCAGCAGGTCTGTGGTCGCCAGCGCCGCATGCGCTACCGGTTCATAAACAAATCCGATATCGACGTGCCCGGCCAGAAGCGCATCAACAAGGGAGTCGTAATGGTAGGTTTCCAGTGTCAGCTTGCATTTGGGATATTGCCCAATGAATGATTTAACCGCTCGCGGCAATACGGCTGTGGCCAGGGAAGGGACGGCTGCGATCCTTAATTGCCTGGTACCGCCGTTGCGCAAGCCCGCGGCCAGCGAGGCGGCGTGGCTCATCGATTCCATGATTTTCAGAATCGCCGGACGCAGCTGCTGGGCTTCGTCTGTCGGCGCCATTCGCCCTTGCTGGCGATGAAACAGGAGGAAGCCGAGTTCATTTTCCGCGCTTGAGATAAGGCGGGACACGGCCGGCTGCGAAAGGTTGAGCATCTTTGCCGCGCCTGTGACGGTGCCGCAAAGGAATACCGCGTTGATAGCCTCGTATTTATGAAACCGCATGTCGCAATCCAAGAATGGAGAAATTGACTTATTTATTCAAGCGGTTTGGCGAAGCCTGCGAGGCTGGTATCCCACTTGGTGTCCCATTAGGCTTGATTTTCAAGAACAACTCGCATAAGAGAAACTAATGAAAAATTAAAATTCGATGTTTCACTGAATGTTAAGGGTAAACCCCGCGAAAACCGCCCACTTGGCCCGATTCTCGCTTAAGGCCGATGGCTACAATTCGCGGATTAGCTCGCCACCCAACCCAGTTACCTGGTTTTGATAGGCGGGCTTTTTGTTAACTCGCGCCAGCCGCCGGTGATCCCGGCGTAGGGCGGCCGCCAGGCGGAGTTCACAATTTCAATCAATCGGACGGGAGAGTGAGTTATGGAAGTATTGCTACAGCAGATCATCAACGGTCTGGTCCTGGGCAGCATGTATGCCCTGATCGCCCTGGGCTACACGATGGTGTACGGCATCATCAACCTGATCAATTTTGCGCACGGCGAGGTTTTGATGGTGGGCGCGCTCACCAGCTGGACCATCATCGGCCTGATGCAGAGCTCCATGCCGGGCACGCCGGGCTGGCTGATCCTGCTGATATCGCTGCTGATCGCCTTTGTCGTCTGCGGCGCCCTGAATTTCGCGATTGAGAAAATCGCCTATCGGCCGCTGCGAAATTCTCCCAAACTGGCCCCGCTGATCACCGCCATCGGCATGTCGCTGCTGCTGCAGACGCTGGCCATGATGATCTGGAAGCCCAATTACAAGCCCTATCCCACCCTGCTGCCGAGCGAGCCCTTCCAGGTCGCCGGCGCCGTCATCACGGTGACCCAGCTCTTTATCCTGGGTGCCACGGTTGTTTCCCTTTCCATCCTGATGTGGCTGGTCCATTACACCAAGCTGGGCCGCGCCATGCGGGCCACCGCCGAGAACCCGCGTGTGGCGGCGCTCATGGGCGTCAAGCCCGACACCGTCATCTCGGCCACCTTCATCATCGGCGCCGTCCTGGCGGCGCTGGCCGGCGTCATGTACGCCTCCAACTACGGCACGGTGCAGCACACCATGGGCTTTTTGCCGGGCCTCAAGGCCTTCACGGCGGCCGTTTTCGGCGGCATCGGCAACCTGGGCGGCGCGGTGCTGGGTGGCATCCTGCTGGGCCTCATCGAATCGATTGGCGCGGGCTACATCGGTCCGCTGACGGGCGGCGTGCTGGGTAGCCAGTACTCCGACATCTTCGCCTTTATCGTGCTGATTTTTGTCCTCACGCTGCGGCCTTCAGGCCTGCTCGGTGAGCGTGTAGCGGACCGGGCGTAAGGCCTGTCCATCCGTACACAAGGAGAACATTCATGAATACCACGCAATCCAAAAAACTGGTGACCTTCCTGGTCGTCGCGGCGGCGCTGCTGGTGCTGCCCCTGATCCTGCAACAGGGCGGCAACGCCTGGGTGCGCATCGTCGACATGGCACTGCTCTACGTGCTGCTGGCCCTGGGCCTGAACATCGTGGTCGGCTACGCCGGCCTGCTGGACCTCGGCTACGTCGCCTTCTTCGCCGTCGGCGCCTACCTGTTCGCGCTGCTGGGTTCGCCCCACCTGGCCGAAGCCTTCCCCTGGATCGCCAAGGACTTCCCGAACGGGCTGCACCTGCCGATCTGGGCCATCATTCCGGCCGCCGCGGCGCTCGCCGGTTTCTTCGGCGTGATGCTGGGCGCCCCGACGCTCAAGCTGCGCGGCGACTACCTGGCCATCGTGACGCTGGGCTTCGGTGAAATCATCCGTGTGTTCCTGAACAACCTGGACCGCCCCATCAACCTGACCAACGGACCCAAGGGCATCAACCAGATCGACTCGATGAAGTTCTTCGGCTTCGACCTGGGCAAGCCGCATGAGTTCTTCGGCTTCGAGGTCAACTCGGTGTCGATGTACTACTACCTGTTCCTGGTGCTGGTGATCGTCTCGGTCGTCATTTGCCACCGCCTGGAAAACTCCCGCATAGGCCGCGCCTGGATGGCGATCCGCGAAGACGAAATCGCCGCCAAGGCCATGGGCATCAACACCCGCAACCTGAAGCTGCTGGCTTTCGGCATGGGCGCCACCTTCGGCGGCGTGTCCGGCTCGATGTTCGCCGCCTTCCAGGGTTTTGTCTCGCCCGAATCCTTCAGCCTGATGGAGTCGGTGATGATCGTCGCCATGGTGGTGCTGGGCGGCATCGGCCACCTGCCGGGCGTCATCCTGGGCGCCTTGCTGCTGGCCGCACTGCCCGAAGTGCTGCGCCACGTGGCCGGCCCGCTGCAGGCCATGACCGACGGCCGCCTCGATTCCGCCATCCTGCGCCAGCTGCTCATCGCCCTGGCCATGATCACCATCATGCTGATGCGGCCGCGCGGCCTCTGGCCTTCCGCTGAGCACGGCAAGTCGCTCAACAAGGTCCCCGGCAAAGACCCCATCCAGTCAATCAACCCCTAAGGAGAATGGACATGAGCGAAACCATTCTTAAAGTCTCCGGTGTCTCCAAGCGCTTCGGCGGTTTGCAGGCCCTGAGCGACGTCGGCATCCACATCGAGCGCGGCCAGGTCTACGGCCTGATCGGCCCAAACGGCGCCGGAAAGACCACCTTCTTCAACGTGCTGACCGGCCTTTACACGCCCGACAGCGGCACCTTCGAGCTCGCCGGCAAGGCTTACAAGCCGACCGCCGTGCACGAAGTGGCCAAGGCCGGCATTGCCCGCACCTTCCAGAACATCCGCCTCTTCGCCGACATGACGGCGCTCGAGAACGTGATGGTCGGCCGCCACATCCGCACCAACTCCGGCCTCATCGGGGCCGTGCTCCGCACGCCGGGCTTCAAGCAGGAGGAGGCCGCGATTGCCAAGCGTTCGCAGGAACTGCTCGACTATGTCGGCATCGGCAAGTACGCCGACTTCAAGGCGCGCACCCTGAGCTACGGCGACCAGCGCCGCCTGGAAATCGCCCGGGCTCTGGCCACCGACCCGCAACTGATCGCGCTCGACGAGCCGGCCGCCGGCATGAACGCCACCGAAAAAGTGCAACTGCGCGAACTGATAGACCGCATCCGCAAGGACAACCGCACCATCCTGCTGATCGAGCATGACGTCAAGCTGGTCATGGGCCTGTGCGACCGCGTCACCGTGCTCGACTACGGCAAGCAGATCGCCGAAGGCGCGCCCGCCGATGTACAAAAAGACGAAAAAGTGATCACCGCCTATCTGGGCACCGGTCATTGAAGGAAAGCAAGAACATGGCAGCAAACACACTCCTCAAAGTGACCGGCCTGAAGGTCGCCTACGGCGGCATCCAGGCGGTCAAGGGCGTTGACTTCGAAGTCCACGACGGCGAACTGGTGACCCTGATCGGCTCCAACGGCGCCGGCAAAACCACCACCATGAAAGCCATCACCGGCACCTTGCCGATGCTGGACGGCGACATCGAATACCTCGGCAAAAGCATCAAGGGCCGCGGCGCCTGGGACCTGGTCAAGGAAGGCCTGGCCATGGTGCCGGAAGGCCGCGGCGTGTTCACCCGCATGACCATCACCGAGAACCTGCAGATGGGCGCCTACATCCGCAGCGACAAGGCCGGCATCGCCGAAGACATCGAGAAGATGTTCGTGCTCTTCCCGCGCCTGCGCGAGCGCAAGGACCAGCTGGCCGGCACCATGTCCGGCGGCGAGCAGCAGATGCTGGCCATGGGCCGCGCGCTGATGAGCCGTCCCAAGGTGCTGCTGCTGGACGAGCCGTCCATGGGCCTGTCGCCCATCATGGTCGACAAGATTTTCGAGGTCGTGAAAGACGTCTCCGCCCGCGGCGTGACGGTGCTGCTGGTCGAGCAGAACGCCAGCCGCGCGCTGGGCATCGCCAACCGCGGCTACGTCATGGAGTCGGGCAACGTCACCATGAACGGCGACGCGAAAGAGCTGCTCAACGACCCGCGCGTGCGGGCCGCCTACCTCGGCGAATAAACTGAAAACCCCGCATGCCGGACGGCGTTGCGGGGTGCGCATTACAGCCGTAACTTGAGCGAAGCGGCGCGGGGTACAAATCCCTTGCGGCGCCAAATCTTTGGGCATAGAGTTCAAAAGGTGCGCACCAGGCGCACCTTTTTTCGAACTCCGGGGAGTTGAACATGAACCCATCCATTGTCCGTACCGCCGCCGTGATCCTGGCCTTCCTGGCCTCGTCCCTGTCCACGGGCGCCTCCGCCCAGTCGCTGCGCTGCAAGGGCGACCTGGCGCAGATCGGCAACTCCAAAGGGACCATCCTGCAAAAATGCGGCGAGCCCGTCATGAAAGACAGCTTCTGCAAACCCACGCAGGAAACGGTGGCCGGCGCGCCCGTCGTCTCCGGCAACAGCACCAACGTCACCAACATCACCGTCAATAGCTGTGTGCAGGTCGAAGAGTGGACTTACAACCCCGGCTACGGGCAGTTCATGACCATGCTGCTGTTTGAGGGAGGGTCCCTGACGAGCATTCGCTACGGAGAGCGCGTAACCCGCTGAGCCATCACGGCGATGGACAAATAAAAAGACCGGCCCCCTTGCGGGTGCCGGCCTTTTTTCATGGGCGCTGGATTTGATTCGGGCCTGTTCAGTCCACCTTCGCGCCGGAAGCCTTCACCACTTTTTCATACTTGGCGAGTTCGCTTTTCATGAAGGCGCCGAACTGCTCGGGCGTGCTGGCCACGGGTTCGGCCATCAGCGTGGCGAAGCGGGTTTTGGCTTCGGGGGAATTCAGCGCGGCGACAAAGGCCTGGTTGAGTTTGGTCACCACATCTTTCGGCGTGCCGGCGGGCGCCACCAGGCCCCACCAGGTGTCGATCTCGAAGCCCTTGAGTGTTTCGGCGACCGTGGGCACGTCGGGCAGGAGGGCGCTGCGCTGGGCAGTCGTCACCGCCAGCGCCTTGAGCTTGCCGGCCTTGATGTTGGCAGAGGCCGTGGCGAGGTTGTCGAAGTTGAAATCCACCTGGCCGCTGAGCAGCGCCAGCTGCGCCGGATTGCCGCCGTTGTAGGGAATGTGCAGCGCGAAGATGCCGGCGCGCGCCTTGAACATTTCGCCGGCCAGGTGGCCCGCGCTGCCGTTGCCGCCGCTGGCGTAGTTGAGCTTGGCCGGGTTGGCCTTGGCGTACTTGATGAGGTCGGCCAGCGTGTGGATGTTCAGGCGCTGCGCGGTGTCGGCGTTGATCACCAGCACATTGGGCACGCGCACCATCTGCGTGATGGGCGCGAAATCGGTGGCGGCGTTGTAAGGCATCTTGCTGTAGAGCCAGGGGTTGATGGCGTGCGTGGCCACCGCGGAAATGCCTATCGTGAGGCCGTCGGGCGGCGCCTTGGCGATCGCATCGACGCCGATGTTGCCGCCGCCGCCCGGCTTGTTTTCAATGATGACGGTGCCCAGCGAGTCCTTCACACGCTCGGCCATCAGGCGTGCCGTCACGTCGATGGGGCCGCCGGCGGCATACGGCACGATGATGCGCATGACCCTGGACTGGGCCAGCGCCGCGGGCGACGAGAGGGCCGCGCCGGCCAAAAAAAGTACAGCCAGGCTTCTGGCGAGCAGGGTGGGCAGGGTGAGGGTGGGGGTGGGGCGGGTGTTCATGGCCCTATTGTTGCAAAAAACCGCGCGCCGCCGCTGCGGGGTTGGGTTCACGGTTCAGTGGCCCATAAAAAAGCCCCGGCTGATGCATCAGCCGGGGCGTTTCTTTTTCTTCTTCTTTATTCTTCTTGTTTGTCAGGGATGCCGCTGAGTTTTGAGATCTCAGGTTTCGGCGGGAACGGTTGCCTGGGCCTTTTCCTTCTCGGTCACAAAAGAGTCGGCGTAAAACTCGTCCTCCGGCAAGCCGGCCGCGATGTAGGCGGCCTGGGCCGAATCCACCACGATGGGCGCGCCGCAGGCATAGACCTGGTGGCCCGACAGGTCAGAAAAGTCTTCCAGCACAGCCTGGTGGACAAAGCCGGTTCGGCCCGTCCAGTTGTCTTCGGGCAGGGCGTTGGAGACCACCGGCACATAACGCAGGTTCGGCATTTCAGCCGTCTTGGTCTTGACCCACTCGTCCATGTACAAATCGGCCGGGCGGCGGCCGCCCCAGTACAGCACGGCCGGGCGCGTGATGCCCTTGAATTGCAGGTGCTCGATCAGCGCCTTGATGGGCGCGAAGCCGGTGCCCGAGGCCAGCAGCACCATGGGCTTGTCGCTGTCTTCGCGCAGGTAGAAGCTGCCGAAGGGGCCCTCGATGCGCAGGATTTCCTTTTCCTTCATCGGGCCGAAGACGTGCTCGGTAAACTTGCCGCCCGGCATGTGGCGGATGTGCAGTTCCACGCCCGGGTTTTCGGCCTGGGTGTGCGGCGCATTGCCCATGGAATAGGCGCGGCGGTCGCCGTCGCGCAGCAAAAACTCCACATACTGGCCGGCGTGGTACTTGAAAACGTCGCTGGCCGGCAGCTGCAGGCGCACCAGCATCACGTCGTGCGAAGCCTTGGCCAGGCTATTGATGCGCACCGGCATCTTCTTGACCGGGAAGGCGCTTTCATCGGTGACGTGGCGCGATTCGATGACAACGTCGGAATGGGCCGTGGCGCAGCAGGTCAGGATGAAACCGGCGGCTTCTTCCTCGGGCGACAGGGCCTTGACCTGGTGGGCGCCGTGGGTCACCGTACCCTCCAGCTTTTTCGACTTGCAGGAGCCGCAGGCACCGTCCTTGCAGCCGTAGGGCAGGCCTATGCCCTGGCGGATGGCGGCTGCCAGCAGGGGCTCGTCCACCTGGGCAATGAAAGTCCGGCCGCTGGGCTGCACGGTCACGTTAAAGCTCATATTCGGTATCCTTGCGGTATCTGTTCTCGACCTGGCCGGTTTCCCCGGCAACCCCCAATTTTGCCCTCAAACTCGAATCCCTTAGGCGCACTGCCTTTTCGCTTCCGCCGGGAGCGGATTTTGATCGTCGGCTGCGGCGACGTGGGCCTGCGCGCGGCCCGGCAACTGCCGCGCAACGCCAGGCTCATGGCACTCACCTCGTCGGCCGCGCGCGTGCCCGAATTGCGGACTCAACGCATCACGCCGCTGCAGGGCAACCTGGACGACGGCGCCTCGCTGCGCCGCCTGGCCGGGCTGGCCACGCGGGTGCTGCACCTGGCTCCGCCCCCCAGCGACAAGCCCGACTGGCGCTACGACCCGCGTACCCTGGCCCTGCTGCGCGCCCTGCGCCTGCGCAGCCTGCCGCGCTCCCTGGTCTACGCCTCCACCAGCGGGGTGTACGGCGACTGCGGCGGCGATTGGGTGCGCGAAACCCGGCCGCTGAACCCCCATACGCCGCGCGCCTGGCGCCGCGTGCATGCCGAGGCGCACCTGCGGGTCTTCGGCCGCGCCACCGGCACGCGCGTGCACCTGCTGCGCATCCCCGGCATTTACGCACCCGACCGCGAAGGCGGCACGCCGCGCGGCCGGCTGCTCAAGGGCACGCCGGTGCTGCGCGCCGAAGACGACGTTTACACCAACCACATCCACGCCGACGACCTGGCCCGCGCCTGCCTGGCGGCGTTGTGGCGCGGCAAACCGCAGCGCGCCAGCAACGCCAGCGACGACACGCGGCTCAAGATGGGCGACTACTTCGACCTGGCGGCAGACCTTTACGGCCTGCCGCGGCCGCCGCGCCTGGCGCGCGATACGGCGCAGGACGAGCTGCCCCTGATGCTGCTGAGCTTCATGAGCGAGTCGCGCCGGCTGGACAACAGCCGCCTCAAAAAAGAGCTGCGCGTGCGGCTGTGCTATCCCACGGTGGCCGAGGGGCTGGTGGCGGAATAAGCCTCCGGCCGGCTAACCGGGTTGAAGGCCGGCAATTCGCTGAATAGAGGCCTTTTTCCCGTGCTCTTCATCGGCATCGGCCTGCGCCTTTCTTGATACCGTGCCTGAGTTGGGCTCTCCCGCATCTTGAGACGGGAGAGGCTTGCAGGAGACAACACCATGCAATTGGACAACTTGAAGGTCAGCACGCGGCTTGGGATGGGCTTCGGCCTGGTATTGCTGCTGACGGCCAGCCTGATGGCGGTGGGCTTGACCCACATGGCCGGCGCCGGGAACGGCGAAGGCGGCTCGCGCGCTGGGGCCACTGCGGCGCTCAGCGCCTGGTCGCAGGCCAGCGCGCGCGCGACCCTGGAACTGGCCCTGGCGAGCGATGCCGCCCAGGCGGCCGCCGCGCGCCAGCAACTCGCGGCCGGCGAAAAAACCGCAGCGGATGCGCTGGCGGCACTCGACGATGGCGCGCCGCCTGCCGAAGAAAAAGCCTTGCTCGCGCGCGCGCGCAGCGCGCAGTCGGCCCATGCACAGGCCCTGGGCAAGATCAACAAACAATCCGAAGCGGGTGACCGCGGGGGCGCCGCCCGCGCATGGATGGGCGAAGCGCGCCCCACGCTGGACCGGCTGCAACTGGAACTGGCCGCGTTGACGGAACTGCAGGCGCGGCAGGCCAGGGCCGGCATCGCATCGGCGCAGCGCTGGATGGTAGCGCTCGGCCTGGCCGCCCTGCTGGTGGGCTGCCTGGTGGCCTGGCGCTTGAGCCGCAGCATTGCGCAGCCGCTCAAGGAAGCCATCTACATCGCCGAAACCGTGGCGGCCGGCGACCTGAGCCAGGAATTCGCCACCGAGCGCGGAGGCGACTTCGGCCGTCTGCTGGGCGCACTCGGCGGCATGGAAGACACGCTGACCGACCTGGTCAGCCGCATCAAGGGCTCGACCGATTCGATCACCCTGGCGTCGCGCGACATCGCCGCCGGCAATGCCGATTTGTCGCGCCGCACCGAAGAGCAGGCGGCTTCGCTCGAAGAAACCGTCTCCAGCATGGAAGAGTTGACCTCCACCGTGAAGCTCAATGCCGAGCATGCGCGCTCGGCCAGTGGTCTGGCGGCCAATGCGTCCGGCACCGCCGAACGCGGCGGCGCGGTGGTGGCCCAGGTGGTGGACACCATGGCGGCCATCAGCGGCAGTTCCAAAAAAATCGTGGACATCATCGCCGTCATTGAAGGCATCGCCTTCCAGACCAACATCCTGGCGCTCAACGCGGCGGTCGAAGCCGCGCGCGCCGGCGAGCAGGGCCGCGGTTTCGCGGTCGTGGCGACCGAAGTGCGGGGCCTCGCGCAACGCAGCGCGGAGGCGGCGCGCGAGATCAAGACGCTGATCGCCGACTCCGTGGCCCACGTCGAGAACGGCTCTGAACTGGTCGGCCAGGCCGGCCGCACCATGCAGGACATCGTGCAGGCCGTCAAACGCGTGAGCAGCCTGCTTGAGCAGATATCCGCCGCGTCGGTGGAGCAGAGCAACGGCATCGAGCATGTGAACAAGGCCATGGTGCTGATGGACCAGGCGACGCAGCAGAACGCCGCGCTGGTCGAGCAGGCCTCCACGGCGGCGGCCTCGCTGGCCGAGCAGACGCTGCAGCTTCAGGCCGCGGTGGATGAGTTCAAGCTGGATGACGAGCCGGAAGCCGCGCCGTCGGCCGCGCTGCACTTCCAGGCCATAGGCAGGGACCTGCACCGCACGGCGCCCGTCCCCGCGTAAGTTCGTTCAGATACCCGGCGGTTTTTTCAGCGTCAGCATGCGGTCCTGGCCGCGCAGCACGATGGTCTTGATCTCCGCGCCCTGCAGCACCGTGAGCCGGATTTCCGCGTCGGGCGCGGCGTGGTCCCAGAGCTTTTTGTAGAAGGCCTCCAGCGTCGCGACCTTCGCGTCGTCCACCGCCAGCACCACGTCGCCCGCCTCCAGCCCGGCCAGGTCCGCAGGGCTTTCCTTGCTGACACGCAGGATCTGGATGCGCCCGCCCTGGTCGTTGGAGGTGATGCCCAGCCACGGCCTGCGGCTCTTGGCGCTATAGCCCGCGCGCTGCAGTTCCGCGAGGATGGGGCGCAGCAGGTCTATGGGCACAAACATGTTGCCCGGCAGGCGGCGGTTTTCGCCCGTCGCATCCGACACGAACAGCGAGCCTATGCCCATCAGCTCGCCCCGCTGGTTGAACAGCGGCGCGCCGCTGTGGTTGCCGCCGCTGGCCATCACCGGCGGGCTGGTGAACAGCGCGGACTCGATGTGGTATTCCCAACTGCCCGAGAACGCGCGCCGGCTGACCAGCCGCGTCATGCTCACGTCGCCGTCGTCGTCGCCCTGCGGGCCGGTCACCGCCATCAGCGGCTCGCCCGGCTGCAGGTCCCGGCTGCTGCCCAGGGCCGCCACGGCCACGTTGCGCAGCGGCAGCAGCGGGCGCACCAGCCCGAAGCCGGTAGCCAGGTCGTAGGCGACGGCACGGGCCGGCAGTGTCTTGTTGTCCTGGGTGACGATCTCGATCTGCTCGGCCTCCAGCATCAGGTAGCCGATGGTCAGGATCAGCCCGTCCTGGCTGATCAGCACGCCCGAGCCCGCGCGCCGCAGGCCCAAAGTTTCGGCGGACCGCGCGCCTTCCGTCGCCGTGACCTTGACCCCGACCACGGCCGTCGTGGCCCGCGTCAGCGCATCGATCATGGCTTGGGCCGGCGGCGGCGGCGTGGCCGCGTGGGCCGCGCCCAGCAGCAGGGTGCCGGAGAGGAGGAGACAGAGCCAATGACGCAAACGCAAGCTGCACATGACGGACTCCAGACGCGGCAAGAGGGCGCGGGCAAAGAGGACAGGCCAGCCGCGCCTCAAGAATGCGCTTTATTAAATGGCGTTGCAAGCGGCAGGGTCAAAAAATCCGGGGGTAAAAGTAACAGCCTTGTGCTGCCTACCGTCTCGGAGGAAAAAACAAAAAAGCCGTCCATGAACAAGGTCATGAGACGGCTTTCGGGATGTGGTGCCCGGGGCCGGAATCGAACCGGCACGCCTTGCGGCGGGGGATTTTGAGTCCCCTGCGTCTACCAATTTCACCACCCGGGCTGGAATGAGCGAAGCCTCAAATTATGGCACAGTGTGGTCATGAACTATCCAACCATTGAAGACGCGATTGGCAAAACGCCATTGGTCGCGCTGCAAAGAATTTACGCCGCAGAGAACGCCGCACGAGGCAACGTCATCCTGGGAAAGCTTGAAGGCAACAACCCCGCCGGTTCGGTGAAAGACCGGCCGGCGCTGTCCATGATCAAGCGCGCCGAGGAGCGCGGCGACATCAAGCCGGGCGACACGCTGATCGAAGCCACTTCGGGCAACACGGGTATTGCCCTGGCCATGGCCGCCGCGATCAAGGGCTACAAGATGGTCCTGATCATGCCCGAGGACCTGAGCATCGAACGCGCCCAGACCATGAAGGCCTTTGGCGCCGAGCTGATCCTGACGCCGAAAAGCGCCGGCATCGAATATTCGCGCGACCTGGCCGACCAGATGCAGAAAGAGGGCAAGGGCCGGGTGCTGGACCAGTTCGCCAATGCCGACAATCCGCGCATCCATTACGAGACCACCGGCCCCGAAATATGGACAGATACGTCAGGCAAGGTGACACATTTTGTCAGTGCGATGGGCACGACTGGCACGATCACCGGGGTTTCGCGCTACCTGAAAGAGAAAAATCCGGCCATCAAGATCATCGGCGCGCAACCCAGCGAGGGTTCACGCATCCCCGGCATCCGCAAATGGCCACAGGAATACCTGCCGAAGATTTACGACGCCAGCAAGGTCGACGAGCTGGTGCTCGTCAGCCAGGCCGATGCTGAAGACATGTGCCGGCGCATGGCGCGCGAAGAGGGGATTTTTGCCGGCATCTCGGCCGCTGGGGCGCTCTGGGTGGCGCAGGAGATCGCCAGGACCGTGAAAGACGCGGTCATCGTCTTTGTGGTCTGCGACCGCGGCGACCGTTACCTGTCCACCGGCGTGTTTCCGGCTTGAGGCCTTTCCAGGTGTGTACCGGCAGCTATTGAAAATATAGCGGGCGGCGCGCCTGAATCCCTTCTTTTCCACCTTTATTCCCCTCACCATGACCCACGAATTCCGGTTTTGCCCGAACTGCGCGACCCCTCTGGCCATGGTGTCGCAGATGGAAGACGGCGGCGAAAAGGCGCGGCTTCGCTGCCCGGCTTGCGGCTTCACCCACTGGAACAATCCCACGCCCGTGCTGGCCGCCGTGATCGAATACCACGGCCAGGTGCTGCTGGCCCGCAACGCGGCCTGGACGGGCAAGATGTACGCGCTGATCACCGGCTTCATGGAAGCCGGCGAGACGCCGCAGGGCGGCATCGAGCGGGAAATCAAGGAAGAAACCAACCTGGAAACCAGCTCGCTGGACCTGATCGGCGTCTACGACTTTCAGCGCATGAACCAGGTGATCATCGCCTACCACGCGGTGTGCACGGGCGAGGTCAGCCTGTCGCCGGAGTTGGTGGATTACCGGCTTTATGACCTCGACAAGATCAAATGCTGGCCCGCGGGCACGGGCTACGCGCTGGCCGACTGGCTGCGCACGCGCGGGCATGAGCCGGAGTTTGTGGAATGGGCCAAACGGACGGAATAGCAGACCGGATTGGCTTGCCGGACTGGGGTTGTCCCGCTGAAGGGGCTTTGCGCTTTGCTTAAAATCGCAGCAACCCAAGGATTTCCATGAACATCGACAAAGAACTCGACACCCGCGGCCTGAACTGCCCGCTGCCCATCCTGAAAGCGAAAAAAGCGCTGACCGAAATGGCCAGCGGCCAGTTGTTGCGGGTGGTGTCCACCGATTCGGGCTCGACCCGGGATTTCCAGGCCTTTGCCAAGCAAACCGGCAATGAACTCGTCGAGCAGCAGGTTGCCGGCAGCGACTTCATCCACGTGCTCAAGCGCCGCTGAGGCGCATCGTTCAGGCCTGCTTGCGACGTTCCCGGCCCGACCAGCCGATCTGCAGGTTTTCCAGGTAGTTCCTGAAATGAGCACCCACTTCGGGGTGCTCCAGCGCCAGCTCGACCGTGGCCTCCAGGAAGCCCTCTTTGCTGCCGCAGTCGTAGCGTTTGCCTTCGTATTGCAGGGCGTAGACCGTTTCCTTGGCCAGCAGGCTTGAAATGCCGTCGGTGAGCTGCAGTTCACCGCCCACGCCGGCCTTCTGGCTGCGGATATGGTCAAAAATCGCCGGCGTCAGGATGTAACGCCCGGCCACGCCCATGCGCGACGGTGCCACGTCGGGCGCCGGTTTTTCCACGATTTTCCGGACTTTCATCAGGCCCGTGCTGGCGCCTTCGGTGGCGACGATGCCGTAACGGCGGGTCTGGTCCTGCGGCACTTCCTGCACCGCCAGGATGGATTGCTGGACTTCGGCGAACTGTTCGGCCATCTGGGCCAGCACCGGCTTGCCGCCTTTGGGTCCGACCATCAGGTCATCGGCCAGCAAGACCGCGAAAGCTTCCTGGCCGACCAGGTGTTCAGCGCACAGCACCGCATGGCCCAAACCCAGGGAGCGGGGCTGGCGAACGTAGGAAAAATTCATGTCGTCGGGCTGGACGGATCGCACGAGGGCCAATAAGGCGTGCTTTTGGGCTACTTCCAGCTCGTTCTCAAGCTCGTAGGCAGTATCAAAGTGATCTTCGATGGCCCGTTTATTGCGTCCTGTCACAAAAATCATGTGACGGATGCCTGCCGCGTAAGCCTCTTCCACCGCGTACTGGATCAGCGGCTTGTCGACGACGGGGAGCATTTCCTTGGGCTGGGCCTTGGTGGCCGGTAGAAACCGGGTGCCGAGACCGGCCACCGGGAACACTGCTTTGTGTAATGTAAATTTTTGCATCGACTTTGATCGGGGAAAAGACTAGAGTGTTGCGTTGTTGAGACAATCGCGCGGGTCGGACAAGCGCTCGACTTGACGTGGTCCCACGGCGCAATCTGCAGTCTGCAGGAAAAAGGACTCACTGGGTGGACATCTTACTTCTTGACGCACTCGTGCCCGAGGCTATGGCGTGGCTCGAAACCCGGCACAGCGTGGGCTACCATCCGGAGCTTGCCGATGACCTGATTTCCCTGCGCAAGATTGCCTATAAAACCAAGGGCATCGTCTTTCCGCGCCAGACCGTCGTCACGCGCGAATTCCTCGACTTCCTGCCCAAACTCAGGGCCGTGGGCCGCCTGCACGTGGGCACGGACAACACCGACCTCGAAGCCTGCAAGGAGCGCGACATCAAGGTCGTGCATGCCAGCAGCGCCAACGTCCGTTCCAATGCCGAATACCTTTTGAGCAGCCTGCTGCTGCTGTATCGCCGCGGCCTGGTGTCGGCCCTGATGGGACGCCGCCACCCGACGACGCAGATGGGCCGCGAGCTGCACGGCAGCACCGTAGGCATCCTGGGCCTGGCTCCGACCGCGCACACGCTGGCCGGCATGCTGAGCGGCCTCGGCGTGCGCCTGATCGGCTACGACCCGGCGGTGCACCACACGGCGCCTATCTGGGAGCGCCTGCGCATACAGCCGGTGTCGTTGCCCGAGCTTGTGGCCCAGGCCGACGCGGTGTCGGTGCAGATGCTGTATGCCACACGCTTTCGCGGCTTTGTGAATGAAAAACTGCTGGCGGGCTGCAAGCGCAACCAGCTGTGGGTGGGCATCAGCCGCAGCGAACTGTTTGACGAAACCGCGCTGGCGGCGGCGCTGTGCGACGGCCGTATCGAGGCCTGCATCCTCGACGGCGCCGAGGCCAGCTTCCTGGGCGACACCTCCCCGCTCAAGGGCCTGAAGAACTTGTTCGTCACGCCGCGCCTGGGCTCGCACACGCGCGAGGCGCGCCTGCGCTCGAGCTGGTATGTGGCGCACCGCATGCATGAAGCCATAGGCGCGGCGCAGCACAGCGGCATGGACCAGCTGCCCAGCGGGCCCATGGACCTGGAGCCGGGCGGGGTCTCCCCCTCCCAATGGTCCGAGCCCGAATTCATGATCCGGTGACCACGCAGCCATAAAAAAGCCCCGTTGAACGGGGCTTTTTTACGGGCGGCGTTTGCGCTTACTTCAACCGGGCCAGCTGCTCGCGGATCTTGTCCAGGGCTGCCTGGTTGTCGGCCAGACGCTTGCGCTCCTGTTCCAGCACCGCGGGCGGCACCTTGCTGACGAACGCTTCGTTGGCAAGCTTGGCCTCGGACTTGGCGATCTCCACGGTCAGGCGGGCTTCTTCCTTTTGCAGGCGAATTTTTTCCGCGGCCAGGTCGACTTCCATGTACAGGCAGACGCGGGCTTCGCCCACGATGGCGACGGGCGCGGACTGCGCGGCCGCGGCCCATTCGGTTTCGCTTTCAAACACCCTGACTTCGCTGAGCTTGGCGAGCGACTTGAGCAAGGGTGCGACACCCGTCATGAAGGCGCTGTCGCCCACCACGAAGAGCGGCAGGCGCGTGGCCGGCGAGACCTTCATCTCGCCACGCAGGTTGCGGCAGGCGTCGACCAGGGTCTTGAGTTTGGCGACGTGGGCCTCGGCCTTTTCGTCGATCTTTTCGGGCTGGCTTTGCGGATAAGGCGCGACGCCGATGAACTTGCCGGTCTTGCCGGCGATGGGCGCCACCGTCTGCCACAGCTCTTCGGTGATGAAGGGAATTACCGGGTGCGCCAGGCGCAGGATGGCTTCCAGCGTGCGGATCAGCGTGCGGCGCGTGGCGCGCTTTTGCGCGTCGTTGCCGGTCTGTATCTGCACCTTGGCGATTTCCAGGTACCAGTCGCAGAACTCGTCCCAGACGAACTGGTAGATGCTGCCGGCGACGTTGTCCAGGCGGTAGTCGGCAAAGCCCTTGGCCACGTCGGCTTCCACGCGCTGCATGGTCGATGAAATCCAGCGGTCGGCCTGCGAGAAGCTCAGGTAGCCGTGGAACTCGCCGCCGGGCGCGCATTGTTCCTTGCTGTGCTCTTCAAGCCCGCAGTCCTGGCCTTCGCAGTTCATCAGGGTGAAGCGCGTGGCGTTCCAGAGCTTGTTGCAGAAGTTGCGGTAGCCCTCGCAGCGCTTGCTGTCGAAGTTGATGCTGCGGCCCAGGCTGGCCAGCGCGGCGAAGGTAAAGCGCAGCGCGTCGGCGCCGTAGCCCGGAATGCCCGTGGGGAATTCTTTTTCGGTGTTCTTGCGCACCTGCGGCGCGGTCTCGGGCTTGCGCAGCCCTTGCGAGCGTTTTTCGAGCAGCGGCGCGAGCTCTATGCCGTCGATCAGGTCGACCGGGTCCAGCACATTGCCTTCGGACTTGCTCATCTTCTTGCCCTGGGCGTCCTTCACCAGGCCGTGGATGTACACGTCCTTGAAAGGCACCTGGCCGGTGAAATGCGTGGTCATCATGATCATCCGGGCGACCCAGAAGAAGATGATGTCGTAGCCGGTGACCAGCACGCTGGACGGCAGGAAGAGCGACAGCTCTTGGGTCTTCTCGGGCCAGCCGAGCGACGAGAAAGGCACCAGCGCCGACGAGTACCAGGTGTCCAGCACGTCTTCGTCGCGCGTGAGCTTTTTGCCGGGCGCCTGCTTCTGTGCTTCTTCTTCGTTGGTGGCGACATAGACCTTGCCGTCTTCGTCGTACCAGGCCGGGATCTGGTGGCCCCACCAGAGCTGGCGCGAGATGCACCAGTCCTGGATGTTGTTCATCCACTGGTTGTAGGTGTTGACCCACTGCTCGGGCACGAACTTCACTTCGCCGCTGCTCACGGCGTCGCGCGCCTTCTGCGCGATCGACTTGCCGGTCGGGTCCTGGTCGCTGACCTTGCTGAGCGCGACGAACCACTGGTCGGTCAACATGGGCTCGACCACCGCGCCGGTGCGCGCGCAAATCGGCACCATGTTTTTGTGCGGCACGGCTTTTTCGAGGAAGCCTTGTTCCTCCAGGTCTTTGAGCACGGCCTTGCGGCAGTCGTAGCGGTCCAGGCCCTGGTATTGCGCCGGGCCGTTTTCGTTGATCTTCGCGTCCAGCGTGAAGATGGTGATCAGCGGCAGGTTGTGGCGCAGGGCGACCTGGTAGTCGTTGAAGTCGTGGGCGCCGGTGATCTTCACCACGCCGCTGCCGAATTCCGGGTCGACGTAGTCGTCGGTGATCACCGGAATCTTGCGGTCGCACAGCGGCAGGTCGACCATCTTGCCGACCAGGTGCTTGTAGCGCTCGTCGTCAGGGTGCACCGCCAGCGCGCCGTCGGCCAGCATGGTTTCGGGCCGCGTGGTGGCGATGTGCATGCCGCGCAGCGGCGAGCCGTCGGCGGCTTTCTGCGGGCCGTCGCTGAAGGGGTATTCGATGTGCCACATGAAGCTGTCGCGCTCTTCGTTCTCGACTTCCAGGTCGGACACGGCGGACTTCAGGATAGGGTCCCAGTTCACGAGGCGTTTGCCGCGGTAGATCAGGCCCTGCTCATACAGCTTCACAAAGGTCGAGGTCACCACCGTGGACATCTTCGGGTCCATGGTGAAGTACTCGTGCTTCCAGGCCACCGAGTCGCCCATGCGGCGCATCTGGCGCGTGATGGTGGTGCCGGACTCTTCCTTCCACTCCCAGACCTTGGCGACGAAATTCTTGCGGCCCAGGTCGTGGCGGCTTTTGCCTTCGCCCTGCAGCTTGCGCTCCACCACGATCTGCGTGGCGATGCCGGCGTGGTCGGTGCCGGGCACCCACAGCGTGTTGTGGCCGCGCATGCGGTGGTAGCGCGTGAGCGAATCCATGATGGTCTGGTTGAAGGCGTGGCCCATGTGCAGCGTGCCCGTCACGTTGGGCGGCGGCAACTGGATGGAGAACGAGGGCTTGGCCGCGTCCAGCGTGGGCTCGTACTGGCCGCTTTGCTCCCACTCGGGGCCCCAGCGGCGTTCAATGGCGGCCGGCTCGAAGGATTTGGCCAGGCTGTCCAGTCCCGGTGTCGGGACTTTGACGGCCTCCGCGGCGGGGGGGGCGGTATCGGCAAGGGCGGGGGCGGCAGCGTTGGTCATGGGGGCAATGAAAAACGGCATCGAGGGGATGCCGCCTTGGGTTGGGTGAAACTACCCTGATTTTATTCGACTGGGCCGCCCTTGCCTCCCCGTTGGGGTGAAACCGGGCGATTGAGCCACCCAGGCCCTTGCATGGGCGTTAGCCCATGCGGCGTTCCCGGGCGGCCCACTCATCCCGATTGCACCCCAACGGGGAGGGCAAGGGTTCATTCCGAGAGGGGTCTTGCGTGGTGTGAATAAGTTTTCAGGTCTTGCACGCCGCCGCCACGCAGGCCCGCAGCACCGCGGTGTCGCCCAGCTGGTTGGCCATCAGCAGGATCAGCCGGGCATTGAGCAGCTCGGATTCCTCGCGGCTCAGGCCCTGGTGGGCGTCCAGCAGGCATTCGTAGAAGGCGTCGGCGTCCTGGAAATGCAGGCGCGTGTTCAAAGGGGTGTCGGGTTTCATGCGGTGTCCTTTGCGGTGGGCGCGCCCAGTGCGGCGGCCACAGCGTGGACCAGCGAGGCGTCCACGCTCTCGCCGGTGGCGGCGATGTGGCCGTCTGGCCGCAGCAATGCCCAGGCGTGGCCGAAGACATGGCAGGTGGCCTGCAGGTGGCCCTGGCCGTCGACCACGTGCTCCACGGCCGAGGCCTTCTCGCCGGGGCCGACCACCTGCACGCAGCGCACGCCGGTCTCGGTGGACAGCGCCGCCAGGCGCGCCAGCGCGGCGGTGGAGACGTCGCCAAAGGCCAGCAGCAGCAAGCGGCCCTCAGCCCAGGCCAGCAGGTCCAGCAACTCACCGGGGCGGCCGCCGGGCCAGCTGAAACCCACGTTCTGCGTCGCGCGCCCGCCCGACGGCCCGCAGGCGCCCGAGCGTGTGTAGTGGTTGGGCGTCGACATGCGGCCGGTGTTGACGAGTTGCCGGGCAAAGACATGCTCGCGCGCCAGGCCCAGCGCCGCGTTGCGGAACAGCCGCTCCGCGCCCTCGGCCGGCCGCAGAAAGCGCGCCGTGCGGTTGGTCACCAGGACGTTGTGCGCGGCCGCCTCGTGGCGTTCGTGGTGGTAGCTGTCCAGCAGGGCGGGCGCGGCGCGGCCCTGCAGCACGGCGGCCAGCTTCCAGGCCAGGTTGTCGGCGTCCTGCACGCCCGAGTTGCCGCCGCGCGCGCCGAAGGGGCTCATGACATGGGCCGCGTCGCCAGCGAAGAACACGCGGCCGTGGCGCAGGCCGTCCATGCATTCGCTGCGGTAGGCATAGGGGCCGACCCAGACGATCTCGTAGTCGGCGTCGTCCAGCAGTTGGCCCGACTGGCTTTTGAACTGCGCCTTCAGGCGGGCGCGCACCACGTCCTCGCGGCTGATTTCTTCAGGTTTGGCGTGCGGCGGCATCTGGTAGTCGATGCGCCAGACACCGTCAGCCATCAGGTGCTGCCAGACGGCGCGGCCCTCGTTAAAGGGCGCTTCTATCCAGGTGTGGCGCTCCACCGGCGGCGGGTTCTTGAAGCGCACGTCGGCGATGCACCAGCGGTCGTCGCCCTGCTGCGCTGTTACCGTGGCGCCGCACCAGGCGCGAAACGGGCTGCGCGAGCCGCTGCAGTCGATCACGTGCTCCGCCTCCAGGGTGTACCGGCCCGCCGGTGTTTCCAGTTGCAGCGTCGCGAAATCCTCGTTCTGTGCGAAGCCGGTCACGCGGTGGCTCCAGCGGATGTCGGCCAGGCGGTCTTCCGGCGCGGGCCGGCACAGTTCCTCGACCAGAAAGCCTTCAACATAAAACTGCTGGATGTTGATGAAGGGCGGCTGCCGGCTCAGCGAATGCGTTTGCTGCTGGCGCAGGTCGAAGGCGTAGACCTCGTCGCTTCCCGCGAAAGTGCGGCCCACGCTCCACTGCACGCCCTTGGCCGCGATGCGTTCGTAAATGCCCAGGCGCTTGAAGATTTCCAGCGTTTTCTGCGCATAGCAGATACCGCGCGACGAGGCGCCCTTGACGCCCACCGTGTTGTCTTCGTCCAGCAGCACGGCTTTCACGCCGTAGTACGCCAATGCGCAGGCCAGCGTCAGCCCCGTGATGCCGCCCCCCACGATGACGACGGCGTGGCGTTTGACTTCGCCCGTGCGCAGTTCGGGCGGCGCTACAAAGGGGTACTCGGGCAGGGTGTAGCCCGCGCCTTGTGCGAACTCGTAGCCGTTGGTGAAGGCGGCGGCCAGCGCGGGGGGCGCCCGCTTGTCGCGAAGGGTGTTTGTCTCCGGCATGGATGCTTCCTGCGGCTTGTATTTACCTATTCGTAATCAATTTACCATAACGTAATTGCAGCGAAACCGCCCGCCGACCATGCCGTGAAGGCTATGACGCTTTCGCATTCAATTGGAATTCTTTATTAGGAAGGCTAGTTAAATAGTCTTTGTTAATTCACCGCATTGATTTCGGCAATTAGACGAAGCGGCCGAACAGGTCTAAGGTGTTCCAGTCTTCAGTCCTCGCGCTGGACATCCGCAGCCTGGCTTGAAGCATTGGTGATTTGTTCATCCATCAACCCACGAAGGAGATTTCCATGGCTGCTCTCAAAGGCTCCAGGACGGAAGAGAACCTGAAGGCCGCATTCGCCGGCGAATCACAGGCCAACCGCCGCTACCTCTATTTCGCGAACAAGGCCGACGTTGAAGGCCAGCCCGATGTGGCGGCGCTGTTCCGCTCCACCGCCGAAGGTGAAACCGGCCATGCCCACGGCCACCTCGAATGGCTGGAACAGTGCGGCGACCCCGCCACCGGCATGCCCTTCGGCGCCACGCGCGACAACCTCGCGTCCGCCGTGGCCGGCGAAACCCACGAGTACACCGACATGTACCCCGGCATGGCCAAGACCGCGCGCGACGAAGGCCATGACGAAGTGGCCGACTGGTTTGAAACCCTGGCCAAGGCGGAACGCTCACACGCCAATCGCTACACCAAGGCTTTGGCCGAACTGGTCGATTAAGGCTGCTGGTTCCCTCTCCCCCTGGGAGAGGGTTAGGGTGAGGGTGAGCGGCGATAAATTGCGCCTTGCCTTCATCTTGGCTGGACCCCCTCACCCCAACCCACTCCCCGGCGGGGCGGAGAGCAATGGAAGAGACAAGACCATGGCCACAGAAGGCAACCTCCAGGCGCCCACGCGCCATGCGATCGACTGGCGAAACCCGGACTTCTACAACGAGGACGCGGCGCTTCACGAGATGGAGCGCATCTTCGACATCTGCCACGGCTGCCGCCGCTGTGTGAGCCTGTGCGGGGCATTCCCCACGCTGTTCGACCTTGTCGACGAAAGCAGGACCGGCGAAGTCGACGGCGTGGACAAGAGGGACTACATGAAGGTGGTCGACCAGTGCTATATGTGCGATCTCTGCTACATGACCAAGTGCCCTTATGTGCCGCCGCACGAGTTCAACCTCGACTTCCCGCACACCATGCTGCGCGCCAAGGCCATCAAGTTCAAGAAGGGCGAAGTCGGCGCGGGTGAGAGGTTTCTGTCCTCCACCGACGTGCACGGCCAGTTCGCCGGCATCCCCATCGTGGTCCAGGTGGCCAATGCGGTCAACAAGACCCAACCGGCGCGCGCCGTGATGCAGAAGGTGCTGGGCGTTGATAAAAACGCCTGGCTGCCGGATCTCGCCACAAAGAAATTCCGCTCCGGCGCGCCCGAATCGCCGCCGCATGCCGTCAAGGACGGCGCCAAGACACCCGGCAAGGTGGTGATTTATTCGACCTGCTATATCAACTACAACGAGCCCGGCATAGGCCACGACCTGCTCAAGGTGCTGGACCACAACGAAGTGCCTTACGTGCTGGTCGAAAAGGAAAAATGCTGCGGCATGCCCAAGCTGGAGCTGGGCGACCTGGCCTCGGTGAACAACAGCAAGGAGGCCAACATCCCGGTGCTGGTGAAGTACGCGAAAGACGGCTACGCCATCCTGAGCGCCGTGCCCAGCTGCACATTGATGTTCAAGCAGGAACTACCCTTGATGTACCCCGGTGACGCCGACGTACAGCTCGTCAAGGAGCACATGTGGGACCCGTTTGAATACCTGATGGCGCGCAAACGCGACGGCCTGCTCAAGACCGAATTCAGCACGCCGCTGGGCAAAATCAGCTACCAGATCCCCTGCCACGGCCGGGTGCAGAACATCGGCAAGAAGACCGAGGAAATGCTCAAGATGGTGCCCGGCACCAGCGTGCACACGCATGAGCGCTGCTCGGGCCATGCCGGCACTTTCGGCGTCAAGGTGCCCTACCACCAGCAGGCCATGAAAATCGGCAAGCCGCTGTTCAAGGCCATGGCCAGCCACAAGGACGGCGGCCTGCCCGACGTCATCAGCAGCGATTGCCCACTGGGCGGCCACCACATCGCCCAGGGCTTTGAGGTCAACAGCCTGGGCGCGCCGCCGCAGAAGCACCCGCTCACGCTGATACGCACGGCTTACGGCCTCAAGTAAGAAACCAGGACTCCGCCATGAAGCCCACCGGAAAGATCACCCGCGAATCCCTGATGACGCTGGAGGCCTACAGCCAATACCGCAAGGAGAACAAGCCGGCCATCATCGCCCACCGCAAGCTGCGCAGCGTACGCCTGGGAGAGCACATCAACCTGCAGTTTGAAAGCGAGACCAGCATCCGCTACCAGATCCAGGAAATGCTGCGCATCGAGAAAATCTTCGAGGAAGAGGGCATAGAGCAGGAGATAGAGGCCTACGCGCCCCTGATGCCCGACGGCAGCAACTGGAAAGGCACGCTGATGCTGGAGTACCCGGACGTCAACGAACGCAAGCGCGAACTGGCCCGGCTCATAGGCGTGGAAGACCGCATGTTCGTGGAGGTCGAAGGCCATGCCCGCGTTTATGCGATTGCCGACGAGGACATGGACCGCGAAAACGACGAAAAAACCTCGGCCGTGCATTTTGTGCGCTTCGAGCTCGATCCGGCCATGTGCGCGGCGGTCAAGGCCGGCGCCGGTGTCAAGCTGGGCTGCGACCATACGCATTACCCGGCGCATACAAGCATTCCGGCGGAAACGCTCGCCTCCCTGGCTAGCGACCTGCACTAAGGCTTTTCGCGGCAGATGCCTGTGCTGTAGCCTGGCTGTCGTAAAGTGGGGGTTTTCGCCTTACCAACAACTCCAAGCATGCTGTTCCTCCTCTCGCCGGCCAAGTCGCTGGACTACGACACGCCGCCGCACGTAGACACCCACACCCAACCCCTGTTCACGCGCCAGTCGGCGCAGCTGATCGAAGTGCTCAAAACCCAGACCCCGCAGCAGATCAGCACCCTGATGAAGCTGTCGGACGCGCTGGCGGGCCTGAACGTCGCGCGCTACCAGGCCTGGTCCCCCAGGTTCACCGCGAAGAACTCCAAGCAGGCCGCGCTGGCCTTTGACGGCGACGTCTACGGCGGGCTCGCCGCAAAGACCCTGAGCGCGGCGCAGCTTGACTGGGCGCAAGAGCATCTCTGCATCCTGAGCGGCCTCTACGGCGTGCTGCGGCCGCTGGACCGCATGCAACCCTACCGGCTGGAAATGGGTACCGCGCTGGCCACTCCCCATGGCAAAAACCTCTACCAGTTCTGGGGCTCGCAAATCTCGGCCTACCTCAACGAGCGCGCCGCCGCCGACACCTCGCCCGTCATCGTCAACCTGGCCAGCGAGGAATACTTCAAGGCCGTGGACCGCAAGGCGCTGAAAGCCCGCGTGGTGAACTGCGTGTTTGAAGAGTTCAAGGGCGGCCACTACAAGGTCATCAGCTTTTTCGCCAAGCGCGCCCGCGGTCTCATGGCGCGCTACGCGATCGAGAAGAAGCTGGCCACGGTCAAAAAACTTGAGAGCTTTGATGTCGAAGGCTACCGCTTCGATCCCAAGGTTTCCGGGCCCGACCGGCTCGTGTTCCGGCGCAAACAGGCCGCCTGAGCGGCCACTTAAGCCCCACGCCATGCCTGCCCAGCTCATCACGCGCGAGATGCAGGACTGGGTGGCGCAGCAGCTCGCGGCCGGCCGCACGCGGGACGAGATTTTCCAGGCGCTGCTCGAAGCCGGCTGGCAGGCGGCCGCCGCCGGCCAGGCATTGGGCCTGCCGCCCGCCGGCGCGCCGGCGCCGGCGCTGGCCGTGCCCCGGGTCAAAGCCGATGCCTCCGGCACCATGGTGGACGCGGGCGACAAATGGGTGGAGGTGCGCGAACACCGCGACGCGCCCGACCTCTGGGTCTTCAGCAACCTGCTCAGCGCCGCCGAATGCGAAGCGCTCATTGAAACGGCCGGGCCGCGCCTGGAACGCTCGCTGACCGTGGACACCCGCACCGGCGGCGAAGAACTCAATCACGACCGCACCAGCCACGGCATGTTCTACACACGCGGCGAAACCGAGGTGGTGCGCCGCGTCGAGGCGCGCATTGCCAGATTGCTGAACTGGCCGCAGCAAAACGGCGAGGGCCTGCAGGTGCTGCGCTACCGGCGCGGCGCGCAGTACAAACCGCATTACGACTACTTCGATCCCGGTGAGCCCGGCACCGCCGCCATCCTGCGGCGCGGCGGCCAGCGTGTGGCCAGCCTCATCATGTATCTGCAGGAACCCGACGAGGGCGGCGCCACGGTATTCCCCGACATCGGCCTCAAGGTGCGTCCGCAGCGCGGCAGCGCGGTGTTTTTCAGCTACGCAGTGGCGCATCCCACCAGCCTGACGCTGCATGGCGGTGAACCGGTCACAGTCGGCGAAAAATGGATCGCCACCAAGTGGTTGCGGGAGCGGGAGTTCATTTAACACCCCTGTTGAGGCTCACTGCGTGTAGCCGCCTCTCCCCTTGCAGGGGACAGGCGCCTGCGGCCTGGCAAGGCCGGTTCCGCTCCCCTACTGGAGCTGCGGCCGCGTGTACATAATGCTTTATGAAGATCAAAGCCAACAACATTGACATCGAGGTTGAAGACACCCATCCCGGCGACACCACGGGCCGCCCCGTGGTGCTGCTCATCATGGGCCTGGGCATGCAGCTCATTGCCTGGCCGCCGGCCATGGTGCAGTCGATTGCCGACGCGGGCTTTCGTGTCGTGCGCTTTGACAACCGCGACATCGGCCTGTCGCAACACTTTGACCACCTGGGCAAGCCCAGCCTGCTCTGGGAAGGACTCAAGTTCCGCCTGGGCTGGCGCATACGCCCGCCTTACAGCCTTGAAGACATGGCCGCCGACACCGTGGGCGTGCTGGATGCGCTGAAGATAGCCCAAGCCCACGTCGTGGGCGTCAGCATGGGCGGCATGGTCGCGCAGCGCGTGGCGGTGCTGGCGCCCGGGCGGCTGCTCAGCCTGTCCAGCATCATGAGTTCCAGCGGCGCGCGCGGCCTGCCCGAAGCCAGCCCGGCCGTCACGCGCGTGCTGCTCAACCGCCCCGGCAAGGGCGTGCAGGCTGCTGTGGACCACACGGCGCGGCTGCTCAAGGCCATAGGCAGCCCCGGCTTTCCCACGCCCGAGGCCGAACTGCGCGGGAAAGTCGCCGCTGCGGCGCAGCGCAGCTTCCATCCGCAAGGCGTGCTGCGCCAGATGGTGGCCATAGCCGCCGACAGCACACGCGCCGCGGCGCTGGCCCAGGTGACGGCGCCCACGCTGGTGCTGCACGGCAAGGCCGACCCGCTGGTGCCCATGGCCTGCGGCCAGGACACGGCCAAACGCATTCCCGGCGCGCGTTTTGAAAGCATCGAGGGCATGGGCCATGATTTGCCGCCGGGGGTTGTGGAGCGCTTGCTGGCATTCCTGATTCCCCACTTCACGGCCACAGCCGCTACGTAGAAGGCAATCCCTTTCTCCTTCCCCCGCTGGGGGAAGGCAGGGATGGGGGCTAGTCGGCCTGCGATCTGAAGCCGGCCATTCCATCAGGCGCGGGGTGGCCCCCCATCCCAACCTTCCCCCAGCGGGGGAAGGAGCAATACCCGATGGCGGCAGCCCGGACGCTGCCCTTTGCGGTCTTGGGGTTTGGGTCAGTGAATTGCCGGCTTCCTGCACTTAGCGGTGAAAATGGGCCCATGAACACCCCTCAACAATCCCAGCTCGGCAAAACCTCGGCCTATATCGACCAGTACGACGCCTCGCTGCTGTTTCCCATCCCGCGTGAAGGCAAGCGCGCCGAAATCGGCGTCACCGGCACGCCGCCTTTTTTCGGCGCCGACCTGTGGACGGCCTATGAACTGAGCTGGCTCAACCTGCGCGGCAAGCCGCAGGTGGCGCTGGCGCAGGTCACCGTGCCCTGCGAGTCGCCCAACATCGTCGAGAGCAAGTCCTTCAAGCTTTACCTCAACAGCTTCAACAACACGCGGTTCGCCGACGCACGCGACGTGCGCGAACGCATACGCGCCGACCTCAACGCCGTCGTCGGCAGCGGCGTGGGCATCAAGACCCTGGGGCCCGAGCTGTTCGACCGCGAGCCCATCCATGAACTCGACGGCCTGAACCTGGACCGCCTCGACGTCGAGTGCATCCACTTCACGCCCGCGCCCGAGCTGCTGTTCGCGGAGTTCGACGAGCCGCCGATTGAGGAGACGCTGACCAGCAACCTGCTCAAAAGCAATTGCCTGGTCACCGGCCAGCCCGACTGGGGCAGCGTGCAGATCCGTTATTCAGGCCCGCAGATCAACCAGGAAGGCCTGCTGCAATACCTGGTGAGTTTTCGCAACCACAACGAGTTCCATGAGCAGTGCGTGGAGCGCATCTTCATGGACATCTGGACGCGCTGCAAACCCATGAAGCTCTCGGTCTACGCGCGCTACACGCGCCGCGGCGGGCTGGACATCAATCCGTTTCGCACCAGCCATCCGCAAGCGCTGCCGCCCAGCATCCGCACCGCGCGCCAGTAAGCCTCTTTCGCTTACTGGCCGAACTCGCCGAAGTTCTTGATGGGCGCAAGCCCCGGGAACTGCCCCGCGCGCTTTTCCCTCATGGCCGTCACGGACTCGCGCACATGCGCGTTGCTCCAGATCGCGCCCTGCAGCCAGCCCATCTGCTTGAGCGCGTCGTCCACCGAATGGTCGCGTGTGTAGTGGATGGCCTGCTTGGTGCCCCAGATCGCCACCGGCGGCTTGGTGGCGATTTCGTTCGCACACTGCATCGCGGCCGCAAGCATGGCATCGGCTGAATCGAAGACCTCGTTGACCAGTCCGTAGCCCAGCGCTTTGGCGGCCGGCAGGCGGCGCCCGGTGTAGGCCAGTTCCTTGACGACGGCCAGCGGCACCAGCTTGGGCAGGCGCTGCAAGGTGCCCACGTCGGCCACCATGCCGATGTTGATTTCCTGGATGCAGAAAAACGCGTCGGCCGTGGCGTAACGCAGGCAGCAGGCCGTAACCATGTCGACCGCGCCGCCTATGCAGCCGCCCTGGATGGCCGCGATCACCGGGATGCGCAGGGTCTCCAGTTTGGTGAAGGTCGCCTGCATGTCGCCCAGCATGTCGAAGATGGCGGCGCGGCCTTCGGGGCTCCGGTCGTCCAGCGCGATGTCGCTGCCGAAGGTTTCCAGCGCCATGCCGGCACTGAAGTGTTTGCCGGTGCTGGAAATCACCAGCACGCGCGCCTCGCCTGTTTTATGGATGTGGGTGAGCGCCGCGTCCAGCTCGCGCCAGAATGTCGGGTGCATGGTGTTCATCGCCTCGGGGCGGTTGAGCACCAGGTGGGCGACGTGGCCGGTGGTGGTGAGGGTAAAACAGGAGAGGGTGGGTGCGTTCATGCCCACACTCTAAGTCAGGCGACCAGATCCAGCCAGTCACACCTGAGACGCCGCGAGACATGCGCCCGTGCCCTGGCATAGACATAGAGCCGGGGCGCCAGGAGGCCCAGCACACACAGCGGATAGGCCCAGGGCGCCTCAAAGACATAGGCCGGCAGCCAGCCTATCCAGCCCATCATCCAGGCCGTCAGCACCGCCTCCCAGATCTGGCATTCCACAGGGTGCGCCGCGCGCTGGAGTTCGCGCCACTCCTTCAGGCGCTTGAACTGGGCCAGGGTGATGTGGTGCCAGTACGGCGACCGGGCAGGTGTTGAGGGCTTGGACGGGTCAGAGGGATCGGCCATAAAGCCTCCGTGCGGAAACTTCAATGTAAGTTTCGTGAAAGGCCCTGTCAACGGTGCCGGGCCTTCACGACGGGGTCGGCCCGCCTTTTTTTGCAAGCCTTGGTAAGCGGCGCCCGGCCTAGGCGTCGGAAGGCATCAGCCAGGCCAGCACTGCCGCCACCAGGAACAGCGCCAGGACGTCGCCCCAGAGATGGCCCATGTTGTGATGGCTGCTGAACGACTGCACCGCCATGATCCCGCCGTGCACGACGCTGGACCAGACGGTGAACCAGATCAGGCTGCCGTGCACCAGGGGGTTGCGGGCCGCCAGCATCAGGAAGATGCCCAGCGTTGCGTAAAGGCCGATGATCATCTCCAGGTAATGCGAGCGGCCCTCCGTGTGCCAAGCCCAGCCCGAAGGCCAGAGCACCGTGAGCGGCCACAGGCCGAAGGTGAAAACCAGCCCTGTCACCACGAGGGCGATGCGCAGGTATTTGATGCGGTCGGTTTTGGTCATTGATTTTCTTTCGAATCATCAGGCGTCGCGCCCCCGCAACCCGCTTGCGAGTGCGGGAAGGCGAGAGTGCTTGAGGCTTGCGCTGAGGGTGAACGGCAAACGGAAAGCCGTTGCGGCGCACGCGGCGCCGCAATGGCGAAATCGGCAGGGCTTACTTCGCGGCCGGCTTGTACTCGGCCACGGCCTTGGCCAGGTCGCGCGTTTCTTCACAGCCGGCGCAAATCGCCTGCAGCTTCACCAGCTGGGCCTCGGCCTTGGCCTTTTGGTTGGTCTTGAGATAGGCGACGCCCGAATACTCCAGCGCGCCTTTGTGTTTGGGGTCCAGCGCCAGCGCCTTGTCGTAGGCGGCAAAGGCCTCGTCGTAGCGGCCCAGCCAGCGGTTGGAATAACCGAGGTAGTTGTAGGCGTCGGCGTTCTTCGGGTTTTTGGCGACCACCTTGTTGAAGCTGCTCACGGCCTCGGACCAGTTCTTGGCGTCAATGGCTTTTTTGCCGGCGGCGAAGTCGTCGACCTGGGCGTTCTGCACCGGCGTGGTCTGGATGTCGGCTGCCAGTGCGGCGCCGGCCAAGGCCAGGGCGACGACAGGCAGTGCGATGAAATTGCGGATCGAAAAAGCGTTCATGTCGGACTCCTTGAATGTTGCGTGCTTGCTGAGTGGATGCGCTGCAGATCAGCACTGAGAACCTGTCCACGGCCTAAACGGGGCCGCGTTGGGGTGCAATCGGGATGAGTGGGCCTGGGTGGCTTAATCGCCCGATTTCACCCCAACCCGGAGGGCAAGCGCCTTCTCGGGCGGTCTGCGGTGTTGCGATGCTGGCCCATAGCGGTGCTATGGGCTGGCGCACCGCGCCTAGCATCCCATCCCGAGACGGGGCTTGCGCGGCTCCATTTAGGTCGTGAACAGGTTCTATACAAACGGCGTGACAGGGAAACCGGATGCGGGGGAATTCGTTTTTATTTGTAATGGACAACTCACAGCACCGCTTGAAACAGCGCCAGGTACTGCGGGTGCTGCGACACCGTGTTGTGGGAAGTCCCCGGCAGCATCTTGAGCGCGGCCGTGCCGGGCTTGAAGCGCGCATACAACTGGCCGGTGCTGGCCGCCGGGATGACCTCGTCGTGCTCGGCGGCGATCAGCAGCGTGAGCGCTGTGACCTGGGACGCGTATTTCCAGGATTCGAACTTGTCGACCAGCAGCCATGAAACCGGGAAGTAAGGAAAGCGCTGGGCTGCCAGGTCCTGGATGCTGTTGTAGGGCGTTACCAGGATCAGGCGCGACACCGGCCGCTGGCTGGCCACCCGGACAGCCACGCCCGAGCCCAGGCTTTTTCCGACCACGGCGATGTCCGAATGGGTTTTGCTGACGTGGTCGAACACAGCCAGTGCGTCGCTGTGCAGCGCCGCTTCGGTGGGGCTGCCGGTGCTGCCGCCGTAGCCTCGGTAGTGAAGCAGGTAAATGGCATGGCCCGGAAAGGCTTGCGAGAAAGACGGCAGGTTGGCCGAGACATCCTCGGCATTTCCGCCGAAATAAATGATGGCTTTGGGCCCGGCTGTCTGCCGCGCGGTGAGCACAAGTTCCGCGTCGCCGACTTTGAGGTTCAGCGTGCTGGCCGGGCCGCCTTCGAGGCGTGGTTGGGGAAAATAAATCATCGAACGTTGCCAGGCAAACAGCGCCGCGCAGAGGGCCAGGTAGGCCAGCAGCAGGACCGCCAGAAAAACCGTCACGGTACGCGCCATGGATGGATAGACATAAGGAGAAGGTTCACCACAGCTTGGCACAGTTGCCGCTGAACACCACGGTCTCACCGGGCTTGGCGGGGTTGGCTTCGGTTTCCAGCGTCACCACCAGTTTGGTGACTTTGGACAGCAGTTTTTCCGAGGTGTCGGGCAGCATGGAGACCGCCGAGCCGCTGGTGGGCACCGCGCCCAACGGGAAGGCCGGGCCGTTGGCCGGCACGGCCCACAGCACCAGCTGTCCGGTGGCGGGCGGCGTGATCGGCCCTATGACCTTGACCGTCATGGTCTTGCCGTGGCGCAGCGAGCTGACCAGCAGCTTGCCGTTGCCCTGGGCGTCTGTAAGCAGGCCCACATAACTTTGCGGCAGCCTTTCGCCCGAGCGCATCGCGATCTGGTCGCTCGACATGAACAGGGTGGGCAGGGCGACAAACAGGGCGCTCGCCGCGACCACACCCGCCGCCACGCCGCCAAACCCAAAACCCGCCGGCTTGAGCCAACCCAGCCAAGCGGCTCTTGCCTGCTGCGGATGCTGCATCCCCGAGGGCTGCGTGCGCGCCGCAATCGCGGCCCACACTCTGGGCGAAGGCTTGTGCGCGGGCACCGACACGGCCAGCTGGCCCAGGCGCGCCTCCCACTGCGCGACGCGCGCGCGCACGTCGGCGCGGTCGCGCTGCAGGCGTTCAAAGCGGCGGCGCGCGCCGTTTCCCAGCGTGCCCAGTACGTAAGCGGAGGCCAGGTGCTCCAGCAGGTCGGGACTGGTATACCTCATGACTGCCCCCACGCTTGCGGCAAAGCCGCTGCGCTGCCCCCCCGGGGGGCCTTCGCGCCTTGGAGCGGTCCGGCGGCGCTCATGCCACCACCCCTTGCGCGGCCAGGCAGCCCTTGAGCTTTTCGAGCCCCCGGCGTATCCAGGCTTTCACCGAACCCAGCGGCGCGCCCATCTGAGCGGCCACCTCGGTGTGCGAGAGGCCCTGGTAATAGGCCAGCGCCAGGCTTTGCCGGTAGCTGCCGTCCAGTGTGTTCATGCAGCCTTCTATATGCAGGGCCTGGGTGGCCTGCTCCAGCATCTGCATGGCGCTGGGCGCGGGCGCGGCGCTGCTTTCTGTGTCTTCTTCGTCCACCCCGCCGATCTCGCCGAGTTCACCTGAATTGGGCAACCCGCTTTCCTTGCGGCGCGCGCGCGCGCGGTAGGCGTCCAGCGCCTTGTTGCGGACGATGGCGATCAGCCACGTCATGGCTTGAATGGATTGGCCGTCCACCTCGCTGCGGTAGCCGGCTGCGTTTTTCCAGATACTCACATACGCCTCTTGCAGCACGTCTTCGGCCGCCTGTCCTTGTCCCAATATACGAACGGCGACGCCAAACAGATGCGTGTGGGTGCGTTCATAGATATCGGCAAAGCAGGCGTGGTCGCCCCGCGCCGCGCCGGTGATAAGGGCTTGCAGGCTGTGGTTGTCCGTATCGGGGGCCGGCTTCATAGCGGCTGAGTATAGGGAGTAACGCCCGGGCGGCAAACCATCGCGGGAATGGCATTTTTTCCCAAAAAACCTGCATCCGATTTTCCGTTTGCGGCGTTTATGGGCCCTCGGCGGGCATGCCGGACAGGCCGTTTTTTTGACTGGCCTGCATCCGATTTGAAACCCGAGGCGTTTGTCCCAGGCAGGCCTCACGCCGCGCCGGCCTACACCCGCTTGGGACATTTTTACTTTCTTTTAACCCGCAGCCCTGTCAATATTTGCAGGGCTCCTCCCCAGGAGATCTCCATGACACCCACTGCACGCACCATCTCACCACGGGCCCACACCGGCCTTGCCGCCGTCCTGTGCGCCGCGCTGCTGGGCGCCTGTGCTTCCGGCCCCACGGCGCCTGTCAATGCCAAACCCGTGCCCGCCAATCTCAAGCCCGCCGACAGCGAAGGCGTGGCCTTCACCTGGCATGCCGTCGGCTCGCAGATTTATGAATGCCGCGCCGCCGACAAGGGCGGCTGGGCCTGGGTGTTTGTCGCGCCCGAGGCGGACCTGTTCAACCCGCGGAACGAAAAAGTCGGCACGCACGGCGCCGGCCCGCATTGGGCGGCGCTGGACGGCAGCCGCACCGTGGGCACCGTGAAGGCCCGCGCCGACGGCGAACGCCCCGCCGATATCCCGCTGCTGCTGCTGACGGCCAAATCCGCCGGCGCGCCCGGCAGGATGGCCGCCGTCACCAGCGTGCAGCGCCTGAACACCGAAGGCGGCAATGCGCCCGCCGCCGGTTGCGCAGTGCGGGCCGATGCCGGCAAACGCGTCAAGGAAGGCTATACCGCCGACTACGTGTTCTTCACCGCCAACAAAGGCTGAAAAGCGAGGCCCGAGATGTCCGTGCTCAAAAACCTTTTCAACACCAGCAAGAGCCCCAGGCACGATGCGACGGGGCCTGAGACGGGCCCGGTCAAGATGAACCTCGACGAGCGCATGGAGTTCAGGCGCGAAATGCTGTTCGAGGCCATCAAGGTCACCATGCAGGCCCACGGCATTTTGTCGGCGAGCTACAAATTCCGCGTGGTGCGCAGCGACAAACGCGGCCACCGCTACCTGGTGCTGATGGACCTTTCCACGGACTTCCTGCATAACCGCGAAGGCCGGCCCGAGCAGCTCGCCGTGTTGGGCGCGGCCATCGCGAAAAATGCCGCCGTGCGCTACCACCTCCTGGTGGGCGGTGTGTATTGGCAGGTCAACGAACAGATACGCGGCTTCGAGGTCAGCCGGCCTGATTCCGTGCCCGGCCCTGGCAGCGAGGGCGACAGCATGGCGCCGCCCCCCGAGCCGCCGCGCCGCCGCCACGAGCGCGCGACCGCCGAAGAACTCGCCGCGTTTGAGGCCGCCTGGGAAAAAGGCCAGGCGATGCGGGTCGGCGACCGTGTCTATTCATCGGACCTCGCACCGCTGGAAGCTGATTCGCTCAAAGACGACAGCCGGCGCTGAGAGCGGGCGCCGGCCGCGTGCTCAAGACCGGCGCCGCCGCGGCACCACCGTCAGCTGCATCACGTTCTTCGCCAGCACCGCGCCCACCGTAACCTGCTGCGGCGCGATGTCGATCAGCTGGTCCGCCTGCCAGACCTTCACCTGCGCCGCGCCCTCGGGCAGGTCTTCAAAGGTCGCGATGCCTTCCGAACCGGTTTTGGCGGCCCAGGGCGATTCGCTGGCGTAGATGTAGCCGCGCATCGAGCCGTGGATAAAGCAGCCCAGCAGGGTCGCGCCCAGCACGCCGGCCTTGTCCAGCGTCACCTCGCTGGCCTTGCCCGGTTTGCCCTCGGGTTTGCCTTCCAGCCGCAGCTCGAAGCCGGCGTTCGTCGCGCTGAACTGGCCCATGCCGGCCGGCGAGCTGCGCACGTGGTGGTCCCAGGGGTCGTTGTTGATGAAGCTCAGCTTCGCGCCCACGGGCACCACCGTCACGGCCGGGATGAACTGCATCTTTTCCTGGTTGATGGTGGCTTGCATGGGCAGCGGATTCCGGGGTGTGGCGCCCTTGCTGGCCGGCGTCACCACCACCACGGCGTCCTGCACCGGCTTGCCGTCCTTGTCGAGCACCGACACCACCAGGTTGCCGGCCTGCGCCGCGGCACAGAAGGCCAGCAGCGCGGGCAGGGCGAGATGTTGTGCGAGTTTGCTCATGGTTTGGCCGCGCTTTCCGGGGGCGTGACGATGTCGCGGTTCATGGGCGCCAGCAGCGCCAGCATCTCGTTCTGCTTGCGAAAGGGGATGCCCTTGGCGTCCATGCTTTGCTGCAGCACTTCCACCAGCGCATGGAAGTCGGACTTCTTGATCTCCAGGTTGGCGTGCGCGCTCTTCATGTCCGCGCCCTTGTAGACGCAGGGGCCGCCGCTCAGGGCGCAAAGCTGCTCCACCAGTTGCTCCTTCACGCGCTGCTGGTTGGAGGGTTTGAAGTGCGGGCCGGTGCGCGGGTCGGCCAGCAGGCGGACCATGAAGTCGTCCATCAGCGCCACCAAGCCGGGCTTTTCGCCGAAGGCCTTGTAGAGCTGGTCGTTTTGCGGGGCCGCGCTTTGCGCGAAGGCGTTGCCTGCCAGCAGGCCGCAGCCGGCCAGCAACAGGCGCATCAGTATTTTGTTCATGGGTGTTCCTTGGATGAAAAAGGGAAATTTCAGAAAGCCACCTGGGCCGAAACGTAATAACCGGTCTGCTTGCGGCTTGCCGTGGTGGCGGGCACGATCACGCCCAGGTCCACATAGGCCAGCGTCAGCGAGACGTTCTTGGTCGGCGCCCAGGCGATGAAGATGTCCTTCCAGTCTTCCGAGCGCAGGCCGTTGCCCAGGCCCGCGGCGCGGCCGGCGCCTTCCAGCTTGTTGCGCATGAAGCGGTATTCGGCGCCCACGGCGACGTTCTTGCTGAGCAGGTAAGCCACCGAAAACTCCGGCTGCAGGCTGTAGCGGTTTTCATTGCCGCCCAGCGTGGCGCCGTAGCCCAGCAGGCCGTTCTGGTTGGCCTTGGTCGCGCGCAGCGTGGCGTTGACCAGCAGGCTCTGCCCCAGGAAGAGTTTGGTGGCGCTCACATACACGTCCACGCCCTTGCGCTTGGCGCCCAGCGCGGCCAGCGTACCGTCAAGGCCCGTCGAGCCCAGCGTCTTGTACTGCACGCCGACGGCCACTTGCGGCATCAGCGTGTCGCTGTCGAGCACGGCATCGCCGAGCACGCGAACCTTGGCGCCCACGATGGTCTGCTTCAGGTGCAGGCCCGGCAGGCCCAGCGCCGTGCCGGTGTCCCGCGTGTTGAAGTCCTGCTGCGCGATGGACAGCTCGTAGCGGTCATGGATGCCCAGCGCGGCGCCGTAGATGTTCAGGCCGTAGTCGCGGGTGCCGGCGTTCGTCAGGTAAGCGGAGCCGCCGATTTCGTCCGCAGTGGCGTTGCTGCCGATGACGGCCCAGGGCGTCAGGCCGCCGCCGGCCGCGCCTTCTATGCTGCTGACGCCGCCCGTGAGCAGCAGCTTGCCGGTGTCGGCCTGTGCGCCCGCGCACAACAGGGCGAGGGCGCCTGCGGCCAGCGGGGTGGAGAGGATGTTGCGCATGGTGTTCCTGTGGGTTGCGGAAAAAAGGCGCGCCGTGAAATCGGCGGCTACCGGTGTGAAATACGCCGGCCTGGTGCGCAGTGGATTCAACTCTTTGAAAAAATCGCGGCGCTAGCGGGCAAATCGCACACAAAAGCGGGAAATTGAATCCGGATCCGGTCCTGGGGCGTATCACGGCAAAGACGGATGGCTTGTGCATCCGGCCCCCATCAACCCCCAAGTCAGGATTGCCGAATGCCTCATCACCCCCCGGCCGCGCGCCGCGCAATGGTTTTGAACATGGTGGCGGCGCTCGTCGTGGCCGCGGCCGGTGCAGGCGCTTGCGCCGCGCAGGCCCAGGCCGCGCCGGCGCGCGAATGGACCAGCCCGCCGCCGGGCGACACGGCGCGCGGCGCCGCCCTGTACCAGGCCCGCTGCACCGCCTGCCACGCGGTCGACGGCAACAAGATCGGCCCGGCCCACCGCGGCGTGATGGGCCGGCGCGTCGGCAGCCTGCCGGGCTACAAGTATTCGGACGAGCTGGCGCGCTCGCGCCTGCGCTGGACGCCGCAAACCCTCAATGCCTGGCTGCAGGACCCGGAAGAGCTGGTGGCCGGCCAGCGCATGGGTTTCCAGGTGGATGACGCGCAGGAGCGGGCGGACCTGATCGCCTACCTGGCCACGCTCAAGTAGGCCGTTCCCGGCCGCTTGCCCGGAATGTCCGTCGGGCCGTGCCGGGTTTTGGCATCAGGCGCGTGCCACCCAGCCCCGGAACGCCAGGCCGGTGTAGAACACGCCCACATGCGTGAAGCCGGCCTCCTTCAGCAGGGCTTCCTCTTCCTCGGGCCCCAGCAGCGGCAGGCGCGAGCCTATCATCGTGGCCGCGTTGCGCGCGTCCGCGGCATCGACACCCGAAGAAACGGCAAACGCCGCGTAACGTGAGAGCCAGGCCTCCCGCTCTTCCGCGGCCTGCGGAAAACTCAGGTGGGCCATCACAAAGGGCGCGCCGGGTTTCAGGCGGCGGCGGATTTCCGCCAGGGTGTGCCGCCGTTCCGCCGGGGTCAGGAAGTGCATGGTCAGCAGGCAGGTCGCCGCATCGAAAGGCCGGTCGGGCGCCGTGTCGACGTAGCCGTGGTGAAGCTGCGCGCGCGAGGCCAGCGGGCCCAGCGTCGCCTGCGCCAGGTCCAACATTTCCTTTGAAGGGTCGACACCGACAAAGCGCCATTGCGGATACCGCTGCGCGAACACTTTCAACTCGACACCGCCGCCCGCGCCGATGACAAGAACCTCCGCCTGTTCCGGCGCCCGCTCAGCGACCAGCAAGGCCGCCATCCTCTGCAGGTCCGCCAGGCCCGGGACCAGGCGGCTGGCCCTGTCGGCATAAGCCGCAACCGCGGCGGGATCGTGGAAAGGGGCTGAGAAGTCTTCGCTGGATTCAGGCATGCGGGCAGTCTACGCCGGCTTTCAGGACCGCAAAAAGAAGCGGGCCGTCGCCATCATCCGGATGTGCTTCGTGGCGTTGATGGACGGCGTATGCAGGAGCCGCATGTCCATCAGGAAGACGTCTCCGGCCTGGCCCGACATCTCGACAACGCTGATGCCCAGTGCGCCAAGGCCGGCTTCCAGGTTGCCCGATTTTTTCAGCAACCCGCGAAGCGGCGCCAGCCGCGTGCCGGCGCGGTGTGAGCCCGCCAGGGCCAGCGTTGCGCCGCCGCGGGGCGCGACGTCCGCGACCAGGACGAAGGCCTGGATGCCCGGAAGTTGGTCGTGCGCCCCGGAAGCGACGTCCACATGCCAGTTCAAGCCCTCCAGTGCCCAGCGGCCCTGGTGCGGAAGAGACAGCAGGAACTGGCTGCCCTGGGTGGCGAGGACAGGGGAAGGCGCGCGGCCGGCCAGAAAGGCGATGATGGAAGAAAGCTGGGGTGTCATCACTGCGGCGTGCAAACCCGGGACCTTCACCAGCGTGGAAAGCCTGGCAATTTGCTGGAAGGGCGGGAGCTCACGCACGGAACTGGACAGGCTTTTTCCGGACACCCAGATCCTCAGGCGCTTCAGCTCATCGAGCACCGCTTTTTCAATCTCGCCCATCCGCCCCCGGGGATGAAACCCTTTCAGTTGCAGGCAGCCTTGCGTATGGAACAAGTCGACCTGGGACGATTGCAGGGGCGGGTGGTGCATGGCTGGCAGTATTCCAGATCGTGGCGGTGTCCGCAGACAGAGAAAATCCAGCCCGCAAGCCATCGTCCTCCTGCAAGGTACAGTGTTGACAGCGCAGGACGTCGGCAACAGGGTCTGCAACAAGGGCTGGTATCTCACCGCGGGTGAGGCGCTGGACCAGGGCCTTGTTGGCGGGGCCGTGTAACTACTTCGCCGCCGCGCGTGCGGCTTCTGCCTTGCGCTTGGCCTCGTCGGCTTTGTGTTGCAGTTCCTGGGCTTCCTTTTCCGCTTTCTCCGCTTCCTTGGCCTTGGTTTCCTTCTCCGAAGACGGGTTGCCAGCCAGCGCATTGCCTGCCATGGTGCCTGCGACGGCACCCACGGCTACGGCGCCCATGGTGCCCATCAAGCCGGGGCCGCGAGCCGCGGGCGCGGTTGCGGCAGGCGCCGCGCTGGTTGCGGGTGCGGCCGGCGCCTTGGCCGCTGGCGGCGCGGCTGGAGCCGTGCTGGTTCGGGCCGGAGGCATGGACCTGCCGCCCCCGCCCATGCGCTTGGCGTGTACCAGCGAAGGTGCGGTCATGGAGGCGATGGTCACGGCGATCACGGCGGCGGCGGAGGTACGAAAAGAAGTGCTCATGGAATTCCTTGCAATAAAAATGGATAAAAGTGGGTGGCCCGGGGTGGATGCCTGCCTCAGTCGAATATCTCGCTGAGCCACGATTTGGGCTTGCGCCTGCCGTGGCCCGTGTTGTGGCGGTAGTCCGAATCCTCAAAATCGGGACGGCGCGCGGCTTGCGGGTACACGGGCTGTGGTGCCGGTGCCGGCGCGGGGGCCGCGTCGCGCGCGATGAGCTTGTCCAGCTCGCCGCGGTCCAGCCACACACCGCGGCATTGGGGGCAGTAGTCGATTTCGACGCCCTGGCGTTCGGTCATGACCAGGGTGACGTCATTGCAATGGGGACACTTCATGGGTTTCTCCCTGGCTTAGTCGTTGCTGCCGCCAAAGCCGAACAGGCTCAGCAGGCTGGTGAACAGGTTGAACAGCGAAACAAAGAGGCTCACCGTGGCCATCACGTAGTTGGTTTCACCGCCGTTCACGATGCGGCTGGTTTCGAACAGGATCATTCCCGCCGACAGCAAGGCGACCATGGCAGACACGGCCAGCGCCAGCGCGGGCAGTTGCAGGAACATCGCCGCCACGCCGGCCAGAATCGCGATCACCATGCCGGCGAACAGGAAGCCGCCCATAAAACTGAAGTCGCGCCGCGTTGCCAATACCCAGCCCGACAGAGCCAGGAAGGTCACGCCCGTCGTGCCCAGTGCCAGCGTGATGGCCTGCGCGCCGCCCGGCAGGGACAGGTGCAGGGACAGCAAGGGGCCCAGCGTGTAACCCATGAAGCCGGTGAGGGCGAAGACCGCCGGGACAGCCCATCCGCTGTTCTGCACCTTGTGGATGAGGAACAGCAAACCAAAATAGCCGGCCAAAGTAATGATGAATCCCGGCGCAGGCAGCTTGAGCATGACGCCCAGCGCGGCCATGGCGGCGCTGAACAGCAGCGTCATGGACAGCAAGGCATAGGTGTTGCGAAGCACCTTGTGCTGTGCAATGCCGGCGGCCCAGCCTGGGCCGCCGGAGGACGAGGGAGAGGGAACAACAAGAGGTCGGTTCATGGTTTGCCTTTCGGGAATGCGGAAGGAGGAGCCCTGCACGCAATGACTACAAAGAATAGGGCTTCAATGCTGAATAAAAAAGCAGACAATGGATGAATAATCATCCCGTAAAACCTGACCATGAGCCTCGCATTCAACTACCGGCACCTCTACTACTTCTGGGTGGTTGCGAAAGAAGGCGGCATGTCGCACGCCGCCGCGCGGCTGGGCATGGCGGTCCAGACCGTGAGCGCGCAAGTCCGGGAACTGGAGCGGGATCTAGGGTGCCAGCTCCTCAAGCCCGCCGGGCGCGGGCTGGCGCTGACCGAAGCCGGGGTGATTGCGCTGCAAGAAGCGGAACACATCTTCCAGCTGGGCGAGGCGCTTCCCGAACTGGCGCGCGGCGCCGCCCAGGCCAAATCGGTCCGGTTGACGGTGGGTATTGCGGACGGCCTGCCCAAGCTGGTGGTGCAGCGCCTGCTCCAGCCGGTGCTGGGAACGCCCGACCTCAGGCTCGTGTGCCACGAAGGTGAAATGGCCGACCTGCTGGCCGATCTGGCCATACACAAGCTGGATGTCGTGCTTTCCGACCACCCCGCGCCGTTCAATCCGCACCTGAAGGTGCACAACCATTCTTTGGGTGCTTCAGGAATGGGCTGGTATGCCTCGCAGCACTGGTGGGCGGCGGCGCGCAAAGGTTTCCCGGCGTCGCTGGACAAGGTGCCGGTGCTGCTGCCCACCACCCACTCCATCGTTCGCGGGCCCCTGGACCAGTGGCTGATCCAGCATGGGCTGCACCCGCGGGTGGTCGGTGAATTTGAAGACAGCGCCCTGCTGGAAACCTTCGGCGGCAGCGGCCTGGGTGTGTTTCCCGCCGCGCTGTCGGTGCAGGACGACCTGCTGCAGCGCCATCAGGTCAGGCTGCTGGGCGCCTGTGAAGGGGTGGACGAGCACTACTTCGCCATCAGCACGGAGCGCAAAGTCAAACACCTGGTCGTCCAGAGCCTGCTAAACCAGCGCTGAACTTCGGGATCAGTCCTTCTTGCGCGGCTTCTTCGGCGGGTTTTTCCCGGCCTTCAGCGCGCGGCGCCGGCTCTCCAGCAAAACCAGCAACCGGTGCTCGGCGGCATACAGGCGGCGCAGTTTTTTGCCTGATTCGAGCTGCGGCCACAGCGCCGCCATGGCCTGCGCGTCTTGCGCCAGGTGGCCGCCCAGTTCCAGCACGGCGGGGTGGATATAGGATTTTTTGCAGACGGCCGGCGTGTTGCCCAGCAGCCGCGCGACTTCCTGCAGCACCGCCTTGGCGCTGTAGCCGCTTGCGGCTACAGCCGTATCGCCATTGCCGCCGCAGGCCAGGCGCGTAAGCTCCAGCGCCTGCACCGTGCCGTGCCAGGTGCGGAAGTCCTTGGCGGTGAAATGTTGCCCCCACGGTTGCTCACTGCGTGTAGCGTCCTGCCCCCCGAGGGGGCCGCCGCGCCTGCGGCCTGGCAAAGCCAGTTCCGCGGCCCCTGTTTGATGGGGAACTTGTGTCGACGCATGTCTGCTTCTTGTGGATGGAGCCGTTATCTCTGCAAGATAGTCGTTGACGTCGCCCGAACCCACCGCGCGCAGCCCGCCGGCCTCGTCTTCATACTGGAACAGCAACTGCCCCGGCAACTGCTGGCAGCGCCGCACCACGGCCGCCACTTTCGGGTCGTCGACTTTGAGGTCCTGCATCACGCCGCTTTTTCCGCGAAAGCGCAGCTGCAGGGTTTTGCCGCGCACGCCGGCGTGCGGGTTGCGCAGCGTGGTCAGGCCGTAGGAGCCGTTGTCGCGCGCGTACTCGTCATTGCCGACACGCACAAAGGTCGTGTCCAGCAGGCGTACCAGCGTGGCCAGCACCAGGCTGCGGCTGACGGGCTTGTTGCGATGCGGCGCCAGGTCGCGCGCCACGCGGGCGCGTATGCGCGGCAAGGCCTTGCCGAAGGCCTGCAGCCTTTCGAACTTGCTGTCGCCGCGCAGCGCCTGCCAATCGGCGTGGTAGCGGTATTGCTTGCGGCCGCGCGCGTCGTAGCCCGTGGCCTGCAGGTGGCCGTTGGCCCGGGGGCAGATCCAGACCCGCGTATAGGCCGGTGGAATCGCGAGCTTGTTGATGCGGCGGATTTCGTCGGGGTCCTTGATCGGCTTGCCCGAAGCGTCGCGGTAGCGAAAGCCGCTGCCGCTTTTGACGCGCGTGAGGCCCGGCGTGTCGTCGCTGACATAGACCAGGCCTGAGCCTTTCAGGTCGGGCGCCGCATCGGCTTTGATGACCGGGGGTTTGCCGCTGCGCGCGGATGTGCGGGCGCTGGTGGTCTCTGACGAAGAGGGCGTTGGGCCTGAAAACATGGCTTGCATTGTGCGAAGGCCGAGCCGGCGGGTCTGTAGGACCCTGCCGCTTTGCGCGGCGGGCGCATGTCGTGCCGCGCGTTTTCTAGAACAACTGGTCGGTGGTGTTCGGCTCGGCGTTCTCAGGCGAGCTCGAGGCCCGTTTCTCATCAGGCAGCGGCACTTCATCAGCCCGCGCCAGTGTGGCCGCGCGCACGCCCAGCAGGCGCAGCTTTTTGTCCAGCGGCACGCGCTTGAGGCATTGGCCGGCCACGCGGCGTATGGTGGCGCCGTCGTCGGTGTAGCTGTCCGAGGTCTGGTCGCGCGTGGCGATCTTGAAGTCGTCGTAGCGCAGCTTGATGCCTATGGTTTTGGCGACGTAGCCCTTGCGCTGCAGGTCTTCGCCCAGCCGCACGCACAGGTCGGTGAAGATGGCGCCCAGTTCGGCCTTGTGGCGCACCGCGTGCAGGTCGCGGTCAAAGGTGGTTTCACGGCTCATGCTGACGGGCTCGCTCTCGGTCACCACCGGCCTGTCGTCGCGGCCCCAGGCGGCCTCATGCATCCAGGCGCCCGTGGCCTTGCCGAAGTTGTCCACCAGCCAGCCCGGGTCCTGCGCGGCCAGCTCGCCTATCGTGTGCACATGCAGCTTCGCGAGTTTCTCGCCGGCCTTGGGGCCTATGCCGTTGATCTTGCGCACATGCAGCGGCCAGATTTTTTCCTGCAGGTCGGATTCGTGGACGATGGAAATCCCGTTGGGCTTGTTGAACTCGCTGGCCATCTTGGCCAGCAGCTTGTTGGGCGCCACGCCGACCGAGCAGGTCAGGCCGGTCTTGTCAAAAATCGCCTTCTGGATCAGCCGCGCCAGCACGCGCCCGCCTTCGCGCTGGCCGCCGGGCACGTCGGTGAAATCGATGTAGACCTCGTCCACGCCGCGGTCCTGCATCAGCGGCGCGATGTCGGTGATGGTGCTTTTGAAGAGCTGCGAGTATTTGCGGATTTCCGAAAAATCCACCGGCAGCACGATGGCCTGCGGGCAGAGTTTGGCGGCCTTCATCATGCCCATGGCCGAACCCACGCCGAACTGCCGCGCCGCATAGGTGGCCGTGGTGATCACGCCGCGGCCCACATAGTCTTTCAGCAGCGGAAAACTTTCGACCGGGATGAAGCGCAGCGCGCGTTCGCCCTGGGCTGCCCGCAACTCCTCATCGACCTTGCGCCAGCCGCCGCCTATGACTACGGGCAGGCCCTTGAGCTGTGGATAGCGCAGCAACTCAACCGACGCGAAGAACGCGTCCATGTCGAGGTGGGCAATGCGGCGGATTTTGGGGGCTGGGGAAAGGGGCGGGGCGCTCACCCGGCAAGCATAGCAATTCGCAACACACCGCCTAGACCCGATTTGGCCCTATTTGGATTTATCCGCAGATGGCGCGGATGTACGCAGATTGAAAACAAGGCCTGACGGACGCTCCGGTGTTCGAGGTGCTGGACGGAAATATTCACGCCGTTTGCGGGGCCCCTTGTGAACTATTCACCCGAAAGGCGGCGGCCAAACTGGCCCGGCACTTCTAGAATTTCGCCTTGCCCCAAAAGCACGTCCGCGCGGACCCTTGCAGGCGGGCAGTCCCCTGAATCAATCACAAGGAAAGATGCCATGAAGCGATGGGTGAAATGGAGCGCCGGCGCGGCGGGCGCATTGGCGCTGCTGCTGGCAGCCACGGCCGTGATCGGCAGCCAGATGGCCGAGCGCAAAGGCCAGCGGCAGATCAGGCTCAGCGTGCAGCCGGTGGCCATCCCGGCTACGGCCCAGGCGCTGGAGCGCGGCGCCTACCTCTACAACTCGCGCGGCTGTGCCGACTGCCATGGCGCCAACGGCGCCGGCCGCGAATTCATGAACGACGGCAAAGGCATGCGCCTGGCCGGCCCCAACATTACCCCAGGTGAAGGCAATGTGGTGGCGCGCTACACGCCCGAAGACTGGGTACGCACGGTGCGTCACGGCGTCAAGCCTGACGCCCGGCCGGTGTTCATCATGCCCAGCGAGGACTACAACCGCCTGACCGACGAAGACCTGGGCGCGCTTGTCGCCTACGTCAAGGCCCTGCCGCCCAAAATGGGCGGCGCCGCCGTGCTGGATTTGCCGGTGCCGGTGAAGGTGCTCTATGCCTTTGATGCGATCAAGGACGCCGCGCAAAAAATCGACCACACGCTGCCGCCCGCCAAACCGATTGCCGAAGGCGTGACGGCGGCGCACGGCGCTTACGTGGCCAACATGTGCATAGGCTGCCACGGCGCGGGCCTGGCCGGCGGCAAGATCCCCGGCGGCCCGCCCGACTGGGCGCCCGCCGCCAACCTGACCCCGGGCGAGGGCAGCGTCATGCCGCGCTACAAGGACGCGAGTGCTTTTGTCGCCATGCTGCGCAGCGGCAAGCGCCCCGACGGCACGGCGATCAGCGTGATGCCTTTCGAGTCGCTGCGCGCGCTCAACGACGTCGATGCGCAGGCGCTGCACGCGTATCTGCAGACGGTGCCGGCCCGGCCTTTCGGGCAGCGCTAAGCGGGCGTGAACGGCGCCCCGGGGTGCCCGCGCTCTGGCATCATGGCCGGCTTGGTCCCCCAACTGATTGAAAGGTGACGTCATGCCATCCCGCGCAACCGGAACTTTCGAAGTCAATCCACAGCCCCTGCCCCTGGCCGACAGGGACGCCGGCCCGCTGATGGGCCGCCTCACCATCAACAAGACCTTCAGCGGCGGCCTGCAGGCCACCAGCAAGGGCGAAATGCTCAGTGCCGGCACCGCCGTCAAAGGCTCGGCCGGCTACGTCGCGATGGAACGCGTGACCGGCACGCTGCACGGCAAAAGCGGCAGCTTTGTGCTGCAGCACAGCGGCACCATGAACCGCGGCGTGCCGCAGCTGAGCGTCAGCGTGGTGCCCGATTCAGGCACGGGTGAATTGACGGGCCTGACCGGCACGCTGGGCATCCAGATCGCCGATGGCAAGCATTCGTATGTGATGGACTACGAGATTGCGTCCCCGCCCGCCTGAAACAACCCCAGCCGCGGCTCGCAGAGCACCGAGTCGCAATACTCGCGCATCTCGACAATCCTGCCGCGCAAATCGGTCCGTAAAGCTCACGCATCACGGCCTCCTTGGCTGTGAAAGTGTGTGACCTGCTGTAGTTCCCCGTGACGCGCATGACGACCTCGCCGGCCAGGGTGGCCGCGAAGAGGGCGCCCTGGCCGGCTTCCAGCCCGGTGAAGATCGCCTGCACCGGCCGCCTGTTGGCTTCGGCTTCGGTCGGCACGGGCGCTCCTTCCCGCTCAGCCCACGGTGATCACGGTTTCGGCGTACTCGCTGGGCACAACGAGGCCGCGGCCCTTGCCGATGTCCAGTTCATTGAGCAGCGCCAGGATGTCGCGCTCGAGCGCCGCCTGCCCGCCCGCATCCAGTGCGCCGAAGGCCTTGTGCGTCGGGCCGTAGAAGTCGCGGAACACCTGCAAGAAGTGTGCGGCCGAGCGGTAGCGGAAGGAGAACAGCTTGCGCTCCACCTTGATGTTGCCGGCCCTCGGGCCGAACAGCGAGACCAGGTGGGCCTCGGTGCCCCACAGCGCCGGTGAGCGCACACCCGCCGGCGGCGCCACGTGCGTGCCGATGATCTTGAACAGGCGGCCGATAAAACCTTCCGGCGTCCAGTTGGCCATACCGATGCGCCCGCCCGGGCGCACCACGCGCAGCATCTCGCGCGCGGCGCTGGCGTGGTCGGGCGCGAACATCACGCCGAAAGTCGACAGCGCGACGTCAAAGCTGCCGGCCTCGTAGGGCAGGGCCTCGGCGTCGGCGACCTCGAAGCGCACGTCCAGGCCTTCGGCGGCGGCGCGGCCGCAGCCCTTGTCCAGCAGGGCCTGCACGTAGTCGGTCGAGGTCACCTCGGCGAAGCGGCGCGCCGCGGCCAGCGTGGCGTTACCATTGCCTGCGGCGACGTCGAGCACGCGTTCGCCGGAGCGCAGGTCGACGGCTTCGGCAAGCGTCTCGCCGACAATTTGCAGCGTGGTGCCGACGATGGTGTAGTCGCCGCTGGCCCAGGTGGCCTGCTGGCGCTGTTTGATCGCGGCATAGTCCGGCGCGGCGGCTGCTGTTTTTTCAGGGGTGGCGGTGATGGATGTCATGTTGGATACCTTTGGATGGAGTGAATGCCGGCATAGCGTTTGCCGGTATCCCAATGGTCGCGACTCGCGCTTTTTGGCGCTTTACCCGCTGTCGCCGTGGCTTGACCGAAAGTCCGCCGTTGCGGCCCGGGCGGTTCAGGCAACGCCATGAGCCGGCTTGACCCCCTTTCCGACGTGCTGCGCAGCGTGCGGTTGCGCGGCTCGGTTTTCTTTCACGTGAGCTGCCGCGACCAATGGGCGGCGCAGGCGCCGCATTCAAGCGAGCTGGCGCCCGCCGTGATGCCGGGCGCCGAGCACGTCATCGAGTACCACCTGTTCGCCAAAGGCGAGGGCTGGGTCGCCGTTGACGGCGAAGCACCGCTGCGGCTGAAAGAAGGCGACATCGTGATGCTGCCCCACGGCGATGCGCACGTGGTGTCCAGCGCGCCGGGCCTGGCTCCCATCGACGATGGCGGCGACTGGCTGTTTCGCATGCGTGACGACCCCAAGCCCATCCCCATCACCTACCGCGGCGGCATGTTCGAGGCGGGCCTGGGCCTGCCGCCCGAGGACGCCACCACGGTGATCCTGTGCGGCTTCATCGCCTGCGATTTGAAGCCCTTCAACCCGCTGATCAACGCGCTGCCCAGGCTGCTGCACTTGCCGGCAGGCGGCGTCGGCGCCTGGGTGGCGCCCATGCTGGAACAGGCGGCTTTCGAATCCGGTGAACGGCGTGCCGGCGGCGCGGCGCTGTTGCAGCGGGTCAGCGAGATGGTCTTCGTCGACGGCGCGCGCCGCTACCTGGAATCGTTGCCGCCCGATGCGCAAGGCTGGCTGGGCGCGCTGCGCGACCGCCAGGTCGGCCGCGCGATCACGCTGATGCACGGTGACCCCGCCCAGGCCTGGACGCTGGAAGAACTGGGCAGCCGCGTGGGACTGTCACGTTCGGCCCTGCACGAACGCTTCGTCACGCTGACCGGCCTGGCACCCATGCAGTACCTGACCAACTGGCGCATGCAGTGCGGCGCCCGCCTGCTGCGCGAAGGCCGCCTGAGCGTAGCGGCGGTGGCGCTTGAAGTGGGTTACGACTCGGAGGCGGCGTTCTCACGCGCCTTCAAACGCGCGACGGAGATGCCGCCCGGGGCCTGGCGGCGGGCGCAGCTGCAGGCGGCCTGAGAGGCTGCCTGTTGAGGCTCAGTAAGTCCCCGGCACAAAAATACTGGTATCCACCGACTTGATGTCGGTGCGCCCGCAAAAGGCCATGGTCAGGTCCAGCTCCTTGTGGATGATCTCCAGCGCCTTGGTCACGCCTTGTTCGCCCATGGCGCCCAGGCCATAGAGGAAGGCGCGGCCTATGTAAGTGCCTTTGGCGCCCAGGGCCACGGCTTTGAGCGCATCCTGGCCGGAGCGTATGCCGCCGTCCATGTGCACCTCGATCTGGTTGCCGACGGCCGCGACGATCCCGGGCAGGGACGAAATGGAGGACATCGCGCCGTCGAGCTGGCGGCCGCCGTGGTTGGAGACGACCAGCGCATCCGCGCCTGAATTGACGGCGAGTTTGGCGTCTTCCACGTCCTGGATGCCCTTGAGGATCAGCTTGCCGCCCCAGCGCTTCTTGATCCATTCCACGTCGCCCCAGCTGAGCGCCGGGTCGAACTGCTTGGCCGTCCATTCGGAGAGCGAGCCCATGTTCTCCACGCCCTTGACGTGGCCGACGATGTTGCCGAAGCCGTGGCGGCGGGTAGCAAGCATGCCCAGGCCCCAGCGCGGTTTGGTCATGAGATTGAGGATGGTGGCCAGCGTGGGCTTGGGCGGTGCGCTCAGGCCGTTTTTGAGGTCCTTGTGGCGCTGGCCGAGGATCTGCAAATCCAGCGTGAGCACCAGCGCCGAGCAATTGGCCGCCCTCGCGCGCTCTATCAGGGCTTCAATGAAGGCGCGGTCCTTCATCACATAGAGCTGGAACCAGAAGGGGTGGCGGTCCGTGCCGGCGGCCACGTCCTCGATGGAGCAGATGCTCATGGTCGACAGCGTGAAGGGGATGCCGAATTTTTTGGCGGCGCGCGCCCCGAGTATTTCACCGTCGGCGTGCTGCATGCCCGTGAGGCCCGTGGGCGCGATGGCGACCGGCATGGCCACGGGCTGGCCGATCATGGTGGTGGCCGTGCTGCGGTTTTCCATGTTGACGGCCACGCGCTGGCGCAGCTTGATCTTCTGGAAGTCGCTTTCGTTGGCGCGGTAGGTGCTTTCGGTCCAGGAGCCGGAATCGGCGTAGTCGTAGAACATGCGCGGCACGCGCTTTTTGGCCAGGACGCGCAGGTCTTCAATGTTGGTGATCACGGGCACAGGGTTGTCTCCTCAGTCGCCCAATGCTAAAGGCTTGGGGCGCCCGGCGATTGAATAAATTTTGGCGGGCTGCAAATTATTTCAATACGGGGCGCCCGGCGCCGACCTTCTACCAGCTGCCAGACGCGCCGCCGCCGCTGCTGGAGCCGCCCGACGAACTGCGGCTGCTGGAACCGGAGCTTGAGCTGGAACTGCTGCCCGATGAACTGCTACTGTCGCTTCCACTGCCGCCACCCATGCTGCCCGGGAAAAAACCAAACAGCATTGACAGGCCGGCCGCGGCCGCCGTGGGCAGCCAGGATTCCCAGTCCGTCCACAGCGAACCCGGCGGGTTTTCGAAGGCCACATAACCCACGATGCCGGCCACCACGGCGCAGCGCACGCCGAACTCCAGCAGGCTGCGCTGCCAGGCCATGCGCATACCCATGACGATCAGGGTAAGCAGCAGGCAGGCGACACCGCCCGCCATGGCGTACAGAAATCCCCACCAGAACCTGTCGGCGCCCACCGCATAACCGATGCCGACCAGCAGGCCTATCACCCCCACAAAACCGCCGGCTATCCAACGCACAATGCCGGAGCGGCCACAGCCGAAACCCAGCGCAAACGCCAGCGGCGCCGGGAAAGACAGCAGGATGGCCGCCATGCCGGCATCCGTCAGGACGGCCGCTGCCACCACCGGTACGGCGGCGAGCACGCCGATAGTCACCGGCCATTTCCAGGCGCGGAGCGCGCGAGCCACGCCCACGGCGAAACCCCACAGCAGCGCGGCAATAAATGCCCAGCCAAAGGGCGTGACACCGCCGGGAGGCGCGTCGGCCGGGGCCGGCGCATCGCCGCGCACCAGCGCGCCCAGGCTGTTGATGGCCGCTTCCAGCCCACCCGCGTAGTCCTTGTCCTGGAAATGCGGCTTCATCTGCTGGGCTATGATGCGGCCCGCCAGCACGTCGGGCACAGTGCCTTCAAGGCCCTGGCCGACTTCAATGCGCATGCGCCTGTCCTGTAGCGCGACCAGGACCAGGATGCCGTCGTCACGCTTGGCGTCGCCCAATTTCCATGCCTCGAATACGCGCGTGGCGTATTCCTCGATGGCTTCTTCGCCCGTGGTCGGCAGCATGTAGACGACGATTGCCGCCTGGGTGTCTGCCTCCAGCGCCAGGATCTGCGCGTTCAGGGCCGCGATCTGTGCGGTGTCCAGCGTGGCGGTGGTGTCGAGCACGCGCGCGCTGTAGGGCGGCACGGGCACTTGCGCGGCGGCGGCCGGCGTAGCCAGCGCACAGGCCGCCAGCACGCACAGCACCGTCCAGAGCACGGCCGGTGTTTTGTAGAGGGGCCGTGTTGCCGGTACTGTGAAACTCATCGTGCCGCCGTCGTGGCGCCACGCGCGCTGGCCTCGCGCACACCCGCGCCGCGCACTTCAAATTTGATTTCGTCGGCCACCTTGCCGCCCGCGTCGACCAGCTGCACCACGTGCCGGCCCGGCCAGGGCAACCACTGTGCCTGCGCGCCGCGCGCGAATTCCTTGCCGTCCATGAGCCAGCGTGTGCCGCGGCCCTGGGCGCTGAAGCTGATGCGCTGGTTTTTGGGCGGAATGTCCGGGTCCAGCGCGATGATGGTGCCGGAGGCCGGCGCGGTGATGCGCGCGGGGGCGTCGGGTTCGGTGTTGGCAGGTTTGCGGCCGCCCCGGGCGGGCCGCGGCGCATCCGTGCCTGAACTCATGGCAAACACCGCCTGCTCCGTGCCCTGGATAAACCACTCGCTGCGCGCCGCCTCCAGCGGCGTGCCGCCCTGCTTGCCGAACTGCGCGCGGCTTTGCACCAGGCCGGCAGGCGGCGCGGGCGCGCGGCTGCGTTCAGTCTTGTGCAGGTAGTTCATCAGCGCCGCCCAGATGGGCGCCGCGCCGCTGGTGCCGCTCACGTCCCACATGGGCGCGCCGCTGGCGTTGCCCACCCACACGCCCACGGTGTAGCGCTGCGAAAAGCCCATGGCCCAGTTGTCGCGCATGTCCTTGCTGGTGCCGGTTTTCACGGCCGTCCAGAAGCGCGTGGCGAGGATGCTGTCGGTGCCGAAGGTGCGCGCGCGCGCCAGCGGGTCGGCCATGATGTCGGTCGCGATAAAGGCGGCGCGCGCATCCAGCGCCGGCCTGAACACGGGTTTGGGGTTCTTCGCCAGCGAGGGCGTGCTGTAGCGCCCGCCGTTGGCCAGCGTGCGGTAGGCGTTGGTCAATGACAGCAACGAGACCTCGCTGCTGCCCAGCGCCAGGCTGTAGCCGTAGTAGTCGCCCGATTCTTTCAGCGGCAGGCCCACGGCCCTGAGCTGCTTGTGGAAGGCGTCGGGCGACACCATCACCAGCGTGCGCACCGCCGGCACGTTGAGCGAAGCGCCCAGCGCCGTGCGCGCCGACACCAGTCCCTTGAACTGCCTGTCGTAGTTCTGCGGAATGTAGAGGCCGCCGGCCGTCTGGATCTGCGAGGACGAGTCTTCCAGCAGCGATGCCGCCGTGATGCGGCGCTCGGCAATCGCCTCGGCATACAAGAACGGCTTGAGCGTGGAACCCGGCTGGCGCAGCGCCATCACGCCGTCGACCTCGGCCGCGCCGCTCAGTTCGCCCGAAGAGCCCACCCAGACCAGCACCTCGCCGGTGGCGTTGTCCAGCACCACGACGGCGCCGTCCTCGACGTGGCGGCCGCGCAGCTCGCGCAGTTGCTGCGTCAGGGTTTGCACGGCGAAGCGTTGCAGCGGGGCGCGCAGGGTGGAGCGTATGGATGGGCTCTTTGAATTCGGGGAGCCCTCACCCCCGCCCTCTCCCGGAGGGAGAGGGAGCAGAGCGGGGTCGCTGCGCTCAACGGTATTGCTCCCTCTCCCCCTGGGAGAGGGCAGGGGTGAGGGCGCGCGAAGCGCCAGCAGCCTGCGCGCCACATGCGGCGCCACGCCTTCACTCGCATCAAAGGCCTTGCGCTGCAACGCGGCTGCCGCAAACAAGTCCAGCCCTTCGCAATCCACTTTGGCCGGCGCCTGCATCGTCCTCAAAACTCCGCAAGCCCGCTGCGACACCTGCGCCACTTTGGCATTGGGCGCGCGCACCAGCGCCGCCGCGAGTGCCGCCTCGCGTTCATCCAGCCCGTGCGCGGCCTTGCCGAACAGCGTGCGGCTTAACGCGTCGATCCCCACCATCTCGCCGCGAAAGGGCACGAGGTTGAGGTAAGCCTCCAGGATCTGGTCCTTGCGCCAGCGCGCTTCCAGGATCTGGGCCGACACGGTCTGGCCGACTTTTTGCGCCAGGCTGCGCCCGCCCGCGCCGGCGCGCCAGTCTTCGTCCATCAGGCCGGCCAGCTGCATGCTGATGGTGGACGCGCCGCGGGTTTTGGTGTTCCACAAATTGCCCCAGGCCGCGGCCGACACAGCCCGCCAGTCCACGCCGCTGTGCTCGTAAAAGCGCTTGTCTTCACTGAGTACAAGCGCCGTGCGCAGGGCAGGCGACACATCCGGCAAGGCGACCCACTGGCCGCGCCGCACGGCAGCGTCGGTGCGCAGGCGCTGGAGGATTTCGCCTGTGCGGTCCAGGATGAGCGTGTCGGAGGGGCGGAAGTCGCGTTTGACTTCGTCGAAGGTGGCGACGGCCCAGGCGGGATGCATGCAAACTGCCGCAAAAAAAACAGCGGCAGTGCGGCGCATGGCGGATGGGCTTGTTCGGAGCATGGCTTATTTTTCGAGACGGAATCGCAGCGGAATACTGAGCACGGATTCCACCGCAACGCCGTTTCGCGTCGCCGGCGCATAGGTACTGTTCATGGCGTAGGCCAGGCCAATCTCGTTGAACACCTCGGCCGTGCTTGTCTTGCCTGGCGGCCCCGGCATCACGCGAGAGTTGAACCATTGCCTGAACACCCACGCTTGCTTTGCTTCGCCGGATGCATCGACGTAAACCCCTATCACCATGGCGCCCTGGATGCCCGCTCTTCTGGCGATTGGCGGGTAAGCGGGACTGGTGGATGTCTTCACAGTCGCGGGAACAACAACCTGATTGATCAACGCGGGATCCAGAGTCCCTCCTGTTCCGATAGCCGGATAAGATGGTCTGGATGATGTGTTCAGGGCCGTGGGGACAAAAACCTCATTGCACTGGCGAACCAACTCACCCATGGCGCTGGAATAGTCCTGACCGGGTTGCGTCAAGGGCTTCATCATCCTGATGAAACGCTCCGAGCCGATGAACTGGGTAATGGCAGCCTGTTGCATCGATGAAATGCGTGGAGGAGAAAAGAAGGCCGAGTACTCGCCCGTCCTTGGAAGTCCCTTGCTTTCCAGCTGCTTCCAGAAAACCAGCTTGATGGCCTCATCTCCCGCTGGGCCGGCATAAAACTCAAGCAGGCCACGCATGTCTTCCGGCGTCAAACTTTCCGCAAGCAGCTTCGCCAGTGGGGCTTCGAAGGGAGAGCCGTCTTTGTGCCGGAGGCATTCGTATTGAGAAAAGTATTGATCCTTGATGGTGCTGGGCCCGGGATCCACGGGTTCCCCTTCCACCCGGTCCCAGAGGTGGGCGCGCATGGAAAGCATGGCCAGTTTCTTCAGCTCTGCGCGCTGGACCAATTGCAAAGCCAATTCCTGAGACTCTGCTGTGGTTTCGGCCCGTGCGGGCGAATGGACGCCGCTGGCCAGTAGAAAGGCAAGTGCCAAGCCTGCGTAAACGCGCTGGGGGTAATTCATGGCTTTGTGCACAGCCGCAGGTTGGTCCGGGTGGCTTGCACCACCGGCAGATAGGCGTCCGAGTCGGCCGGAGGATAGCTCCCTTTGATTTCATCGTCAGACTTGGCGGCATCAGGCGCGAGGCCTTGCAAGGTCTTGATGCAGGCCGCGCGGTCACCCAGTTTGAATTGCGTTAATGCCAGGTCGTTCAGGACCCAGGCCGACTCCACCCAATTCAGGAAAGGCTTGCATTGCGTGGCAACGGGGTTGATGACGGCCAGCGCGGCGGCGTAATCTTTCGCCACATAGCTTTTCTTGAATTTTTTCTTCGCGTCGTCAATGCTCTTGCGCACACAAAGCGGCGAGGGCTTGCGGTAAAGCCCTTCAAACCAGGCCCGCATGCCGCAAAAATCCCTGCAGGCGTCGGAGCCGTTGGTCGCGACCCTGACGTCCTGGCCCTCGGCTTTAAAGCTCAACTGGCAGGCTGACTTTCCTATTTTCGATTTTCCATCGACGATCACGCCCTCCACGCCGCAGATGTGCGCATTGGCCCCAACCGTCTCTATCATGAACTTTCCACGGACCTGAACCTCCAGTGTTCCCCAGGCACCGTCGCTGATGACGTACTCACCTTCAGCGGGCGTGCCGACCTGCGCCAGGGCCAGGTTGGCGCCCAGCAGCAGGACGGCGTAAACGGCATAAGCGGAAAGCTTCACTTCGCCGCCTCCACCTTCACCCGCGCATTCGGCGACTCGCCAAACATCTCGGGCGCATACATGGCCTCCACCCGGCTTGGCGGCAGCGCGAAGTCGCCGACGTTGTTCAGGCGCACGGTGTATTCCATCTTCACCACGCCCTTGGGCAGGTATTCGTAGTAGCTGCGGAAGGCCTCGAAGCTGCGCTCTTCAAAGGCGGGCCAGCCTGCGCCGGTTTTTTTCTCGCCGCTGGTCGCGATTTCGGAGTCGCGGCCCAGGCCGCCGCCCAGGATGGTCGCGCCGCCGGGCACCGGGTCACTGATCACCACCCAGGTCATGTCGGCACTCGCGTTGACTTCCAGCGAGATGCGGATCACGTCGCCGCGCGTGTACACGCCCTTGACGGCCTGCTCCACGGGCGTGATGGTCTTCTTGATCTGGTAGCCGGCGTTAAAGGGTTCCTTCAACTGGATGGCCGCGATGGACTGCAGCGTGAGCCACGGTTTGCCGGGGCCCTGGTGGGTCACGGTGAGCGTGTCTTTGGCCGCGCCGCCCCAGGGCAGGAACATGCTGTTGTTGCGCAGGTTGCCGGGCGAGGCCGGCGCGCCGAAGAAGGTGGTCTGGTTGGGCGCGCCGGCCGCGTCGGTGGTCTTGACGCGGTCGACCTTGGCCCAGTCCACGCTGGCCACACTCGCGGCCGCAGCCGCCAGCGTCGCCTTGGTCACGCCGGCCACGGGCGTGGCTTCAAACTTGGCCGAGAACTTGTCCAGTGCCAGGCCGCCCCAGAGGTTGGCCGTGGTGGTGTGCCAGGCGCCTTTTTGCTGGCGTGCGATAAAGCCGTTGGCCAGGCGGCCCATGTCGTCCTTCCACGTCGGGTCGTCCATCACGGCCAGCATCAGGCGCGCGGTGTTGACGTCGCCGTTGGCCATCAGCCACCACCAGTAATCGTCCTTCTCGGTGCTGAAGACCAGCTTGGTGCCCTGGAAGGACAGGCGCGAACGCAGCACCTGGTTGGCCTCGGCCAAACGCTGCTCGCGCTGCGGCACGTCGGCCACGCGTTTGAGGATGTTGAGCCAGTCGATCACCGCGTGGGTGGGCCACTGGTTGGGCGCGATGGTGATGCTGCCCAGCATGCGGCCCTGGGCCTTGCCGTAGCGCGACAGCGCCTCCAGCGCGGCCAGCTTGCGCACGTCCAGGTCCTTGCGCGGGCTCCAGAACTCGCGCTGGATGCGGCCTTCAACGAAAGCGATCAGGCCGCGCTCCATGGGTGCGCGGGCGTCGTCGGGCAGGGCGAAGGCCGGGTTGATGCCGGAGGCCTCATGCGTGGCGGCCAGCAGGTAGGCCGTCAGCGCATCGCTGCCGCGGTTGGCTTCGCCGTCGCGCGGCGGGAAGTAGCTGGCCAGGCCGTCGCTGTCCAGGTAGCTGGGCAGTTGCGCCAGCACCGTCTGCCAGAGCTTGCCGTCGCGCAGGCCCACGGCCTTGCTGGTTTTTTGCTCCAGGCAGATGAAGGGGTAGTTGGCGAAATAATCGCGCACGCCGTCCATGCCTTCCGCCAGCCTGGGTTGCAGCGACATCTTCAGGCCGCCGCGGCCGGGCAGGGCGTCGGCCGGCGGGTTCACGTCCAGTGTGAAGCTTCCGTCCACCTGCACCAGCGTGGCCTGCTGCACCGTCAACGGCACGGCCGGGATGATGCGCTGGCGCGCCTTCAGGCCGTCGCGCGCGCCGGTGATCGTGTCTTTCGCCTCGATTTCCCAGAGGATGGCTTCGGCGCGCGTGAGCGCCAGCTGCGCGGGCGCGGTGACCATCCAGGCCACTTCACGCGCTTCACCGGCGGGGATGTCCACCGTCTGCGGCTTCAAATCCAGCAGCGTGGCGCGCGGGCTGACTTCCACCTTCATCACGGCCTTGGTGGTGTTGCGCAAGGTCAGCTGCGCGCGGAACTGGTCGTCCTCGCGCACCAGCGGCGGCAGGCCGCTGATGATCTGCAGGTCTTGCGTCGCCTTGATGCTGGTCTGGCCGGTGCCGAAGAGGCCGGTGCCGGCGTCGGCCACGGCGACGATCTTGAAGGTCGTCAGCGCGTCATTGAGCGGCACCGTCACCACGGCCTGGCCCTTGGCGTCCAGCACGATGCTGGGGTTCCACAGCAGCAGGGTTTCCAGCAGCTCGCGCGTGTTGCTGCGCCCGCCGCCGCCGCCGGCCGCCACGGCTTTGCGGCCGTAATGCCTGCGGCCTATGATTTCCATCTGTGCGGTCGAGGTCTCCACGCCCCACGAACGGCGCTGCAACATCGCGCCCAGCAGGTCCCAGCTGTCGTTGGGCATCAGCTCCAGCAGCGCCTGGTCCACCGCGGCCAGCGCCACTTCGGCATTGGCGGCCGGCTGGCCGTTGGGCAGCCTGGCGGTGATGGTGACCTTGGCCTGGCCGCGCACGGCATAGCTTTCCTTGTCGGCCTTCACGCTCACGTCGAGCTGGTGCGCCTTGGTGCCCACGCGGATTTCCGCCAGGCCCAGGCGGAACGCCGGCTTGCTCAGGTCCACCAGCGCGGTCGGCGCCACGTATTCGCGGCCTTCGTACCAGAAGGAGGTCCACCATTCACGCGGCGCCTTGTAGCCCCAGGTGAAGAAGCTGTACCAGGGCACCTCGCGCAACCGGCCGCGCAGGGCCAGCACGCTGACGTACACATTCGGGCCCCAGCCTTCCTTGATCTGCAGGTTCACGGTCGGGTCCTGGCCGTTGAGCTGCACCACCTGGGTTTCGATCACGCCTTCGCGTTCAATCGCGACCAGCGCGGTGGCGAAGCGGAAGGGCATGCGCACCTGGAACTTGGCCATCTCGCCGGGCTGGTAGCTTTTCTTCTCGGGCAGCACGTCCATGCGGTCGTGGTCTTCGCCGCCGAACCACAGTTCGCCCTGGCGCGTGACGTAGACATTGCTGGCGGCCTTGATGGTGTTGCCGTCCTTGTCCGTGGCCGTCACGATGAGTTCGACCTCGCCCGGCTCGCCGAGCTTGGTCTCGCACAGCAGCAGGCCGCGCGAATCGCTCTTGCCGCTGCAGACGCTGCCGAGGTCTTTGGTCTCGGTCTTGTTGTCGTAGGTGTAGAAACCGCCCACCATGCGCTTGCGGCTGGTGGTGGTGATGCGCGCCACGGCGTTCACTTCCAGCGACACGCCGGTCGCCGGCTTGCCCGTGAGGTCCAGCGCCAGCGCCTGGAATTTGATTTTCTGGCTGGAGGACACCCAGCCCTCGGTCTTGATGCCCGCCACCACGGCGGCCGGCCAGACGGTGGAGACGCTGCGTATGGTCTGCACCTCGCCGTTGGGGTCGGCGTAGGTGGCTTCCATCAGCAGCTCCTGCGGCTGCTTGTGAACCGGGATGTCGTTGATGGTGAGCTTGCCCGCGCCGTTGCGGTCCAGCGTCAGCGGCAGCTTGTCGGCGATCACGCGCTGGTCCTGCGAGGCCGTGGCTTCTTCGTTCTCCGCGCTGGCGGCCTGGTCGCGGTTGATGCGCGGCGGCATGAAGTTGAACTCTTCATAGTCGCTGTAGCTCAGCGACTTGGCGCGCACCAGCGCCGAGACGCGCACCGGCAGGTTCACGGCGCCGCCGCCCGAAACGTAGTTGATCTGCACGTCGGTGGGCACCGACTGCACGTTGACCAACGCCTTCTTCTCGACCGGGTTGATGCGGCCTTCCAGAACCGGCAGGCGGAATTCCTCGACGCGGAACTGCCCGGTGGGGAAGCTGCGGGCGCGGTTGCCGCGGCCGTTGCCGCTGTCGTTCTGGCCCTTGAGCTGCACTTCGTACACGCCCAGCTTGGCCGCGGGCGGTATCGCAAAGGTGTTTTCGGCGCTCAGGCCGCCGGTCGCCGTCTTGCGCCAGCTGATGGGCTGGGTGTATTGCTGGCCGCTGCCCACGTGGGTGACGACCAGCGTGGCCGGCGTGCCCTCGGGCAGGCCGAAGCCCTTGCTGGTCTCGGTGCGCAGCAAATGTTTCATCGACACCGTTTCGCCGGCGCGCAGCAGCGTGCGGTCGAATATTGTGTGGGCCCGTTCGTCGGGCATCGGGTCGCGGCTGGTCGGCACGTTGAAGCGCCAGGGCTCTATGCCCTTGTGCCAGTCGCTCCAGGTAAAGGCCAGGTCTTCAATGCCGGCCACGGTGCTGCGCGCGCTCACGAAATAGGCATTGCTGCCGTCGTTGCCGGGGCAGCGCGGCGGCTCGGAAGAAAGGCCCGCGAAATTGGCGATGCCTTGCGCGTTGGTCACGGCCTTGGCGACTTCGGTGCCGTTGCAGCCCGACACGCGCACCGTGGCGCCCACCACCGGCGCGCCCTTGTCGAGCGTGGTGACCCAGGCCAGCGAGTTCTCGCGGCCCAGCTTGAAATGCACGCCCAGGTTGGTCACAAGTGCTGAGGTGCGCACATACATGGTCCGGCTGTCGCCGTGGCGTTCGTCCAGCAGCGAGCTGCCGAGTTTTTGCGAGGCGATCTCCACCACGTGGAAACCAGGCGCCAGCGGGATGCCGACGACTTCAAACGGGCGCGGGTCGCCGCCGGTCACGGGCTTGGGCAGGTCCAGCGTCTTCACGCCGGGCTGGCCGCCCAGCAGCGACAGCATGCGCGATTGCACATAATCCTTGCCCTGCGCGTCCAGCACCTTGGGCAGCGGGCCCTTGACGTCGGCGGCGGCCGTCTTGCGCGACACTTCATATTCGTCGTAGCGCTGCACCTTGCGGAACCAGGCAATGATGTCTGCGTCGGTGCGCGGCTGCAGGTCGCTGACCTTGCCGGCAGGCGCTGCCGCGGCGGCCGGCGCCAGGCCCTTGACCTGCAGGGCCGCTTCCACATTGCGCAGCGTCACCGGCAACAGGGCCGGGTCGCCGGGCTTGGTGTTGGGCTCGGCATAACGTTCAACGATGCCGAAGGGCGAGGCGGCGAATTTCGCCAGCGGCGGCATCGCGCCCGTCGCCACTTTCAGCGGAAAGCTGTCGGCATTGCGCAGCTCGCGGCCCGAGGCGTCCTTGAAGCCTCTGGGCAGTTCCAGCGTGAACTGGGCCTGCTCGGCGAACATCGGCTTGAAGGTGACGGTGGTGACCACGTTGTCGCCGTCGCTGTTACCTTCGTCGAAGGAGGGTTTGGTGTCCTTGTCGCCCTTGAGGCGAATCGCCTCGGCCAGCTTGCGCGGCACGGGGGCGTTGAAGTTCAGGCTCATGGGCCGCATCGGCAGGCAGGCGGCCTGGGCGTTTTCGCGCTCGCAGTTGAAGCTGGCCGAAAAAGGCTCGCGCACCTGGAAGTTGTAGCGTTTTTCCACCGAGCTGGCCACGCCGCTGGGTGTGCTCACGCCCTTGCCGTAAACCAGCTGCACCTTGGTGGCCGGCGTCAGGCGCCGGTTGCAGGCCAGCGTGACGTAACGCAGCGGGTCCTTGGCCGCGGCCTTGTCCAGGCCTTGCGACTTGAGCAGCTCGTCGCGTTCCTTGCCCTCGATCAGCTTGACGGGCACACGCTCGCCCAGGCCTTCGGCATTGCACCAGACGTTGTCGCGGATGCTTTGCGCCGTGGCCGCGCCGTTGAGCTGCAGCAGGAAGTACTGTTCCTCGTCGATGCGCTCGTAGGTGCCGGGGCGCAGGTTCTGGATGAAAGGCCCGCCGGTGTTGAACTTGTAGGAAGTGGTGCCGGCCACGGGCTGGCTTTTGGGCGACTTGAAGGTGCCGACCACGTTGAGCGCGCAGCTCACGCCGGGCGGCAGGTCGTTTTCAAACTCAAAAGCCCATTCACGCTCGCTGATCCAGCGGCCGGAGCCCTTGGTGGCCTGCGCGTCGCTGCAGCTCAGCGACAGCGGCGCCGGCGCCTTGGGGTCGCCGAAATTGACGGCCCCCTCATCGAACTTGGCGACCACCTGCCGCACCCGCGCAACCTCGCCCTGGGGCGAAAGGCTGGTGATTTGCAGGGCCTGGGCATGCAGCGATACCGCCGCGATCAGTAACAGGGCGGCTTTTTTCATTGTTTGGCTCACGTTTCCTTCTCCTTCGGAAGGCCAAGGGTAGCCGATTTGCATGTAACAAGATGCTGCGGGCGCGGGGAAAAATCTCCCAAGCCAGGGCTTGGATGCTCCCGGAACGCGTCCGGCACAGGGACTGCTGGTCGCGGCTATAGTGGCCACAAATACAACGCGGGGGAGGTCTCGATGCGGACATGTTCACGAATTGCAGTGCGCTGGGTGGCCGCCGGCATGGCAGCATGCGCATTTCTCGCCGCACCGGCTCGCGGCCAAATCAGGCAGACGGGCCCTGAGGCGCAGCTGGCCTGCCAGGTGTTTGACCAGGCCAGCGGAATGCGGCCGGTACTCGCATCCGCGCAGGCCGGCGACGCCGAAGCCTTTCCGAAACTCCGGCAGCACATGGACGCGCTGCGAACGCTGACGGGCGGCAATCTGCCGCCGTCTCTCGACCGTCTCGGGCCTCTTGTGGGCGGAATGGCGTATTCGGCGAACATTCTTCTTGAAAAGCCCCATGTCCTGCCGACGGTGCAGAACGGCCTGCACGATGTGATTCGCGAGTCACTGGTCCTGGTCAGCCAGGCCCAGGAGGTGGCGGCGAATGAACGCAAGGGCCGCCAGACGCCCGCGCGCGTCGCGGCAGCGCAGCAATTGCCCATACTGCTCGACAGCCTCGCCAGGAATGCCGGAAAGTTTGCCGCCACAGAAATGTCCCAGGATGCCGTTTTCGATTTCGGGCGCAACCTCAATGACATCAGGACATTGACGCGTGCGCTGATCGCTGGAGACGCCCAGCTCAAGATACCTGCGGTCAGCAACGCGCAACAGCGCGCCCGGCTGCAGAAGCTGGAGGAGGATTTCGCTCCGATCTGGGCAAGCGCAGGTAAAGCGCTGGGCAATTTGCAGGCGTACGTCACGGCGCGCATTGCCATCGACCAGCTCCAGAAGGGGGCGTCCGAACTGGTCGCCGGTGTGCTGCGCGTTTGCTACGCACCGGGAATCCGCGTCGAGCCGCGCAACTAGCATCGCGAGAGTGCTGTGCTTTTGATTGTCTCCAACCTTTGTGGGAAGTCCCATGCTTGAAAACGCACGCCCGCAAGGGATTCCAAAGCCGCCCGTCGCGCTGGTCATCGCAATCGCCGCGGCTGCCTGCCTGGCAGGGGGAACACTCGTCTTTTTTGAGCAGGAAATTAGCTTTGCGATCATGATGCAGCTGCTCAATCCCGGACGCAATACTGTCTCCGCAGTTGCAGAGCGTGCCGGCTCGATTTACCGCTTCCGGTTTGATCTCTTCCATGCAGGCAGCCTGTTCATTGCCATTCCCTTGGCCGCAGCCTGGCTTGCATCCACCGGCTACAGGCAGTACGCACGAACGGCCGTCCTTCTTTTTGTGTCTTCTGTTCTCGTGAGCGGCGCGGTGTTCTGGTTGTACAGGCAATACATGCAAGTTCAACTCACCGATCTTCGACTATGGGGACAGCTCGTGCCTCCGCGTTCGAGGGGATCCATGACGCCATTGGGAGATGTTCCTTTCGTCTTGCTCACGCTGTCTGGTCCGCTGCTGGCCTCCGCGTTTGTCTTGATGCGCCGGCGCCGCATCGGTCAAACCCAGGCGGGGGTCAGGGATTCCATAAGATAGCCACCCTTCGGGCCCAAGGCAGTGATGATGAACATACAGCAAGCGCTCCCCTCGGATGCACCCGTGATTGCCTCCGTCCTGCAGGATGCCGAACTCTGGCTCGCCGGCGGGGGGAGGGCGCTTTGGTCAGCCACCGCCATCGGCCACGAACGTGTCCTGCAGGACACCAGCGCGGGGCTTTTCCATGTCGCCCGTGACGGCGAGCAGATAGTGGGCGTCATGAAGTTCGAGCTGGAGGACGCCTATTTCTGGCCCGAGGTCCCGCCGGGCACTTCGGCCTTTGTCCACAAGCTCGCCATTCGCCGGGCGTGGGCAAAAAAAGGGGTTTCGATTGCGCTCCTGGCGTATGCCCGAACTCGCGCCCAACAGCTCGGGCGTACCCACCTCCGGCTGGACTGCGTCGCGGACCGGCATGGGCTGCGCAAGCTCTATGAAGGCTTCGGCTTCGCGCTGCACAGCGTCGTCCAGAAAGGGGCTACCTCATTTGCGCGGTATGAGCTCCCAACGACTGAACAGTGACAACTATCGGCAAGAACCGGAAATTAATGCAACAAAAGTACAGACGTGAATAAAAGCAAACCGAAAACATTCATCCTGGTTCTGTTGCCGGTACTCGCTGTGCTCGCGGGCGTCTTTGTTGCCCTTGGGCCCGTTCAAGACCATGCCAATTCGATCCTGCTTGTCGTCATTTTTTATGTGCTTTGCGTCTGGATCTGGAGAGTCATGCTTGCGCTGGGCCTCGCGCTGGCCATGGGGTGGGGATTGGGTTACGTCGTTTCGGCCAACGCCGGATACCTTAGTCTTGCGCTTCTTGTTTTGGGGTTCGGCATGGGAATTGCCTGGCATGTACGCCACCGGCGGAGCATCGAAAAAGGCGATGAGCCGCTTGATAAGATTTCGTGAACAACTGATTCATTCCAATGCCAATCTCAATGACCTCCAGGATTCTCAGCGCGGTGCTTTTTACCTTGGTTGCGTTGTTCTGCTTGGCGGTTCTCGGCTGGCAAGGCGTTGTTGCTGGCGCAGTTCTTCTTGCCCTTGCTGTCACCGTTTTTATCGAAAACAACCGGTGGCGGGCATGGGTGGTTCCCTTGTCCTTCCTCGCATTTGCCGCATTGAGCGCACTTGCAGGGGTTCGTTATCTGACGGGTGAAAGCGTTTACCTTGCCCAGGCATGCACCGGAAGCAAAAAGGCTTTATGCGAGGTGACCAACACAGCAATGCTGGCGGGTGGAGGCGTGTTGGGCGGAATGATGTGGTTGTGCGTGGCTTGTTTGCTGGTGTGGACCGCCTACTGGTCGCGTCGGCACTACACCAAGGCCTGAGGACTTTGCGCGCCAAGCCCGCGCACTTCCCTTAATCCTCAATCACGCGCAGAGCGCTTCAGAAGCCCTGGAGGCCTATCTTGGTGTCGCCCGTAAAGGCCATCTGATGAACGCGTGCGGCAACGCACCTCTGGCCTTCGCATTCATGACTCAAGCGATGCATCTGCCGTGTTGGCCATCAATTTTGCGGTGATGATGAATTCGTTCACCGTGCTGGAAGGCGTTTCCTTGTTCCAGACGATTCCCACGGCCCCGAATTTCACTCTTCTGTCAATTTTGATGCGGTGCAAAGTGCCGCGCACCATTTGAACCTGGGTCATGGCTTCGGAGCAGGCGCCAATGTAGTCGCCATGGTGCAAAAGGGTAATCAGTGTGGTGATGGCCGATGTCTCGACTTTCGGGGTGATCCATGCAATGCCCGCATCGACAAAGGCCGCGTCCAGCTGGCTTCGCATCGCGGTGCTCTTTTGCGGTGTGATCCATTGCCTGTCGGCCAGGGACTTCAAGGTATGCAAGGATGTGTCTCCCCACAGGGGGCTGCCGCGGCCCACGACGATACAGATATCGTCCTCAAACAGAATCTCATGCACCAGCTGGCCCTGGTAGGCGCGGGCATCCAGCATGCCGACGGCGATGTCCAGTTCCTTTCGGGCCAATTGCTCCAGCAGGTTGCTGAAAGGCGCTTCGGTGACCGTGATGGAGACATCGGGGTGCTCCTGCTGAAAACACGCCACTGTTCTGGGGAGCAGTGAAGCGACTCCCGCCCATACCGTTCCGATACGCAGGCAAGATGATTTGCCTTGCGCGGCGGCGTTCAATGCCTGGCCGGTTTTGGCCACATCACCCAACACGCTGATGGCGAGCTGCTTCATCAGTTCGCCCGCGAGGGTCAGTTCCAGTCGCCGGCCCCGAATGATCAGCGGTGCTTCGACCAATGCTTCCATTTCAGCAAGCCAATGAGACATCGCTGGTTGGGTCATATGCAGCCGGGTTGCCGCTTCCGTCAGCGTGCCGGCTTCTTCCAGGACGAGCAGCGACTCAAGATGGCGCACCCTCAACTTGCGCGCCCATGTGTAGCCATTTGGCAGATCTGACATAAGCGTTTGTTTATGGCTGTATAGATTAATTTCAGTGGCGTGGAAATGTATTTGGTGGAAATAATGAATTTCCGCGTCTAAAGAACCAGGCCAGAAGCTGAGAATTTCATTCTGGCATAAGTTTTTTTACATGCTTCGACCCGCTGGATTTCATTTCGAACAGCGGCTGTTATTTCCGGTGCAAATCGGGTTTGAGTGAGAAAGTTATGGAAAACACAGGTATTCGGCGGCGTTCTGTCGTGATGCTGGCCGCAGCGGCCGCATTGGGTTCCCAATCCGCGCTGGCCCAGGAATATCCATCCCGGACCATCAAACTGGTGGTGCCCCAGGGCCCCGGTTCAGGCGCCGACGCCACGGGCCGCCAGTTTGCCGACTTTTTGGCCAAGTACCTCAACACCTCGGTCATTGTCGACAACAAGCCCGGAGCCAACGGGATTCTGGCCGCATCCACCGTCGCCAAGGAGAAGGCGGACGGCTACACCGTATTCCTCAGCAGCGTGTCCATCGCGAGTTTCAATCAGCACCTGTACAAAAAAGTGCCCTACGACGCGATCAACGACTTCACCTATATCGCTCCCGTTGTGGACGCCAGCTTCATGGTGATTGCCAGTAAACGAAGCGGCATCAAAAACTGGTCGGACTTTTTGAAAAAGGCGCGCGCGGAACCCGGCGGCCTGACGTTTGCCAGTGGCGGCCTGGGCAATTCCACGCATCTCTACATGGAAAAGATCGCAAGGGATCTGAAACTGGACTTGCGCCATATCCCCTACAAGGGCTCAGGCCCCGCACTGATGTCGGTGGTTGCGGGAGAAACCGATCTCATGTGTGTGACGACCGTTTCAGCCTTGCCTCAATTTGATGCGGGAACCGTCATTGGCTTGGCGCAGTCGGGAGAAAAACGTTCGGCCCGTATGGCGAACATTCCCCTTGTCAACGAGCTGGCGCCTCAAATGCCTGCCTTGCCCGGCTGGTACGCGCTGGTGGGGCCTGCGGGCATGCCGGCGGATGTCGTCAAGAAACTTTCAGCGGCCGTGATCGCCTTCCTGGACGATGACCAGAACAAGAAGAAACTCAATGAGCAGTTCCTGTTCCCGATTCCCGGCACCAGTGAGCAGATCAAGAACCGCGCCCAGCAAGAGTCGAAGATCTGGGGCGACCTGATCAAGACCCTCAACATCAGCCTGGATTGATCAGAAACATGTCCGATCTTGATTTGAATGGTGGCGCATGGAAGCTGGCGCCCAGCCAGTATGCGGAAAAGCGCCCCCCCCAGTGGAAAGTAGGCGCGCCGCGCTCCCGGTACCTGACGATGCAGGATGGATGCCGTCTCGCGCTGGACGTCTATTTGCCAGAAGGCGGCGAAGGCGGCGCGGCTCCCGCGGCATGGCCGGTGATCGCCGTCATGACACCCTATTACCGGCGCTTCAAGGTGAGCGCGCCGGGCGCTGAAGCTGCTCCCAATATCGCGACCTACCGTGACTTTTTTGTACCTCGCGGCTATGTGCTCGTGGTGCTGGATGTGCGGGGCAGCGGCTCCAGTTTTGGCCGGCGTGACGCGTTTCGTTCGCCCAGGGAACGCGGCGACTATCTTGAATTTGCAAACTGGATTGCGGAACAACCCTGGTGCAACGGCTCAATCGGTGCAACGGGAATCTCCTACCTTGGCGCAGCCTCCTGTTTCCTGGGGAGCACGGGACACGAGGCGGTCAAGGCCATTGCGCCGCTGTTTGCCGTGTCCGACACTTACAGCGACCATGTCTTCCCCGGCGGCGTGATGTGCAAGACAGTCACGTCCAACTACGACGACCTGATTCGCGCGCTGGACTGGGATTTGCGTGATGAACTGAAAGCCTACGCTTACTTCGCTGATCCGCGCTACGCCGGGCCTGCGCCCGTCGACGACGATGCGGACGGCGTATTGGTGCGGCAGGCCATCGAGGAGCACAAGGACAGCTTCATGCTGCGCGACATGGCGCCGGAGATGGCTTACCGGGAGGAGCCGGTGCTGTATGACGCCTCGCTTCACAGCGGCGCATGCAGTCCTTACTGGTACCTGAACGAAGTGGCCGGCAAGGTTGCGGTGTATTCCACGTCCGGCTGGTATGACGGGAGCGCGTTTGTGCAGGGCGCCATATCGCGTTTCATGACATTAAAAGGCCCCAAGGATCGTCTTTTGCTGGGCCCCTGGGACCACGGCGCCCGCACGAACGGCTCTCCCTGGCGCACCGCCGGCCAGAGTGCATCCGAGTTCTCCATCCTGTCCGAGGTGTTGCGGTTTTTCGATCAACATCTTGCCGGCATGGATACAGGGTTGGAGGCCGAAGAGCCTGTCCACTATTTCTGCACCCATGCGGAAGAGTGGAGAAGTTCGGCGACCTGGCCGCCGGCCGCACAGGCCACGGACCTGTACCTCAAGGGTGGCAAGCTGCTGCCTGAACGGCCGGGTCAAGCGGGGGTGGACCTTCTGCAGACGAAGTTCACGGTGTCCAGCGGACGCCATACGCGGTACGAGCGCCTGGCGGCGCAGGCCATCGTGGACTACTACAAGGACTGGCCGGAGCACGAAGCGCAGATGTTGTCCTTTGTCTCCGACCCCTTGCCCTCGGATCTCGAACTGGCGGGCCATGTTCTGCTGGAGCTGGCGCTCAGTTGCAGTGAAGGAGACGGCGCCATCTTCGCTTACCTGTCGGAACTGGACGCGGACGGCAGGCTCATCTATATCAATGAAGGCTGTCTCCGGTTGGCACATCGCGCGACAAGCAAGGCGCCCGATAACTACCGGACGGCATGGCCGTTTCGCGATTATTCGCGGCGCAATGCACGGCCCATGACGGCAGGATTGACTGAAGTGGTTCAGGTCGCCATGTTGCCGATCAGCTGGAAGTTGTCTGCCGGGAGCAGGCTGAAGCTGTCCCTTTCGGGTTCTGACGCCGAGCATTTCATGCAGGTTCCCCACGGCCGCCCGCCGCTCTTTACGCTGCAAACGGGTGGTTCGCAGGGATGCCGTTTACAGCTGCCGGTGGTGGCAGGCAAAACAAAAGCGCCTCAATAGTCATCCTGCCGTACGGATCGCGATCAAGCTGCGTCAAGCGCTATTGCCCCTTGGGGCAGGGTGCCGGCCCCACGCATGAGCGTTGCCGCCGGCACCTGGCCGTCATCACGTCATCAAGTCGTCAGTGCACGAAAAGCGCAATCAGGATCACGATGGGGAGGGGAATGCCGAGCAAAAGCAATAAAAGTGAACGCATGGTGTTTTTCCTTTGAGTTGAATCTGGCGATCAGAGGTCGCGATGCCGGCCGCCAAAGGTGGCGAACAGGCTGGCCACAAAAGCGCCCAGCAGCAAGGAAATAAACAGCCACAGCGCGGCATACGCGGATGTCTTTCGTGCCTGGTCGGCGGCTTCCTTGGCTTTGACCTGCACCTCCCTGGCTTTGGCTTGCACCTTGTTAAAGGTGTCGGCCACGCGTTTTTCCGCATCGGGCTGGCTCAGGCCGGTGCGCTGCGCCACCAACTGGCCCACATACTTGACGTCTTCGGGCGGCAGCGCCGCGTCGCTGCGCAAACCGTTCGCGAAAATCCGTCCGACTTCGGCGGTAGGGGCGGCCGGGGAACTCTGCGCGGCCGACATGTCGGGCGTCACCGGATTCATGGTCGCCGTTCCGGCAGCCTGCGCCGCACTCAGGTCCCTGCGGAACAGGGAGTCCACCGCATACGCGGAGCCCGGGTCGCTTGCCGTGGCCGCCGCTCCGCCGGCACCTGTTGCCGCCGCGACCGCCGCGGTCGATGCGGCACCGCCCGCAATCGACGCGCCGGCCTGCACGCCGCCGCCTAGGATGCTGCCTATGGTGCCGGCCAGCAGCGCGGCCGTTGCCAGCGTTGCAATCGACCAGGCCAGGAAGCCGTGGGCGGTGTCGCGGAAGTAGACCTCATCGGTATGCACACCGGCCCACTTCCTGCGCAGCCTGCCCGCGATGTAGCCGCCTATGCCCGATGCCGCCAATTGGGTGAAGGTGATCCAGACAATGGTCGAGACGCCAAAAGTGGCTGCGGAAATGCCGGCCTGCGCCCAGGGAGAGACGGAGGACAGGCCCAGGCCGAGGCCCAGGATCAGCAGGATCAGCGAGAGGGCCGCGGCGCCCGCGGCACCGGCGAAGATCGCGCCCCAGCTGGTGCCGCTCGCGTCTTTGGCGGCTGCCTGCGCGCCGTAATAAGGGCCGTCTTCCTGTACGAGCGGGCCTTGTGCATACTGGGGAACGTTCATTGTGAATCTCCTCTGGTGGAATTGTTGGAATCCACAGGATAGGGTTGTGATTGCGGAAATCACGCCTGTTTTGGTGCGTCAGCGTGTAGGCCGCGAGCGCATGTGCAGGCGCGGCTGAACGCCACACCGGCGCGCGCGGCCAGGCCCGGTGTTGCTCATATCACGCCGCCTACGAGGCGCAGGTCCAGCGCTTCCCCGGCGGTGAGGTACCAGTCCTTGTTGTAGACCTTGTTCCCCACATCGTGCGCCGTGAGGGACGAGCCTTCGGCAAGCTGCGCGAATCCCTGGCGCTCCAGGCGTTGGCCGGATTCGATCTCGGCCAGCACGTCGTTGATGGTGGACATGCATCCGCGCAGGGCGCCTTCCAGGTGCAGGTGTTTTGACATCTTGCGTTCGTGGATCAGCAACTCGCAATCCGCCGTCAAAAACCGGTGGCTGACCGGGAAGGCCGACATGACGGTGATGCCCGCGGAAAACACATAGGTTTTGCCGAGGAAGAACACCTCGATACCGGCATTCCTCCACATGCGGACTTCCTGCGCGATGCGCCGGCCCACGTCGGCGTCGCCGCCCGAGGTGCTGAGTTCCATCACGATGGGTTTGTCGGGTTCCACTTCGGCTTGCTGGCGGAAAAATTCGGCCAGCATGGCTTCGTTCACATTGCCGAAAAGCCGGATGTCGGGGGAGGTCGAGGGAAGTTGCGCGTTGGTGGTCATGGAAGAAGGATGGATTTGTTGCGCCGCGGGCCGGCATGCGCCGCGCGAGTTTGAGCCGCGCGACAAGGCCGCCCGGTTGTTGGAGAGAGACTTCAGTGCAACGCGACGGTGGGCCAGTCGACGTCGATACCAAAGGCAGTTCGAACAAGGATTTGCGCAATCTGCTTGATTCGCTCATCGAGATCAGTAACCGGGCTGTCGCCCAGGCTGAATTTGGCGACTTCCCAGTTGCGCACCTGACGGTGGCAGGGGCGAAGTGCCAGGATGGCGCAGGCCAGGTCGGGCCTCTCATGGGCCAGGCAGGCGTTGAGCCTGGCGACAAGCAGCCCCTCCGGGACCGCGATCCGGCGAAGGGGTGCCTCCCGTTCGCGAAGCTCGATAGGGGCAGCTTGCGCGGGCACTTCAGCCCCGGGCGGCCATCAGTTCCTGCTTGCGCGCGGTCATCTGTTCGCCCAGCGCCACCATGTCAAGCCTGGTCTTTTTGGCCTTGGGGAACATCTCGTTTTGTTCCTCCTTGACGTGGTGCTTCACGAATTCGCCCATCACCTTGACCCTGGCGTCATACATTTCGCCGTCGGGGGTCTTGCCTTCAACCTGGGCAATGAGGTCCTTGACCGAGGCGTGTTCCACATTGGCTTCGGGGACCAGTTCGTGGTCCTTCAAGGCGGCTTTGACGGCGGGGTAGAAAATCTCTTCCTCGATTTGGGTGTGCACCGTGAGTTCCTTGCAGATCTGGGCGACGATGGCGGCCTTGCGGGCGTCCGAACGGGTTTTCTCAAACTGTTCGAACAAGTCGGAGACCACCTTGTGGTCGGCGCGCAGCAGGGCGATGGCGTCTTTCGGCGCTGCTGTGCGGGCCGGGCTCTTTTTTGCGGGGGCTTTCTTCGCTGCGGTCTTTTTTGCGGTTGCCATGGGCTGTCCTTTTGATGCGTGGGTTTTTGTGGTTGGGGCCTGGGCCCGCCAGCGGAATCGCTGGCAACCGAATTTCGCCCGGCCGCGCCCTGGCGTGTGTCGGAACGCCCACTACAAGCACGTAGGCCGAATGCGATCCCTTGCGCAGGCGATATCAAAACCTGCCATGTCAAAAGACATGGCGCCGCGGCAGGTGCGCTCTATTTTCGGGGTAGCCGGGTGTTCGAGTGGCGCGCGAAAAAGCGGAACATCGCCTCGCTGGCACCCGGCCCTTTGGGGTCCGTGAAGGAACCGGCAAGGTCGCCTCCCGCCCAGGCATGAGGGGCGGACTGGATGGTCCAGATTTCCACATAGGCTTTGCCGGCGGGGTCTGTCCACCGGACTATGCTCGAGTCGCGTCCACCACTGGATGGCGCGGTAGCGTGCGTGGGGGAAAGCTGAAGTCCGTGGCGGGCCCAGGCGGCAACTTCCTCCCGGGCGATGACGCTGGCGTTGACGGGTGAAACCGTTTTGTCCGCCGACCCCTGAAACACAATCACCGGAAGCCCGATCGCATCCACAGTTGCCGACTTGCCCGGCCCTGCGCGCATGGCGGTGAAGGCGGAGGGAACGTCCCTGGCCGCGCCCGGCGCGAGGCCGGAGTGAACGCCAACGGCCGCGAACACCTCGGGGTACAACTTGCCGGCCAAAGCGGCCATGGCCCCGCCGGCGGACAGCCCGGCGATGTAAATCCTTGCCGGGTCCGCCCGGTGCAGCGCAGCGACGTGAGACGCGAGAGCCGCGATCATCGCCGGCTCGCCTTCGCCGCGGCTTTGGTGCGCCGGGTCAAACCAGTTCCAGCAGCCCATGCTGTTGGCCTGGCGCAGTTGCTCCGGGTACACCACGATGAACTTCTCCCGCTCGGCCACGGCGTTCATCGTGGTGCCGGCGGCGAAGTCCCTGGCGTCCTGTTTGCAGCCGTGCAGCATGACGACGACCGGCAAGTCCGGGCGGGGATTGCTGGGGACAAAGACTCTGTAGTCATAGCGGTGTTTGCCGGATTCAAAGGTGCCGGCGCTGAAAGAGGAGGCCAGCGGCGGCGCTGACACCGGGGCATCCACCGGCTCGGAGAGCCCGGCCGGTTCTTGCGGAACACCGAACTCACGAAAGGCCACATCCTCCACATCCGCCGGCGCCGATGTGTGAAACGGCTGTTTATCGGGGGCCGCTGACACGTGAGGCATGTCCACCACTTGCCCGGCATCCGCCGATGCGCTTGCCGAAGACGACTTGTCCGTCTTGTTTTGGGTGAGTCCCAGGCCTTGCTGGATTGCCAGGGTCGCTTCCATCAATTTGCCCCCCAGCGTCAATTCCCTGGCCTTGAGCATCGCATCGTGAAATATCCGCATGGTGAGTCCTTTTGTTGCATCGCAGCATTTTGGGCGATGAGGCCCATTAGCAAGGGGCCGGCACCGCCTTTTTGTAAGCGGAAGCCGGGCGATGGTGCAGGGAGGCGCGCCGCCGGAATGCACGCTGGCGGGTTCCGGTGCGGTTCAAGAACGATGTGTTCTTCGGCTTGAGCAGGCTGGGTGGCTCCGCCTCGCCCGGCATCTGCTTGAGTTCAATCTCCAGCAGCCGGCAGCCCTGGAGCGTTGTGTCGATGATCGACAGCATCAATGATCAGGGCGGGGAATTCACCATTTCCGTTTTTCGCCGCGAGGCCATAGGCTTGCCTGCTTTGCCGGCCCACCCTCTCTACCTCTACACCATGACCCAAGACCCTCCGCGCCCCGTGAAAAAAGTTGCCGTCCTCCTGGGAAGCCTGCGCGCCCATTCTTTCAGCCGCAGCCTGGTGCATGCGCTGGCCACGATAGTGCCGGAGCCGCTGGCACTCGACATCGTGGAAATCGGCGACATGCCTTTTTACAACCCGGACCTGGAAGGCGATGACGCGCCCGCAGCGTGGAAAGATTTTCGCCAACGCATCCTGGAGGCCGACGCCCTGCTCTTCGTCACGCCGGAATACAACCGCTCGGTGCCGGCCGTGCTCAAAAACGCGATCGACGTGGGGTCAAGACCCTACGGCCAAAGCGTGTGGCAGGGCAAGCCCGGCGCCGTCATCTCGATCTCGCCGGGACGGCTGGGCGGCTTTGGCGCCAACCACCATTTGCGGCAGTCGCTGATGTGCCTGAACGTGGTCACGATGGCCACGCCCGAGGCCTACATCCCCGACGTCGCTTCCTGTGTTGACGAGCATGGCGCGTTTGCCGATACCGAGACCCAGGCCTTTTTGCTGAGCTACCTGCAGCGCTTCGCCGGCTGGGTGCAACTGAACGCCGGCGCTCCAGCTTCAGCTTCAGCGCCTTAAGCTGCCCTGGCGCGGGCCCGCGGCCGTTTGGGCGCGGCCTTGGCGGCTGCGGCGGAGGCCGGCCTGGCCCGCTTGCCGTTGGTGACCGGCTCTGTCGCGGCCTCGGTTTCCGTTGAATAGGTCTTGGGGCGCGAGGTGCTGGCCATGGCGGTTTTGCGCAGCAGCGCCGCGAAGGCGCGGACCGCGCGCGTTTGCGGACGGTCGTCCTTGAACAGCAGGCCGGGCGTGCGCAGCGGGGTGGGGTTTTCCATGGGCACCACGGTGAGGCCCGTGGTCTGCCCCAGCGCGTTGGCCGCCACGATGGCGCCGACGTGGATTCTTGCGACCACGCCCAGCATGGCCGCGATGGTGTTCATTTCCGCCACGACGTTGGGTTCGGCCCCCGCGGCGGCGAAACACTCGTCCAGCAGGCGCCGGGTGGAAAAGCTCTGCGGCAGCAGCAGCAGCGGCTCACGGTGCAGTTCGATCATGCGGATGCGCTTGCGTTGGGCCAGGGTGTGGGAATTCGCGACGACCAGCACCAGCTCTTCATTGAACAACGGCTCGAAGCGCAGGTCGCTGCGCTGCTCCGGCCTGTAGGCCACGCCCAGGTCGAGGTCGCCCGCGTCAAGCCGGGTGGCAATGGCGTCGGCCGACAGCTCCTCGACCACGACCTTGACGGTGGCGTTGCGGGACAGGAACACCGCGATGCATTCGGGAATGAAGCCCAGGTTGAAGGTGTGGGTGGCGCCTATGCGCACCACGCCCGACATGGAGACCGGGCTGGTCTTGAGCTCGCCCAGGCCCTGGTCGATTTCCTGCAGGGCGCGCGTGGCATAGGCCAGGAACACGCCGCCGGCTTCGGTCATGACGACGCGCTTGCCGACGCGGTCGAACAGCGGCTGCCCGACCTCATCCTCGAGCTGGCGGATCTGGTGCGACAGCGTGGACTGCGTGACGTGGACACGCTCGGCCGCGCGCGTGAAGTTCAGCGAGCCGGCCAGCGCAATGAAATACCGGAGGTGTCTGAGTTCCATGGCGCCCTGTCAATGATCGAATGATCGATTAATGATCGATGGCATCAATGATAACCAAATAAATTAATCATTTTGGTCTTTGGTGCGCGCCACTTACGCTCACGCCATTGCGCTTCAAGCCGCCTTCTTCAGGGCCCCAGACACCAGGAAGCCGCGGAGACAAGCATGCACGACCAAGGAAATTTCAGGGCCCGGGCCTTTCGCCCGGACACACCGCCCGCGTCCCCCGTGCGCCCATCTTTCGAATCTCTCAGCTAAGGAACAAACACCCATGCCCAAGGTATTGGAAGGCATCACCGTGCTCGAACAGGGCACTTTCATCACGGGGCCGGCGGCGGGCATGCTGCTGGCCGACCTGGGCGCCAACGTCATCAAGATCGAGCAGCCGGGCACCGGCGACCCTTTCCGCGCCTTCAAGGGCGGCCTCTACAGCCCGCACTTCCAGACCTACAACCGCAACAAGCGCAGCATCACGCTGAACACCAAGGACGCGGAAGACGCCAAGGTGTTTGACGCGCTGGTGCGCGACGCCGACGTCTACATCCAGAACTTCCGGCCGGGCGCGGCCGAGCGCCTGGGCGCGGGCGAGGCCCGCCTGCGCGCGCTCAACCCGCGGCTGGTGTATTGCGCGATCAGCGGCTTCGGCCAGACCGGGCCCGCGGCGGGCCGGCCGGCTTACGACACCGTGGCGCAGGCCGCCAGCGGCTTCCTGAACCTGCTGGTCAACCCCGAGAACCCGCGCATCGTGGGGCCGGCCATCGCCGACGCGCTCACCGGTTTTTACGCGGCCTACGGCATCCTGGGCGCGCTGGTCGAGCGCAGCCGGACCGGCGTGGGGCGCTCGGTCGAGGTGTCCATGCTGGAAGCCATGTGCCACTTCAACCTGGACGCCTTTACCCACTTCTTCGCCGAGGGCGAAGTCATGGGCCCTTACAGCCGGCCCAGCGTTTCGCAGTCCTACACGCTCAAGTGTTCGGACGGCAAGTGGGTGGCGCTGCACATGTCCTCGCCCGAGAAATTCTGGCGCGGCCTGGCCGAGGCCATAGAGCGGCCCGACATTTTTGACGATGCGCGCTTCAGCTCGCGTGAGGCGCGCATCGCGCACCAGGACCAGCTGATTGAGTTGCTCGGCAGCATCTTCGCCACGCGCCCGCGCGCCGAATGGTGCCAGCGGCTTGAGGCGCAGGACGTGCCCTATGCACCCATGTACGACACCAGCGAGGCGCTGCAGGACCCGCAGGCCAAACACATGCAGCTTGAAATCCAGGGCATACACCCGGTGCTGGGCAAGTGGACCACCGTGCGGTCACCGGTCAGCTTTGACGGCGTGCGCCCCACGGACGTCGTGCCGCCGCCCATGCTGGGGGAGCACAACGCCGAAATCCGGGCTTCGCTGGCCGCGGCTCAGCCGGTGGCGTGAACGGGGCGGTGAGCCGGAAAGACAGGGCACGAGCGCAAAGAGTTTCAGCGATGGTTTAAAAAATAACAGGAGACAAATCGTGAACGCATCAACACTACCGGCGCAAGCCGTCGACATGGTCCCCCGGAAGGCGGCCGGCAGCGCTCCCTGGGTTCAACTCGTGCTGGGCATGGTCGCCATGATGGCGATCTCCAGCCCGCAATATGTCTGGGCGCTGTTCGTCCAGCCGCTGCAGGCCTCGCTGGGGGTTTCGCTGTCGGCGCTGCAGGTCACCTTTGCCCTGTTCAGCATCTTCCAGTGCGGCATAGGCCCGGTGCACGGCGAGCTGGCGAGCCGCTTTTCTTCCCGCACTTTCGCCGCCATGGGCGGCCTGCTGGTCGGCCTGAGCTGGGTGAGCTCGGCCTACGTCACCTCGCTGCCCTGGCTGTACCTCACGTACGGCGTGCTCTCGGGCATAGGCACGGGCTGGGTCTACGTTGCCGTGGTGGAGCTGATGGTGCAGTGGTTCCCGGCGCGCCGCGGTTTTGCCGTCGGCATGGTCGCGGGCTGCTACGGCTTCGGCGCCATCGTCACGACCTTCCCGATCGCGGCCAGCATCCGCGACAACGGCCTGCAGAAAACATTGGTGATGTTCGGCATCGCGCTGGCCGTGATCATCGTGCTGGCCGCGCTGGGCATGAAACGCGTCGTCGCGGCCCAAGACCCGGTGGACGCCGGGCTCGCCGCGCCCATCCCGGTGGCGCCCGGCTACGCGCCGCGCGAGATGCTCAAAACCCCGCTGTTCTGGCTGATGTTCCTCATCATGGCCATGGTCGCTACCGGCGGGCTGATGGCGATCTCGCAACTCGGCGCGCTGGCCAAACATTTCGGTATCAGCAGCGAAACCGCCGTGATGGGCATGGCGGCGCTGCCGCTGGCCCTGACGCTGGACCGCATCGCCAACGGCCTGACGCGGCCTTTCTTCGGCTGGGTCTCGGACCGCATTGGCCGCGAGCCGACCATGCTGATCGCTTTCATGCTGGAGGCCTTCGCCATCCTGATGCTGCTCATGTTCGGCACCAACCCCGTGGCCTTTGTCGTGCTGTCGGCCGTGGTGTTTTTCGGCTGGGGCGAAATCTATTCGCTGTTCCCCTCGCTGCAGGCCGACGTGTTCGGCGCGCGGCATGCCGCAAAAAACTTCGGCTACCTGCTGATCGCCACCGCGGTGGGCTCCATCCTGGGCGGCCCGCTGGCCGCGCTGTTGTATGAAAAGACGCGGTCCTGGGACCTGATCATCTACATCATCGTGGCGATGGACATCGCCGCCGCGCTGCTGTCGATCGCCGTGCTCAAGCCCATGCGCGTGCGCTGGGTGGCCCAGGCCCGGCAGGACGGCCGGCTTTGATTTCCACGAACAGACAGACAGGAGCGCGTGCGCAATGACAAGGTCCAACCCACAAACCGAACTCACCCAGGCGGTGGTCGACAGCATCGACAAAACGCGGGACCCACGCTTCAAGGAGCTCATGACGGCCTTGATCGTCAAGCTCCACGAATTCATACGCGAGGTCGACCTCAAGCCCGAAGAGTGGATGGCCGCCATTGAATTCCTGACGGCCACCGGCAAGACCTGCACCGACAAACGCCAGGAATTCATCCTGCTGTCGGACACGCTGGGCGCGTCCATGCAGGTGGTCATGCTCGCGCAGGCGCGCGCCTCGGCGCAGGCGGCGGGCAGCCTGCCGGCCACCGCCGCCACCGAGGCGACGGTGCAGGGCCCGTATTACTGGCCGGGCGCGCCCGACAGGGAACTGGGCAGCAACATCGCTGAAGGCGTCGCCGGCGAGCCCGCGTACTACACCGGGCAAGTCACCGACACCGAGGGCAAGCCGCTGGCCGGCGCGCTGCTCGACGTGTGGTCCGGCGACGGGGAGGGCGTGTACGACATGCAGGTCGAGGGCCAGACGGAGATGCTGGCGCGCGCGCGTTTCCGCACCGACGCGCAGGGGCGTTACGCCTTCTGGTCCATACGGCCGAGTTTTTATCCCATCCCCATGGACGGCCCCGTGGGCAAGATGATCGAAGGCATGGGAAAACACCCTAACCGCCCGGGCCACATCCACTTCATGCTCTCCATGCCCGGCCATGCGGGCGTGACCACACACCTGTTCGTGGCCAACAGCCCCTACCTCGACTCCGACGTGGTGTTCGGCGTGCGGGACAGCCTGGTGGTCGATTTCGAACGGCACGAGGCGGGCAAGGCGCCCGACGGCCGCGACATGGACAAGCCCTGGTGGTCGGCACGGCACGACTTCCGCCTGGCGCCGGCCCGGCATTGATTTTTCTCACTCCATTGACCAACCCGAAGAAAGCACCATGAAAATCGGCAAAGCGACCGTGCCCCACACCGCCATCAGCACCTCCAACGAAGACACCATCGTCGTGCGCGGGGAAGACCTCTGCAAGGACCTGATCGGCAAAATCTCTTTCACCGACTACTTCCATCTGCTGGTCACCGGATCGCGGCCGACCCCGGCGGCCACCGCAGTGCTGGACGCGACCCTGGTGGCCATCGCCGAGCACGGCCTGGTGCCCAGCGTGCAGGCCAGCCGCATGACGCTGGCCGCCGCGCCGGACGCGCTGCAGGGCGCGGTGGCGGCGGGCATCCTGGGCTGCGGCTCGGTCATCCTGGGCGCGTCGGAAACCGCCGGCCGGCTGTTCATCGAGGTCGAGGAGCGCGCCGGTGCCGGCGGCGACCTCGATGCTGCGGCCCTGGCCGTGCTGCAGGAATACCGCGCGGCGCGCAAGGCGATTCCCGGTTACGGCCACCCGCTGCACAAGGCGCGCGACCCGCGCGTCGAGCGCCTGTTCGCGGTTGCCAGGGAGCACGGCGCCAACCTGCATTACATCGCCATCGCGGAAGCCATCGAGCGGCAAATCCCGCAGGTGATCGGCAAGGACCTGCGCCTGAACGTCTCCGCCGCCATTCCCGCCGTGCTGCTGGGCATAGGCTTTCCGCTGCCGGCGCTCAAGGGCGTTCCCATCCTGGCCCGCACGGCGGGCTTGATCGCCCACCTGACGGAAGAGCTGGAGCAGTCGATAGGCTTCGCGCTGTCCTACCAGGCCACGCGGGAGCTGGAATACGACGGTGAATTGCCGGCCGGCTTTGCCGCCACTGCAAGCCATTCCTGATTTCGAGACACACGGACGCCGAGTTTTTTACAACCACCAAGAGGGAAAACGCCATCATGAAAACATTGAGAGCAGAAACAGCCACCCGCACTTTTTGGCACACACTGACCGCATTGGCATGCGGCGCCGCCATGCTGATGGCGCTGCCCGCCGCCGCGCAGGGCGATTACCCGAGCCGGCCCATCAAGATGATCGTCCCCTTCGGCGCGGGCACCTCGACCGACACGGTGGCCCGCATCCTCGCGGACGCCATGGGCAAGTCCCTGAAGCAGCCCATCATCGTGGAGAACAAGGCCGGCGGCGGCGGCTCCATCGGCACGGACTTTTCCGCGCGCGCACCGGCTGACGGCTACACGCTGGTGATGGGAACGGTGGGCACCCATGCCATCAACAAGACCATGTACCGCAAGCTGCCCTACGACCCGATCCGTGATTTCGCACCGCTGGGGCTGATCGGGCAGACGCCGACCCTGCTGGTGGTGAGCGCCGACTCGCCCCTGAAGTCGCTGAAAGACCTCAAGGCGGCAGCCGCCAAGCCGCCGGGCGTCAGCTTCGCCTCGGCCGGCAACGGCACCTCGGGCCACCTGGCCGGTGAGCTGCTGAAGTCCAAGCTGGGCGGCGAAATGGTGCACATCCCCTACAAGGAGGGCGGCATGGCCATGTCCGACGTCATGTCCGGCCAGGCCCATTTCATGTTCTACCACCCGGCCGCCGTCATGCCGCACATCAAGGCCGGCAAAATGCGCGCGCTCGGCTCTTCAGGCGCGCAGCGCAGCAGCGCCGCGCCCGACGTCCCGACCATCAACGAACAGGTGCCCGGCGGCGGCTTCGACCTGGTCGCCTGGTTCATGCTGTACGCACCGTCCGGCACGCCCACGCCCGTCCTCGAAAAGCTGCGCAACACGGTCAATGCGGTGCTCGCCAGCCCCGAGATAGCCTCCAAGCTCGCCGCACAAGGCGTTGAAAAGAGCACCGTCAAGCCCGCCGACCTCGGCAGCTTCTCGCTGCGCGAGATCAGCAAGTGGGCGGAGCTGGTCAAGCGCTCGGGTGCGCAGGTCGATTAAGGCGGGCTGTCTGCGTCTGCGTCATCTGGGGATAAAGAAATTCATCCGCAGATTTCGCAGATTTACGCAGATTAAAGACAAAGCACTTTGGATTGAAGATTGAAATTGATCTTCGTCATCGTCTCCATACGCCGAACGCAAGCTCTCTCATCATGACTTCTTGATCTGTGTAAATCTGCGAAATCTGCGGATAAAAATTCCCCGCAAATGACGAAGATTAAAAGCAGGACTACCCGGCAAGCGCGACTGCATCGGCGCCCGCCGGGTAGTGCAGCCTTGCGCTGCCATCATTCGCCGCGCGCCACACCGCTTCGGCCACGTCGGCCGCAGTGGTCACGGCGCTCATGGACCCCAGCGACGCAAAAATGCCTTGCGCAAACGGCGCATAGGCCTCGGGGATCAGGCCCTGCATGCGCTCCGCGCCATTGGCCGTGAAGCGTGTGCCCGGCCCATAGCCCGGCTCGACCAGTTTCACCTGCACATTGAAGGGCGCGAGCTCCAGCGCGAGCGATTCGGTGAAGCCGGTGATCGCCGTCTTGCTCGCCGTGTAGGCCGCCACCAGCGGCATGGGCGCCAGCGTCACCGTCGACGTGACGTTGACCAGCAGGCCGGCCTGGCGGGCGCGGAACTGCGGCAGCACGGCCTGGGCCATGGCCATCATGCCGAAGGTGTTGGTTTCAAAGATCTCGCGCACGGTGGCCATGGGCGTGGCCTCGAAAGCGCCGAAGAGGCCCAGGCCGGCGTTGTTCACGAGCACGTCGATGGGTCCGGCTGCCTCGATGGCGGCGGCGATGCTCTCGGGTTGGGTCACGTCCAGCGCCAGCACGCGCAGGCGCTCCGAGCGCGGAAGGGCATCGTTGTCTGGCGTGCGCATCGTGGCAATGACATTCCAGCCCTGGGCGTGGAAGTGGCGCGCGGCTTCCTGGCCGTAGCCCGATGAGCAGCCGGTGATCAGAATGGTTTTCATGGTGTGTCCTTGTGTGGTTTGAAGAAGCGGCCCAACGATATTGCCCAGGGGCAGGACTGACTACAATGAAGAGTCCATATTTTGTTTGCAGGAGTCCTGTATGGTCGATCCACTCGCCGAAGTCATCGCGCTGCTCAGGCCGCGCGCCGTGTACTCCAAGGTGATCAGCGGCGCAGGCGCTTGGGCCGTGCGCTACTCGGCCTTCGGCCAGCCCAGCTTCTGCGCGATGCTGGAGGGCGAGTGTGTGCTGGCCGTTGACGGGCAACAGCCGCTCACGCTGGCCGCCGGGGACTTTTTGTTGATGCCGGCCACGCCGGGCTTCATCATGTCCGGGGCCGCGCCCGCGCCTCCGGTCTTCCTCGACCCCAAAACCATGCCCGCACCCGAAGGCGAAATCCGCCACGGCAGGCGCGAAGGCCCGCCCGACGTGCGCATGCTGGGCGGCTACTTCGCCTTTGATTCGCCCGACGCCGCCTTGATGGTTTCGCTGCTGCCCTCCGTGCTGCACCTGCGCGGCATAGGGCGGCTGCCGTTGCTGGTGCAGTTCGTGCGGGAAGAGTCGCTGGAACAGCGGCAAGGCCGCGAGCTGGTGCTCGCGCGGCTGGTCGAGCTGCTGCTCATCGAAGCGCTGCGCGGCGCGCCCACCGAAGGCGCGCCGCCGGGGATGCTGCGCGCATTGGCCGACACCCGGCTGGCCGCCGCGGTGCGCCAGATGCACGGCGACCCCGCGCGCGCATGGACGGTGCCCGAGCTTGCAAAGACGGCTGCGCTCTCAAGGTCGGCCTTCTTCGAACGCTTCTCGCGCGCCGTGGGCCTGCCGCCCATGGAATACCTGCTGGCCTGGCGCATGGCGCTGGCCAAGGACTTGCTGGGCCGCAGCGGCGTCGCCCTGGCCGAGGTGGCCGAACGCGTCGGCTACAGTTCGGCCAGCACCTTCAGCACCGCCTTCAGCCGGCATGTGGGGCAGGCGCCCGGGCGGTATGCTCGGCGATTACCTGTGTCTGTATCGCTGCCGTGACGCCCCCCGACTGGCTCACGGGAATACCAACCCGCTCACCGGGGCGTTGACCGTCATGAATGCACCTACGTTGAACGCTGCCGTCCATGTTCGCCCTCCCGTCCTTGCCGACGAGCGCGCCTTCCTCAGCGCGGTGCGCGCAAGCCGCAAGCTTCACCAGCCGTGGACGGCCGCACCCGGCACGCCAGCCCTGTTTCGCGCCTACATCGAGCGCATGGCCCTGCCTCACAACAGCGCATTCCTTGTCTGCCGCCGCGACACCGGCGCTTTTGTCGGAGTCATCAACGTCACGAACATGATTCTTGGGCAGTTTCGCAGCGGCTACCTTGGCTACTACGCTTTCGCGGGGCATGAGCGACAAGGCCTCATGCGCCAGGGCTTGCGCGCCGTCGTCGGACGCGCGTTCAAGCAACTCAAACTCCACCGGCTGGAGGCGAATATCCAGCCGGCGAACGCGGCCTCTCTTGCCCTGGTCGCATCCTGCGGGTTCACCCAGGAAGGCTATTCACCGAGGTACCTGAAGATAGGCGGCCGGTGGCGGGATCATGAACGCTGGGCCATCCTGGCCTCATGACTGTGAAAACCCGGCATTTATGAAAATCGTGATCATCGGCAACAGCGGAAGCGGCAAAACATGGCTGGCGACAAGGCTGGCCGCACTGGCTTCGGTTTCCGTGGTGCATCTGGACGAGTTGTTCTGGTTGCCCGGCGGTTTCGACAAAAAGCGGCCCGACGAAGAAGCCGCATCGCTGATAGCGCAAAGCAGAAACACGCCGGGGTGGGTAGTGGAAGGCGTTTTTGGTGAACTGGCAGCGCCTTTTCTTGAGGACGCGCAGGCGCTGGTCTGGCTCAATCCTGATTGGGCGGTCTGCCGGCAGCGCTTGTTGGCCAGGGGATCGGAAAGCAAGGCTCATATGGAGAGGGCCCAGTCGGACACCGGCCTTGCCAGGCTCCTCGAATGGGCATCGGCTTATCCCTCACGCGGTGATAGCCGGTCTTATGCGGGGCATCTTTCGCTATTTCAGCACTTCCAGGGGCACAAGCTCTGCCTGCAGAGAGAAGAAGACGCCGCTGGTCTGGTCAATTTTGCGCTACAGGCCGGTGTCCTGGAGGCACTTCAGCGCTTCGCGAAACACGCATGAATGTCCGCGGCGGTTTGTCTGCATCTTGAGGCGATAACCCGGCGGGCACTCAGGCAGCCAAAGCCGGCCTGGCCGCGCGCGCCGTGCCGCGGTGCAACTGAAACACCGAGACCGCGCGCGACAGCTGCACCGACTGCTCGTCCAGGCTGGCCGCGGCCGCGGCGGCCTGCTCCACCAGCGCGGCGTTCTGCTGCGTGGCCTTGTCCATGTGCGACACCGCCAGGTTGACCTGGTCTATGCCGCTGCTCTGCTCGCGGCTGGCCGAGGTGATCTCGCCCATGATGGTGGTCACGCCCTGCACCGACTGCATGATCTCCGTCATGGTCTGGCGCGCCTCGCTCACCAGGCAGTTGCCCAGCTCGACCTTCTTCACCGAGTCGCCGATGAGCGTCTTGATTTCCCGGGCCGCGCCGGCCGAGCGCTGGGCCAGGTTGCGCACTTCCGAGGCCACCACGGCAAAGCCCTTGCCCTGTTCCCCGGCGCGCGCGGCTTCGACCGCCGCGTTCAGGGCCAGGATGTTGGTCTGGAAGGCGATGCCGTCGATCACGGCGATGATGCCCGCGATCTTGTTCGCCGAATCGCTGATGTCGGTCATGGTCGCGCCCACCCGGGCCACCGCGTCGCCGCCCTTGGCGGCCACCCTGGAGGCCGACACCACGAGGCGGTTGGCCTCCAGCGCGCTGTCGGCGTTCTGTTTCACCGTCGCGGAGAACTGCTCCATGCTGGCGGCGGTTTCCTCCAGGCTGGAGGCGTGCGTTTCGGTGCGGCTGGACAAATCCATATTGCCCGCGGCGATTTCGCTCGTGGCCACGCCCATGGTCACCACGTTGGCGCGCACGTCGCCGATGATGGCGACCAGGTTCACATTCATCTGCTGCAGGGCGCGCAGCAGCTGGCCCACGTCGCCGCCTTGCTGCGTGTCCAGCTTGCCCGACAGGTCGCCGCCGGCAATGGTGCGCGCGGCCTTGATCGCGGCGCGCAGCGGCAGCACGATGCCGACGTGCAGCGAATAGCTGAGCCATAGCGCGCCCGCCAGGCCCAGCGCGGCGGCAGCGGCAAACCAGCCGGCCGCGGTACTGTTGCCTGATACGCTGAAACCGGCCCAGCCCATGCCGGTAAACAGCGCGCCCATGCCGGCGAGTGCGGAAGCGACGCGCACGCGCATCGACACGTTTGTCAGCGTGTCCCAGATACCGGCCATCCCGGTGCGCACCGCCTGGCCCTGGCGTATGGCGATGCCGTCCGCCTGCCCGGCCATGATGCGGCGATAGAGCCGGTCCGTGGCCTCGATCTGCGCCCGGCTGGGCTTGTTGCGCACCGACATATAGCCGGTGGCCTGGCCGTTCTCCATCAGCGGCGTGACATTGGCGAGAACCCAGTAATAGTCGCCGTTCTTGCGCCGGTTCTTGACCGTGCCGTTCCACGGAATCCCGGCCTTGAGCGTCTCCCACATGTCGGCGAAGGCTTCGGGCGGCATGTCGGGGTGGCGGATCAGGTTGTGCGGCGCGCCCAGAAGTTCTTCGTGGGTGTAGCCGCTGACCTCGATGAAGTAGGGGTTGACGTAGGTGATCCGGCCCTTCAGGTCGGTCTTGGAGACGATGGGCTTGTCGTCCTGCATGATGTATTCCACATCGGAGACCGGGAGATTGCTGCGCATGGCTTGTCCTCGTTATGAATCATCACGGCTTGGCCCGCCTGCTGCAAAAGCCCCGCTCCACCCGAAGCGCTGTCCGATGTCAAAAGTTTAAGGAGGGCAGGGAGGCCGGGGCTTGATCTACGTCAAGGATGCGTCAGCTGGGGCGGGCGGGGTGTGAGCCCGGCTCTCGGCTTCCCTCTCTGTTGTGCGGATGCCGCAAGGCTGTGCCGCGGGATGGAAAGCGGTTGATGCACGCATGGGATTTAGGGTTTGACCGCTATAGTGACGATCACGAATACGTTCGCGCATCGGGGTCTGCAACAGATAAACGTAAACGGAGACATGGATTTGTGTGCCTGCCGGTCCTGTCCAACATAGACTTCTCGCAATGCTCCACCAAGGTCTGGACTTTCATACCGTACGAGTTCTTTGCAGGAATTGCGGCTGGTTTCGAAACATCGCGCATTCTGGCTGCGCTGACGGAAAACGTGCCCTTGTATTAGTGACGCGAGCTCAAGATTCCAGTCACGTGTTGCATGCCAAAGTGATTGAAGTGCCTGAGGCCCTTCCTTTGGACGAGGTGCTGCAATCTCACCCCGGCTACCGGGACCTTGTCGCCGAGGCATATGAGAAGGGGTTATTCCGTATGGAAGACGAGTTTGAGCCCCTCGTTCGCGATCAGAGTTGCCCGAGGTGCAAAACTGCCGGCATGCTCAGGCTCTCCCAACTCTGGACTTTGGGGCAGCATGTACGCTACTGAGCAGATGCGCGATTCCGCTGTCTCCGATGCCTCTCAACGCGAGATCATTCAACCCGTATGAGCTACATTCTTTCAGCGCAGCGCGACGTCGACAACCCCGACGAGGCCAGAAGGCTCTGGAATCCCTATCACGAATACTTGCGCGAGAACCAGGCCCGGTTCCCGCCGGGGGCACACACGCTGGTCAGCAGTGATTGGTACTTTGGATTTGAAGACCATCGCGCACCGCATGACGCGTGGCTGGAGTCAGCGACATTTGCCGAGCCGGCGTTGGGCGCGCGCAGCGAGGTTCGCCATCTAAGCCTCAGGCTTCGCTTGCTGGGCGCATACCACGATCAATGGCTGGAGTTCTTCTACCCCAAAGTGTTTGCGTATGAGATGTCCAACCAGCGAAGTGATGCCGGCCACGGTGACTGGCTGTACGACGAATTCCGGCTGACTCCTCAAGGCCATCTGCTTCATGAAATCGAGTGGGCCGGCAAAGCGGGCTCCAGCGGCAGTCGTTGGCTCATCGAGGCATCAGACGTGGAATTCACCACGTCTGAACGCCGAACCTGACCTCGTTCAATGAATAAATCCCAAATGGTTCGTCCCGCGCAGCGTGCATCAGCGGCCGGTCCAAGTTAAACATCAAGCCGTACAGGGAAACAACTTGGCGTCAAAATCAGAAAGGCTCTTTGCGGCGTATGCGCAATTCGCGCAGGCCATTTCCGCCATTCCGGATGAAAAGGCTTGGGCGCTGTGTCAGGTCGCAGCCGGAGTTCCGGCCTTTGTCGCCGAGGTTCGTTCACGCGACCCCAGGCCGACAAGCTCACAGGTCGCTACCGGCCTGGAGCGGGGATTGCGGGAAATGCCGGATCTTATTGGCGAGGTTGACATTCAGTGGCGTGGGGCCGTTTCAAAAGCGCTGCACGACGCGGTCGCGGCCGAGTATCCCGAATTCCTGCGCCTTGAAATTGCGCGACTGGAGAAAGTCATGGCACGAGGGAAAATCAGGACCGAGGCCGAGTTCCATCTGGTGAGGCACAGGATCGACGTTCTTGAAGTTGAGCCCGAGCTGGCCGAGGAGCTAAGAAGCCTCTATGCATTGGTCGAGGCGTATGAAGCCCGTGCCTAGCTTGAAATGAGAGGGAAAAGATGGAAAAGGTCGAAATCTATTGTCCCAAGTGTGAGTGGCGTCCCCGTGCTGAAGACCGATGGGTGTGTGTTCCCTCTTGCGGCACCGTCTGGAACACGTTCTGGACCAGGGCCGTCTGTCCCGGCTGCGGCGTCAAATGGCCAAGCACTGCGTGCTTGGCGTGCGAGGCCTACTCTCCCCACGAAGCGTGGTATCACTACAGTGATCCGGTCGCCGGCGAAAGGGAGACAGTGCACGAGGAGGAGAAGCATGCGGCATAGCCGCCGACTCCGCCGCCGGTGCTGACCTCACCCTTCGGCCTTAGGAAAAGATGATGCCAAACAGCTCCCAACCTCCGGGCACGCAAGGCTACGCCGAACAAGCCGCGGAGCTGATTCCCCAGTACGAATCGATTTCCTTCGTTGCGCATCACGCGGCCGAGCTTCACCTCTTGCCAACGGTTCCCAGCCGCATCCTGGACATAGGGGCGGGAACCGGCCTGGATGCGGCCTGGTTCGCGGAGCAAGGCCACTCCGTGGTGGCCGTGGAGCCGACCGCCGAATTTCGTCACGCGGCCATGCGGCTTCACCCGTCTCCCTTGATCGAATGGCTGGACGATGCCTTGCCGAACCTTGATGTCGTGCTGGGCCGCGGCCAGCGCTTTGACGTGGTCATGCTGAGCGCGGTGTGGATGCATCTTGACGCAACGGAACGCGGCATCGCCATGCCGCGGGTGGCTTCACTGCTGGCGCCGGATGGCGTGATGGTTTTGTCGCTGCGCCATGGGCCTGTGCCCGCAGGCCGGCGCATGTTTGCGGTTTCTGGTGAGAAGACTGTGGAACTTGCCCGGCAACATGGGCTTGGCGTCGTCCTGAACACACACACCGAATCATTGCAGCCGGGCAACCGCGCGGCAGGCGTCACCTGGACCCGGCTGGCCTTCAGGCGCTAAGCTTGTGCATGCCTTGCGGCTTCCGGCAAAGCGCCAGGCTGCCCGAACGGCTCATCCGAGGAGAAGCTCTTGAAATCCCTGACACAACCCGGTGTTCTGGCCACCTTGCTGGCAGCCGTCCTGTTTGGCGCGGGCACCCCGCTGGCCAAGCTGCTGCTGGCGCAAACCAGTCCGTGGCTGCTGGCGGCGCTGCTGTACCTCGGCTCCGGCCTTGGCCTTTTCCTGCTGCGCCGGCTGCGCGGATCGCCATCCGTACGGCTGCCCCGCGGTGAATGGAAGTGGCTGGCAGGCGCTGTGGTCGCGGGTGGCATGCTGGGCCCCGTCTTGTTGATGGCGGGGCTCTCGGGCATGCCTGCTTCAGGCGCTTCGCTGCTGTTGAACGCGGAAGGTGTGCTGACCGCCCTTATCGCGTGGTTTGTATTCAGGGAAAATTTTGATGGCCGCATCGCCTTGGGGATGCTGGCGATTGTGGCGGGCGGCGTGGTCTTGTCATGGCCGGCGCAAGCCGGCTTGGTAGCGTTGTGGCCGGCCCTGGCGGTGGTCGGGGCCTGCCTGGCCTGGGGCGTGGACAACAACCTGACGCGCAAGGTGTCGCTTTCGGACGCGTCCTTTATCGCCATGGTCAAGGGCCTTGCCGCCGGCACGACCAACCTGCTGCTGGCCTTGCTGCTGGGCGCCACCTGGCCGGATGTTCCGGTGGTGCTGGCGGCCGCCGTGCTGGGCTTTGCCAGTTATGGGGCCAGCCTGGCGCTGTTTGTCCTGGGCTTGCGCCATTTGGGAACGGCGCGCACGGGGGCTTATTTTTCCGTGGCGCCTTTTGTGGGTGCGGCCCTGGCGGTGCTTGTGCTGGGCGAGCCGGTCACATTGCCACTGCTCATCGCCGGTGCATTGATGGCGGCAGGCATCTGGCTGCACCTGACGGAAAGCCACCGGCACGCGCACACCCATGAGCCGCTTGAGCACAGCCATGAGCATGTGCACGGCGCCGGTGACGAACACCACGACCATGCGCACGGGGCTTCGGTGGCAGAGGGCGCCAGGCACATGCATTCGCACACGCATGCCCCGATTGCCCACAGCCACGCGCATTTCCCGGATGCGCATCACCGCCATTCGCATTGAGGGAAAGGCGGCTACTGTCTGGCGGGCATGGGCTTGATCGCCTTCCCGCCAGGGGCATATCCGGACCGTGAGTCCGGGAAACCGCCCGGGTTAAACGCGTTAACCGAAGTTGACCGGCACAAAAATCTTGCTGTCCCCGCGTTGAATCAGCAGGGCCACGGATTTTTCGGCCTTGGCGACGGTGGCACGGACCTGGTCGATGTTCTTCACGGGAACGCCGTTGATGGACAGCAGAACGTCGCCGGGCTGCACGCCGGCCAGGGCCGAGGGGCCGCTGGCCTGTTCGACGACCAGGCCGTTGTCGACGCCGGCTTCCTTCTTTTCATCGGGTTGCAGCGGGCGCAGGGCCAGGCCCAGCTTGCCCTGGTTGGGGCTGTCTTTTTTGGCCGCGGCCTGGGCGGTTTTTTCATCGGCGCTGCCGAGTTTGGCCGTGATCTCTTTGGCCGCGCCCTGGCGCCAGACGTCCAGCTTGATGCTGTCGCCGGGCGCCGCCGTGCCGAGCAGCGCGGGCAGGTCGCCGGAGGACACGATGGGCTGGCCGTTGACGCCGCGTATCACGTCGCCGGACTGCAGGCCGGCCTTGTCGGCAGGGCCGCCTTTTTCAACGCTGGAGACCAGCGCGCCTTCGGGCTTGTCGAGCTTGAAGGAGTCGGCAAAGGCCTGGTTGACTTCCTGCACGGCCACGCCCAGGCGCGCGTGCTCGACCTTGCCGGTGGCCACGAGCTGGTTCTTGATGCGGGCCGCCACGTCGATCGGGATCGCGAAGGACACGCCCTGGTAGCCGCCGCTGCGGGTGTAGATCTGCGAGTTGATGCCGACCACTTCGCCGCGCGTGTTGAACAGCGGGCCGCCGGAGTTGCCGGGGTTGACGGCGACGTCGGTCTGGATGAAGGGCACGGCGCTGTCGTCGGGCAGCGAACGCCCCTTGGCGCTGACGACGCCGGCGGTGACGGTGTTCTCAAAACCGAAGGGCGAGCCTATGGCCAGCACCCATTCGCCGACCTTCAGGTCGCTGACCTTGCCGAGTGTGACCACGGGCAGGTTCTTGGCTTCGATGCGCAGCACGGCGACGTCGGTCTTGGGGTCGGCGCCCAGCACCTTGGCGCGGTACTCGCGGCGGTCGGTCAGCTTGACGGTGACTTCCTTGGCGTCACGCACCACGTGGGCGTTGGTCAGGATGATGCCGTCGGAGCTGACGATAAAACCCGAGCCCTGGCCGCGCGTGGGCATTTCCTGCTGCGGCGCGCCGTTGCGGCCGCCGGGACGGCCCTGGCCCTGCTGGAAGCGCTTGAAGAATTCAAAGAAGGGGTCGCCGGAAGAAGGGCCGTTATCGTCGTCATCGTCGCCCTGGGCGATTTCATTGCGCACCTTGGTCGTGCCGGTCACGCTGATGTTGACAACGGCCGGGCCGTAGCGCTCGGTGATCTGCGAGAAGTCGGGCAGGGCCATGGGGACGGAGGCGGTGCCGGGGGCCGCGGCGGGCGCCGTGATGGCGGGCTGCGTGGCCGCGGTGGCGGCGGAATGCAGGGCGTTGATGGCGCTGACGCCGGCGCCGCCAATGGCGCCCGCGGCCAGCAATGCGGCGACGAGCCGGGTGTTCTTCAATGCGGTGGATGACATGGCGTGCTTCCTTGGGTTAATGGCACACAACGGTGCCGTTACCCACAACTATGGAGACGCTGTCTTAGGCGGGGCTTAAACGGAGTTCGACTCCGAAGCCACCGGAAACTGCACGTCCACCCTGAGCCCGCCCAGGCGCTCCGAGCGGCCCAGCTGCAGCGTGGCGCCGTGCCGCGCGGCGATCGCCTTGACGATGGCCAGCCCCAGGCCGCTGCCGGTTTGTGGCGCTTCATCGGCTCGCCCACCCTCCTGGCCCGCGCGGAAGAAACGGTCGAACACGCGTTCGCGGTCTTCGCCGGCGATACCGGGGCCGCTGTCTTCAACGGCCAGCACCGGCTGGCCCTCATGCAGCCCCAGCGAGACGTCGACCCGGCCGCCGGGGGGCGTGTACTTCACGGCATTGTCCAGCAGGTTGCGCAGCAGGATGCGCAGGGCTTCGGCCTGGCCGGTGACCTGCGGCGTCCGCGGCGAACGCTCGCCCGCGACCATGCCCAGGTCTATCTGCTTGTGCAGGGCGTGCGGCAGCACGTCGGCCACCGCGAGCTTGACGACTTCCTGCAGGTCCACGGGCGCGGCGGCGGACACCAGGCCCGGGCCGGCCTCGCCGGACTCTTCGCGGGCCAGCACCAGCAGCTGTTCCACCAGGCGTATCGCGCGGTCTATGCCCTGGTTGAGCCGGGCAATGCCGGCCTCGCGCTCGGCCGGTGTTTCACCGTTGCGGCGCAGGGCCTGCGCCTGCAGCTTGAGGGCCGTCAGCGGCGAGCGCAACTCGTGCGCCGCGTCGGCCACGAAATGTTTTTGCGCCTCGAAGGCGCCGCGCACGCGGCCGAACAGCAGGTTGAGTTCGTCGACCAGCGGCCGCACCTCGTCGGGCAGGCCTTCGTCGGCCAGCGGCGAGAGATCGTCGGCGCGGCGGCCGGCCACCTGGCGCGTGGCGCGCTCTATGGGCGCCAGCGAGCGGCTGATGACCCACCACACGGCCAGCATCAGCAGCGGCGTCAGCAGCAAAAAGGGCAGCACGGCGCGCACGGCCAGCGCGCGGGCGCGGGCCGCGCGCGCGTCCAGGTCCTGGGCGATCTGCACGGTCTGCAGCGCGGTCTGCAGGGTGTAGACGCGGTAGCGGTTGCCGTGCGCCTCCACGTCGGAAAAACCCAGCACCGCGCGCGGCGGCAGCGCCGAGCGCGTGGAGCGGAAAATCTGCGTGCCGTCCTGGCCCCAGATCTGCACATAGACCTCGAAGCGGTCGTCGCTGTCGGCTTCATCGAGCGGCAGGTTCAGCGGCACGCCGCTGCGCAGCGAGCGCGCCATCTGCTGCAGGTGTTCGTCGAACATGGCGTCGGCCTGGCGCAGCGCGCCGCGGTAGGCGGTGCCGGCCTGCAGCACGGCGGCGCCCAGGATGGCGGCCAGCACGAACCACAGCAATCTCTTTCTCAGGGAATGTGTCGCGGGCTTCTTTGTTGTCATTGCTTGGGCACCAGATAACCCAGGCCGCGCACGGTCTGAATGATGTCGTTGCCGAGTTTTTTGCGGACGCCGTGGATGTAGACCTCGACGGCATTGCTGCTGACGTCGTCTTTCCAGCTGAAGAGTTTTTCTTCGAGCTGCGCGCGCGACAGCACCACGCCGGGGCGGGCTAGCAAAGGCTCGAGCACGGCCCACTCGCGCGCCGACAGCGTGACCGGCTGGCCGTTGAGGCTGGCTTCGCGGGTGGCCGGGTTCAGGCTCACGCCCTTGTGTTCAAAGGCCGGCTCGGCCCGGCCTGCGCTGCGGCGTATCAGCGCGCGTATGCGGGCCAGCATCTCGTCGGTGTCATAGGGTTTGACGACGTAGTCGTCGGCGCCGGCGTCCAGCCCGGCGATGCGGTCGCCGACCGCGTCGCGCGCCGTGGCCACCATCACCGGGGTGGTGTCGCGGCGGGCGCGCAGGGCGCGCAGCACTTCGAGGCCGTCGCGCTGCGGCAGGCCCAGGTCCAGCAGCACGAGGTCGTAGTGTTCGCTGCGCAAGGCCTCATCGGCCATACGGCCGTCGCGCACCCAGTCGACCGCGTAATGCTCGGCGCGCAGCACCTGCAGAACGGTTTCGCCAATCATGGCGTCGTCTTCGACCAGTAATAGTCGCATTGGGGTTTCCTCACCTGGAAGGTGCCAGTATGCATGGTCTGGCTTAGGCGGAGCTTAGTCGCCCTTGGTAGCTCCTTCTCCCTCTGGGAGAAGGCTGGGATGAGGGCCGGCGGCGGTTGATGCCGCTGTGCATGGTTGAGACCGCTAGCCCTCACCCCTGCCCTCTCCCAGAGGGAGAGGGAGTGAATACTGGGGAGAGGGGGAAAAGTCCTCAGCCCAGCCGCGCGCGGTGCCGCGCGATCTGCGCCTTCACCTGCGCGGGCGCGGTGCCGCCCAGGATGTTGCGGGCGTTGAGCGAGCCGCGCAGGCTTAAGGCATCGTAGACGTCTTTTTCGATGCTGGGGTTGAACTCCTGCAGCACGGCCAGGGGCAGCTCGGACAGGTCCACCGCGTGCGTGGTGGCGGCCTTCACGGCGTGGGCCACGGTTTCGTGGGCGTCGCGGAAGGGCAGGCCTTTTTTGACCAGGTAGTCGGCCAGGTCGGTGGCGGTGGCGTAGCCGCGCAGGGCGGCTTTTTCCATGGCTTCGGGCTTCACGGTGATACCGGCGACCATCTCGGCAAAGATGCGCAGCGTGTCTTTGAGCGTGTCGACGGTGTCGAACAGCGGCTCCTTGTCTTCCTGGTTGTCCTTGTTGTAGGCCAGGGGCTGGCCCTTCATCAGGGTGATCAGGCCCATCAGGTGGCCGACCACGCGGCCGGTCTTGCCGCGCGCCAGTTCCGGCACGTCGGGGTTTTTCTTCTGCGGCATGATGGACGAGCCGGTGGTGAAGCGGTCGGGGATGTGGATGAAGCTGAAGTTCTGGCTCATCCACAAAATCAGCTCCTCGCTCATGCGGCTGATGTGCACCATGGCCAGCGAGGCGGCCGCCGTGAATTCAATCGCGAAGTCGCGGTCGCTGACCGCGTCCAGGCTGTTCTGGCAGACCTGCGGCTTGCCGTTTTCGTCGACCATGCCCAGGGTTGTGGCCGCGCGTTCGCGGTCCAGCGGGTAGCTGGTGCCGGCCAGCGCGGCGGCGCCCAGCGGCAGGCGGTTCACGCGTTTCCTGATCTCCTGCATGCGCTCGGCGTCGCGGCTGAACATCTCCACATAGGCCAGCATGTGGTGGCCGAAGCTCACGGGCTGGGCCACCTGCAGGTGGGTGAAGCCCGGCAGTATGACTTCCACGTTTTTCTCGGCGATGTCGACCAGCGCTTTTTGCAGGTCGGTCAGCAGGCCGTCTATCAGGTCGATCTCGCCGCGCAGCCACAGGCGCACGTCGGTGGCGACCTGGTCGTTGCGGCTGCGGCCGGTGTGCAGGCGCTTGCCGGCGTCGCCCACCAGCTGGGTCAGGCGGGCTTCGATGTTGAAGTGCACGTCTTCGAGGTCCAGCTTCCATTCGAAGGCGCCGGATTCGATCTCGGAGGTGATCTGCGCCATGCCCTTCTGGATGTCGGCGTAATCGGCGGCGGGGATGATTTTTTGCGCGGCCAGCATTTCGGCGTGGGCCAGGGAGCCGGCGATGTCGGCCTGCCACAGGCGCTTGTCGAAGAACACGCTGGACGTGTAGCGTTTGACCAGGTCGCTCATGGGCTCGGAAAAGAGGGCAGACCAGGCTTGGGACTTTTTGTCGAATTGGTTCACGTCGGGCTTTCTTCTGGGAGGCGGTCACGCTGCCGGTGGGCAGGCCGTGGATTCAGGGCCCCGTATGCGCTATTCTGGGCAAATCCGGGGCCGGCGATGGCTTTAATTGTCGTCCAGGCCGTCGCCGCGGGGCGCGACCGGTGCAATACTCGGCATCACGGTGATTTTATCCATGTGCCGGACCCTTCCCCATGATCCCCGCCGCCCTGTTTTCAGCCATGAATGCACACCATGAAGCCTTCGCCTGACCTGTCGCACTTCGGTGAATCCACTTCGCTGGGCAGCTTCATGCCCGGCGACGAGGAGCTCGCGTACAGAAGCAGCACACGCACCAACATGTTTGACGCCTGCCATGTCGGCGTCGTGCTGCGGGCGGTGCTGTTTGTGGAGGCTGTGGTGGGCGTGGTCGCCATGTTCAGCGCCAACCGGCCCATCGAGTGGCTGCTGCGGTTTTCGCTGCTGACCGGCGGGGTGCTGCCGGCCGTGCTGGCCTGGCTGGTCGTCGTGTGCGTGCTCAAGTCGCGCCTGAACCGGCTTGAGGCCTCGCGCCAATGGTTGTGCGGCATGGCGCTGGGCGCGGTGTCGGGCCTGTACGGCTGCGGCCTGCTGGTCCTGATGGGGCTGTTGCAGCCGGCGCCCCTGTGGTCCAGCGCGGCGGCCGGCGCGCTGCTGTCGGCCATGATGCTGGCCGGCCTCTTCTGGCGTGCCAAGGCGCGCACGCCGGCAGCCACGGCGGCGCGCCTGGCCGAACTGCAGTCGCGCATCCGCCCCCACTTCCTGTTCAACACCCTCAACAGCGCCATCGCCCTGGTGCGCGCCGAGCCGGCCAAGGCCGAGGCCGTGCTGGAAGACCTCAGCGAGCTGTTTCGCCATGCGCTGGCCGACCCGGCCGAGTCGGTCACGCTGGGGCAGGAAATCGCGCTGGCCCAGCACTACCTGGCCATAGAACAGGTGCGCTTCGGCGAGCGCCTTCAGGTGCAGTGGAGCCTGGACCCGGCGGCCAACCTCGCCAAGCTGCCGCCGCTGCTGCTGCAGCCGCTGGTGGAAAACGCCGTCAAGCACGGCGTGGAGCCCAGCGCCAGCGGCGCGCAGCTGAAGATTTCCACGCTCAGGCGCGGCAGCAGCGTGGTGGTCAAGGTCACCAATTCCACGCCCGCGGGCGTAGGTGAGCGCGGCCACGGCCTGGCCCTGGCCAACGTGCGCGAGCGCCTGGCCCTGCTGCATGATGTCGAGGCGAAATTCAAGACCGTGTTCAAGGACGGTGTGTTTCAGGTGCGGCTGGAGGTTCCCGTATGACGCTCAAGATACTGGTGGTTGACGACGAAGCGCTGGCGCGTTCCCGCCTGCGCACCCTGCTGGGCGACTGCACGGCGCCGGCGGCGGCGGTGGGCGCGGAAGCCGCCGATGCCGCGCAGGCGATGAAGGCGCTGCAGCGTGAAGCCTTTGACGCGGTGCTGCTCGACATCCGCATGCCGGGCCCCGACGGCATCGCGCTGGCCCAGATGATGGCCGCGCTGCCACGGCGGCCGGCCGTGGTGTTCGTCACGGCCCATACCGAGCATGCCGTGCAAGCCTTCGAGCTGGAAGCCGCCGACTACCTGACCAAGCCGGTTCGCCTGGAGCGCCTGCAGCAGGCGCTGCAGAAGGTGGAACGCCTGCAGCAGGCCGCGCGCAGCCCGCAGGCCCCGGCCGCCGAAGAGATGCTCATCATCCAGGACCGCGGCCGCACCGAGCGCGTGCCGCTGGCTGAGGTGCTGTACTTCAAGGCGGAGCTCAAGTACGTCACCGTGCGCACGGCCAGCCGCAGTTACATCCTGGACGGCTCGCTGAGCGAGCTGGAAGAGCGCCACGCCGGACGCTTCATGCGCATACACCGCAACGCGCTGATCGCTCGGCGCGCGGTGCGCACGCTGGAGAAACACTTCGACCCCGAGGAAGGCGAAGGCTGGGCGGTGCGGCTCAACGGCATCGACGAGTTGCTGGCGGTGTCGCGCCGCCAGCTCAGCGCGGTGCGCGAAGCCATCGCGGGCTGACCCGGGCCCCGCCCGGCCGGCCCGCTCTTGCATTTTCTTTTTCCCCTTCACCCACTCTCCCATGCCCAAACACGCCGATTTCACCCAGCGCCACGTCCGCCGTTTCAGCAACGAACCCGCCGTCGAGCAGCAGATGGTGCGCGATTTTTTCGGCGGCAAAGCCGGCTTCTATGTGGACGTGGGCGCCAACGACCCCGTGCTCGATTCGCAGTCCCAGCACCTGGAGGCGCTGGGCTGGACGGGCCTGCTGGTCGAGCCCGACCCGGATTGCTGCGAGCTGCTTCGCCAAAACCGCACGGGAAGGGTGATAGAGATGGCCTGCTCCAGCCCCGGCAACGCCGGCAAACAGCTGCAGCTGAACCGCGCCGGGCCGCATTCGACACTGGAAGACCGGCCCATCGCGCTGGGCGCGGTGGTGCGCTCCACGGTGCTGGTGCGCTGCGAGACGCTGGACGCCATGCTGCGGGACGCCAGCGCGCCCCGGGGCTTTGATTTGCTGTCCATCGACATCGAGGGGCACGAGCTGGTCGCGCTGTCGGGCTTTGACTTCGGCCACTGGCAGCCCCGCCTGGTGCTGATCGAAGACCACGTCACCCATCACCACAAGCACGACTTGATGCGCGTCAACGGCTAGCAGCTGCTGCTGCGAACCGGCTTGAACAGCTGGTACGTTCCGGCGAAAGCGTCCTACACGTTTTCCTGGGCAGCCCGGTTCGAATATCTACGTAAGTACTATCTCGGCCTTCCGGCGCGAAAATTCCGCTATTCGCGCCCGGCCTCCAACACGCACACGAGGGATACATGACGCAAGAAGAAGCCCCGCCGCCGCCGGCCGATACGAATGCCGACGCGCAGCGCGTGCTTCTTCACATGCCGGTCGACATCCGCAACATGTCGCTGGTGGTGCTGGCCGGCCTGGCCTTCCTCTTCGTGCTGCATTGGGCCAAGGCCGTGTTTATCCCGGTGATGGTGGGGGTGCTGTTCAGTTATGCGCTCTCGCCGGTGGTCAACTGGCTGGAGACGCGGCGCATTCCGCGCGCGCTGAGCGCGGCCGTGCTGCTGCTGGCCATCCTGGGCGGCATCGGCACCACCGCCTGGTCGCTCAGCGATGAGGCCACGCAACTGGTGCAGGCCTTGCCGGCGGCGGCGCAGAAATTCCGCGAGGCCATGAAGGCGCGCAGCGGGCGCTCCGACAGCGCGCTGGAAACCGTGCAGAAAGCCGCCGCGCAGATCGAGCAGGCCGCGCAGGACAACAGCGTGCCCGGCACTACGCGCGGCGCCATGCGCGTGGTGGTAGAGCCCGCGCGCTTCGACATCCGGCATTACCTGTGGTCCGGCACCATAGGCCTGATCGCATTGATCGGGCAGGTCACGGTGGTGGTCTTCCTCACCTATTTCCTGATGATCTCGGGCGACACATTCAGGCGCAAGCTGCTCAAGCTGGCGGGCGACAGCCTCAGCAGCAAGAAGATCACGCTGCAGGCGCTCAACGAAATCACCGGCCAGATCCAGCGCTACCTGCAGGTGCAGCTGCTGACCAGCGCGCTGGTGGGCGTGTTGACCTGGCTGGCCCTGCTGGCCATCGGGCTGGACAACGCCGCCGTCTGGGGCGTCGCGGCCGCCGTGCTGAACATGGTGCCTTATGTCGGTTCGCTGGTCACGGCGGCCGGTTCGGCCCTGGTGGGTTTCATGCAGTTCGGCTCGCTCAACATGGCCCTGGTCGTGGGCGGCGCCTCGCTGGTCATCCACACCCTGGTGGGCAACCTGCTGACACCTTGGCTCACCAGCCGCGCCAGCCGCATGAACCCGGTGGCGGTGTTTGTCGGCCTGCTGGCCTGGGGCTGGCTGTGGGGCGTCTGGGGCCTGCTGCTGGGCATTCCCATCCTGATGATCGTCAAGGCGATCTGCGACCGGGTGGATGACTTGAAGCCGGTCGGTGAATTCCTCGGGTCTTGAAGGGCCCCCACGGTCGCTCACTTCGTGTAGCTTCCTGCCCCCCGAGGGGGCCGCTGCGCCTGAGGCCCGGCAAAGCCGGTTCCTCGGCCCCTGCTGGTGTAGAACTCCTGTGGGCGCTACTATCGCCGTGCTGGATCAATGAAAAAGAGAAAGAGGTAAGGCCATGATGGAACTGCTCACCGACCCGCAAGCCTGGATAGCCTTTGCCACGCTGACCGCGCTGGAACTGGTGCTGGGCATCGACAACATCATCTTCATCTCCATCCTGGTCGACAAACTGCCCAAGGAGAAGCAGGAACTGGCGCGCCGTCTGGGCCTGTTCATGGCCATGTTCATGCGCATAGGCCTCTTGCTGGTGCTGTCGTGGATCATCGGGCTGGTGGAGCCGCTGTTCACCGTGCTCAAGCAGGAAATCTCGGGGCGCGACCTGATCCTGATTTCGGGCGGCCTGTTCCTGATCTGGAAAAGCACCGGTGAAATCCACCAGTCCATGGAAGGCGAGGAAGGCCATGCCTCCACCGCCGTCAAGGCCACCTTCACCGCCGTGATCCTGCAGATCATGGTCGTCGACATGGTCTTCTCGCTGGACTCCATCATCACCGCCGTCGGCATGGTCGACAACCTCGTGGTCATGATCGCCGCGGTCATCGCCTCGGTCGGCCTCATGATGCTGTTCGCGCCGGCCATAGGCCGCTTCGTGTCCGACCACCCGACCATCAAGATGCTGGCCCTGTCCTTCCTGGTGGTGGTCGGCGTGGTGCTGATCGCCGAAGGGCTGGACCACCATGTGCCCAAGGGTTATGTGTATTTCGCCATGGCCTTCTCGGTCACGGTGGAGATGCTCAACATCCGCATGCGGCGAAAGCCGGCCGTTGCGGACGGGAAAACCACCACGGCAGCGAAAAAGGGTGACGGGCATGCCCCGTGAGTGATAAAGACCCAGCCGCCAGACGCAGTTGCTGCACCATTTGCCTGAGACCGAAAAACGCCTGCATCTGCCGCTGGGTCACGCCCGTGGTGCACCAGGTCGACGTGCTCATCCTGCAGCACCCCCTGGAAATGGACCATGCAAAAAACACCGGCCGCCTGCTGCACCTGAGCCTGCCGGGCAGCCGCATGCTGACCGGCGAAACATTTGAAGAACCCGACCTGCGCGCGGCCGCGGGCCGTGCGCCGCAGTACACGGTCTTGCTCTATCCCGAAACCTTGCGCGAACCGGCACCGGCCATCGACATGGAGCGGCTGAGTGACCCGGTGGGCGTGCGCATGGTGGTGCTGGACGCCACCTGGCGCAAGAGCCGCAAGATGCTGCAGCTCAACCCTTTTCTGGGGCAACTGCCGCGCCTGACGCTGGAAGACATGTCTCCGTCGCGCTACGTGATCCGCAAGGCCCCCAGGCCCGGCCAGCTGTCCACGCTTGAGGCTACCTGCACGGCGCTGGGGCAGCTGGAAGGCGATGCCGAAAAATACCAGCCGCTTCGGAATGCTTTTGACGGGTTTGTGGCGCAGCAGTTGGCGTTTTCTACCCGGCATGAGTTTTTGACGCTTTGACTCTCTGCGGGGTCAAGCTTCTTTGGGGGGTTGAGGGTTGATGTTGGTTTGAGTTCCGGGGCCGGGCTACCCCCGGCCAGCAGCCTTCAGCAGAGATAACAGAGAGAGCGCGCAAGCCGGAGCAAGACCCGGCGCCTCAGTTGCCCAGGTCGACCAAACCTGCCAGCACCACATGCTCGGGCGCCTCATAGTCCGCGATCACCACGGCCCGGCCGGGATGCGCTGAACTGCCCTGAAGCAGCTGGTTGATAAAGGCGATGGAGGGCGCATCCAGCGCGGCAAATGGTTCATCGAGCAGCAACAACTGCGCGCCCGAGGCAAACGCCGCAGCCAGCCAGACCTTGCGCTTCGACCCGGTGGACAGCATGAAGAGCTGTTTGTGCAGATGCGGCTCCAGGCCCATGCCTTCGGCCAGCTGCCTGGCCATGGCCGCATCAAAACCCGCATACCCGGCGCGCAGCGATTCGAAATATTGCAGCGACGTGAGCTGGTCGAAGCTGGTGCTACGCGGCTCTATCCAGGACAGCTGCCGGCGGTAGGCCTCGGGCTGCGCTTTCAGCGATACGCCGTTCAGATGCAACTCCCCCGCATCGGCGGGCAAGGCGCCCGCGAACAGGCGAAGCAGGCTGCTCTTGCCGCGCCCGTCGCCGCCTTGCACCAGCGTGACGCCCGGCTGGATGGCGAGGGACAGGTTGGCGAAGAGTTCGACCCTCGGATCCCTGTAATGGAAGTTGAGGCCTTCGACGGTGAGTACGGCGGAGTGTTTGATGGGGCGGCCCTGGTTGGTCTGGAGGCAGAAGGTGATGGTAATCTCCAATTTCGCAGTGCCTTCCAATATCGCGCCAGGAGACATCCGTGTCCGTCAACTTTCGCCTGCAAGAACCGGACGAGAAAACGCGGCCTGATCAGCTGCACATGCGGCTCACGCATGAGGGCTGTTATTGAGCGCACCTTCGCCAGCAGATGAGGCATCGGAAGGTTGGCCTGACCATGATCACTAACTGGAGAGCAATAGCTTCGCCATCAATGACTACAACCCACGTAATTTCCGAATATCGAACGTCCTGGTATGGCAGGTTCGGGTATTTGACGATGGCAGTTGCCGGGTCGTTCATGTTCGCAATGGTGGCACTCCCGTTTCTGCTTGATCCTCCCGCACCTCAGCAACCCTTGCCATGGTCGATAAAGCTGATTTCAGGACCGGTTCTGGGCCTTTCCGGCTATATCGTTTTTCTTTGCCTGCGCAGGATATTCGGTTCGAGCCGGCGGATCACGACCTATCCCCGCGGGTTTATTTACAAGGGCCCTTTCGGGGTTGTTCGCACAGAATGGGCAGATATCGATTCATACTGGTTGGGGTATGGTGGCAATTCCCCATTCCTGTTCTTGCACATCAGGCTGAAAGACGGCAGTGGAAATCGCCGAAGGAAGTTCAAGCTGGATGTGTCAGGCCTGAACCCAGGCATTGAACAATTGATGAGCGAATTTTTGAGGCAAACAGGGATAAAACCAAAAACTTCAACGTCGTACTGACCTATGCATCCTCCGGTCCGCATCGATCGTCTGAAGTCGAACCAGGGAAAACGGTCAAACCTGTATGTGGTCATGACAGATTGCCGCATTCCACATCTCAGTGATGAATAGGGATGGCTCCGCCGATGAGGAAATAGCACTCATGAGCTTCGGAAAAACCACCCCCATACTCCGCATCTTCGACGAAGCCAAGGCCAGGGAGTTCTACGTCGACTTCCTGGACTTCAAGGTCGATTGGGAACACCGCTTCGGCGAAGGCATGCCGCTGTACATGCAGGTCTCCAAAGGCGGCTGCGTCCTGCATTTGTCAGGCCACCATGGCGACTGCAGCCCGGGCGCGGCGATGCGGATCGAGACGGACGAACTGGAGGCCTTCCAGCGGGAGCTTTTGGCCAGGCAGTACAAATACGCGCGGCCCGGCATAGAGGACATGCCCTGGGGCAGCCGGGACATGTCCATCAGCGACCCCTTTGGCAACCGGCTGACGTTTACCAGCGCGGTCAGCACCTAGCGCTTGCCCCGATGTCCGGCCTTTTGAGGAATTTTCTGACGCTGCTGCGCGCGCTTTTTTCGGCGGGCGCGGCCGGTACGGGCGCGCGGGTCACAAGCTGGTTTTGGGTCACGCCCTTTGATGCCGGAACCCATGTGCTCAAGAGCGACCGCTACCTGCAGCTTGCCGAGGCGGCTCAATTGGACTACCTGGTCAGGACAAGGCTGATGGGCACGCTGCTGCGCCGCCGCCTGAGTTTTGTGAATGCCTCCCAACTGGTCAAGTTCAGCCGGCCCATCGCGATGTTCAAGCGCGTGCGCGTGGAAACCGCCATCATCTTTGCCGATGAAAAATGCGCCTGGTTTTCACATGCGATGTTTGTGGGCGCTGAAGAGCACGCGGAGGTGCTGGTCAAGATGAAATTCAAGAAGGGTTCGCTCACGGTGCGGCCCGCTGAACTCATCAACCAAGATTTTGCCGCCAAGCCCGCCCAACTCGAAGCCTGGGACCGGGCGCTGGACGCGATGTGAGGCTCTCTTTGGTGAGTATTCAAGGCCTGGCCGCGATACATCAGCGGGCACCTTGCGTTACATCCGTTTTACCCAATAAGGTTTTCATGATGAGCCGGTGGGTGTGGATTTTTATATTCGGCTTGTCCGCAAACGCGTTTTCCGCGACAGGAACCGACATCCCCTGGCTGTGGGACAGGACCTGGCCCAGCCGGTTCCAGTCTGCCGAGCTGGCCGTGTTGGTGCACAACATCGAATTGCGCGGAAGCTCTTTGCGCGAAAGGCCGCGTTTGCAGGTCCCCGTGCTGGCGCTTTCCACGCGGGTGACGCCCGTTGTGCACGTGGAGTTCAACCTGCTGGAGACTCCCGTGCAGCCGGCTGCCTTCAACGATGCGATCCGGGATGCAGTGGTGTCGGCGGCGCAAATGTCCACTTCGGGTTGGGTGCAGTTGGACTACGAAGCCAGGCCGCGCGGGCGCGAAGCCTATTTGCAGCTGGTTCGCGACATCCGTCGGGCCTTGCCCGCAAAAATGCGTTTGAGCGTCACGGCGCTGGCCTGGTGGTGCCAGGGCGGTGCCTGGCTGGACACCCTCGCCGCCGATGAAGTTGTGCCCATGATGTTTCGCATGGGTCCCGATGCGCAGCGTTTGCGCACCTTGGTGCGTGAGCAGCCCGGGAAACTCCACCCGCGCTGCCGGGGGCCGGCGGTAGGATTGGCGCGGCAGGAGCCGCAGCTGAACGACATCTCGCAGCGCTATGCCCGGCGCTACTGGTTTGATTACAAAGGATGGAAAGACACCGATTTATGGCCCATGGAACTACCTTGATGAGACCGGTTGCACGCGGCCTGGCGGCAATTGCCGTGTCGGGTTTTATGCTGCCAGCCGCGCATGCCAGCGGCGCCGAAAACCCAATCGACTATTTTGTTTCGCGCGCGCAACCTGACGTCCGGCTGGAGCGCTATGAGGCGGGTTCACTGGGGGTGGTGCTCACAAGCTATCCCCGCGTGTTTCTGTATCCCGCCTGGCGTGCCATTGTCCGCGGCACGCCGGTGGTCGCCACGCCTGCTTCCTCGCCCGACACCTCTGCCATGGGCCCGCTGGACAAAGCCTGCTGCGACAACAGCTCCGAAGAATACCTGAGCCTCACCAGTCCGGCATCGGGCCCCAACCAGTGGCTGGCGGCGCGCCTTGCCCTTGCCGGCGCACCGCCGCGCGTGGCGCCCGCGATCTGGCGTACCGAATACAGCAGCCCATGGACCAGCTACCGCAACTGCCCTGATCCGGCGTGGGCCGCCGCGGCCTCTACCTTGAAGGCCCTGCAATCGCGCGGCGATGCCACGCCGGCCCGGCTGCAGGCCTGGGTCGCCGCGCAGGACGCGGTGTTCGAGTTTTGCGACTATGTGCCGGGCGCCGCGCCGAAGTTCGCCAAAGCGCCTGTTCCGCCGCCCGAGATTCCGGCCTCCCTGCCCGATAGTGAAGCGCCCGTGTGGCGTCAATGGCGCGAGTACCAGATCGCGTCCGCCCACTTCTACGGCGGGCGCCTTGAAGAGGCGGAAGCGCTGTTCACGAAGATAGGCGCACAAACCGGCCATCCCATGCAGGCTTGGGGCGAATACCTGGCCTTGCGCACCAGCCTGCGCCGCTTGACGCTCGACACGGTCTGGGACGCCGCGCTGCGCAAACTGCTGGACGGGCAGGGCACGCCGGAGCAGAAGAAGATCGCCCATGAAGTCTTCAAGAGCCACCGGGACGCCTGGCAGCAGGTGCAACTGGCCGTGCTCACCGCGCGCGGCAACCGCATACTGGCAAAGCCGGCGCTGCGGCCCGTGCATGAGCCCGTCCGTGCCACGCTGCGCCGCGCCGCCTTCCTGCTGACGCCGGTGCAGCGATTTGACCAGCTCAGCGACCAGCTTGACGATGTGCAGGCCGATCCGCACGCCAACGACGCATTGGCGGATTGGCGGCGGCTGGCCAATGACCTGCTGGACGGCGTCGCCCCGCCCATCGAAGCGATGCGGGCAAAGCATGTGTGGTTTGACTGGATGCGCACCTTGCAGGGTTGTGAAGGTACGCTGGTCCGCAGCGACACCGTCAATTGCCAGGTCGAGAACGGGCACGCGGTGGCGCGCTGGGAGGCCGCGGGAAAGGCGGCGCGCGGCGAGGCCGCGGCGTGGCTGGTCGCCGCGCTGGCCACCGCCGCCGAACCCACGCCCGAACTCGTGCAGGCAGCCGAACGTGTTGCGCAGACGGCGCCCGAGTACCTGACGGTGCAATACCATCTGGTTCGCCTGCAGCGAACGGCCGGCCAAACCGATCCGGCGCGCAGCCGTGCGGAGAGCCTGCTGGCCAAGGCGCCGCAAAGCACCAGCGCCGTCAATCTGCTGCGCCGCGAGCGCTTCGCCATGGCGACAGGGCTGGAAGATGCCGCCCGGTTTGTGGAGCGCCGCGTGACAGGCCAAAGCAACCCCGACACCGGGCAAACGCGTCCGTCATCCGCGGCTGAGGAGCCATTCGCCCAGATCGACGAGGACGGCGACCGCTGGCTCAATGAACGCCTGAGCGCGGCGGAGTTGCTCAAGCTCAGCGAGCTCGGCACGCTTTCGCGGCCTTTGCGTATCAGCCTGGCGACGGCCGCCTGGTGGCGCGCGGACTTGCTGGGAAAACCCGCATTGGCCAATACGGCCGCCGAGCGCAGCGCGGCCTTGCTGCCGCGCCTGGGCAGCCTGGCAAAAAACTACGTGGCTGAGGCCGATCCACAGGACAAGCGCCACCTGCTGGTGATGGCGTCTCTCACGGATTCGCTGTCGCCGCTGGTGTCCGCGATGCCCATGGTGGCAAGGAGCAATTCGGCGCAGCCCCGGGACGACGTTACGGCCAGCGCCTGGTGCGGCATCGGCCCGCAGGCTTCGGGCAACGCGGCAGCCCGGTCGCTGCGTGAGCCGAACGGCCCCCAGCCGCAAGCCGACAGCGCGCAGGAAGTGGCGGCCGAGATGGCCACCCTTCGAAAAATTCCACCGGCCACCAGTTTTGTGGGGGCCCACGTGCTCAAACGACTGGAGCTGCGGCCCGCGGATCCCGACTTGCCGTGGTTGCTTTACGTCACTGTGCAATCCACGCGCGGTGGCTGCGTGGGCCGTGACAACGAGACGCTCTCACGCACGGCGCATGCCAAGCTGCACCTTCTGTATAAAAAGAGCGAGTGGGCGCAGAAGGCACCCTATTGGTACAAATAGGGGCGATGGAAAACCACGGCGCTCCCGAAGCGCGTTCATGCGGGCAACAGCTCAAGGAGCGCGCAAAGGCGCTAGCGCGATGCGCGCCAGGCATTTTCCTTGCGGGTGATTCCAGATGCCGGGTCTCAAGGCCGCAGTGATTCGGCGACAAATGCGGCGGCGAAAAGGATGGACTCAAGTTCTTTGCAGGGCTTGATGTCCGCATACCCGACCGGGGCCGCGCGCTGGAGTTCGGCGTGCACGTCGGCCAGGCCCCGGGCATGGGCTTGCAGGGCAAGGCGCCTGGCTCCGTGCTCTCCATGTGCGCCGACCAGAAAGCTTTTGCTCTGGCGTTTGCCGTGCATGTCCACCCAGAAAGCCTGCCAGAAGGGAAAGGGTTGGCCGCCGGGTTTTTTGGGAGGGTGCACGTAACGCGCCACGCCTACCGTTCCGGATGTATTGCGCCTGTTTTTTCGCGCGCTGCGCCACAGGCGATGGTCCGCCTCAAACGTGGCGATATACACCTCCACGGCATCCCGGTAGATCTTCGCGGCGGCAAGTGACTGGCGTTTGCCGCCGTAGGACGCGTCGCTGAAAGTCCGTTCAACGATCCGCCCGAAGCGCCGGACAGTGACCCGCCAGGTTCTCTCGAGGTCAGACTGGAGGCGGATGATGCGGCGCAAAGGATTTTGGTAGTCGGTTCTGTACATGGCGCTGGAAAATCCAGAACCGTAATCCATCCCATCCGGCGCGTTCACAAAGAATGTCATCGCGCGGGCATTGTTTGTTGGTTTTCCAGGCGAAGCACCGGAAATAGCGTGTTGACGTGTGATGTGCGTGGGCGCTCAAAGGCCCTAGGCCCTCACCCCAGCCCTCTCCCAGGGGGAGAGGGGAAGAGGAAGGAGATCGTGGTTAACGGACCAGCAGGCGCGCATTCGCCGGCAATTCCGCCAGCCGCACTGGCTGACCGGGCGCGATCACCTGAGCGTCCTGGAATCCGCTTTCCGCTGCCGCGTCATCACGTTGCCAGCGAATCGTCAGCGCATGGCCTTGCACGTCGAGGGTGATCTCGAACGACGGCCAGTGCGCCGGCACGCAGGGCGACAGCGACAGCTCGCCTTGCTGAATGCGCAAGCCCAGGAGGTTTTCCAGCGCGGCGCGGTGCAGCCAGGCGGCCGAGCCGGTGTACCAGCTCCAGCCGCCGCGGCCCACGTAGGGGGCGCTGCCGTAGATGTCGCCGGCCATCACATAGGGCTCCAGTTCGTAGGCCGGGCCGCGCAGCGGGTGTTCGCTGCGGTGGGCGGGGCTCAGGGCCTGGAAGCTTTCCCAGGCGGCCTCGGCGTCGCCGGTGGCGGCCTGGGCCATCATGGCCCAGACGGCGGCGTGTGAATACTGGCCGCCGTTTTCGCGCACGCCGGGCGGGTAGGCCTGGATGTAGCCGGGGTTGTTGGCCGAGTGCTGCAGCGGCGGCGTGAGCAGGCGCAAGAGGCCCGCGTCGTGGTCGACCAGCTGCTCGTTCATGGCCTGCATGGCGGGGACCGTGAATTCACCGGTGGAGGCGCCGGACAGCACGGCCCAGGCCTGGGCGATCAGGTCGATGCGGCATTCGGTATTGCTCGATGAACCCAGCGGCGCGCCGTTGTCGAAGAAGGCGCGGCGGAACCAGGCGCCGTCCCAGCCGTCCTTGTGCAAGGCGCTGATCCAGCCCTGGCGCGCGGCCAGCCAACCGTCGACGCGGCCGTCGCCGCGCGCGCGGGCCAGCGGCTCGAAGTCCTGTACCACGCGGCACAAAAACCAGGCCAGCCAGACCGACTCGCCGCGGCCCTCATGGCCCACGCGGTTCATGCCGTCGTTCCAGTCGCCGGTGCCCATCAGCGGCAGGCCGTGCGCGCCGGTGGGCAGGCTGCGCTCCAGCGTGCGCGCGCAGTGTTCGAACAGCGTGGCGCTTTGCGCGCTGGTCTGCGGCGCGTAGTAGGCGTCTTCCGCGCCTTCGGGAATCGTGGGGCCGTCGATGAAGGCGACCTGTTCGTCGAGGATGGCGGTGTCGCCGGTCACCGCGACGTACCAGGCGCAGGCGTAGGGCAGCCACAGCAGGTCGTCCGAAAAATGCGTGCGCACGCCTTCGCCGCCCGGCGCGTGCCACCAGTGCTGCACGTCGCCTTCGGGGAACTGGCGCGAGGCGTTGAGCAAGATCTGCCGGCGCAGGCGTTCGGGTTCGATGAGGGCAAAGGCCATGGCGTCCTGCAGCTGGTCGCGGAAACCGAAGGCGCCGCCGGCCTGGTAGAAGCCGGCCTTGGACCACAGGCGGGAGGCCAGCGTCTGGTACAGCAGCCAGCGATTCACCAGCGCGTCGAACAGCGGGTCGGGTGTGCGCACCTGCACCTTGCCGAGCAGGCCGGACCAATAGCCCTTGACCTGTTGCAGCGCCGCGGTCGTGTCGCGGCCTTGCCAGGCACGCGCCAGCTCTGCGGCCTGGGCCGCATCGGTGGCGTGGCCCAGCATGAAGGTCAGCGTCAGGCTTTGGCCGGGCGCCAGGCTGAAGTCGCCGGCCAGCGCGGCGCAGGGGTCGCTGCCGTTGGCGGCGTTCTGGCCCAGCGAGGCGGGCGGCGCGAGGCGGCCGGCGGCATCGAAAAACTCGCCGCGGTCGCAGGTCCATTGCGGTGTGCCCGGCAAGCCGGTCAGCGCAAGAAAGGCGGTGCTGCCGCCGAAACCGGCGCGGCTTTCGCGTTGCTGGGCGAATACGGCGTTGAGCGCGCTGTCCTTGGCGCGCCAGGCGTGCACGGTGCGGCGTTCATGGCGCCCGGCGCCCATCTGCCACTCGACCATGGCCAGCGCGCGCAGGCGGCGCGGGGCCGTGCCTTCGTTGCGCAGCTTCAGTTGCACCAGCTTGACGGAGTCCTTGAGGTCGGCGAACCAGGTGGTTTCTGCCGTGAGCGTGCCGTGCCGGCGTTCAAACACGCTGTAGCCCTGGCCGTGGCGCACGCGGCAGGGTGTGCCGTCGCCGGTGCCGGCGTTGGACGCGTCCAGCGGCAGCAGTTTTTGGGTGTCCAGGTCCTGCAGCAGGTAGTGTTCAAAGCGCGGGTCGGTGACCGGGTCATTGGACCACGGCGTGAGCTGGTGCAGCCGGCTGTTGCCGGCCCAGGTGTAGCCGGCGCCGGCTTCGGAGACCTGGAAGCCGAAGGCGGCGTTGGCGATCACGTTGACCCAGGGGCGCGGCGGCCGGTGCAGGGCGTCGACCTCGAACTGGAATTCACCGCTGGCGGCGTCAAAGCGGCTTTGCGGTGTCTGCGCGGTCTTTACTACCTGCGGCTGGTGGTCGATGCTGACGCGCGGCGCCGCAGTGCCCAGCGCCTGCAGCGCGGTGGCCTGCTGCTCCAGCGGCCGGCCGTCGGCCACCAGGACGAGGCGCGCCAGGCCGGCCAGCGCGGCTTTTTCGGAGGGCACGATCTCCTGCTCGCGCAGCAGGAAAAAGCCGCCGGCGTCGTTGCGCGGGAAGCTGTTCTCGGCCTGCTGCAGCGTGCGGTCGCGCAGCGCCAGGATGTCGCGCTGCAGCGGCATCAAATAGGAGTTGGCTTCGCTGTTGAGGATGACCACGTCGGCGGCCAGGCCGCAAAAACTCCACCAGGGCTGGGCCCGCAGCAGCGCATGCACCAGGCCCATGCCGGCGCTGGAATGGATCAGCACCAGCACGATGGGCTTGTCGCCCGACAGGCCGAAACGCCAGAGCTGGCGCTGGTCGATCAGGCCGCGCTCGGCCATGGGCCGGGCGCAGCTGTACATCAGCGCGGTGTTGATGTCCTGCAGCGCGGCGTTTTCCTCGGGGTCCACGCCCAGGTCGCGCAGCCGCACCTGGGCCAGCGTGGCGGCCATGCGGGTGGCGCGCTCCACGTGCATGGGCTGCAGGTATTTGTCGATGCGCGCGGCCAGCTCGCCGGCATCCGCCGCCGCGGCGGTGGCAAAGCTCAGGCGCGCCAGCCCGCCGGCGGGAATGCGTATGCGCACGCGCAGGCCGGCTACCGGGTCCAGTCCGTTGATGGGTGAGCCATCCTCGCCGCGCGCTTCGGCCAGCAGGGCCGGCTCGCCGGGCCCGCGGTTGCGGCCCAGGAAGGTACGCCGGTCGGCGATGAAATCGATGGCACGCACATTGGCCTCCGAGTCGGCCAGGAAATGCGCCACGGCCATGGCCGGGTCGCCCTGCAGCCTGGCCCTGCGCGACAGCAGCAGGGCGCGCCATTCGGCATGCCACGCGGTCTGCATGAACAGGTTGGAAAACGCCGGGTGGGCCTCGTCGGCGCGCGGGTCGGTCAGCACGGCTTCGAAGCAGGAAATCACGTCCATCGTGATCTCGGCATCCGACACGTTGCGCAGCGTGACGATGCGCAGCTCGGTGTCGTCCTCGGGGCTGACGAGCACGGTGGTCCTGGCCTCCAGCGTGCTTGACGCCATCTCGAACTGCACGCGGTCGGCCAGGAAGGTGGCCTTGTAGCGCCAGTCGGGGTGCGGCGCCGGATGCTGGGTGAGCGATGAGACGCGGTCCTGGCCGGCGGGGCGCAGGTAGATGAAGGTGCCGCAGGCGTCGCGCAGCAGGTCGTCGCGCCAGCGCGTGATGTTGTAGGTCCTGTCGCCCATGCGCCAGCGGCTCACACCGGCGCCGTTGGCGCGCAGGGCCACGCTGTAGCGTCCGTTGGACAGCAACTGCGTGGGCTGCCAGCCGGCGGCGGCGGGGTCGAGTTCGCGCGAATGGTAGAGCTGCGCTTCGGCGGCGTCGTCGGGTTCGGGCAGCGCGCGCGGGTCGGCGCTCTGGATGATCTGGCGCGGGGTTTTTTCGTGCAGCAGCGAATCGAAGGCCTGCACCAGCGGCGCCGAGGCGAACCAGCGGCGCGGCGCCTCCTTGCACAGCACGTTGCACAGCGCCACCAGCGCCATGCCCTGGTGGTGCGCCATGAAGGTGTTGACCAGGCTCAGCGCCTGCGCGCCGGGCTGGCGGGCGACGGTGAAGTCCAGCGCGTCGGCAAAACCGTACTCGCCGCGCGCGCCCCATTGTTCAAGCTGGCGCAGGTTGGCGACGGCCTCATGCGGCATGAATTGCGCGGCCATGATGCTGGCATAGGGCGCGACCACGCGGTCGGTGGGCGGCGTGCGGCGCAGGGCCAGGCGCGGCACGCCGAAGGGCGAGTACTGGTAGGCCAGCGTGTGGTCCTGCGCGAAATAGGCCGACTCCGACACGCCCCAGGGCAGGCCCTGGGCGTCGCCGTAGGCCTGCTGCTCTTTCACGGCGGCCAGGCCCGAGACATGCAGCAGGCCCTCGTCGGGCTCGCTCATGACCAGCGAAGGCATCAGGTATTCGAACATCGAGCCCGACCAGGATTTGAGGCCGGGCGTGACGCCCACCGTCAGGAAGGCGCGGCCCAGCGCCAGCCAGTGGCGGCGCGGCACGTCGCCCTTGGCGATGGCCAGGAAGCTGGTCAGGCGCGCCTCGGAGGCGATCAGGTCGTAAAAACTCGCGTCCAGCGCCTGCTCGTGCACGCGCAGGCCGATGTGGAACAGGTGGCGCTTGGTGCTGTACAGGCCGCTGAAGTCCATGGCCATGCACAGGCGTTCGCAACGCTCGCCGAGTTGCATGAGCTGGGCGGATTCGGCCGCCGTTGTGCCTTGCCGCGCGGCCAGCAGCCTGCAGGATTGCGCGACCGCCAGCAGGTGGCCGGCGAGGTTGCCGCTGTCCACCGTGGAGACATAGGCCGGCGGCAGCACCTGCAGCGTGCGCGTTTCGTACCAGTTGAGTAAATGGCCGTTGTGCTTGGGCAGGGATTCGACGGTGTCCAGCGTGGCCGCCAGGCGCATGGCCATCTCGCCGGTGGAAATCCAGCCGAACTGGCGCGCGCAGGCGACGGCCATCAGGTAGAGGCCGATGTTGGTGGGCGAGGTGCGGTGGGCCAGCGTGGGTTCGGGCTCCATCTGCAGGTTGTCGGGCGGCAGGTGGTGGTCTTCGGGGCCGACCACGCGTTCAAAGAAGCGCCAGGTCTGGCGCGCCAGCTTGAGCAGGTAGTCGCGGTCCACGGCGTCCGCGGTCGTCGCCGGGTCCACCGCGCCGGGCTTGCTGCCCCACCAGGCGGCCAGCGGCGCCAGCGCCCACAGCAGGAACAGCGCGGGGCCTATCAGCGGATGCGGGCTCCAGCAGGCGGCCACGGCCAGCGCCAGGCACAGCGCGGACACGCCCGCATGGCCGCGCACAAAAGCGCCCAGCGTGTAGCGGGCCGAGGCCTGGGCCTGGGCGGCGGTGGTCCACTGCAGCAGGCGCCGGCGGCTGGCGGCCATGCGCCAGAGCGCGCGCGTGATCGCGTCCAGCAGCATCAGGGCCTGCACGGCCAGCTGGCTGAACTGCCACAGCGCCTGCGCCAGCGCGCGCCCCACGTCGCGCATGCCGACGTCGAAGAAATGCAGCCAGGCGATGCCGCGCCGCGTGGGCACCAGCCCGGCCAGCGCACCCATCAGCGGGCCGGCCAGGAAGGCGAAGAAAGTGAAGGCAATCGCCGTCTTGATGGACAGGCTGGCGGTGAAGACCACCCAGGCCAGCAGCGCGAAGCAGGCCGGCGCCACCAGCGAGCGGCGCAGGTTGTCGGCCATGCGCCACAGGCCCAGGGCGTCTATGCCGAAGGTGGCGGGCCGCAGCATCAGCGGCAGCAGCTGCCAGTCGCCGCGCGTCCAGCGGTGCACGCGCGAGGCGGCCACGCCGGCATGGTGCGGCTGGTCTTCCATCAGCACCACGTCGCCGGCATAGCCGCAGCGCGCAATGCTGCCTTCGAGCAGGTCGTGGCTCAGGATGGCGCCCTCGGGCAGGCGCTGGTCCAGCACGGCGTGCACGGCCGCCACATGCAGCAGGCCCTTGCCGGTGAAGTTGCCCATGCCGAACACGTCCTGGTAGAGGTCGGAGTTGCCGCTGCTGTAAGGGTCCAGGCCGCTCTGGCCGGCGAACAGGGTGTGAAAGAGCGAACGCTCGTGGCGCGCGGGCAGGGGCGTGGCCACACGCGGCTGCAGGATGCCGTAGCCGGCGGTCACGCGCCGCGTCTTGCGGTCTATCTGCGGCGTGTTGAGGGGGTGGGCGGCAATCGCCACGAGTTCGCGCAGCGAGCCGGCCGGCAGGCCGGTGTCGCTGTCCAGCGTGAGCACATAGCGGGTGCCGTCGGCCAGCCGCATGGCGTCGCCGGCCGGCGCGAAGGGTGAGGCCGAGCGTTCGGCCAGGTGCCGCAGCAGCATTTCGAGTTTGCCGCGCTTGCGTTCCCAGCCTATCCAGCGGCGCTCGGTGGCCGACCAGCTGCGCGGGCGGTGCAGCAGCACAAAGCGCGCGGGCTGGCCGTGCGGCGCGGGGTAGGCGGCATTCAGCGCGCGCAGCCGGGCCAGCGCGTCGTCGAACAAGGCCTGGTCGCCGGGCGTGCTTTCGGTCCCGGCATCGGCCCAGTCCGTCAGCAGCCCGAATTGCGCCTGCGTTTCACGGCTGGCCAGCCAGTGCAGCTGCAGGCGGTGCGCCAGCTCGGCGTTGGAGGCGGCCGAGGTGAGCATGGACGGAATGACGACCAGCACGCGGTGTTCGGCCGGGATGCCGGCGCTGAAGTCCAGGCGGGCCAGCGGCTGTATGCGGGTGGACTCGGCGATCAGGCGGTGCATCAGCGCCACCACGGCTTCGGAGGCCGGCCAGGCCATCAGCAGCACCGCCACCCAGGCGGCGGCGGAAAGGTCGGCCAGCGGGTGCGCGGCCCAGGTCAGTGCGGCCACGGTGCCGGCGGCCCAGGCCGCGGCGAACAGCGGCAGGCGCCAGGAGCGCGGGGTTTCGGAGGCCGGCAGGGGCTTGTGCGGGCCCGTGGAGGGACGCAGCGCGGCTTCAAGCACCGGCCGGCCCGGCCCTATCAGGTAGTAGCCGGCAGTGCGCGCGACCATGGAGTTGTTGGGCTGGCGCGCGGCGGCCAGCACGGCTTCGGCGACGGCGCGTTCGGACTTGCCGGCCTGCTGCGCCAGCCTTTCCATGGCGCGCGTGATCTGCTGGCGCGTGAGTTCGCTTTCGCGCGAAAAACTCGGCAGCCGGCGCAGCACCTGCAGCGAGTGGCTGACCGGTTCGATCAGCTCCACCCATTCGACCTGGCCTATCAGCCTGAGCGTGGTGATGATGTTGCTGACCGTGAGGTTGGCGGCCACCTGCACGGTCTGGCCTTCACCGATCATGCCCAGCGCGTCGGTACAGTGCTGCGCGGTCCAGCGCACCAGCGGAAGGGCGGGCGGCGCGTCGGGCTCGGCGCCGCCGGCCGGCATGCGCTGCCAGAGCTGGGTCAGGTAGCTGCGCTCCAGGCCGTGGACCTGCATCAGGGCCAGCAGCTCGTCGAGTTCGCGCAGGCTCAGCGCCTCGGCCTTGTCCCAGGCGGCGTGGGCGATTTCGCGCGCGACCTTGTTCCAGGCGATGCGGTCGGCCATGCGGCGCAGGTTTTCCAGCAGCACCACGCGCAAGGTGGTGGGCAGGGCCCAGAGTTCGCCGAGGTTGAGTTCGCTGACCTCCTGGTACGCATGCAAAAAGGCGGTGAACAGCACCGGGTCCAGCACGCTGTCGGTATGGGCCACATAGGCCCAGGCGATGCCGTAGACGCGCGGCAGGCCCTGCAGCGGCTTGTCGGCCAGCTTGGGCAGGTCGGCGTAGTAGCGGTGCGGCACGCCGTCCTGGATCTGCTGCAGCTGCGCCTCGACCAGGTGGAAGTTGTCCAGCAGCCATTCGGCCGCGGGCGTGACGTAGTGGCCGCTGCGCGAGGTCAGCGCGATGTAGTCGTAGGCCAGGCGTATGGCGGCGATGTTTTCCTGCACGCGCGGGAAAAACGGCGGGCCGGTGTCGTCGCTGCCCGGAGGCAGCACACTTTGCGCGGCGGCCAGGCTGCGGCCGTGCTCTTCAAAACGCTGGGCACCGAACAGTTCGGCGCGTATGGGTTGCTGGATGTCGCCGCGGCGCGAGGCGAGCAGTTGGCGGGCGTAGGCGCTGAGGGTGTCCAGCCGCTCGATGACCGGCGTAGTCACGCGCTCAGGCTAGCGCGAGAAGGCCGAAGCAGATCGCCACGATGAGCGCCACCGTCACGATGCGCGGTGACACCACGGAATGCGCGGACTGAAGGCTCGACTGGAGCGTAAAGAAGCGGCCGCGCGAATGCGCGCACTGGTTCATGTGCGACGCCAGGTCGGCGGCGTCGGTGGAAACAAAATCGTTGCGAATGGCCGACGGTGTATCGGCCATGATCTCCAGGGTGGTCATGATTCTGCGCTCCGGGCTAGGCTGGGGGTTGGGCAATGCGTGCGGAATGCAGCATCGCTCCTGTCTTACACCATGCTAAGCACCGGTGCCGTCAGGCACCATCAGAAGACGCTGGAGTTTGTCTAGGACAAGGCCTACAGTATGCGCTTCTTGAATACCCCTACGGCGGGCAATCCCCTGCGAGGGTATCGCCATCGGCCAGGTTGCGCCCCCTGCATGGGTCTGCTGGCCGGGGTCGCCCGGCATGCGACTCACTTTTTTTGCTTCGCCAAAAAAAGTAAGCAAAAAAAGGCGACCCTGGTTGCTGCGTCCCTTCGCTTCGCTACGGGCAACCTGCGGTGCTCGGTCCAGACGGGGTCAAAAACAACTCGCTGCGCTCAAACAAGTTTTTGCCCTGATCCGTCTGGCCCTGCGCTCCTCGGCGCATCCACAAGGGGCAATCGGGAGCGGGGACAGAAGACAAAGAACAATACAAATACCAACAAGGACTCGCCATGGCGAGTCCTTGTTTCTTCAGATATTCGGTTTTTGTCTTTGGCTGTTTTGTATTTCTTTTCCCCGTTTCCACCCCTTGTGGATGCGCCGAGGAGCGCAGGTTCAGGCGGATCAGGGATCGCGTTGTCTGAGGTTCTATGGTTCGCGTCAAGCCATCGCGCGGGCAATCAGGGCTTCATCGAACGGTTTGCCGCTCTTCCACACCGCAAACGCCACCC
>NZ_CALRNF020000012.1:0-112572 GCF_943369415.1 Polaromonas sp. YR568
CTGCAGGCTGACCAGCGGCATGATGGCGTCGAGCAGCGCGCGCGGCTCCACCGCCTCCCGTACCTTGTCGCGCCGGCGCACGAAGTCGTGCACGCTTTTGATGACCTTGCCCGCGCGCTCGGCCTGCTCGGCGATGCGGCGCATGGCCAGTTGCAGGTCTTCCGACAAGGGCGCGGGCGTCGGGGCGGTCGCATGGGCCCGGTCACCGACCGTCTCTTCCTGCAGCAGGTTGAGCGAACCGGTGGCGTAGCTGGAAATCGCCGCCAGCGGCTGGTTCAGTTCGTGGCTCAGCAACGAGGCCATCTCGCCCACCATGGCTAGCCTGGCCGTGGCTTGCAGGCGGTCCTGGCTGGCGCGCGAGAGTTCCTCGACGCGGCGCTGCTCGCTCACATCCAGGATGGCGCTCATCCAGCCGGTGTGCTTGCCCACCGCGTTGATCAGCGGCGCCTCCATGATCAGCACCGGAAAGCGCGTGCCGTCCTGGCGCATGAACACCGACTCATGGCCTTCGCGCGGCAGGTTGCTGCCCGCCAGCCGGATCTCCTGGCGCTGCTGGTAGACGCCGGCCAGTTCCGGCGGCCAGTAGGGCGAAGGGAAACTCTGGTTCAGCAAGTCCTTGGCTTCCACGCCCACCATCTTGCAGAAAGCCGGGTTGACGTAGGTGATGCGCCCCTGCAGGTCGCGCGCGCGCAGGCCGGTCAGCACCGAATCCTCCATGGCCTTGCGAAAGGCCAGCGCCTCGCCCAGGTCGTGCTCGACCTTGAGCCGGCGCCGCATGTCCCTGGCCAGCAGGAAAAGCACCGCCATTAACGCCAGCGACATGGCGGTCACCAGCGCGGTGAGCACGTTGGGAAAGAGCGCCGGCGTGCCCAGGCGGCTTTCCATGCGCACGACCAGCGTGTTGCCCGGCAGGTCCAGCAACTGCTGCGCGATGTAGATGCGGTTGCCGCGCGAGGGCACGCCGTGCAGCGCCAGCCGCGTGCCGTCGGCCTCGGTGAAGGACAGGCCCACGCCGCGCGCCAGTTGCCGGCCCACCAGCTCGCCGAGGATGTCCTGCAGCGAATAGGTGGCGACGGTGTAGCCGGTCAGGCGGCCGGCCACCACGATGGGCAGGCACATGTCGATCACTTCCAGGCCCAGGCCGTCGGACTGCGGCATGAAATAGCTGGTGGAATAGGCCGAACCGCTCAGCCGCCGGGCCGTGGTGCAGGTCAGGCTCACGTCGGCCTGCATGCCGGAGCGCCCGAGCCGCTCGAACACCGAACCGCGGTAAGGCGTTTCGACAAAGGCTTGCACGTCCAGCGCCTCGTTGCGCCATTCGAGCCGCATGATCTCGCGGTGCTCGCGCATCAGCTCTGCGGCCGGCGCATTCCAGGTTTCAGGCGTGCGCTCGCCGGGCTGCAGGGCCTGGAAGGACTGGATGTTGCGCGTCAGGCCCGAGCGGATGTCGGTGACGGTTTCGGCGGCGTCGTGCTCAAGCCGGCTTTGCACCATGCTGGACTCGTAGCGCCCCGACAGCCAGACCAGCAGGCCCAGCAAAGCCACCACCAGCATCACGAGCAAGGCCCACAGCGTCCAGCGCCGGCTGGCCCGGCTCACCTTGATACGCGGAAACTTCACGCCCCGTATTCCCTCACAGGACGCAGTGGGTCAGGGCCGGCAGGCGCTCGCGCACGCCTTGCAGGTTGGCGGCCAGGATTTCGGCCATCACCACCCCCGCCTCTTCGGCGCGCTCGGCCAGCACCTGGCCCCAGGGGTCGACCACCATGCTGTGGCCCCAGGTATGGCGCCCGTTTTCATGCGTGCCGCCCTGGGCCGCCGCCAGCACGTAGGCCTGGTTTTCAATGGCCCGCGCGCGCAGCAGCACTTCCCAGTGCGCCTGGCCGGTGGTGTAGGTAAAGGCGCTGGGCACCAGCAGCAGGTCGGCCTTCAGGGCGCGGTAGAGCTCGGGAAAGCGCAGGTCATAGCAGATGCTCATGCCGACGGTATAGACATGGCCGTCGCGCGAAGCCAGCTCAAAGCGTACCGGCTGCGTGCCGGGCTCCAGCACGCGCCTTTCGTCGTAGTCTTCCCGGCCCTGCGCGAAGCGAAAGAGATGGATCTTGTCGTAGCGGGCCACGCATTCGCCGGAAGGCGCGTAAGCCAGCGAGGAATTGCGGGCGCGGCCGGCGTCGGCCGTGGCCATCGGCAGCGTGCCGCCGACGATCCACAGCCCCAGCTCTCGCGCCGAGCGGCCCAGGAAGTCCTGGATCAGCCCCTGCCCCGGTGTTTCCTGGAACTGCAGCTTGTCGGTGTCCTTGCGGCCCATGATGCAGAAGTACTCGGGCAGCACGGCCAGCTCGGCGCCCTGCGCCGCGGCCTGGCCGAGCAGTTGGTGGGCCACCTGCAGGTTGTCCTCGATGCGGGTGCCCGACACCATTTGAATAGCGGCTATTTTCATGGTCAGCGTGTCTCCGTGGAAGCCTGGCTGGGTTTGCTGTCGGCCTGGGCCTTGCGGTCCAGCTTGGTGACCCGGGGGTCGGACCAGGTGCCGTCGATGTGGAACTCCTGGGTGGCCGCCTGCATCAGGGGCCGGCGCAAAAACATCTGCGCCAGGAAGCTGCCCAGCCCGATGGCGGGGTTGATGGCGGTGGCGATCAGCGAGGCCGTGCCGGCATTGATTTCGGGCACCACCACGACCTTGATGTCCTGCGTTTCCTTGGCGATGTCGGCCGAGCCTTCCATCAGCACGGCGGCGTTGACGCCCCGCATCTGCAGGTTGTTGGTATAGGCCACGCCCTGGTTGATGTTGACGTCGCCGCGCACGAAGTCGAACGCGAAGCCTTCGGAGAACACGTCGCGGAAATCCAGCGCCAGCCGCCGGGGCAGGGACTGCAGGCTCAGCACGCCCAGCAGCTTGGCGATGCCCGGATCGGCCTTGACGAATTGACCGGACTCCACGTTGACGTTGAATTGCCCGCTCATGGACGGATAGTCGAAACTCAGGGGCGAGCCCACCCAGCCCACCTGGCCTTCGAGCTTGCCCTTGCCGCGGCGTATCACCTCGCCCATGCCGAAGCGCTTGAGCAAGGCGCCCGAGTCGGCGATGTCCAGCTTGAAATTCATCACGGTGCGGCGGCGCTCGGCGGGCGCGCGGACGCGGTTGCCGCCTGCGGCGACCTGCGCATTCAGGGCCACCCAGTTGCCGGTGGCCGTGAGCACGGCCTCGGGGAGGATCACGTTGAACTTGTTCAGCCGCCATTCGCGAACGCCCTCGCGCGCCGCGCTGGAGGCGCCGCGGTTGACGGCGTCGATCTCGACGCGCCCCAGCTTCTTGCCGCGCAACTCCAGGTCTTCCACCACGACGTCCAGGGCCGGGATGCTGGCGGGCTGCTCATTGAGGATGGCTTCCACCTCGCTGGCCGTGCCGGGTTCCAGGCTCAGGCGCGAGAGCCGCGCGTAGACGCGCCCGGCGCCTATGCCGCCGGGCTGGCGGAACTCGACATACCCGTTGAGCTCCGTGGCGTCGATGTTGGCGCGCCAGGTCAGCCCCTCGCGCGAGCCGCCGACCACCACGTTGTTGAGCTTGCGCCCTTCGACCACCAGCTCTTTGGCGCGTATGGCCATCGTGGTCGGCAGGTAGCTCATGGCAGCGTTCGCGGCGGCACGGTTGAGTGCGACGGAAGAAGCCGCCGACGGGGGCGCCTGGAGCGTGCCGCCGACCGTGGAATCGCCCAGCAGCTTCTGCCAGGCGTCGAGGTCCACATGCGCCAGGTTGATGTTGGCGGCCACGCCGGTTTCCTGCATCGGCACCGTCTCGCCGGGTTCCAGGCCCGCGGCGATGCCGCCGCGAATTACACGCGGCTCAGCACCGCTCAGGTCGCGCACATAAACGACGGAGGCTACGCGCCCGATGGCGATCGACAGCTGGTCTTCCAGCTTTTGCCCGGGGGCCAGGGAGGCCGGCAGGAGGGCGCTTTCGACGCGCAGCGGCAAGGCCGCCTCGGCGGTTTTAGCCAGCGGCGCGGGCAGGCTCAGCGCCATGCCCTGCAGGCTGCTGGAGATGGAAAATTCCGGCATGCCGCGGCGAAAGCCCAGCGTCGCGGTGTAGGCCGTGCCGCCGGTGGCGTTCTGGGCCATGCCCGCCAGCGGCCCCAGTTCCTTTGCCTGGCGCAGCCCTTCGGCGGTGACATTGCCTTGCGCCTTGAAGGTGGCGATGGTCTCGGTCTCGGCGCTGCCCGGGGCGCGCGGCTGCGAACGCAGGCCCCCGTCAAACCGCACGTCGCCGCCCAGCAGTCTGGCCTGGCCGCCGGCGACGGAAAAGCCCCGCTCGGTCACGTTCACCACGCCTTTCAATTTGGCCAGCAGGGGCGTGGCGGCCGCGAACTGCACGTCGTTGCCGGGCAGCGTGATGCTGCCTTCGACGCGCGATTTATCGATTGAATGGATGGGCAGCTCCAACTTGAAGCGGTACTCGCCCGTGCCGGTCGCCGTGGCTTTGGCCAGCGCATGGCTGGTCATGCCGCCCACCGGCGACTGGTTGACGAAGCCCAGCGCGTCGGCCAGCGCGCCCTTGAGGTCGATGTTCACGTTGACCGTCGAATCATGGGTCAGGTCGGGAATGCGCGCATCGGCCTTGACCAGCTGCAGGCCGGGCAGGCCGGCGACCTTGCCGGTGGCGCCGTTGATCTCCAGCGACGCGCGGTTGAACACCAGCTCGCCGCCCAGCTCGGTCAGGGCCGGCCACGGCGCGGCGCCCGCGGGTTGTATCGTTTTGGGCACGTAGGCGAAGTGGCCGTTGCGGATCTTGGCCGACACCCGGAACTCCCCTTGCGCCGGGTTGGCGAAGGGCAGGTGCTCCAGCGGGCCCTTGACCTTGAACTTCACATCCCCGACCTGGCCCTGCACCACCGCATCGCGCACGTAATGCCGCACCGGGTCGGGCAGCACCAGCGGCAGGTAGCGGTGCACCCGCGTGCCGTCGCCGCGGCTCAGGCTGCCCTGCAGGTCCAGCACGCCGGGAAAGCGGAGGTCGGGCGCGCCCGCCGCAGGGGGCGCCGTGCCGGCCACGTCTTCCGTGCGCCAGGTGGCCTGCGCCTCGCCCTGGGCGTCGGCGTTGGCGAATTGCAGGTTGCGCAGCTGCGCCTCGATCTTGCGGCCCGTGAATTTCCATTGGGCATCGACCGACAGCTGGTCGAAGGGCACCAGCGAGTCCTCAAAAACACCGGGCAGGTCGAGCGCGCCGTTGGCGATCCTGACCTTGGCCTGCCCGCCGTCCTGGGTGAAGTCAAAGTCAATCGCCGCGCCGCTGATGCCCGGCCTGCCGGGCCTGGGGTGCGGCGGTGCGGGCACCACCGTTGCCGCCGGCAGGGAGGCAACCGCGAGGCCGGCGACACGGCCCTTCGCGGCATAGGTGCGGGGTGCATCGATGGGCCCTTGCCAACGCGCCTCGACGGCTTCCACCAGGCCCCTGGGCGCGAAGGATGCGATGAGGCCGTGCGTGGCGGCATCCAGCGGCAGGCGGTTGGCGATCTGCGCGAGCGCGGCCAGGTCGAGCTTGTCGGCCTTGAGTTCGGTGTGCTGCGGCGCGCCGGGCTCGTCGCCGGTATGCACCAGGGCGACGTTGCCGCCCGGCCATTGCAGGCCGTCGCGGGTGCGAAAGCGCAGGCCCTCGGTGTTGAAGTCAAAGCCGTTGGCGCGCTGCCCGCCGCCTATGCGCCCGGCGACGGATTCAAAGGCCAGCGGCTGGAGCTTGGCGCCGAAGCGCGCGTCCACGTCCTGCAGCGCCACGTCGGCCGTGCCGCCGGTGATCCGGCCCTTGTCGACGTCCGCCCAGGCGCGCAGCGCGCCGTTGCCGCGCGCCAGCTCCACGCCCAGCGTGTCCATGTTGACGTACTGCCGCACGCGCGACGCATCAACGCGGGCGAACTCGGCGAACAGCTGCCCCGTCCAGGCGTCGAAGTCGCCGGCGCTGCCGGACAGCAGGGACTGGCGGAATATGCCCCTGACGGTGAAGCGGTCACCCCACTCCGCGGGCGGCGTGGCGTCCAGGCGCAGAAGGTGCCGGCGGCGCGCATTTCGCATGACCCAGTCCACGTCCGTCAGCGCCAGCGGCGGCGCGCGCTGCAGTTCGTCGGTCCAGCGCACCGTGCCGCCGCGCATGACGAACTCGGTCTGCGAAAAAAACCAGTCGGCCGCCGCGCTCTGGCCGGCCGCGCGGTCCTGCGAAACGTCCAGCCCGCCGACGTAGATTTTCCCGTCGGCGGCACGGCGGATGTCGAGTTCGGGTTTGTCGATGGAGATCTGCTCGAAGCCCAAGCCCCAGATGGAAGACGGCGACAGGGCGCCGAGCACGCGCGGCAGGCGCAGGGCTTCTCGGCCCTGGGCGTCCAGCAGGGTGACGTCGCGCAGCTCGAAGGACGGGATCATGCCCTGGGACGTCGCGGTGATTTCGCCGATGCGCACGGGCACCCCTAGTGCCTTGCTGGCCTCTATTTCCAGGCGCGGACGGAATTCGCCGATTCGCGGCACAATCCAGCCATGCAGCACGAACCAGCTCAGGCCGAAGAGCAGCCAGGCCGCGGCGACAAGCCACACCAGGACGCGCAGGATGACGGCAAGCCAGTGCAGGCGGCGCGGCGGCAGGGTGGACAGGCTGGGAATCGTTGGCTCCATTGACTTGAGAATTATGACCGCCGGGGCCGGTATGCGCCCGGCGGGTGACCATGAAGTTTTGTGAAGTAGTGTGATGACCGTTGCCCTGACTGCCAGCCCCGACTCTCCCTCCGCCGCCGGACCGGCTGCGTCGGGCGCGTCGGGCTATTCCCGGTTCGTCCAGCGCGTTCGCCGCCGCTATGCCGAGTTGCTTCCCCTTCTGCCCCCCGGCGCGCCCGTGCGCGCGGCCATGCAGACTGCCCTGGACGCGTTGCTGGCGCAGGGGATGGAAACCGGCGCCGCGCTGCGCGTGCTGCGCCAGCTGGTCATGGAACGCCTGGTGGTGCTCGACTGCGACGGCGCCTGCGAACACCAGGCGCCGCTGGCGGTCGTGACGCGCGCCATGACCGAACTGGCCGAACTCGCCCTCGATGTCGCGATGCGGGAATCGGCCAGGATGCTCGACGCCCAGCACGGCGCGCCGCAAGGCCCGGGCGGGGAGCGCGCCCACATGTGGGTCGTGGGCATGGGCAAGCTGGGCGCGCGCGAACTCAACGTCTCCAGCGACATCGACCTGATCTACGTCTACGACCACGACGGCGAGACCGCCGGGCGCGGCGACGGGCGCGGGCAGATTTCGAACCACGAATACTTCGCGCACCAGGTCAAGGCCGTCTTCAGCCTGATCGGCGACTCGACCGAGCACGGCTTCGTCTTCCGGGTGGACCTGGCGCTCAGGCCCAACGGCAATTCCGGCCCGGCCGCCGTCTCGCTCAGCGCGCTCGAAGAGTATTTCCAGGCGCAGGGCCGCGAATGGGAGCGTTTTGCCTGGCTCAAGAGCCGCGTGGTGTCGCCGCTGGAGTGCATCCAGAGCGGCTCCGCCCAGGCGCTGCGCGGCTCGGTGCTGCCGTTCGTGTTCAGGCGCTACCTCGACTACAACGTGTTCGACGCGCTGCGCACGCTGCACCGGCAGATCCGCGAGCATGCGGCCAAACGCTGCGCCGGCCACCCCGAGCGCGCCAACGACGTGAAGATGTCGCGCGGCGGCATACGCGAGATCGAATTCACCGTGCAGCTGCTGCAGGTGGTGCGCGGCGGGCAATTCCCGGAACTGCGCACCCGCCCCACGGTCGATGCACTGCAGCGCGTGGCGCGCGCCGGCCTGATGCCCCAGGACACGGCCGATGCGCTGGCGCGGGCCTACGATTTCCTGCGCAAGGTGGAGCACCGCATCCAGTACCTGGACGACCAGCAGACCCATGTGCTGCCCACACGCGACGACGACCTGGCCTGGATCGCCGAGACGCTGGGTTACGGCAACTGCTGCCCCTTCCTCAGTGAGCTCGACGCGCACCGCGAACTGGTGGCCGGCGAGTTCGACAAGCTGCTGGGCGGCAAGCCCGACTGCAAGGGCTGCGGCGGCAAGGCCAAGGCCCCGCCCCAGCAACTCGACGAGCTGCTGGACCAGCTGTCGGAGCAATGGCCCGACCAGTTCCGCGCCCGCCTGGCGCTGTGGCGCGAGCACCCCCGCGTGCTGGCCCTGCGCGAGGACTCGCGCGCGCGCCTGACGCGGCTGGTGCAGCGCACCGCCGCCTGGCTGGCCGAAGGCACGGTGACCGAAGAAGCGGCCGTGCGCATCATCGACTGGATAGAGCCGCTGCTCAGGCGCGAAAGCTACCTGGCGCTGCTGCTGGAGCGGCCGGCCGTGCATGAACGCCTGCTGCGCCTGCTGGGCGCGGCGAAGTGGCCGGCGCGCTACCTGTTGCAGCATCCCGGCGTGATCGACGAGCTGGCCAGCGACGAGTTGCTCAAGGAGCGCTTTGACGGCGCGGCCTTCGCGCGCGATGCAGAGCAGCGTCTGGCCGCCCTGCGCAGCACCGGCGAGGATGACGAGGAAACCTGCCTGAACCTGCTGCGCCGTGCGCACCACGCGGAAGTCTTCCGCACGCTGGCGCGCGACCTCGAAGGCGTGCTCACGGTCGAGCAGGTGGCCGACGACCTGAGCGCGCTGGCCGAAACGATCCTGGACATCACCACCCGCTGGTGCTGGCAGCGCCTGAAAAACCGGCACCGCGAAACGCCGCAGTTCGCCATCATTGCCTACGGCAAGCTGGGCGGCAAGGAACTGGGCTACGGCAGCGACCTGGACATCGTGTTCGTCTATGAGGACGATGACGAGCGCGCGCCCGAGGTCTACGCGGCCTTTGTGCGCAAGCTGATCAACTGGCTGACCATCAAGACCGGCGAAGGCGACCTGTTCGAGATCGACACCGCCCTGCGCCCCAACGGCAACTCGGGCCTGCTGGTCACGAGTTTCGAGGCCTACACCCGCTACCAGCAGCAGCGCGGCAGCAACACCGCCTGGACCTGGGAACACCAGGCCATGACGCGCGCGCGCTGCGTGCTCGGCGACGACGCGCTGCGCAAGCGCTTCGACCAGGTGCGGGAAACCGTCATCACCGCTCCGCGCGACAAGGCGGCGCTGCGCAGTGAAATCGTCGCGATGCGCGAGAAGGTGCGCAACGCGCGGCCGGTCAAAGGCGACAAGTTCGACGTGAAGCACAGCCCCGGCGGCATGGTGGACGCCGAGTTCGCCGTGCAGTTCCTGGTGCTGTCCGAATCCGCGCAACACCCTGAACTGGTCGCCAACGTGGGCAATATTTCGCTGCTGCAGCGCGCCGAGACCGCCGGCCTGCTGCCGCCCGGCGTGGGCCAGCGCGCTGCCGGCGCCTACCGCGAACTGCGGCGCGTGCAGCACCGCGCGCGCCTCAATGAAGAGCCGACGCAGGTCAGCCCGCCGGCGCTGCAGGCGGAGTGCGACGCCATCCGGCAACTGTGGACCGCCACTTTCAAGCCCATTTGAAACAATTGATTTAATTCAATCACTTGTTTGATTCGTGTGCTTTAATGCGGGCACATGAATGCCGACCCTCGCCCCAAAACTCCTTCGCGCGCGGCAGGTCCTGAAGGCGAAGCCCGCAAGCAGCGCTCCGACGGCGCCCACGCCCGGGTGCACCTGCTGCACACCGCGCTGCGCCTGTTTTCCGAAAAGGGCTTTGCCAAGACCTCGATCCGCGACATCGCCCAGGCCGCCTGCGCCAACGTGGCGGCGATCAGTTATTACTTCGGCGACAAGGCCGGCCTGTACCGCGCCGTGTTCACCGAGCCGCTGGGCAGCGCGCGCGACGACATCGCGCTGTACAACCAGCCGCACTTCACGCTTCGCCAGTCCCTGGAGGGATTTTTCTCGGGCTTCCTGGAACCCTTGCGCCAAGGCGAACTGGTGCAGCTGTCGACCAAGCTGCATTTTCGCGAGATGCTGGAGCCCACGGGCCTCTGGGCCGAGGAAATCGACAAGGGCATCAAGCCTGCGCATGCGGCGCTGGTGAAGGTGCTGTGCCGCCACCTCGGCATCACCAAGGCCGACGACGAGGTGCACCGGCTGGCGTTTTCCATCACCGGCCTGGCGATCCAGATGTTCATCAGCCGCGAGGTGGTGGACGCGATCCGGCCCCAGCTGTTCAGCGCGCCGGACGCCGTGGAGCATTGGGCCAGCAGCCTGGTGGCGTATGCCGAAGCCATGGTCGCCGTCGAAGTGGCGCGCCGCAAACACCTTCCCGATCATCCCGCGGCCGGCACGCCGCGCCAGAAAAGCGCAAGCCATGACAAAAACTGATTTCCGGCGCAAGCCGTCCCGCCTGCCGATACCGGGGGTTCTTGCCGCCTGCGCGCTGATGCTGGCCGGCTGCGCCACGGACCTGCCCCACAACACGCCCGCCGCGCCGATTCCCACGCAGTGGCAAGCCCCGTTGCCGGCGCCGGCGGCAGGCACCACCGCGGCGCTGCCGCACGAGGGCAAGCTGGCCGGGCTGTCGCAGTGGTGGCAGCAGCAGAACGACCCCTTGCTGGTCGAGCTGATCATGGCGGCGGAGGCGGTCAGCCCCACCGTCTCGACGGCGCGCGCCAACATCGAACAGGCGCGGGCTTCGCGCGTGGCTTCCGGCGCGGCGCTGCTGCCCACGGTGGACGCCGTCGCCAGCGCCAGCCGCGGGCGCTCGGCGCCGGTGAACCGGGCGGTGCCGCCTATCGCCACCACGCTTGACGCGGGCCTGCAGGCCTCCTGGGAAATCGACGTATTCGGCCAGTACGCAGCCAGCCGCGACGCCGACCAGCAGCGCCTGGAAGGCTCCCAGGCGACCTGGCATGCCGCGCGCGTATCGATGGCCGCCGAAGTCGCGACGCAGTACTACAGCCTGCGCGCCTGCGAAAAGCTGCTGGACGTCGCGCGCTCCGACGCCACGTCCCGGGCCGAAACCGCGCGGCTGGCGGACCTGAGCACCAAGGCCGGTTTCCAGGCTCCCGCCACCGCGGCGCTGGCCCGGGCCAGCGCCGCCGAAGGACATGGCAACGCCATCCAGCAGCGCACGCTGTGCGACCTGGACATCAAGGCACTGGTGGCGCTGACCGCCATCGACGAGCCTGCGCTGCGGCAAAAGCTGGCAACCACGCCGGCCGACCTGACGCAGGAGTCCATGGCGCCCGTGCTCGGCGTGCCCGCCGAAGTGCTGGCCCAGCGGCCCGACATCTTCAACGCGGCGCGCGAGGTGGACGCCGCCCACCTTGAAGTGGGCAGCGCCCGCGCGCAGCGTTTTCCCCGGCTGAGCCTGAGCGGCTCCATCTTCACCACCAAGTCGCGCACCAGCGCCGCGACGCAGCGTTTTGACACCTGGACGGTCGGGCCGCTGCAGCTGACGGTCCCGCTGTTTGACGGCGGCGCCAGCGAAGCCAACGTGGAAGCGGCCAAGGCGCGCTACGAGGATGCCGCTGCCCAGTACCGCGCCGCCGTGCGCAAGGCCGTGCAGGAGGTGGAAGAAGCGCTGGTCAAGCTGCAAAGCACCGCCGAGCGCAACGAAGACGCGCTGGTCGCCGCGCAGGGCTACCGCGCCTCTTTCACCGGCACCGAGGCACGCTACAAAAGCGGGCTGGCCAGCCTGGTGGAGCTGGAAGACGCGCGCCGCACGTTGCTGGCCGCGCAAAGCAACGTGATCCTGCTGCAGCGCGACCGCCGCAGCGCCTGGGTGGCGCTGTACCGCGCGATGGGCGGCGGCTGGACCCCCGCCGAGCCGCCGGTGCCGCCCCTGGTGTCGGAGGTCTCCGCCCCCTTCACGCCTGCCGCCATCACGGCGCCTTGACGCGCCCTGACACGCCGCACCCTCATACCCCCTTTCACGACAGACCCTTGCACACCATGCCAACATTCAAACTCAAACCCGTCACCATCGCCTTGATCGCTGCTGCCGTGCTGGTTGCGGGGGGCGCCGCCTTCTTCTTGTTCTCGAAATCGGAGGCCAAGAATGATGCCAAACCCGCCACATCCAAGCCGGCCCTGACTGTCGCCACCGCGCTGCCGCGGCAAATGACCCTTCCGGTCAAGCTCAGCGCCAACGGCAACATCACGGCCTGGCAGGAAGCCGTGATCGGCTCCGAATCCAACGGCCTGCGGCTGGTGCAGGTGCAGGCCAACGTGGGCGACCAGGTCAAGGCCGGGCAGGTGCTGGCGGTGTTTTCGGGCGACAGCGTGCAGGCCGACACCGCACAGGCGCGCGCCAGCCTGATCGAGGCGCAGGCCAATGCGGCCGACGCGGCCGACAACGCGGCGCGCGCGCGCACGCTGGCCAGCTCAGGCGCGCTGAGCGACCAGCAGATCAACCAGTACAACACCGCCGAGCAGACCGCCAAGGCGCGCGTCGAGGCGGCCAGGGCCGTGCTCGACGCCCAGCAACTGCGCGGCAGGAACACCCAGGTGCTGGCGCCCGACAGCGGCGTGATTTCCGCCCGCACAGCGACCGTCGGGTCGGTGGTGCCCCAGGGCACCGAGCTGTTCCGCCTGATACGCGGCGGCCGGCTGGAATGGCGCGCCGAAGTTACTTCGGCCGAGCTGGGCCGCATCAAGGCCGGCACGGTGGCCACCGTGGTCGCCGCCAGCGGCGCCGAACTCAAGGGCCGGGTGCGCATGATCGCCCCCAGCGTGGACCCGCAGACCCGCGCCGCGCTGGTCTACGTGGACCTGCCGGTGTCGGCCGGCATGGCTTCGCCGGCCAAGGCCGGCATGTTTGCGCGCGGGGAGTTTGAACTGGGCGCAACGCCCGCGCTGACCGTTCCGCAGCCGGCCCTGGTGGTGCGCGACGGCTTCAACTACGTCTTCCGCCTCAACCCGGACAACCGCATCACCCAGGTCAAGGTGCAAACCGGCCGGCTGGCGGGCGACCGGATCGAGATCACCTCGGGCCTGGCGGCGGATGCGCCCGTCATCGTCAGCGGCGCGGGTTTCCTGAACGACGGCGACCTGGTCCGGGTGAGCGACAGCGCGGCTGCCGCCCCGGCGCCGTCAGCCAGCAAGTAAGGAGCAAGCCATGAATGTTTCCTCCTGGTCGATCAAGAACCCGATTCCGGCCGTCATGCTGTTTGTGCTGCTGACCTTTGCCGGCATGCTGTCTTTCAAGGCGATGAAAGTGCAGAACTTTCCCGACATCGACCTGCCGACGGTGAGCGTGGCGGCCTCGCTGCCGGGCGCTGCGCCGGCGCAGCTTGAAACCGAAGTCGCGCGCAAGCTTGAAAACTCCATCGCCACGGTGCAGGGCCTCAAGCACCTCTACACCAAGGTGCAGGACGGCGGGGTCACCATCACCGCCGAATTCCGCCTTGAAAAACCCGTGCAGGAAGCCGTGGACGACGTGCGCGCCGCGGTGTCCAAAGTGCGCGGCGAACTGCCGGCCGACGTGCGCGACCCGGTCGTCTCCAAGATCGATATTGCCGGCCAGCCGGTGCTGGCCTTCACCATCCGCTCGCCGCGCATGGACGAGGAAGCGCTGTCTTGGTTTGTCGACAACGACATCTCGCGCAAGCTGCTGGCCGTGCGCGGCGTGGGCGCGGTCAACCGCGTGGGCGGCGTCTCGCGCGAAGTGCGCGTGGCGCTGGATCCCTCGCGCCTGCAGGCGCTGGGCGCCACCGCCTCCGACATCTCGCGCCAGCTGCGCCAGGTGCAGACCGAAAGCGCCGGCGGGCGCGCCGACCTGGGCGGCAGCGAGCAGCCCATGCGCACGCTGGCGACGGTGAAGTCGGCCGAGGAACTGGGCCGCATCGAGCTGGCTCTGAGCGACGGCCGGCGCATACGCCTGGACCAGGTCGCCACCGTGACCGACACCACCGCCGAGCCGCGCGCGGCCGCGCTGCTGGACGGCAAGCCCGTCGTGGGCTTTGAAGTCGCGCGCAGCCGCGGCGAAAGCGAAGTGGCGGTGGGCGCGGCCGTGCAGGCGGCGCTGGCCGAACTCAAACAGCAGCATCCCGACGTGGAACTGGTGGAGGCCTTCAACTTCGTCAAGCCGGTGCAGGAGGAATACGACGGCTCCATGCACCTGCTCTACGAAGGCGGCATCCTGGCCGTGCTGGTGGTGTGGCTGTTCCTGCGCGACTGGCGCGCCACGTTTGTGTCCGCCGTGGCGCTGCCGCTGTCGGTCATCCCGGCCTTCATCGGCATGCATTTTCTGGGCTTTTCCATCAACGTGATCACGTTGCTGGCGCTCTCGCTGGTGATCGGCATCCTGGTGGACGACGCGATCGTCGAGGTGGAAAACATCGTGCGCCACCTGCGCATGGGGAAAACGCCTTACGAAGCCGCCATGGAGGCGGCGGACGAGATCGGCCTGGCGGTGGTCGCCACCACCTTCACCCTGATCGCAGTGTTCCTGCCGACCGCCTTCATGAGCGGCGTGGCCGGCAAGTTCTTCAAGCAGTTCGGCTGGACGGCCTCGCTGGCCGTGTTCGCCTCGCTGGTGGTGGCGCGGGTGCTCACGCCCATGATGGCGGCCTACATCCTCAAGCCCGTGGTGGGTACGCACACCGACCCGGCGTGGATGAACTGGTACATGCGCGCGGCCACCTGGTGCATGAAGCACCGCGTCAAAACCATGGCCATGGCCACGCTGTTCTTCTTCGGCTCGGTGGCGCTGGTGCCGCTGCTGCCCACAGGCTTCATCCCGCCCGACGACAACTCGCAAACCCAGGTCTACCTGGAGCTGCCGCCCGGCGCCACGCTGGCGCAGACCAAGGCCTCGGCCGAGCATGCGCGCCAGCTCATCGGCAAGGTCGAGCACGTCAAGAACGTCTACACCACCATAGGCGGCGGCACCGCCGGCGGGGACCCCTTCGCCATGCAGGGCGCGGCGGAAACCCGCAAGGCCACCCTGACGGTGCTGCTGGACGAGCGCAGCGAGCGCCCGCGCAAACAGGGTATCGAAAGCAAGATGCGCACGGCGCTGGAATCCCTGCCCGGCGTGCGCAGCAAGGTCGGCCTGGGCGGCTCGGGTGAAGCCTACATGCTGGTGCTGACGGCCGAGGACGCCAATGCCCTGCAGACCGCCGCCATGGCGGTGGAAAAAGACCTGCGCACCATCCCCGGCCTGGGCAATATCTCATCGAGCGCCAGCCTGGTGCGGCCTGAAATCGCCATCAAGCCGGACTTCGCGCGCGCGGCCGACCTGGGCGTAACCAGCGCCGCGATGGGCGAGACGTTGCGCATCGCCACAGTGGGCGATTACGAGGAATCTCTGCCCAAGCTGAACCTCTCGCAGCGCCAGGTGCCCATCGTCGTCAAGCTCGACGACGCGGCGCGCAAGGACCTCAGCGTGCTCGAGCGCCTGGCGGTGCCCAGCGTCAAGCCCGGCGTCGGCCCGGTCATGCTGGGGCAGGTGGCCACGCTGGAAGTCACCGGCGGGCCGGCGATCATCGACCGCTACGACCGCTCGCGCAACGTCAAGTTCGAGATCGAACTCTCGGGCCGCGCCCTGGGCGACATCACCGAGGCCGTGAAGCTGCTGCCGGCCATCAAGAACCTGCCGGCCGGCGTGAAGGTGGTGGAAATCGGCGATGCCGAAGTCATGGGCGAGTTGTTTGCCAGCTTCGGCCTGGCCATGCTGACCGGCGTGCTGTGCATCTACATCGTGCTGGTGCTGCTGTTCAAGGATTTCCTGCACCCGGTGACCATCCTGGCGGCCCTGCCCCTATCGCTGGGCGGGGCCTTCGTCGGCCTGCTGATCGCGCAGAAGAGCTTTTCCATGCCCTCGCTGATCGGCCTGATCATGCTGATGGGCATCGCCACCAAGAACTCCATCCTGCTGGTGGAATACGCCATCGTGGCACGGCGCGACCACAATCTGTCGCGCTGGGACGCGCTGCTGGACGCCTGCCACAAGCGCGCGCGGCCCATCATCATGACCACGCTGGCCATGGGTGCCGGCATGATGCCGATCGCACTGGGCTTGGGCGCGGCCGACCCGAGCTTTCGCTCGCCGATGTCGATTGCCGTGATAGGCGGGCTGATCACCTCCACCGTGCTCAGCCTGCTGGTGGTGCCGGCCGTGTTCACCTATATCGACGACCTGGAGCACTTCATCGCGCGCACCGTGAGGCGATTGCGCGGCCAGCACGGCAGCCCCGGCCAGGCGGAAGCACCGGCTGCGGAGCAGGCAGGAAAATAAAGCACGGGTTTACCCCTAAAAACCACCCGAGCGTGAGATTGTGCTGGAACTGAAGGTTTAGACGGCGTCAGCCACCTGGGTTTGGCGCGCCTGTCATATGGGCTGGCTTATACTCATGGGCTCTGCTTTACATTTCTTCACATGTCAAAACGCGTACTGCTTTCGGGCGCAACCGGCCTGATTGGCGGCGAGTTAATGCTTCTTCTGGCCGCGCGCGGCGTCTACAGCACTGCTGTGGTGCGCGCCGCCGATTCGAACCAAGCCCGTGACCGCCTCATGGAGCGCCTGAAAAAGAGCGCTCTGTGGAAACCCGAATTCGCCGAAATGGTGTCCGCCGAGGCCGGTGACGTCATTGAACCCAATTTCGGCATGAGCACGGCCGTGCTGCAATCCGCGGACGTGATCCTGCACTCGGCGGCCAGCACTTCGTTCAAGCCCGGCGCGGGGGTATATCCCATCAACATCAAGGCCGCCGAGCAGTTCTCCGGCATCCTCAAGAACCTGAGCCCTTCGCAACGCGGGTTTTTTGTCGGCACGGCGGCGGTCACCACCGAGCCGCGCGGCGTGATCACCGAAGACATGCCTTTCGCGGGCTACGCCAACGACTACATCAGGTCCAAGCGCGACGCCGAGACCCTGCTGCGCGCCAGCGGCAGCCCCTTTGTCAGCCTGCGCCCCGGCATCGTGCTGTCGCGCGGCATCGACGACGCCAAGCTCTCGCGCAACATGCTGTGGTCGATTCCCGTGATGGCCGAACTCGGGGACGTTCCCCTGGATCCTTTGGCCAAGCTCGATTTCGCGCCCGTGGACTTCATCGCCAGCGCCTTTGCCGAGATGCTGCTCAAGGGCGAACTGGCCCATGATTGCTATCACGTGTCAACCGGCGAAGACTCCATGACGTTCAAAGCTCTGGCCGATGAATTGACGGCCACCATGCCGGGCATCGGCAAGCTGGTGATGCGGGGGCGCGATTACGTGCCGACACCCAAATTCGCCCGCCAGCGCTGGATGTTCGACGCACTGCAACCCTACCTGCCTTTTTTGACGGCTGATGCGGTGTTCAGCAATGCGCGTTTGCGCGCCGAAATCGGTGCGGCGGCCATTGCGCCGGCGCCGGTCAGTTATTTAGGGGAGCTCCTGGGAACGTTCAGCCTGTCGGATGCCGTCCGTCAGATGTACACGCCCTGAAGCACAAAAACAAGGCCACCGCTTTTGTAAAATAACCTTGAGGTTTGAACAACAGTCAGCTGTCATGGCGATGGTGGGACAATCAAGCTTTGCATACTTACGTACTGGTTGGGTGATGAATTCTGATTTGATCAATCTTTTTGCCGAGACATTTGGCATCAGCGAAGAAAAATTGCTGCCCGATGCCACGCTGGAGAGCCTCGGATTGGACTCCCTCGCGGTCATCGAATTCCTGTTCCAGATCGAAGACCAGTTCGGCATCCAGATCCCCGACCAGGCCAATCCGCCACGGACCCTGACCGAGATGGTCCAGCTGATCGAGCCTTTGCTGCCAGCGGGCAAGCCCGCCGCTTGAGCCCTTGGCGGGCGCTCCAGGACAACCATGCGTCGCGTTGCCATCACGGGTCTGGGCGTCATCTCCGCCGTAGGGACAGGCTCAAAGAATTTTTTTGACGCCCTGCTGTCCGCCCGCTCGGGTATTCGGGCCATAGACATTCCCTTTCCCACAGGCACCGAAAGCGTGCTGGCCGGTGCGATCGATTTCGATCCAGACCCCCACTTTTCCCGCGCCCGCCTCCTGACCATGGACCGCGTCAGCCAGTTTGCGCTGGTGGCGGGCCGCGAAGCCATGGCCCAAGCCGGACTGGGCGATCCCGCATCCCTGCAAAACAGCTTCGCGCCGGAGCGCTTTGGCGTGTCCCTGGGCACGGGCAGCGGCGGCGCCAACTCCACCGACGTGGCTTACACGGCCCTGCTGGAGCAAAAAGTCGCGCGCCTGCGCCCCATGACCGTCGTGCTGGCGATGAACAACGCCATTGCCGCCCACGTGTCCATGGAATTCGGCCTGAAGGGACCCAGCAGTACCATCTCCAACGCCTGCGCTTCGTCTGCCACGTCTATCGGCGAGGCCTTCCGGCAGATCCGTCACGGCTATGCCGACGCCATGCTGGCGGGCGGCTCGGAAGCGCTGCTCAACCGCGGCACCATCAAGGCCTGGCAAGCCATGCACACCCTGGCCAAGCCCCATATCGATGGCGCCGAAACATCCTGCCGCCCGTTTTCCGCCGACCGCAGCGGTCTGGTGCTGGCCGAAGGCGCCGCCATGCTGGTGCTGGAGGATTGGGAAAGCGCCAAACGGCGCGGCGCTGCCATCCTGGCCGAGCTCTGCGGCTACGCCTCCACCACCGACGCCCACCACCTCACGCAACCCGACGCCCAAGGCCAGGCGCGCGCCATGACGCTGGCGCTGGCGGACGCGGGGTTGCAAACTTCCGACATCGGCTACCTCAATGCCCACGGCACCGCGACCGACGTGGGCGACGTGGTGGAAACCAGCGCCATCAAGCTGGCCTTCCAGGACCTGGCCGCGCGCCTGCCCATCAGCTCCAGCAAGGGCGTGCACGGGCACGCGATGGGCGCGGCGGGTGCCATGGAATTCATTGCGAGCGTGATGGCCTTGCGCGCCGGGACACTGCCGCCCACGGCCTTTCTGCACAAGCCCGACCCGCGTTGCGACCTGGACTATGTCCCGCTGGCGCCACGCGATGCCAGAGGCCTGCGCGCGGTGATGTCCAATTCCTTTGCGTTCGGCGGCTCCAATGCCGTGCTGATCGCCAAGAAAGCCTGATCTAGGCGCCGCCCGGCGCGGCCCTGATCTTTTTCACCAGCGCGGTGGTCGAATACCCGTCCACGAACGGAATGGCCCGGGCCTTGCCGCCATAGGCTTTGACCACTGCCGTTTCGGCCAGCGTATCCATGTCGTAGTCACCGCCCTTGACCAGCAGGTCGGGCCGCAGTTCGGTGATCAGTTCCAGCGGCGTGTCCTCATCGAACCAGGTCACCAGGCTCACCGATTCCAGCGCCGCCATCATGATGGCGCGATCTTCTTCATTGTTGAGCGGCCGGTCGGGCCCCTTGCCCAGCCGCCGGGCCGACGCATCGGTATTGAGAGCCACCACCAGGCTGCCGCCCAGCGCGCGCGCATGGGCCAGGTAAGTGACATGGCCGCGGTGCAGCACGTCAAACACACCGTTGGTGAAAACGATGGGACGGGGCAGCGCGGCCAGGCGCTGCGGCGCATCCTCGCGGGAAGCAATTTTTGTCAGGAAACGGGGAGGTTGGAGCTCGCTGGGCATCCCGCGACTTTAACGGAAGGCCTGGGCCACGATCTCAACCCGCAAGCCGCCATCCAATTGCGCCCCCACCACGGCGCGCTGCGGCCAGGCGGCGCCGTCATCGCCTATCCACTCGCGCCAGGCAGCATCGAGTTGTTTCTTGTCTTGCATGTCGGCCAGGAAAATCTGAACGCTGAGCAAGGCGGCGCGCGTGGCGCCGACATGGTCCAGATGGCTGTCCAGCATCGCCAGGGTTTGCGCAAGCTGCCCGGCGAAATCCAGCGCGGCGTCGCTGGCGTTGGCTACCGCGAATACCTGCGCGCCGCGGGCGACTACCCGGCTCCTGCCGCCGGCGGTGCTCGGCCAGCGCAGGTCCTGCATCAGGCGCCGGCGGGCGCCGGCTTGGCGGCGGCGATGGAATCGGCAAGCTCCTTGCCGATTTCCTTGCGGTAGCGGTTCAGTTCCTGCACGGTCTTGAAGCTCTGGTTCATCAGAAGGCTGAGGTTGTGCAGGATGCGTTCGACCACCTTGCCCTCCCACACCGCATCAAACTTGATCTGCGTGTCCAGCCAGTGCTCCAGCCATTCGGGATTGGGCAGGCGGCTCTGGATGGTGTCGCGCGGAAACAGGCTTTTGTTCACGTGCAGGTTGGTGGGGTGCAGGGCCTGCGCCGTGCGGCGGGCGCTGGCCATCAGCACGCCGACCTTGGTGAAGGCGGTCCTTGCCTCATTGCCGAAGTTGTTGATGGCGCGCTTCATGTAACGCAGGTAGGCGCCGCCGTGGCGTGCTTCATCCTGGCTCAGCTGGGTGTAGATCTGCTTGATGACGGGCTCGGTATGCCACTCGCTGGCGCGGCGGTACCAGTGGTTCAGCCGGATTTCACCGCAAAAATGCAGCATCAGGGTTTCCAGCGCGGGCGCGGGTTCGAACTCGAAACGCACTTCGTGCAATTCTTTTTCCGTAGGGGCCAGCTCCGGGCGAAAACGCTTGAGGTATTCCATCAGCACCAGCGAGTGCTTTTGTTCCTCGAAAAACCAGATCGACATGAAAGCGGAGAAATCGCTGTCGTCCTTGTTGTCGCGCAGGAACATCTCGGTGGCCGGCAACGCTGACCATTCGGTGATGGCATTCATCTTGATGGTCTGCGCCTGCTCGTCGGTCAGCTTGGCCGGGTCAAAACTGGCCCATGGAATGTCTTTGTCCATGTCCCAGCGGACGGATTCAAGTTGTTTGAACAGTTCGGGGTAAAGCATGTGAGCTCCTTCGCAATCGGATACGCAGATAAATCTGCCTTGGATGCCCTGCCGGCGCATCCTGGGTACTAGGGTGATTTTAGGCGGGGAATGTGACAACTTGCGATTTGCCGGCAATTTACCAGCAAATCAGGAAATTTCGAGGCCCATTCCGGCACGTTCGCCTACTTGGGCGCCAATTTCAGCTGAATTTCATTCAAAACGCGACCTGAATCCAGCATCCACCACGCCGCGTAAGTTCAACAGAGTTACCCCTGAACCCTTTACCGTGAACGAAAAATGCCAGAATGAATCGCACCCTACCTGATAACTGCCGTGAGTTTAACCATGCCTGCCTCTACGTTTCGAATCCTTGCACTGAGCGCACTCTCTTACGGCACCTTGCTGGCAGCCTATCCAGCCACGGCAGCCCCTGCCGGGCAGGCCACCCCGGCGCCCACAGCTTGTACCGGCCTTTTGCAGCAGAACTTTTTGCGCCTGCAGGACGAAAAGCCGCAATCGCTTTGCCAGTACAGCGGAAAAGTGGTGGTCGTGGTTAACACCGCCAGCTTCTGCGGCTTCACACCGCAGTACCAGGGGCTGGAAGCGCTCTACGCGAAGTACAAGGACAAGGGCCTGGTGGTGCTGGGCTTTCCTTCCAACGATTTCTCCCAGGAAACCGGCAGCAACAAGGAGATTGCGGACTTCTGCGAAAACACCTTCGGGGTGAAATTCCCCATGTTCACCAAAACCAGCGTGGCCGGCAAAGACGCCAATCCGCTTTTCAAGCAGCTGGCGGCCAAGACCGGCACCACGCCGCGCTGGAATTTCTACAAATACGTGATCGCGCGGGACGGCGTCAGCGTTGCGAGCTTCAACTCCACGGCCGACCCGGCCAGCCGCGCCTTCATTCAGGAAATCGAAAAACAGCTTGCGGTCCCATAACGGGCAGCAGGGACCGCTTTCATTACAAAAATTTACCTGTCACCTTCATCTCTCCGGGAACTACCGGGTGCTGGTGCGCTCATACTTACGCAAGCGCAATTTGCTGTCACAAGCAGCGCTGGCATAAAACAGTTTCATTGTTGCGAAGCCTTCTGAGCCGTCCAGGCCCAGCTGCAATCCCGGGGCGCTCCTCCTCCTCCCTCCCTCCCTCGTTCGCGCCGGGGCGCTTCGCAGCATTTTTATATTCCAGCCGGCAAGGCCCCGCCCCACGGGCGGCGCGCTTTGCGCACATTGGCCTTCAGTTCCGGCATTGCCGGGCTGGCTACGGGATACATCTCGATGGATTGCAAGCTCAAGCCGTGTTCATGAGAGCCGGCTTGGCGGACTGCGCCCAGGTGGGCGCGGCACGACACCGCGCGCAGTGACCCTTCAACCCGGCGGAATCGTTTCCGCGAAGCTCGGGCGCTGCATCAGCTTGTCCTGCAACTTGGTGAGATTGGGGTACAGCTCACGCCAGTTGACCTGCGTGAAGCGCAAATCGAGGTAGCCCAGCGCGCAACCGACAGCCACGTCCGACAGGCTGAAGTGGATGCCGCTGCAAAAGGCCTTGTCGCCCAGGCCGGTGCTCATGGCCTTGAGGGTCGCGTCTATCTTGCCCATCTGACGGTCGATCCAGGCGTCGCTGCGCTGCTTGGCGCCGCGGCCGCTCCACGTGGCCTCCAGGCGCGCCAGGATGGCGGCGTCGACCAGGCCGTCGGCCAGCGCTTCCCAGGTTTTGACTTCTGCGCGTTCGCGGCCCTGGACCGGAATCAGTTTGCCGACAGGCGAGAGGGTGTCCAGGTATTCGACGATCACGCGGGAGTCGAACACGGCTTCGCCGCCTTCCATAACCAGGCAAGGCACCTTGCCCAGGGGATTGGACGCGGTGATGGTGGTGTTCGCCGCCCAGACATCTTCCAGGATGAACTGGAAGTCGAGCTTTTTCTCGGCCATTACGATGCGCACTTTGCGCACGTAGGGGCTGGTGGCGGATCCGATGAGTTTCATGGTGGTGTGAGATCGTGGTCCGAGGGAAGTGCATTCTATCGACTTAGCCCGGCCACCGGCTGACCGGGCGCCCAAAGCGTCGCAAATCGCGACAGTCGCCGGCCGGGTCACTGGAGGCGCCCCGCCTACAATTGGAGGATGAGCTCTTCCAACCCGTTTTCCACCATCAACGCCCTGTCCCCCCTGGACGGCCGCTACGCCGGCAAACTCGCCCAATTACGCCCCCTGATGTCCGAGCAGGGCTATATGCACCGCCGCGTCCAGGTCGAAGTGGCCTGGTTCATCGCACTGTCCGACGCCAAATTCGCTGAATTCAAGCCGCTGAGCCCGGGTGCCCGAACCTATTTGCTGGGCCTGGTCAAGAATTTCTCGGAAACCGACGCCGCAGCCATCAAGGACATCGAAAAAACCACCAACCACGACGTGAAAGCCGTCGAATACTGGATCAAGTCCAAATTCGAGGCCAGGCCTGAACTCAAGGGCGCCAGCGAGTTCGTGCACTTCGCCTGCACCAGCGAGGACATCAACAACACCAGCCACGCGCTGCAGCTCAAAAGCGGCCGCGACCTGGTGGTGCTGCCGGCGCTCGACAAGGTCATCGGCCAGCTGCGCGACATGGCCCACCTGTTTGCCGACGAACCCATGCTCAGCCGCACGCACGGCCAGACCGCCAGCCCGACCACGGTCGGCAAGGAAATCGCCAACGTCGTGGTGCGCCTGGCCAGTGCGCGCGAAAAAATCGCCGCCGTCAAGCTGATGGGCAAGATGAACGGCGCCGTGGGCAACTACAACGCGCACCTCTCGGCCTGGCCCGACTTTGACTGGGAGGCTTTCAGCCGCGGCGTGATTGAAACACCCGAGCCGCTGGGCCTGGGCCTGACCTTCCAGCCCTACAGCATCCAGATCGAGCCGCACGACTACATGGCCGAGCTGTTCGACGCCGTCGCCCGCGCCAACACCATCCTGGTCGACCTGGCCCGCGACATCTGGGGCTACGTGAGCGTGGGTTACTTCAAGCAGCGCTTGAAGGAGGGCGAAATCGGCTCGTCCACCATGCCGCACAAGGTCAATCCCATCGACTTTGAAAACGCCGAAGGCAACCTGGGCCTGGCCAATGCGCTGCTGCGACACATGAGCGAAAAGCTGCCGATTTCCCGCTGGCAGCGCGACCTGACCGACTCGACCGTGCTACGCAACATGGGCGTGGCGCTGGGCTATGCCGTGCTGGCCTACAACTCCCTGAGCGTGGGCCTGAACAAGCTCGAACTCAACCGCGAGGCGCTCAGCGACGACCTCAACAGCTCCTGGGAAGTGCTGGCCGAGCCGATACAGACCGTGATGCGCCGCTACGGCGTGCAGGGCGCATATGAAAAACTCAAGGAAGTCACGCGCGGAAAAACCGTGAAGGCCGAAGACCTGCACACGCTGATCCGCTCGCTGGAAATTCCCGAAGCGGAGAAAATCCGCTTGCTGGCCATGACGCCGGGGAGCTACGTCGGCCTGGCGGCAGAGCTAGCCAAGCGCGTTTAGGCGGAAGCCGCAGGCGGCGTCGGCATGTCCGCGCCGCACTGCCAGCATTGCTCGAAACCGCCTTCGACAGTTTCGCCGCAGGCAGCGCACAGCCAGCGTCGCTGCGGAATGTTCTGCAACCCGTACAGCAACTCTTTCGCACCGGCCTCTTCGTGGTCGTGCGTGAGCCAGACTTCGGGAAGGCACTGGTCGGGCGGCAATTCACCGGCCACGCTGCCCAGGAAATAGCGCTGCACGCTGGCCGAAAAACCGGCCTGCTGCAGGGCGTCCACCCACAGCGCGGCAATGGCGATATTGGGAGCGCGGGCCAGTCTGAGCATGGCATAGCCGTGTCAGGCCGGACCCTTTTCGTCGGAAGGAGTCGGCGTTTTATTTTCCAGCGCCCGGTCTGAGTAGCGGCCAAAGCGCCAGGCGGTGGCTTCCTGCGTGATGCGCCGCCAGGTGGCGCGTTTTTCGCCGGGTGTCATTTCGGGCCAGTGCTGCACTTCGTCAAACGTGCGGCCACAACCCTTGCACAGGGCGTCGCCCTGGCTGGTCGAGCAGATGGCGATGCAAGGCGTGTCGGCCGTAGTGTCGTACCAGGTGCGCCAGGCCGCGAGCGCCTTGGCGGGAAAGGATTTTTCGTCGGCCTCGTCCTCATGGTAGAAAACCATGAGCGCATAGACCTCGGCCAAGGCGCGCAACTCCGGCGCCAGCGTCACGCCGTCGGGTGAGGGCTTTTTGTCGCGCCAGTAATTGATGGCGGCTTCAATGTCGGTGATGTGGATGCCGGGCATGGGAAATAAGATACCAAATGGGGAGCTGGCCGCGCCAGGGAAGAGGATGCGCGAAGCCGCAGAGCCGGGCCGTTCATTATCGGGCAGACCGCAATATCGCTCCCACGAAGCGGGTTTAGGTAGGGCACAGCGGTCGTCCATGGCGTCCATGCAGAATCAGGCCTGCTGGAATAGCCGGGATTTGCAAAAAATCCATTTTTATTGTCAAATGTGCAGACGAAGGGGAGTAACTCCCTCGTTTTGCTGCAATATTCGATAACAGACACCACAGCAAAATCGCTAACAGCAAGTCGTCATTACGAAGTTCACACTTCCGGCTTGTTGGGCATGCAGCGACACTGCATGTCGAGCCAGACCTTCGATTGAAACCTGAACAGGTTTGATCGAGGCGTTCGCGGCACCAATTCCCTGACCCGAACCACTCACAAGCCTTTTCCGGTTTCGCGAATCCGGAAATCCGTTCCTGCGGATTTCCAAGTCGAAACTTGATTTGGAGTGTGAACTTGGAACTATTTACCGCCCCCTGGTGGTCCGCCCTGCTGGCGATCATCCTCATTGACCTCGTGCTCGCAGGCGACAACGCCATCGTGATCGCGCTGGCCGCCCGCAACCTGCCTCCGCAACTGCAGAAAAAAGCCATCGTCTGGGGCACGGTCGGCGCCATCGTGGTCCGCTCCGCCATGACAGTCGGCGTGGTGTGGCTACTGAAGATTCCCGGGCTGATGCTCATAGGCGGCCTGGGGCTGCTGTGGATCGCCTACAAGCTGCTGGCAGACCAGGGCGACAAGGAACACGACGGGCCCATCGCCAGCACCTTCTGGGGCGCCATGAAAACCATTGTGGTGGCCGATGCCCTGATGGGCGTCGACAACGTGCTGGGCGTGGCCGGCGCGGCGCACGGCGCGTTCGATCTGGTCGTCATCGGCCTGCTGGTGAGCATCCCCATCGTGGTGTTCGGCAGCACCATGGTGCTCAAGCTGGTGGAGCGCTTCCCCATCATCATCAACGTGGGCGCTGCGGTGCTGGCTTTCACCGCCGCCAAGATGGTTGTGAGCGAGCAGTTGCTCGACCCGATCTACGGCGGCCCGAACACGCTGCCTTCGGCCGAAAACCTGCACACGGCCGCCCAGTGGATCACCTACGCGGTCGCGGTGGCGGGCGTGCTCGGCGCGGGCTGGTGGGCGACGCGGCGCAACCGCTCGAACAACGACGCAAAACTGGTGCCGCACTGAAACCCGCAATCCCCGGGGGGCCCGTGCCCCCTCTTTTTAGCAACCTGCAAGCTTTCTAAAACGACGACAACTCAAGGAGAGAACTTCATGGACAACATCATCGTGTACGTTGACGACGCCACCTATGCCCTGCAGATGCTGCAGCCCATGCTGCCGGCCGGCGGCCCCCGCAACCCGACCCGCTGGATCGTGGTCGGCTGCGCACCCCGAGTGACGCACCGCGTCAGCAAATGGGTGACGCACAGCGCACGGGAAAGCTGGCGCGGCAAGTGGGCGGAAAAGGTCTTCGCGCAGCTGATGCCCGTATTGCAGCGGGAAGGTGACGCCGTACTGACCCAGCTGGCACAGACGACCTTGATCACACAGACCGAGACCCTGATCAAGCAGCACGGCGCCGCGCGCGTGCTGGATGCCCGCCGGCCGAAGTTCGGCCAGGACATGCAGCCGGTGACGGCATCTCAAGCCCAGGAAAGCCATGGGGTGCTGGGTTATGCCACCGCGCTGGCGAGCGCCGGTCTGCTGGTGGCCACCGACTGACGCGGCTTGCCGCAAGCCGCCAATGCGCCCTCAGGGGCGCATTTTTCTTTGGGCGGCCGGTGGTATTCTTCGGCCATGAAACTCATCCTCAAATGGCTTTTCAGTGCGGCCGCGCTGCTGGCGGTGGCTTACCTGTATTCGGGCGTGACGGTCAGCAGCTTCACCGGCGCGCTGATCGCGGCGGCCGTGCTGGGCGCGCTCAATATGGTGGTGCGCCCCATCCTGGTGTTGCTGACGCTGCCGGTGACGCTGGTGACGCTGGGGCTCTTCCTTTTCGTGGTCAACGCGCTCATGTTCTGGGCCGCGGCCAGCCTGACCAGCAGCCTGAACGTCGCCGGCTTCGGCGCCGCGCTGATCGGTTCGCTGATTTACTCGGTGCTGCAGCTAGCGATCGAGTTTGTCCTGGAGCGCCTGTTCCTTGATAAGTGACTCGGTCTGGCGCGTGCGCGTATCGAGGATGGAACCCTCCACGTAATCGGCGCTGCCGGGGTTGCTGCGCATGAGGCCCTGTGCCGCCTTGAAACGGTCCAGCGCCGCCGGGTAGTCCAGTTGCGCCGCCCGGCTTTCCGCATCGGCGCGAATCGCCCGCACGTTCTGGTTCTGGTTGCCGTAGGCCACGGCGAGCAACTGCCAGGCCATCGCGTCCTTGGGATGCGCGGCCACCCAGGTCTGCAGGCGATTTGACACGTCCTGGGCGCGGTGTGCGGCCATTAATGACCGGGCTTGAGTCAACACCTCCGCGCGGGATGTCGCCTTGGCGATGTCGACGGACGCCGCCGTCGAGGGAACGACGCCGGCGATCAGGTCGATTTCGACAGCCAGCAGGTCTACCGTGCTGGCGGCTTGCGGCATGTCGGCCGCGATCAGCGGCCTGAGCTTTTCCAGCAGGCTTTTGGCGCCCGGAAAATCACGCAGTTGCGCTGCGGCATAGGCACCCGCATACAGGGTGCCGGCATCACGCACGTTGTCGGCCGACGCGGGCGATTGCAGCGGGGCGGGAGTGCCGCGGCGCTGGGCCTGCGCCACCATGGAGCGCAGCGCGTCCACGCCAGGAGCGGCCAGGATGCGCGCGCGCGCGGCCATGATGGCGTGCAGCACCAGAGCCTTGCCGGTCCCGATTTCCTTGTCGCGCGAGGGCTTTGCGGCCTCCAGGGAGGCCAGTTGCACCCGTGCCTGCGCCTCGGCGATACGTTCGGTGTTCAGGGGATGGGAACGCAAATAGGGAAAGGAGCCGTTGTCGTTCAGGCGCGAAGCCTGCTGCAGCTTTTCGAACATGGCCGACACGCCACGGCTTTCAAAGCCGGCATCGGTCATGACACCGAAACCGACGCGGTCGGCCTCGCGTTCCATGTCCCGGGAAAAATTGAGCTGGTTCTGCGCGGCAACCGCCTGCCCGCCGACGATGGCGGCGCTGGCCATGTCGCCGCTTTTTCCGGCAGCCAGCGCACCCAGAATCATCGCGGCGATCATCCAGGGGGTCTGGCGCGATTGCTGTGTCAGCATGCGCGAAATGTGGCGCTGCGTGACGTGGCTCAGTTCGTGCCCGAGCACGGCGGCCATTTCGTCCACGCTGCCGACCGCACCGATCAGGCCCAGGTGCACGCCGAAATAACCACCCGGCAAGGCAAAGGCATTGATGCTCCGGTCCCGGATCAGGAACACCTGCCAGGCAAAGCGCTCGTCGAGCTCCGCATGCAATTCACCGCGGGTTCGCGCGGCGGCCACCAGAGGCAGCCAGACGCTTTGCAGGTAGTCGTCCAGCACCGGGTCGTCGATGTAGTCCGGATCCCGGTAAATGCTGGCGGCAATACGGTCGCCGATACGGCGCTCCGCAGCGGCCGACAGCTCGGAGGTTTCGCCGAGCGACGGCAAGGAGCCCGCGCTGGTACCCGGCACGGCGGCAGGCGCCTGGGCAAGCGAGAAATGGGCGGAGGCCATGAAGACCAGGACGCCTAGCGCCAACCGGCTCAAGACGGGGTGCCGGCCGGACAAAGCGCGCCTAGAACGAATCAATGGGGACAAAAGCGATTACCTCGGCGGTACGGGTATCAACCAGGGCGGTCCAGAAATCCTTGCGCCCTATCATGGGAATGTAGCCGGTGAACGCCAGTGCATCGCTTCCGCGCGAGGCCGATTTCAATGCACCATCAATTTCCGCAAGACGATCCGGGAATCGCGTTTTCAACTCCGCCAACGGGCGCGCGTGGGCCAACACTTGGGACTGCGCCTGGGCGTAGGATTGCCAGAGGCCGGGGCGCGCACCAAGTGGCACGCCGCCCAGCGCCGTCAGGGTCGCATCGGAACGCTCCTTGGCGTCCTTGAAATCGCGCAAGGAGAGCAGCGTCGGCCCCGTGAGCGGCAAACGCTGAAATTCCGGCGGCGCCTGCTTCAACTCGTCTTCGGGAATTTCAATGGCGTGGATGACCCTGAAACGATCCATCTCATAGGCCAAGTGCACCGGGCGGACCACCATCACCGTCCATAACCCGTATAAGAGCGCCGCAAGCTGGAAGCAGCCAATCACCGCGAGGTCCAGCCTGAGGGTTTTGACGGATTTTTTGACGTCGAATACCGCCAGCGTCAATAGCGGACCCAGGATCACGTCGACCGTCACCACGATAAAAAACAGCTCGCGGCCGCCGGAGATTTCCCGGTAGGGGTAGGGATACCAAATCTCAAAAACCAGCCATGCGGCGAGCGCCGCGATAGCCACACTGATACCAAAATGCACACCTGCCGCCAGCAAGCGGCTCTTCAGAGGACTTTGATTCACAAACATGGTCTTATGATGAAGGCTTGTTGTAAAGGTTTCGTAAAAGCATGGCAACCCCTTCCGCACTCACCCATTTTGACGGCCAAGGCCAGGCCCATATGGTTGACGTGGCGGGAAAGGCGGCGACACATCGCATCGCCCTTGCGCAGGGCCGTATCGTAATGAATCCGGCGACGCTGTCCATCATTCTGGGGGGCAATGCCAAAAAAGGCGACGTGCTGGGCATCGCCCGCATCGCCGGCATCATGGCCGCCAAAAAGACCAGCGACCTGATTCCCCTGTGCCACCCGCTCGCGCTGACCCGCGTGGCGATCGACTTCCTGCCGCAGGAGAGCGACTCCAGCATCACCTGCCGGGCCACCGTGGAAACCATCGGCCCGACGGGGGTGGAAATGGAGGCCCTCACAGGCGTGCAGGTGGCCTTGTTGACGATTTACGACATGTGCAAGGCGGTCGACCGCGCCATGGTCATCACGGACGTGAAGCTTCTTGAAAAGCACGGCGGCAAATCCGGCAGCTTCACCAACCCCTGAGCCGGCTCAGGGCAGGCGCTCGCCGCCTGCGGGGAGGCGGGAATTGACGGCGGCCCAGCGCGCATACTCCCTCGGGAAAGCCGCCCGGTAACGCGCCAGATGCGCCAGGGCTTCGTCGTCACGCCCCAGCATGACGGCGCTTTCAATCACTTTTTCAATCACAACCGGTTCGGGCGAGTAATGCAGCAGAGCCGTCGCCGTGTCGAAAGTCCATTGGGCGTTGTCCCGCGTCAGGGCTGTCAGGCTCAACTCGGCAAAGCTGACCTGCCTGCGGAACAGCCACGAATCGCGAATCTTGGACAAGGTCGCGTCACGGTAGGCGGCATCACGTTCCTGGGGCGGCTTGTAGATCTGGCTGATGCGGTAGTAGTCCCAGGCCGCATAAGCGCAGCACGCGGCCAAGACCGCCGCAAACACCCCCCTGAAAACCGCCGCCCGCGGCGCGGCAACCCCGGCCGGCGCGCCGCCGGCATGCCACAGCAGCCCGATACAAAGGCCAAAGGCAACCTGAAACGGCCCGTACCACAAGGGGTATTCCAGCATGCTGTGCAACAGGATCACCGCCAGCACGCTCCAGGCCAGCTGGCGCACGGTATCCGCCTCGCGCCAGGGGCGCCGCCGTAGCACCCACCAAACACTGGCGCCGCAGATCAACAGCGCGACCGGGATGCCCAGTTCAACCGCCAGGTGCAAAGGAAGGTTGTGCGCGTTGTCCAGAATGTCGCAAAACCGCGTACCGCCATACAGGGTAATGTAGTGGGCATAGTCCAGTTCCCCCCAGCCCCAGCCCAGCAGGGGCTTCTGCCCGATCAGGTTCAGCACGTTGGACCACAGCGCGACACGGCTCGCGCATGCCAGCTCGCCGCCGCGCAGGCGGGCCACCATGCCGTGCGCCGCCGGGTCAAGCCCCAGCAACCAGGGCAATAGCAACGTTGCCGCCCCATAGGCCACCACAGCCACCAGCAGCACGCGCAAAACACGAGGCTGGCGCCATGCGCCCCATACGCCGAGCAGCCCGCAAAGCATCACCAGCTCCACAAGGCCCGTACGGGAAGAAGAAGCGGCGTTACCGGTGGCAAGCAGAACGGCCCCCAGATACACCACCCATTGGCGCCTTCCCGCAGCAAAACCTTGGTGGGAGACCCAGACCAAAGCCGCCAGGGCGATATTGGTCAGGCTGGCGAACTGGTTGCGCTGGCGAAGGTTGGCGAACGCCTCCCCGGGCGCCGTCTGGCTCACCCACGCGCCCAAGGCCGCCGCGGCACCGAAGTATTGGAGCAGGGCGATCAGGCTGCTGATCAGGCCGGCCAGCAACCAGGCCCAGGCCGCGGGCTTTGCCCAGCGCTGGGCAAAAGACGCATCGCAATGCGATTGGCTCGGGGTGGTACGAAACGAGGTCGACAAAACGAGGGCCGCCGTCGCGGCAAGCGCCACCAACCAGGGCACAACACCGGGAGAGGGGCCAAGCGAAATCGGATTGAGCCAGGGTAGCGCTAAGAGCAACGCCACCAGACCTGCAGTCGCATCTCGCGAACCGGCCTGGGAATGGTGGATTTCAGGCATGGTTCTGCGGCTGAGAGCATTGCCAGCGCCATGCATCACGACACATGTCGGCCAGATCATGACGAGCTTGCCATCCCAATAGTTCGCGCGCCCGCGAAGGATCGGCAAAATATTGGGCGACATCACCCGGCCGGCGGGCGGCAAACTCGTAGGGAACGGTAACGCCGTTCACCTGCACAAAAGTCTCCACTAACTGCCTGACGCTCGTGCCCCGACCGGTCCCCAAGTTCACGGTGAGACTGGCCCCGCCGTCAAGAAGATGCTTTAGTGCTGCCAGGTGCCCCTCCACCAGGTCCTGAATGTGGATGTAGTCGCGCACACAAGTGCCATCAGGAGTGGGGTAGTCGCCGCCGAAAATGCTGAGTTTGGGCCTGAGACCGGCAGCGACTTGCATCACATAGGGCATCAGATTATTAGGTATACCCAGCGGCTCCTCACCGATCTGACCACTTGGATGGGCCCCCACCGGGTTGAAATAACGCAAGGCCGCCACCCGCCATGTCTCCTCCAGTTCCGCCGGGGCCGCTGCTAACCGCCGCAAAATATCCTCTCCCATCAACTTGGTGGCACCATAAACCGATGTTGCGTTGAGCACCGCCGACTCAGCTACCGGCACCCGGACCGGGTCGCCGTAGACCGTTGCGGAAGAGCTGAAGACAAACCGGTGCACATGGTACCTTTGCAGCACACGTAAAAGCACCAAGAGGCCTCTCACGTTATTATCCAGATAGCGCAGCGGGTGAATGATCGAGTCACTCACCGACTTAAGCGCGGCGAAATGAATACACGCATCGATGTCATGATTTGACAGCACCTTTTCCAACGCAGCACCGTCACGCACGTCGGCCTCCACGTGAGCGAAAGTTGTGCCCGCCAAGCCTTCGATGCGGCGATAGACCTCAGGTGAACTATTACAGTAATTATCGAGTGCCACTACCCGGCAACCCTGACGCAGAAGTTCGGTGACGGTATGGGAACCGATGTAACCAGCCGCACCGGTAACCAAAACGGTACGGTGATCCAGAGTAGTTTGGCTCCAAGCATTCATTGCTTGATTCTAGTGGGGGTGTTACTTTCAGCATCCCTCCTAAATTCTCGGGAAAGCAACAGCAAGCCAGAAAAGACGGGTTAGCATCACGTCCATCTGTCCGGACGTTTACGCACAAACCCAGATTCATCAATAGAAAACGAAAGTCATGGGAAAGTCATGGAAGTGGGGGCAATTGTCGGGCTGGGATGCCTCGGCCTGCGCGTCGCCGTTTGCATCGGGCGGAACCACTAGACGCAAAGCTCCTGTTGATGCCGGTGCTCATGATAAAAATCGCCCACCCTTGCTTGCGCGCGTGCATGTATACGAAGCACCTCTCAAATTATGATCGCCCCTGTTTTAAATCCTGTGCGAATCTGTTCTGAAATCTGGCGGCACCGCTACGTGCTGGGTCAACTGATCAAAAGGGACGTGTTGCTGCGGTACAGGGGTGCGATGTTTGGCGTGCTGTGGATTTTTCTCAGCCCATTGCTGATGCTGGCCATTTTTGCGTTCATCTTCGGGCAGGTCTTTCAAACACGTTGGCCCCAGCAAAACGGCGGCCTGCCGTTCTGGCTGCTGCTTTATAGCGGCCTGATTACCTTCAATATCTTTGCCGAAACGGTTTCGCGTGCGCCAGCTTCCGTTCGCGGCTACCCCAGCTTTGTGAAGAAGATCGTCTTCCCCGTGCACATTCTGCCCGTTGTCCCCCTAGGCGCGGCCCTGGTTCATGGCACGTTCAACTTCCTTATCCTCGTGGCCGCGCTGGCGTGCGGTGGCCGCCTCCATGGCCAGGTTTTGCTTTTCCCGTTTCTGCTGCTTCCCGTTCTGTTACTGGGTCTTGGCGTCTCGTGGTTTGTGGCGGCGTGGGGAGTGTTTATCAAGGATATGACCCAGATTATTCCCGTGTTCGTGCAAATGCTGATGTTCCTGTCGCCGGTTTTTTATCCGATGAGCGCGGTTCCGACTGCTTTGCGCCCAGCCTACCTATACAACCCGCTTGGAGTTGTGATCGAAGCCTCTCGCGCGGCAATCACGGGGCAATCGATCGACTGGGGTGCGTGGGCCTTGGCATTCGGCGTGTGCCTGGGCCTATGTGTGCTGGGCTACGCCTTCTTCCAGCACAGTCGGGAGGAGTTCGCCGATGCACTCTGACATTGCAGTTTCCGTCAAAAATCTCACGAAAACTTACCGCATCTTCGACCACCCCGGTGATCGGATAAAACAAGCATTTACTTTCGGCCGGATTCGCTTTCATCGCGGATTTACTGCATTGAAAGACATCTCGTTCGAGATAAAAAAAGGCGAAACAATCGGCATCATCGGACGCAACGGCTCCGGAAAAAGCACCTTGCTGCAGCTCATCTGCGGGATTCTTAAACCCACTGCCGGACGCGTGCAGGTGTATGGCCGGGTTTGCGCCTTGCTTGAACTTGGCGCCGGGTTCAATCCTGAATTTACCGGCCGGGAAAACGTGTACTTTCAAGGCGCGGTAACAGGCTGCACCAAAATCGAAATGGACGCTCGTTTCGACGATATAGTCGCTTTTGCGGATATCGGTGAATTCATCGACCAACCAGTGCGAACCTATTCAAGCGGCATGTACGTACGACTGGCATTTTCCGTTGCTATCCATGTAAGTCCTGACATTCTCATAGTAGACGAGGCACTCGGCGTAGGGGACGCCGCTTTCGCCCGAAAATGTTTTCGCTTCCTGAATGAATTCAGAAAGCGCGGAACTTTGATAGTGGTCAGCCACGATGTCGGGACCATTACAGCCCTTTGTGATAGCGCGATCTGGATCGATAGCGGCACAGTGATTCAAGCAGGGGACACAAAAACCGTTTGCGAAAGCTATTTTTCCTCCGTACATGGGGGAAACGTACAAAGCGCTATCAACAACGTGGCGGAAAAGCACAATGAAGATATCGTTGACCAACGTCTTCCCTTCTTGAATTGCAGCAACTTACGTAATGATCTCGAACTCTTCGAGTTCAATATCAAATCCGCTTCATTTGGAAATAATCAGGCTAGGGTTTTGAACGCCAGATTCGTCACCTCCAACGGGGAGCAATGCTCGTGGGTGGTCGGCGGTGAAATCGTTACTCTCTCAATTACGATATCCGCCTCAATCGATCTGGATTCGGTCATCGTCGGCTTCACTGTTAAAAATCAAATTGGGCAGGCAATTTTTGGTGATAACACCTATCTCACCTATGTTGACCAACCCCAAAGCTTGAAAGCAGGCGGACAACTCGAAGCGACATTCCAGTTTCGGATGCCGCAATTGCCCGCAGGCGACTACTCCGTCTCCGTCGCTGTCGCCGAAGGCACCCAGGTGGCGCATACGATGCTGCACTGGGTCCACGATGCAGTGACTTTCCAATCTACAAAAGGCCACGCAACAGGCGTCCTCCTGGGCTTGCCGATGCAACACATTTCCATGCAGCCTCTGGAAATTCTGGCCACCCGAACACAGGAGCGATAGGATGGAATTTACCGGAGAGCGATTTATTCCCACCGTCAACGGGAAGATTCGGCTCGAACACTACCACCGCTATGCTATCGCTCAGCAGCTAGCTCGCGGCAAGGATGTACTTGACGTCGCATGTGGCGAGGGGTACGGGTCCGCATTTCTGGCGGAGACTGCATTGAGCGTTTGCGGCGTTGATGTTTCAGAGGAAGCTGTAGCACACGCAAGAACGTCTTACCAGAGCGGAAACTTGAAGTTCCATCACAGCTCTGCGACTCAGCTTCCTTTTGAAGCCGCCTCGTTTGATCTCGTCGTGTCTTTTGAAACCATTGAGCATTTACTCGAGCAGGATGGGATGCTCAATGAAATTGAGCGAGTACTCCGCCCGGATGGAATGTTGATCATTTCCTCCCCGAATCGACCCGTCTTCCGCGAGGAATCCAATGAGGACAACCACTTCCACGTCAAAGAACTAGATTTTCGCGAGTTTGACGAACTGTTGAATTCCCGATTCGGCCACATACAGTATCTGGGCCAAAAGATGCTGATGGTATCCGCCATTCAACCCCTGCTGGAAAAGCAAGATTCGTTTTACGCCTGGCACGAGGATGGATCGGAAATCCATCCTGACTCTGGCCACCTGGAAAATCCGGTCTATTTTCTCGCTCTATGCACTAGGCAAAAAAGCTCGAGCGCCCCTCTGCCCGCCTCTGTGCTTCTGTCAACAAAAGTCGACGTAGTCAGGGAATATATTGATATTGGAAAATGGGCTCAATCGCTGAATGACGCCGTATTGATACGGGATGCCCAGATTGAGAAAATCAGGACCTCGCTGTCGTGGCGACTGACAAAACCGCTGCGATTTGCAGAAAAAAAAATACAGGCAGGACTTTCGGCCATATCTGCAATCTCGCGTGTCATGCACAAGTACATCTTGGGAGCCGCCGTGCTTTTCGGGGCCTTGCGAAAGGTCTTGCCGTTTTACGACGGATCGGTGCGGCAGGCCGTTCGCCGATCGATTATTGTCTTGCGCCGGGATGGGATAAAGGGAATCGTTCAGCGCGTGAGAATGCTTGACGCTTTCCATGGGTCTTTCGATCGGACAGATCTTCCCTCAACTCGGCTATACGGCGGTTTCCCTAATCCTGGACCGGCATACTCGCCGAAAGTATCTGTCATCGTGCCGAATTTCAATCATTCGAAGTATCTACGCGGGAGGCTGGATTCAATCTTCAATCAGTCCTATACGAACTTTGAAGTCATACTAATGGACGATTGTTCTACGGATGACAGTTTGGTTGTTTTGCGCAGCTACGCGAACCTGTATCCGGATAAAACGGTATCGCTGTTTAACAAAATCAATTCTGGCGGCGTTTTCAATCAATGGGCAAAGGGGCTGGAAGCCGCGACCGGAGAAGTAATCTGGATCGCAGAAAGTGATGACTACTGCTCGTTGAATTTTCTCGAGGAACTGATCCCCAGCTTTGCAAACCCCGCCGTGAAGTTGGCATTTACGCGCGTGGATTTTGTGCAGAACGATCCGCCGACTACCGTCTGGACGTCCGAGGAATACCTGTCAGATTTGGGGTTGGATATCTGGAAACGTCCCTTTATCACTTCGGCCCATGCAATCGTGAACTCCGCATGGGTAGTGAAGAATATAGTGCCGAATGCAAGTGGTGCATTGTTTCGCCATCCGGGAAGCCTAGCGCTGCTGGCCGACCCAAACTGGCTGAAAATGCGTGTCTGCGGGGATTGGATGTTTTATCTCTCCGTCATACGAGGAGGATTGGTGGCATACAGCCCAAAGGCCACCAACCACTACCGCCAACATCCTCTGAACACGTCCACAAACTTTCAGGCCGAAGATGGCTATTACCGCGAACACGAAGCAGTGGGAAAACATTTAGCCCAGCTGTTTAAGTTGGAGCCAGCGGATTTCAAGAGGCAGGAAAACCAACTTTATCAACACTGGCGTAACAAACGTGGCGACTTTCGCCCCCGCGATTTTGCCTCGCTCTACGCGTCCGAGTCGATTTTGGCCTGCGCAAAAACACGAAAACCCAATATCGTAATGGCGGCCTATGCCTTAATCGCCGGAGGAGGGGAGACCTTCCCTATTAGCCTCGCGAACCTGCTGACAGCCGCAGGTTATGGCGTGACTTTTTTCAACGGCAACTTCGAAAAAACCGAAGTCGGAATCCGAAACATGATTTCGACTTCGATTCCGCTGCTTGAAGCAGATCGAGTCGATTTGGCAGGCGCCTTCTTTTTTGATATGGGCATCGAACTCGTGCACTCACATCACGCGTCTATTGATTTAATGCTGGCAACTCAACTAAGCAAGTTTCCCGACATTCGCCATGTGATTTCAATGCATGGGATGTACGAACTTATGCCCCCTGCGCAGTTTGCAAAGGTACTTCCGAAGCTCGAGGCACGTATCGACGGCTTCGTCTATACCGCCGAGAAAAATGCGTCCTCATTCCCTCCGCAGTTTCGCGAGAGAAAACACTTCCAAAGAATCGATAATGCTTTACCTTCGGGCCCCGTCAAACCCGTTTCCCGCGATAGTCTTTGTGTAGGCGAAAATGATTTCTTACTTTGCTTGGTATCGCGTGCAATTCGCGAAAAAGGCTGGGAAGAGGCCATTCAATCAGTAGTGTTGGCGAATGAGCGATCGGCACGGCCGGTCCATCTTCTTTTGGTTGGAGATGGGCCAGAACTCGAGCGTTTGAGGCCATACGCCAAACATGACTTCATCCATTTCCTCGGATTCCGAAGCAATACGCGCGACTACTTCGCCTCAGCTGATATGGGATTCTTACCATCGCGTTTCAGAGGTGAAAGTTACCCACTAGTTGTTATCGACTGCCTGCATTCGGGAAGACCTGTTCTGGCCAGCAACATTGGCGAGGTATCGGAGATGCTGTGGACAAAAGAGGGTTTAGCTGGTGAACTATTCGAACTGGACGACTGGAATATTTCCATCGAAAAACTGGGGGAGACCATCGTACGGTTGGCTAATGCACCAGATCAATATTGGAACTCATTGAAGCAACGGGTGCCCGTCGGGGCCAGAAAATTCGACGCCGGAAGAATGGTGGAAAAATACGAGGCCGTCTATGCGGCCTGTCTGGCGATCAAGGCTTCACCTGGAAAATAAGGCCGGTATTTCAGTTAAGTCTGCAAAGAGAAGCCCACTCGGGCTTTGTCGGGGGTCTTCTTATCGAATTTGTGGAATACCGTACTTCACAAGCATTGTCAGCTTTCGCGGGAAAGCGACAAAGCCACGGCACCAATCTCTTAACGTAATGACACGTCTTCGTTGAATTTCAGCTCGGCAACCAATGATCTTTCGGCGTTCTCGCCATAGCGACGGGAAAATTGGCCCATAGATCAGCCGCCAAATATTCATGTCGGTTTTCAAAAGAGCAACTACCGCCCCCTCAAGCGAAATCAACAGGAGATGAATGGGCAGCACAAGAGCCAACTGAAGAGGAGGGGACACCATTACAAGTGCGTAAGTTTTATTCCTCTCGGAGAAAGCGCGTCGCCTGTACGTCGTGAGCATTTGCCCTTCTTGCAGGCGATTTCCTCCAAAACTTTTTCCTTGGTGGTGTCGATAGCCAGAACTCGCCAGGACTCGGACCGGGTAGCCTGCCAGTCGTGCCTGGCAACACAAATGCATATCCTCAGCCACAGAACCAAACCATTCCGGGAAGCCTCCGAGCTCATTCCACAATCCTTTTGGAATCCAAAGACAAGCACCAATCACCATTGCCACATCGGTACGCATCGGGTCTAAGTTAGGAACTGGGTTAAAAAAGGGATCTAGCAAGCACCCCCGATCAACCAGATTCAGACTCTTGGCGTCATGTTGAGGAAGACTGAGAACAGCCGCTTGTCCCAGCCTTTTGGCTTCGGCTGTCAAGCTTATCAACGCGTCTGCGTATAGCACCGCATCGTTGTTAAGCAGCAACAGGTATTCTCCCTTTGCGGCGGCTGCCATCCGATTGTTGGCAATACAGAATCCGACGTTGCTATCACTGACAATCAGTTTCACCTGCGGATAGTGGCGGCGAATATGGTCCGCCGAACCGTCGTTGGAGGCATCGTCATGAACCAATATCTCCAGGGAAAGATGGCCATGCTGCTCAACTACTGACCGTAGGCAGTCGTCGATCACTTCCATGCCGTTGTAGTTGGCGATGCAGATCGAACAAATGGGTATATCCACTTCCAAGCTTGATCCTTTTTTTTCGGACGCCATTGCCCTAGCCTGCGTTCGAAAGTTGCCCTGGCGGTTTTCTTGCTATCAAAAGACTATCGTCCCTGAACGGCTTCGGCTCGCCGAACTGACACACTGAAAGCCGCTTCTTGATATCTTCAACCGTCCAGAATCTCACATAAAAGAGTGAGTGCCGCCCTTGAGCGGTAACCGGCGCCACTATGAACCGACCGTTAGCAGCAAGGCAGCGCTGCACATTGTGTATGGCGAAATCCAGCTTCTCTTCGCTGACAATGTGTTCGATCACGTCGATCATCAGAATCAGGTCGAACTCTCCCTCCAACGTGTCGGCCGTGATATCCCGGCGAATGAAACGGAAGTCGGGAAAGCGCTCGGCCAGCGTGGGAAACAAGGCGTCGGTGATATCAAGGCCCAGGTAGTTGCTGGCACCTTGCTCCTTGAGCAGCCCGGTATAAAAGCCGTTGCCACAGCCGATTTCCAACACTCGAGCACCTGCAATATTGATACCTTCCTGCCGGCACAAGTCGAGAAAAGCGGTCGACGCCTTTTCATACATGGCGCGGTTATTCTGCTCAGACAAGCCCTCGTCTCCAACACCTTTCAAGGACGTACCGTACCGTGCAAACCTGTCGCCCCAGTAGCGTGCGGCGTCGTAGCCATCCTTTGTGCGGTATTTCATAGGCGCCACCAATGTCTTGTAGAAAGCCCGACGAAGAAACCCGATCGGGTCTTGCCTGAATTTTCCAATGGCTGTTTGAAGGGTTGTTTTCATGAGTGATAGCGTGAGGAACAAGGCGTGGAGAGACGAGGCTTTTTCAAGGCACGGTTGCAAGCCATTGTCATGCGGTATTGTCCAGCGTATCAAAAAGACGGCCATAGCGGGCGGCAACACTTTCCCAGTCGAAATGCCGCAAGACGTGTTGCCTGCCACTATGCGCCGTTCGCCGTCGCAAACCGGCATCCGCCAATATCCCGACCACGGCTTCGGCGATGGCAATCGGATTCTTCTGGGCGGCCGTCATGCCGGTCTCGCCATGAATGACGACATCCCGTATCGCCGGCAGGTCAGACGCCACCACCGGGCACTCACAGGCCAAGGCTTCAACCAACACCAGGCCCAGCCCCTCTTGGTCACCCTGGTCCGTGACGATGGAGGGCGCCACAAAAACCGTCGCTCGCTGATAGAGCGCGGGAAGGTCCTTGTTTGGCAAGGCGGGCATGAAAGTGACGGCATGCCCGATGCCGAGACGGTGAACCTGTTGCTTGAGCACATCGCTCAGAGGTCCGTTACCGACAATGCGAAGGCATGCACCGGGGTGCCGGCGAATGATTTCCGGCATTGCATCCAGCAAGAATGCGATTCCTTTTTTTTCGACCAGGCGCCCCACAAACAACAACTCGTTGTCCGCGCGCACCATGGCGGGATCCGGCACAAACAGCGTTTGTGCATCAACGCCCATGGAAATTGTCTGCAATTGCCCAGGCCTTGCGCCCAGCGACAGCGCACAAGCCGTCATGGCATTGCTAACAACGGTGAGCCGCGAAGAGCGGCGAATGACCCAACGCTTTATTGCCGTCAGCAGCCAGCCGTTCAAGCCCAGCAGGTCACCGCCGTGCGACGTGCAGACCATGGGCGGCACGTTCGCCGTCACCAGGCCGGCAATCGCCACGCTGAGCCCTTGCGGGATCAACCAATGCACATGAATCAAATCAATCCGCTGGCGATGAAGAATCCGGCACAGGGCGGCAATTTGCGCGACAAAAAGGAAGGGCAGCAAACAAAGGCGCCAGCGACTCTGCTTCAAATTCGCCAGAATGCCCCCCTGATAAGCCAGTTTCTCCCAGCGCGAAAAAAAATAGCGAAAACGGAGAACCTCAATGCCGGCCATTTTTTCGGCTCGTTTCGCGCCCTCAGCATGAGGCGCAAGAACAAGGATATCGAACTTATCTGCGAGCCTGCGGCATAACTCAAAAACGAATGGCGGCTCGCTGTCACCTTGCCAGCGCGGAAAGGTAGAGGTTAAAACCAATACACGCTTCTTAATGGCCATTGTTTTCGCAATTCTTTCTGACGCGCAGCATTGTGCCGTCTGGTTTATCTCGACGTCACGCGAGCCAGAACCGTCAATCCACATGCGTCGACGGTGCGGCCCGCCCGGTGGCGCGTTGCAGCCGCCATTGTGATGAGCCCTTCAGACAGTCGATTGCCCAGAGCGGAGGTTCAGTGGCGCCAATGAACAATACGCCGCCAGCCGGAACGTCCGCCCAGGCGCCACAATTATTTCCGTTAGGCGCATAGACTTTTTTCCCTGTAAGGTATCGCAGATGAATTGCCCTGTAGTCCGTCAATATCAACGTGGACGAATCTACGCCCTGAAGATTTTCCACCAGCGCACGGCTTGTCGGTGAAGTGTCTCGCAAATCGCGGTAACCAAGGCCGAAGTTGGTCCGCCAGCGAGGTATCCCGTCCGATGCATAGTTGTTGCGGATCACGTACGCCTGGTCAAGGCCGGAATAGACCAGCAGAGCCAACAGCAAAACAGCCAGTATTTTTCGGGTGTCCAGGAAGCGATCCGAAAATGCGGCGTTGATCGCGGGAGCCATCGCGACAAGCAAAAAGGGAAACACCACGGCCACCATGCGCAAATCCAGGTCGACCGTTGTCTGGATTTTCCTGGCGTAAAGGAGGAATAGCAGATACCCCGCCATCCAGACCATTGGCAGCCAGGCTTGCGGAAGGCGCCGCCATTGCACGCCGTTGCTGCGAAATGCCCGATAGGCCACAAAGGCAACCGCGACGAGTATCGGGATTTCAAGGTTTGCCCTCAGCACCATGCTGAAAGCGAAAAAGCAGTGCTCGAACAGATCAACGATAGCCGTCAGGTCTTCAAACCACCGGTCAACCTTCGGGGCACCCCCGCGAGCCGATCCTGATATGTTCCCGGCCAGTTGCCAGTTGCGAAGCCACAAGGGAAGGACCAACGCCGCGCCCAGCAGCATCGCCCCGGTTGCATGGGAAATTCTCTTGCCCAAGGCCGAGTTCGACGCAGCAAGGACCGAAAAGCCGAGTATGGGCAGAAAGACCGCGCCCACGTACCGCACCCAGTTGGCGCTTCCCGTCAGGAGGGCCGCGATCGCAAGCCAGATGAATTTTTCCCCGGATATCCGGTATTTCCAGAAGGAGGCATACGCCAGCAGCAGCAAGGGAATGAACAGCGTCTCGCTCCACGCATGGCCGTAGACAATCATGTGAGTCGGGGTGAAAGCGTTCACGGCTGCAATGGCAGCGGCGACCACGGGATTGCCGGTCGCCTTCCAGCAGATCCAGAACATGGCCAGGGTGGTGATCACCAGGAGCGCCGGGTTCAACAGGGAAGGCACCTCGTCGATCACGCCACCTGTAAGACTCAGGCCGGACGCCCACAGCGCCGGATAAGCGGGCGGCCAGTTCAGCAGGGGTTGCAATTCTGGCGTCTGAGCTAGCACGTTGGTCGCCTGCATCGGGTGGCCGGCCACGAAGTGGTGCGCCGCGTCCCGGTACGTCAAAGAATCCATCGTGTAAGCGACCCGCCCACCCGTTGCGTACTGCATCAACCCCAATGCCATTCCCACCGCGAGCATTGCCAGCCCCATCGGCAACATGTTGCGAAAATTGGAGAAACGCATGGAGTTAAAAATCATGATGGAGATGGGCTTTCCTCAATATGCGGACGGCAGGAAGCCTTTTGTCTTGCGCCACGCTATTCGTCTGAGCGGTCGCTGGTATCAATGTTCTTGTAATGCAAGGCCGAGATCTGCTCGGAAACGATACCGATCAAAAAAGTGAACACCGCGGAGATGAATAACAACGCGCTCATATTGGTGAATCGACCAGCGGTCAGGTAGGTATACAGATAGTAGGCAAGGCCCGTCAGGAAAAACCCTCCACTGATGGGCAGGAAAAGCTTTTGCGGCGAAAAGAGTGTGCCTATCTTGATGATGATCAACAGAAAGCGCACACCGTCGCGCAAGGGATGAATATGGCTGGCGCCGTTAGCCCTGCGGGGTGAGTGAATAGGCACATAAGCCACGCTATACCCGGCGCGGAAAAAACTCATGGTGATCGTTGTCGGATACGAAAACCCGTTTGGCAGCAGGTAAAGGAACTGCCTGAACTTGGAAGCGCGAACCACCCTGAACCCGGAAGTCAGATCGGCAATCGGCTGCATCACCATCCAACTGGCGAAACGGCTGAAGATGTCGTTGGCCGCAGCGCGGTGAAGACCTGCCTGCGAGCCCCTCTGACGCGCGCCCACAACCATATCGTAGCCCTCGTGGAATTTCTCAAGCAGGACCGGAACATCTTCGGGTTTGTGCTGGCCGTCGCCATCCATAAAAACGATCACTTCGCCTTGCGCGGCGCGGGCCCCGGTCTTGATGGCCGCGCCATTGCCTTTGGGATAGGGATGCCTCAGGTGCTTGACCTTTGATTCGGTACACATGGCAGCCGTGTCGTCGCTGGAGCCATCGTCGACAACCAGTATCTCCGCTTCAGGCAGAAGGGTCACGAGACGAGGCAGGACGCCGCGCAGGTTTTCCGCCTCGTTCCTGGCGGGAATCACGATAGAAACTTTGGCTGTGTGGATCATGGAACCCTTTGGCAATTCGCGTCAGTGCCGCATTATGTTATTTTGCAGCGAGCAATTCGTTGAGCGTCTGGCGTTCGTCCGCCGAAAGATTCTCGCCTTGCAGGTCACGCAGCAAACGCATCGCCTGCTCTCGCTCCCCTGAAATCAATACCAGTTGTGCCCACTTGAGGCGATTGCTGGGATTGCCTGGGCTCAGCGCGAGCGATTGTTCCAGCGCGCGCCGGGCGGCCGCCAGATCGCGTTCGTGCAGCCACAAATAGTCGGCATGCCAAGAATGCAGGATAGCCTGCACATAAGGGGAGACACCGGGGTTGGCAATAGCGGAGGTGAACAAACCGTCCACTTCCGGCCTGCTCATGCATGCCGTTCCTTCAATGGCCATTAACTTGAGACTGTACAGCACGCTTCTGTCGCCCGGCGCGAAGCGTGCTTGATGCAAACGACGAGACAACTCGTCGAATGCGGCTCGGTCCAGTGTCTTTTTTGCCTTGCAGTCCAGCTGGATCAATCCGAGCAGGCTCATTTTGAAATCCGGGTCGACTTCACCGGCCGCTTCATAGTGATTGCGGGCAAGGGCGTAAATTCGCGAGTCCGGGGCGGCCGCCTGCGGCAGGTTCGCCAGTGCAATCCCCGCCTCGTGCCGAGCCTGCGCCGATGCCGGATGATGTTGCGCCTCGATCTGGGTGCGCCGCAAATCCTCGCCAAACTGGTTGGCGCGCAGTCCGGTGACAAAACAGGTATAGACCAGGACAGTGCCCGCAAGTGCAATCCCCACCGGCCGGTACCGCCCGTCCTCCAGCGCGCGCGCCAGCGCCCAACCTGCTGCCAGCAAGACGCCAAGAAGGGGAAGGTAGTTCCGGTGCTCGTGGGCGAGTTCCAGCGGCAACACGGTGGACTCCAGGGCGTGGCCGATCAGGAACCAGGCGATGCCGAAGGCCGCGAGCGGCGCGCTTTTTCTCAGCCGCCAGGCAAGCCAGACCAGGCCGGCGAGCCCGAGCAACGCGGGCAAGGTTGTCCACGGAGAGAGCAGGCCGGTGGAAATAGCAATGTCGTCGTGATACAGCCCAAACGCGGCAATGCGCGGCGCAATCATCAGGCCGAGATAGAACCAGAGTATTCGAGCCTCCGACAGTACGCGTTCCATAAGCGAGAACGCGCGAAGATCGTAGCCCGCCCACAACCATCGAGCGCCGCCAAGAAGCACATATACGGCACCCGCAATCAGAACTAGGCTCACCAAAGCAACAAGGCCGCGGGCAAAGCGGTCCAGCTTGCCAATCGAGGCTCTGTGCAAGATCACTTCCCAGGCAAGTGCGAAGAGGGGGAAAAGTACCCCCGTCTCCTTGCTGAAAAAAGACAAAGGCCACAAGATTCCCCAGGCCATCAGAATCCAGGCAACGCCTGTCCGGTCGCCGCGTTCCCGCCCGAAAACATGAAGCAACAGCGCGGCAAGAAGAAAGAACGCCGACAAACTCGTCATGCGTTGCACAACGTGCAGAACCGGCAGAAGCTGTATGGGCTGCAACAACCACAACGCAGCCACTGCGCTGGAGGCGATCAAGGCATCTTGACGCTTCGCGGCGGGCGCAGTCGCCATGAGCAAACGAAGCGCCAGGGCAAACACGATGACGCCACAAGCAAAGTGAATCGCGAGATTGGTCGCCTTGAAGGCAAAAGGGTCAAAACCGCTGAAATAATAATTGAGCGCAAAGCTCAGCTGGGCCACCGGCCGCCCGGAAGGGCCGGCACCGCCACTCACGAGCGCTTGATGAATCGATTCGAGCGACAGGTTTTCCAGGCGAACGCCTTGCGCGAGAAGGATGCTGGGCCCATCGTCGAAAAAAAAGCCTCCATGCAAGCCCGGCCAATAGACGGCAAGGAGAACGGCACTGGCAAAAAATCCAGCCAGCGTGAAGAGGTGCGATATCCGCATAAGCAGAAGAATGAAGGGAAGGATGAGAGGAAAAAGAAAAAGCCCCTTGGCGAAAGGCCAAGGGGCTTTTTTGACAGCTCAATCGATCAGAAATCTTTGCAAGAGCTTGGCAGGTACTTGGTGTCCACGCCGGCGGTTGAGGTGCCCTTGCCGCACTTCCACAGCACTTGGCCGGTACCCGTTTGCGCTTCACCGCGCAAGATAACGGTCTTGCCCGAAGCAAGCGCTGGCAAGCCGGCATCAGTCTTGGTGGTCACAATGATGTCACCGCTGGTGTCGGTGCCGGAGTAGGTAACGGAAGCCACATACTTGGTGACTTGGTCCTGTATGCCCATCGAGTCGCGCGACAACGACATGGTGTTTTTCTGTGAATAGGTTTCCGAGACAGCCGTACGGCCGGCGGAACCAGCCAAGATGACTTCGGACATTTTGGCGCGAACCATGTAGTCCTGATAAGCGGGCAAAGCCACGGCAGCCAAAATACCGATGATCGCGACAACGATCATCAATTCGATCAGGGTGAAACCCTGCTGGATAGAACGCTTCATGAAAAAACTCCTTAATGAAGAACAATAAAACTGAAAAGGCATCAGAGTTCTGCAGTTTTCATGCCAGCGCTGCGCGAGCCTCTGGATCTTTGCTTTTTACCGAAAAAAGGCAAAAATTGCGATTACCAACGCCGATTTTTGTCAAGACCGGGGGTTGATCTGACATTTTTGTCGCACCGTCTCGTGTGAAGGGTTGCCGGCGGCTTATCCAATTTTCTGCATCAGCCAGGTTGTCATCTCGTCGGCGTAATCCGCCGAAATTCCGGCATCAAGAAGCGCCCATTTGAAAACGTTTCCAAGCTGGGCTTTCTTATAGGTATTCAGTGTATGTTGCGCTTTGAATTGAACAATCTGCACTACCATCTTTTCGAGGATGTAGTCCACTTTTTTGGCAAATTCCTTGTCCCCTTTTTGCGATGCCTTTGGGATTCTTTCTAGGAAAAATTGCGCAAGAGATACGCCAAATTTTTTCGCCTCGCCGGCGTCAAACCAAGCCAGTGCCATATAGATCCCTGATAGTGTTGCTCGTGCGGCGATTATAGAATCAGCAAGGTTTTGTTCCCATCAATCAAAGGGGCCGCACAGTTGGCGCTTGATGCATCTCATCCCCAGCCGGCTTCAGCGGCCTTACAGAGTAAATGAGCAATGGGACTTTTTGATCGATTGACACAGCGCAAAAGTGGTGCCGTGAGCCTTGCCGGTGACGTGGCATTGGATGCTGGCCGGAATGCCGAACACTGGCTGGAAAAAGGGTTGCAGCTTGAACAGCAGGGTGAGCTGGACGAAGCCTTGAGTTGTTATCAATCGGCCATTGATTTGATGCCGACGCTCGCACGGGCCCACTTCAACCGCGGCAACATCTTGCTGGACCGCGGCGATGCGCAGAGCGCGCTCGAGGCTTACGAGGAGGCTATCCTGTACAAACCGGATTCGGCCGCAGCGCATTTCAACATGGGCAATGCCTGTCTGCGCCTCGGGGCGCCAGAGGCCGCCGTTGTGGCCTACCGGCAGGCGGTCGCACTGAAGCCGGATTTTGCGGATGCCCATGCCGCACTTGAAGTGGCGCTTGAGGTTGAGTCCGGTTATGCCGAGACCCGTTTTAACCAAGGCCTTGCCGAGCAGGATCTCGAACAGCCTGATCGAGCAAAGGAGTTCTACCGTCAAGCCCTCGCGATAAAGCCCGATCACATAGCGGCTTGCAACAACCTTGGCGTCATATTGCTTGCAGAAAAGCAGGCTGACCAGGCAGCATCCTATTTTCAGCGCGCCCTGGAGGCGGATCCCAACAATGCAGCCACCCATACGAACCTGGGCAGCGCTTTGCAGGCTCTTGGGAAGATGGAGGAGGCGATCACCCACTACCGCCGGGCGGCGCAAATCGCGCCAGACAATGCGGCGACCTGGGTTCAACTCGGCAACAGCCAAGGAGACCAGGGCCAGCACAGCGATGCCGTCGCCAGCTATCGCCGCGCATTGGACATCGAGCCCGACAACCCGGAGGCCAGCCTGAACCAGGGCGTTGCCCTGCTGGAGCTTGGACAACTTGACCCGGCCGAACAGTGCCTGCGCCGCACGCTTGAGATTGAACCCGGCTCAGCGGAAGCCCACAACAGCCTGGGCCTCACTATGAGAAAGCGTCATCAAATGGACGCTGCGCTACTCTACTTTCAAAAGGCTTTGTCCCTTCGACCAGGGTTTGCGGCTGCCCACATCAACATAGGCAGTGTATTGCAGGCCCTTGGGCAAGACGAAGCCGCCGCACAAAGCTATCAACGGGCCCTGGACATTAATCCCGACTCCGCAATCGCCCACTCCAACCACGGCAGCGTGTTGAAGAGTCTCGGCAAACTCGACCAAGCCGAGGCAAGTTGTCGCCGTGCGCTGGAGATCGATCCACAGCTTGCGGAGGCCCATAACAATCTCGGCGTAATTTTCAGTCGCACCAACAGGCTCACCGAATCCATCGAAAGCTTTGAGCGCGCCATCAGGACCAAAGGGGATTACGCCAACGCTTACTCGAACCTTGGCGGCGTTCTGAAAGATATCGGTCGCCTTGCCGAGGCATCGAAAACCCTGCATCAGGCACTGACAATCGACCCGGATAGTGTTCTGGCGCACAACAACCTGCTGTTCATCCATAACTACGTGGCCGACCTGCCCGCCGGGCAGTTGCTGGCGGACGCGAAGCGGTTTGGTGAAGTCGCCGAGCGGCTGGCGCAGCCTCGTACAAAATGGCAAAACCCACCCGATCCCGAGCGGGTGCTGCGGGTGGGCTTTGTGTCAGGCGACCTCAGCGGCCATCCGGTCGGTTTTTTTCTGGAGGGCGTGCTGAAGGCACTGGCATCCCGCCCTGGGGGCAGGCTTGAGTTGTTTGCTTATCCCACTTTTACCTGTGACGATGAGACAAGCGCGCGGCTGCGCGCTTGCTGTAAAAGCTGGCATTCGGTGGTCGGGCTTTCCGACGAGGCTTTGGCGCAGCGCATCACGGAAGATGGCATTGACATCCTGATAGACCTGTCCGGGCATACGGCGCACAACCGGCTGACGATGTTTGCCTGGAAACCGGCGCCCATCCAGGTAAGCTGGCTTGGCTATTTCGCCACGACCGGCGTGGCCGCCATCGACTACTTCATCGCCGACCCTTGGACGCTTCCACCGGATCAGGAAGTCAATTTCAGCGAGCAGATATGGCGCCTGCCTGAAACCCGTCTTTGTTTTACGGCGCCTGCCGAAGATGTGGCGGTCGGTCCTTTGCCGGCGCTGGCCAACGGCTACGTGACGTTTGGCAGCTTCAACAACCTGAGCAAAATGAATGATGCCGTGGTGACGTTGTGGGCGCAGGTTTTGAATGCGGTGCCGGACAGCCGCCTGTTCCTCAAATACCAGCAACTCGGGGAAGCGTCCGTACGGCAAAACACGCGTGATCGCTTCGCGGCCCACGGCATCAAGCCTGAGCGACTGATTTTTGAAAGTTACGCTTCCAGGTCAAGCTATCTAGCGACGTATCAGCGTGTAGATATCGCCCTTGATCCTTTCCCGTTTCCAGGCGGAACTACCACTGCGGAGGCTTTGTGGATGGGCATTCCTGTGTTGACCTTGGCCGGTGAGCGTTTTCTGTCGCGTCAGGGCTTCGGCCTGCTGATGAATGCAGGCCTGCCCGAATGGATCGCTACCGACACTCGCGATTACCTGGCGCGCGCGGTATCGCATGCCGGGGATCTGCAGCGTCTGGCTTCGCTACGGCGCGGTTTGCGACAGCAGGTGCTGGATTCGCCTGTCTTTGATGCATCTCGCTTTGCACGGCGTTTCGAGACCGCCCTGCATGAAATGTGGCAAAAATGGTGTGCCCGGCATCACCGCACTCCATCGCCGGGTTAGAAAAAACAGATGGGACTGTTTGATCGTTTTCTGAAAGCACCAGCCGGGCCCGCCAGACCCATCGAAAGTGCGGCAGCGGCAGACACGAGCGAGGCAGAGCGCCTTCTTGAGGAAGGAATGACGCTTGAGGACAGAGGGCAACAGGAAGAAGCCTTGACGCGTTATGAGGAAGCTATTCACTTGAAGCCTGAACTCGCGCGCGCTCACTTCAACCGAGGCAACATATTGTTGGACAAGGGCGACGCGGCGGGCGCACTGGCCGCCTATGAGCAGGCTGTGAAATACAAACCAGATTCAGCCGCAGCGCACTACAACATAGGTAGTGCCCACCTGCAATTGGGAAACCCCCGCGAAGCAATGGCCGCCTGCCGAAGGGCCATTGCCTTGAAACCCGACTTCACCGACGCGCACGTCAGCCTCGGCATGGCACTCAGTCAGCTGGGAGAGTCTCGCGAGGCGACCAACAGCTATAAGCGCGCCGCGGAAAGCAGGCCAGACTCCGCGGATCTGCATCGCACGCTGGGCCGCGTGATGATGGAATCAGGACAGACCGAGGAGGCAATCGCCAGCATTGATACCGCTCTGGCCCTCAACCCCGATGACGCGCAGGCTCATCACAGCCGGGGGATTGCCCTGCACGGTTTGGGGCGTTTCGACGAGGCCATTTCCAGCTATCGGCGCGCGGTGGGGATCGATCCCGGCTTGATGGAAGCGTACAGCAACCTCGGAAGTACGCTCAAAGAACTCGGCGATCTTGACGAGGCCATCGCCTGCTATAGCCACGCACTCAAGATCAACCCTGCTTCGGTTGAAACGCATCACAACCTCGGCCTGGTTTTTCAGGAGCGGGGGCAACTTGAGCAGGCAACAGCGTGTCATCAGAGGGCCCTGGATATCCGGGCCGGCTATGCGCCGGCGCATAACAGCCTGGGTTCCGTATTGGGTCAACTTGGACAGTATGAGAAGGCGCTGGAACATTTCCAGCGGGCGATAAAAAGTGAGCCGGGCAACGCGGATGGGCACCTTAACGTTGGCATCACACTGGCAATGATGGACCAGCCCCAGGCCGCCATCGCGAGCTTCCGGCGCGCGCTCAGCATACGGCCGGACAATGCGGACACCCATGTCGGCTTGACCAACGCATTGAAGGATCTGGGCCAATTTGAATCGGCGCTCACCAGCGTGCGACGTGCGCTTGAACTGGATCCGGACTGTGCCCTGGCGCACAATAACCTGCTGTTCATTCATAACTATTTGGCGGACCAGCCTGCCGCAGTGTCGCTTGCGGACGCCCGGCGCTTTGGCGAGATGGCCGCGCGGCTGGCGCCCTGCTGTACGGAGTGGCTGAATCCGCCCGACGCCGAACGGCGCCTGCGTGTAGGTTTTGTTTCCGGCGATCTGCGCGACCATCCGGTGGGCTATTTCCTGGAGGGCGTGATGGCGGCCCTCTCTTCTCAGGCCTCCGGGCGGATCGAGCTGTTCGCTTATTCCAATCACAGCGACGACGACGCAACAAGCCGGCGCCTGCAGGCCCTTTGCAAGGGCTGGCTTGCCGTACAGCAACTCTCGGACGATGCCTTCGCCCGGCGCATCCGGGATGATGGCATCGATATCCTGATTGACCTTTCCGGACACACAGCGTACAACCGCTTGCCGGTGTTTGCCCGCAAACCGGCTCCCGTGCAGGCGACCTGGCTGGGGTATTTCGCCACGACGGGGGTTACCGCCATCGATTACCTCATCGCCGACCCCTGGACCCTTGCACCCGACCAGGAAGCCCACTTCAGCGAGAAAATCTGGCGCCTGCCCGAAACCCGGCTGTGCTTTACGCCGCCGGCCTCCGATGTGGACGTTGGCCCTCTGCCGGCGCTCGCAAATGGGTATGTGACTTTCGGAAGTTTCAACAACCTCAGCAAAATGAACGACGCCGTGGTTGCGCTATGGTCACGCGTGCTCCATGCGGTTCCGGGTAGCCGCCTGTTTCTGAAGTACCAGCAGTTCGGGGAAGCGTCGGTGCAGCAAAGCACCTGTGAGCGCTTCGCCGCCTACGGCGTCGCTCCCGACCGGCTGATGTTTGAAGGATACGTTCCCAGGGCAAGTTATCTGTCGGCTTACCAGCGGGTGGATATCGCCCTCGACCCGTTCCCCTTCCCGGGCGGGACCACCACAGTGGAGGGCTTATGGATGGGTGTTCCGGCTTTAACGCTGGCCGGCGAACGCTTCCTGGCACGCCAGGGCGTCGGCCTGTTGATGAATGCCGGTTTGTCCGAATGGGTGGCCGCTGATCTGCAGGACTATGTTGCTCGCGCGGTAGCGCATGCCAATGATTTGCAGGCCTTGGCGGCGTTACGAAGCGGCCTGCGCCAGCAAGTGTTGGCCTCAGCGATCTTTGACGCCTCACGCTTCGCAAGCCACTTCGAAACTGCCTTGCGTGATATGTGGCGCACCTGGTGTGCTGCGCAGGCGCGCCGGCCTTCCCAGAACCCGCCCGCACAGCCGCTGATTTGAACTACGCCGACTTCAGGTTCCAGGTGTACTCAAGCAAGGCGTACTGCTCGACGGTAGGCGAGACCTTAAACGCCAGCGCGTGAACGGCGAGGACACTCTGACTCGTGCTGACATACACCACCGGAAATCCGCCATCCATCAGGATTTTCCGCAACGATTGGGGAGTGAACCCGGTTTTATGCGCGAAAAAATCCTGGCCGCTCTCCTGTATTTCAGTTTGCAGACCATAGACCACGTCATGCGCCGAAATGGGTCCCGCGGGGCTTTGATACAAAATATCGTCCAAATCCAGTTCCCGCTCGCGCAAGGCCTTCATGACCTGTGCAATATCCGGAACGCGAATTTCGGCAAATCCCGTTTCGTTCAACATGTGATGAAAGCCGCGGACGACATTCAAGCCTTCATGACGGTAATAATGCTCGAGGTTATGCGAACAGTACACGGCATCGTAGACGCCTCCCGTTAACGTTCTTAATTCGCGTGCGTCACAAACAAGCTCTGGTCCACCCCGGGGATCGATGTCCAGCAGGTCGTGCTTCCAGCCCACGAAGTGGCTCGGAATCGGTATTTGTTTGCTGCCCCCCACGTTCAGGACGCTCTTGACGTCGGCTTTCCGTTCCACGGGACTGCTGTCGAGAGCGCTTATTTCGGTGCGCCGATCCGCCTTCGGCGCCGAAAGAATGTTTTTGAGGAGTAAAAGCAACATTTACCAGTGAACTCCGTTTTCATTGAATAACCGCAGGGCGGGCGTCGGCAACACAGGCTTAAACGCCGCGCCCATCTCCATCACTTGATGCAAACCGAACGAACCATCTTCAGGTCCGTCAGCCCCATCAGCACCTTCTCCATGCCGTCCATCTTCAGCGTGTGCATGCCGCTGCTGACCGCGCTGGCAAACAACTCGGCCACGCGGGCGCGTTCCTGGATCAGCTTTTTCGCGGCGTCGTCGGCAATCATGAGTTCATGCAGGCCGATCCGGCCCTTGTAGCCGGTCTTGCCGCATTTGTCGCAGCCCACGGCGCGGTACACGGTGAGCTTGCCGTCCTTGCCGTAGCGCTCCATCCAGTCTTCAAACAGCTTTTGCGACTCGCCCCCCTCATCGGCTTTCCAGGCGTCGGTGTGCCGCAGCTCTTCGGAGTATTCCTTGATGAAATCCTTGATTTCCTGCGAGCTCAAGATGTGAGCTTCCTTGCAGTCACACAGCTTTTTGGCCAAGCGTTGCGCCAGGATGCCCAGCAACGCGTCGGCGAAGTTGAAGGGGTCCATGCCCATGTCCAGCAGACGGGTGATGGACTCGGGCGCGGAGTTGGTGTGCAGGGTTGAAAACACCATGTGGCCCGTGAGCGAGGCCTCGACGCCCATGGCCACGGTTTCCTTGTCGCGCGACTCGCCGACCATGATGATGTCCGGGTCGGCTCGCAGGAAGGCGCGCATGACCAGCGCGAAGTCGATGCCGGCCTTGCGGTTGATCTGCACCTGGCGCAGGCCTTTTTGGGTGATTTCGACCGGATCCTCGGCTGTCCAGATTTTGGTGTCCGGCGTGTTGAGGAATTTCAGGATGGAGTGCAGCGTCGTGGTCTTGCCGGAGCCCGTGGGGCCGCACACATAGAAGAGGCCGTAGGGCTTGGAGATGGTTTTTTCCAGCCGCTCCTTGTTGTTGGCCGTGAGGCCGAGCTTTTCGAGTGGAATCGGCTCGCCGGCGGCCAGGATACGCATGACCACGTCTTCCACGCCGCCCGCGGAGGGAATCGTGGCCACGCGCAGCTCGATGTCCAGCGGTCCGTATTTCTTGAACTTGATCTTGCCGTCCTGCGGCTTGCGCTTTTCGGAAATATCCAGGTCGCACATGATCTTGAGCCGGGTGATCATGGCCTGGCGGAACTGCGCCGGCACCTCGATATAGGGCTGCAAGGTGCCGTCAATGCGAAAGCGGATGCCGGTCTTGGCCTTGCCGGGCATGGGCTCTATGTGGATGTCCGAGACCTTCTGGTTGTAGGCGTCGATGATGACCTTGTTGACGAACTTGACCAGCTCGTTGTCGGCGGCCGCGGATTCCAGCGAACTGTCGTCGATGGCGTCGCCTTCCAGCGGCGAGTCCATGTCGGCCAGCAGCTGGTCGATGGAGCTGTTGTCGGCGCCGGTGCCGAACAACTGGCTCAGCGTCTCGTCGAACTCGGTCTGGGTGGTGGCGCGGTAGGCAAATTTGGTGATGCGCGGAAACACCTGCGGAACGACGCGCGAGCCGCGCACGGCTTCCGGGTCCATGCACATGATCACCAGGCCGTCGGTGGTTTCTTCCAGCGGTATCCAGCCTTGTTGCCCGATGAATTCCCGCTTGAGCGGGCCGTGCAGCATCTCGGAGCGTATCCGGCCGGCATTGAAGGGCTCGTAGCCCACGCCGAAGAATTTGGCCAGCGACTGCCCGATCTGGGCGGGGCGGATATGGTAGCCGGCCATCAGCATGTGCTCGACCGACTTGCCTTCCTCGCGCGCGCGCTGGATGCACTGCCGCAGCTCGTCCTGAGACAGCACGCCCTCAGTGACCAGCCCGTCGTACTTGGTGGCCTTGCGGCGCTGGCCGTCCTCCGCCCTCTGCATGCGCTGGCGTATCGCGATGCCCAGCGTCTGGCACAGCTGGCGCGCGCCGTCCTCCTCAAGTTTTCCAAAAGGCTGGTCGCTTCGGTTGTTGATGACCTGCAGGACGCCGTACAGCGTGTCTCCGTCCATGACGGGCGCCACCAGCATCTGCTTGGTCCGGTAGCCGGAGCGCTTGTCGACCTCCTGGAGGAAGCTCAGTGCCGGGTGGATTTTCTTGAGGGCCTCTTCGTCGTAGACGTCGGCGATGTTGACCATCTGGCGGGACATGGCCACGTAGCCGGCGATGCTTTGCGCGCTGACCGGCAGCTTCAGGTCGCGACTGGTGTTCAGGCCCGTCTTGACCTTGGACACAATGGACGTGCGGTCCTCGTTGACCGCGTACAGGGTCAAGCGGTCGGCGTTGAAGAGTTTGCAGATGTCCTGGCTCGCCTCCAGCATGATCTGGTCGATGTTTTCGGTTTCATGGATGCGGTTGGTGACCAGCTGCAGCTGCCGGAAGTACAGCGCCTCGAAGGTAACGCCGCGCTCCTGCGGCGGCAGCATCTGCGAGTCAAAAAACTCGTCCTGGGGATCTCGTTGCAATACGGCGCTCATAGTTCAAACTCCTGGCCCGCCCGCAACCACCGGATATCGTGCGAAACGTTGGGGCCAAACGGGCGGGTTTGGTCAAAACGCTGTATCTCGGCCATGATGAGATCGGTCTCGGCAGGCTTGGTGTGTGTGATGTAAATCGGGTAATTCTTTCCGCGCTCTATGCAGTCGAGCTCATTGGCAAGGGCGTGGGGCGACAGGTGCAGGCTGCGCTTGGCCAGGTCGCGCTCGCGGTTGCTGAAAGCGGTTTCTATGACCAGCATGGCCACGTTCATCTGGTTGATGCGGGCCCACAGGGCGGGGTTCTGTTCGGTGTCGCCGGTGAACACCCAGCAGCCTTTGCCGGTGGCCACGGCATATCCCACGGCCGGCACGGTGTGCACGGCCGGCAATACCTCCACGTGCTTTCCCGCCAGCAGCAAGGTCTGCCCTACCTCAAGCGGATGAAAGCTGATGAACGGCGCCGCGGGCGTGGGAATCCTGGAGAAATCCGGCCAGATGGTGTTGTTGAAGATGTGCGCCTTGAGCGCATCGATGGTGCCTTGCAGGGCATGAATCTGTATCGGCGTCGTCCGCCGCGCCGCGATGGCGTCCACCATGAGCGGCAGCGCTGCGACGTGGTCCAGGTGCGAATGCGTCAGCAGCACGTGGTCGATGCCGGCCATCTCATCGAGCGAGAGGTCGCCGACACCCGTGCCGGCGTCGACCAGCAAATCATGGTCGAGCAGAAAAGACGTGGTCCGGCAGTCCTTGGCGATGGCTCCCGAGCAGCCGAGTACACGTACTTTCATGAGGTTTTCCGGTTGGCCCTGGGTTGGTCTTTTATATTATTTGGTCTCAAAATTGGTCGCGCCATCCCACTCCGGATCAAACGGCAACAGCCTCATGGAGGCTACACGCTCCGCATACAGCCGGTAAAGGAACTTTTTGCCATTTCCCCGCTGTAAATTGAGCAGTTGCACGTCGCATTGGTCCCAGTCCTGGGCACGGTAGGATTTCAGGGCCATGCCCCAGGTTTTCAGTTCCAGGGCATTGTCCTTGTCGATCCGCTCCGCCAGTGCCAGGGGCCAAAAAATGGCGACAGCCTGATCTTTGCCCTTCACGCGGACTTTGTCCAGTTCCTGCCATGCAAAGTCGCCGGCCAGCTTTCGGGTGGACTCGCTGACCACGATGTCGACGCCGTAGGTCTTGGACAGGCCCTCCAGGCGCGAGCCCAGGTTCACGGCATCGCCAATCACGGTGTAACTGCGGCGGATGTCCGACCCCATGTCCCCTACGCACATGGTGCCTGTGTTCAGGCCTATGCCGATGCCGATCTCGGGTAAACCCTTGGCCTTGTGTTCTTCATTGATCTTGAGGATGGCGTTGGACATCTCAAGCGCCGTTTTCACGGCCAGCGCGGCGTGGTCGGGCGTATCGACGGGTGCGCCCCAGAATGCCATGACGCAGTCGCCCATGTATTTGTCGATGGTGCCGCGGTTGCCGCGTATCAGGTCCGTCAGCCGGTTGAAGACGCTGTTGAGCAGCGCCTGAAGCTGGGTCGGCTCCATGGTCTCCGACATCTTGGTGAAGCCGCGCATGTCGCAGAACATGACGGTCAGCTCCTTGGTAGTCGCCTTCATGCTGTAGCTGTCGGGGTCTTTCACCATCTCGTCCACCAACTCGGGCGGCACATAGGTGCCGAACAGGTTGGCCAGCTCGCGCTTGGAACGGCTTTCAACAAAATACCCGTAACTCATGTTCAGCGCGAAGGCCGTCAGCGCCATGACCAGGGCGCTGGCCAGCGGCAGCACCAGGCCGTAACCGGCATACAGCCAGAAATTGAGCCCGGCAATGGCGGCAATCACCGCCAGGCTGACCAGCACCGCGCGCGAAGCCGACAACAGCGGCAACGCGAAGGCGAGCGTGAGACCGGACAGCAGCAGGATGACGATCTCGAACCCGACGGCGTAATCGGGCTTGACGAAGACCTTGCCGTCCAGGAAGCCGGAGATCACGTTGGCGTGGGTTTCCACGCCGGGATAGGTCTCACCGACCGGCGTGACCCGTAAATCGAGCAACCCCGGCGCCGTGGTGCCGACCAGGACGATCTTGTCCTTGAGCGCGCCAGGCGCCAGGCGCTTGGCCAGCACGTCAGCCGCCGAGATGTAGCGGAAGGAGCCGCCATTGGCGCCACCGTTGCCCCGAAACGGCACCAGCGTGGCGACCCGGTCGTCGACCGGAATCGCCAGGGTCTTGCCGCCTTGCTTTAGCAAAATGCTCTCCAGCCCCTGGTAATTGCGCGTGAGGAATTTTTCCGGCGGAAAACCGGGCTCGACCTTGGGCAGGCCGACCAGCATGCGAAACATGGCCAGCGCCAGCGACTCGTAGTACTGGCCCTTGTATTCCGCCAGCAGGGGAATGGAGCGAACGACACCGTCGCCTTCGGTGATGGAGTTGAAAAAGCCCCCCAGCGGCGCGGCCTTGGCCAGCAGCTCGATGTTGGCCCCGTAACCATTCCAGCTGGTGAACTTGATGGGACGCCCGCCCAGCGCATCGCGGTCCATGACGGGTGCCGGCAACATTCCGTTGACGCGTCCGTCCCGGTCGCTGGTGAAGTAGTAGCCCATGACGACCGGCCGCCTTTCAATGGACTTGGCGAACACCGCGTCGTAATCCAGACCGGCCTGTAGCTGGTTGAGCTTTTCAGCAAAGCCGGGCTGGTCCTTCAGTTCCGCCTGCGCCAGCTGCTTGAGCCGCTTCAGGCCCGAGCTTTCGTCGGCTTCCGCGAACACCACGTCGAAACCCAGCAAGGCCGTCTTCTGGCGGTCCTGGAGCTCCTCGACCAGTTCGGCCAGCCTGTTGCGCCCCCAGGGCCAGCGGCCGACTTCGGCCAGGCTTTTCTCGTCGATGTCGACGATGACGATGCGCTCATCCAGGGTGTGGGGCATGGTCGCGCGAAGGCGCGCGTCGTAAATGATGTCGTCCAGGCGCTGCAGCACGCCGATACGCAGGACGCCGCCGGCATGCAGCAAGGCAAAGACCAGCGGAATCAGCGTGACGGCGATGCGAGGCCAGTGCCGGGAGAGGAGTCTCATGAGACCTCGGGTGTTGGGTGCCGGCGGCTCGCGTTACGGCCAAGCCCGCGCGGGCACCCGGGTCAATGTTGGACGAACTGCATTTGCGTTCCGGCCAGCTCGAGCATGTCGCCGTTTTTCAGGACCACGGGCTCGGCCCCGATAGGCGCGCCGTTGAGGGTCGGTTTTCCGGTGCCTTCCACGTGGGCCACGACAAAACCCTGGGGCCGCTTGGTGATCGCCGCGACCGCGACGCCGGGCTTGCCGATGGTGGTGACCACCTTGACCAGCGCCACCTCACGGCCGGCCGCCGCGCCCGACATGACCTTGATGGCAGCACTGGGGCCGCCGCCCGCGTCAACCGGCGCCGCTGCGGGCGTACCACCCGGGGGCGGCGCGACCAGGCCGGCGGAGCCGGCCTTGATGATCATGGTTTTCTCGAATCCGGCCGGTGCGGCCTCGTTTACATACTTGATCTTGTACTTGCCGATTTCCACCGTGTCGCTGTTTTGCAGCAGCAGCTTTTTGACGGCCTTGCCGTTGACATAGGTGCCGTTGGTGCTGTTGAGGTCCTCGAGATAGACCTCATTGCCAGACATTTGCAGGACGGCGTGCTCCCCACTGACAGCGAGGTTGTCAATGACGATGTCGTTGTAGGGCCTGCGGCCCAAAGACGTGCGGTCTTTGGTCAGCTGGACTTCCTTGATCACAACGCCGTCAATAGAGACGATCATTTTCGGCATGGCCGACTCCTGTCTGTTTTTAAATTTTCAGTCACCGCGCTATTTTCCCAGCATTCTGGACAAAAGGCCGCGCTTGGCCGAGTCTTCTTTCGCGTATGCCAGCAAGACGGAAATATTATCGCGTCCGCCGGCCTCGTTCGCCGCGGCAATCAGCTGCTTTGACTTTTGCTCCAGCGTACCCGTCCCCACCAGGATGGCGGCAATGCCCGGGTCCGCCACCATATCCGACAAACCGTCCGAACACATCATGTAAAGGTCGCCTGCTTCCACGCGGTGCTCGTTGACTTCGACCAGCACGGTGTCCTCCACGCCCAGGGCGCGCGTCACCAGGTTCTTGTTCAGGGAGGTCAGCGCCTGTTCGGGCGTGATCAACCCTGCATCAATTTGCTCCTGGAGCAGGGAGTGGTCCTTGGTGATCTGCTGCAGTTCCTGGCCGCGCAGGCGGTAGCAGCGCGAGTCGCCGATATGGCCCAGCATCAGGCGCCCGTCCTGGAAGACGCCCACGACCAGCGTGGTGCCCATGCCCGTGTACTGGGGATTGGAGTTGGCCGCGTTGAAGATCGAGTGGTTGGCGTTTTCGACACAGATTTCCAGCGCCCGGCGTACTTCCCTGGCGTTGGCGTGCCGGCCGGCCTGGGAAAGCCAGCGCCCCATTTCGGACTTGATGAAGGCCACGGCCATGCCGCTGGCGATCTCGCCGGCGTTATAGCCGCCCATGCCGTCGGCCAGGATGCAAAGCCGGGTCGCGGCATCAAACGCGACCGCATCTTCGTTGTTGTCCCGCGTCAACCCTGGGTCGGTATGTGTACAAATCTCGTAGATCATCTTGTTCGTGTTGTCACTGGGTGTCTGTGTCGGCGGCGGACGGCCTGGAAACAACGGTTTTATCAAACGTTGGGGCTTCGCCCGCATTCATGGCCTGGGTCGCATCATAGGCCCTGGCTTCGGGTGCCTGGGCGGCGGAGGCGGACTGCACCACCGTGGCGTCGAACGAAGCCCCGGCCGCGGCCGGCGGTGCGGCGTAGGCCGATGGAGCTGGCGCGGCACCGCCCAGGCTTGCAATGACCTCGCGCAGGTCGGCGGCAAAGCGATCGCCGTCCTGGTAGCGCAGTTCGGGTTTCTTGGCCAGCGACAGCGCGACGATTTCAGCCAGCCGCGCGGACAGCTCCTTGCGGATGATGCGGATGTCCGGCGCTTCTTCGTTGGCGATCTTGTACATCAGCTCGGCCATGGAATCGCCCCGGAAGGGCAGCACGCCGGCCAGCATCTGGAACAGCATGACGCCCAGCGAATACAAATCCGAGCGCCCGTCGACTTTTTTTCCGGCAATCTGCTCGGGCGACATGAAACTGGGCGTGCCCAGCACCAGGCCGGTCTTGGTCTTGCTCGAATCGGTGATGCGGGCGATGCCGAAGTCGGTCACCTTCACCGTGTCGCTGTCGATCTCGTACATGATGTTGGCGGGCTTGATGTCCCGGTGCACCACGTTCTGCTTGTGCGCGTAAGCCAGCGCTTCGGCCACCCGCGCCACGATGGACAAGACCTTGGGGATCGGCAGCAGGCTGCCGTCCTTGGTCACGTCGGCAAGGTCCTTGCCCTTGAGGAATTCCATCGCGATGTAGGCCAGGTCATGCTCTTCGCCGGCGTCGAAAATGGTCACGATGTTCTGGTGCTGCAGCCGCCCGGCCGTCTCGGCCTCGCGGAAAAAGCGCTCGCGCGCATCGTCGAGTTCTTCGCCCTCGAACTCCTGGCTCAGCGCCATGGTCTTGATGGCCACGACGCGGCCGATCTTGGGGTCCTTGCCGAGGTAGACCACGCCCATGGCCCCCTTGCCCAGCTCTTTTTCCACCTGGTAGCGGCCCAGCATGGGCTTTTCGACACCGCCGCCGTCCAGCAGCATGGTGCCGCCGGGGTGCGCCCCACCCCCGCCCAGGATGACGGTTTCCGACAGGTTCTTGGCGCGGTTGAGCCGGGACTGCAGGTCTTTGTGGTTCTTGTTGTAGCTGGCCATGTACTCGTACACGGCCTGGGCCTTGTTGAACTGCCGCTTGCGCTCGAAGTCGAGCGCGAGGTTGTTCATGTTGTCCATCAGCGCGTCGGTGAAGGGCACGCGGCGGAAGCGGTCAAACGCCATGTCGAGCTGGCCCTGGCCTTGCAGCGCCAGGCCCATCATGCGGTTGGTTTCGGCCGATTCCTCATCGGACTTGAGCTTGCCGGCCTCGGTCATGAGGAAGCGTTTGGTCGTCAGCGCCAGGTGGCCGATGACCAGCAGGGCCGCAGGGAAAACGAACTTGAGCCAGGTCGCGGCCGCCGACAGCAGGCTGAACTCAAGCACCAGCAGCACCACAAACAGCACCAGCGTGACGATGGCGGCCTTGCCCGCCGACAGGCGCGGCAGCCCGGCGATCAGGTAGCCGGCGACCAGCAGCAGCACGCCCAGCGTGGCCCAAACGCCCCAACCCGGCTGCACGATGAAATGCTCGCTCAGGATGCTGGAAGTGATGTGTGCAATGGTTTCCGCCGGGGAAAGCCCGGGACCGGCCGGCGTCGGGAACTGCGTCCCCACACCCGCGGCAGTGGCGCCTATGATCACGATCTTGTCGGCGTACTTGGCCGCCGGGATCTTGCCGGAAATCACGTCGTAAAACGAATCGACGGCAAACGCCGGCCGGCCGTCCCTGCCTTTGTAGAACTGCGGCAGCATGAGCGCCGACTCGTCGGTCTTGATCATCAACTTGCCGATCTGCACCGATTCGCCCACGTTGAGCTTGATGTCGGACGGCCCGAGGTTCAGGCTTTTGGCGGCCACCAGCAGGCTCATGGAGGGCACGGCCTTGCCGTAGTAGTTGATCAGCAGCGGCTCCTGGCGCACGGCGCCGTCCACGTCGGGCAACTGGTTCAGGTGGGCAATGCCGGCGGCCGCCGTGCCTATCTGCTCGATAGGCTGCTGACCGCGTATGGCCGGCAACGAGAAGTTATTGGTTTCATCCACGGCGCTTTTCAGCGCATAGGCCGGCAGCGGGTTGTCGGGACGGCCTTGCGGCACGCCAAGCTGGAAAACCGAGGGCACCAGGACGTTGCCGGCCTTGGCCATGCTGGCGGCGAGCTTGGCGTCGGTGTCCAGGGCGATTTCGGCCTCCGCGATGACCTTGCCGAGCTGCTCAGGCAAGCCACCCTGAGGTGGCGCGGCCGGGTCCGCCACGGGGCCTAGCGCTTCCTTCATCTTGCGGATGAACACCAATCCGCGGTCCGTCTGGGGCTCGAAGAAGAAGGCGGTATGCGCGATGGTTTTGGCTTTGGCGGCGGAAAGCTGGTCGATCAGCTGGGCGTGTACGTCGCGCGGCCAGGGCCAGCGGCCTATGTTGGCAATGCTCTGGTCGTCGATGGCGATGATGGCGATGCGGTCGGACGGCTGGCGCGAGGTGCTGGTGCTGGCGAAGTCGTAGTAGCGGCGCTCCAGCGTGCCGAAGAAATCCGTCAGGCCATGCAGGAAAAGGACGGCCAGCACCACCAGGACCCCGACGAACCAGTCGGCCCGCCAGAACTGACTCAGCTTTCTAGATGATGAGGCCACTACCCGTCCCTTGTCCTGATTCGCCGTGCATAAGCTAGCCGCTCTTTTTTTAATTGCTTTGTATTACCCGACGCCCGGTAACGGCCGTTTTGGCGCACCAGGCAGCCCCCGCCGGTTGTTTCGGCAGGTTACAAGTCCCCTGAATAAAAGGACATTAACAGACGGGGTGCGGCTGGACAAGGGACTTTTGCACGGCAACCGGACCGACTGTTGCAAATAAGTGGTTTTTCAGCCCATGCGCCAAAGCCCGCTCGACGCGGGCATGGAAAGGCATGTTTGGGGGCCCTGCCTCCGCCACGAGGAGGTGGGCCTGCGGGATTCAGGCGGAAGACGCCTTGTTCTGCCGCCGTTTGGTGAGGTAAGTGCCCAGCGCCACGACCAGCACTGCGCCCAGAATCCCGCCTATCGTCACCGTGTGCTCACTGATGGGGCCGAAATAAGACACCACGGCAGGGTCGGTCAGCAGCATTTCACCGGCCAGGAAACCGAGCAGGGCGGCGCCGATGGTGATGATGATGGGGAAACGCTCCATGACCTTGGTCAGCAAAGTGGCGCCGAAAATGATCAGCGGAATGCTGACCAACAAGCCCAGGACCAGCAGCGGCAGGTTGCCCTTGGCGGCGGCGGCCACGGCCAGCACGTTGTCCAGGCTCATGACCAGGTCGGCGATCAGGATGGTGCGGATGGCAGCCATCATGCCGTTGATTTCATGGCCCTCGCCGTCTTCGTCTTCCTCGCCCTTGAGCAGGTCCACGCCGATGTAGACCAGCAAAATGGCGCCTATGAGCTTCAGGTAAGGCAGGCTCAGCAGCTGGATGGCCACGATGGTCAGCACGATACGCATGACGATCGCCGCGGCGCTGCCCCAGAAGATGGCCTTGCTGCGCTGCTCGGGCTTGAGCGTGCGCGCCGCCATGGCGATCACCACGGCGTTGTCGCCCGACAGCACGATGTTGGCGAGGATGATGGAGCCGAAAGCGCTCCAGAAGAGAGGGGACGCGAGGTCCAGTCCGAAAAACATGGCTATCTCCTGTTATGAATGAAAAAAAGCGCCGGGCAGCGCTTTTTTTTGTTTTTTCGAGTTTAGCCCGGATGGGGCCGGGCGGCGTTCGTATTAATGCTTACGAATGCGGCCGCGGGGTGCCTTACAGCAGCGCCTTGAGCAGCTTGGCCATTTCCGAGGGGTTGCGCGTCACGGTAAAGCCGCAGGCTTCCATGATGGCCAGCTTGGCGTCGGCCGTGTCGGCGCCGCCGGAGATCAGCGCGCCCGCATGGCCCATGCGCTTGCCGGCCGGGGCCGTCACGCCGGCGATGAAGCCGACGATGGGTTTTTTCATGTTGGCTTTGCACCAGACCGCCGCCTCGGCTTCGTCCGGGCCGCCGATTTCGCCGATCATGATGACGGCGTCGGTGTCCGGGTCATCATTGAAGGCCTTCATCACGTCGATGTGCTTGAGGCCGTTGATCGGGTCGCCGCCGATGCCGACAGCACTGGACTGGCCCAGGCCGATTTCGGTCAGTTGCGCCACGGCTTCATAAGTCAGCGTGCCGGAGCGGCTGACCACGCCGATGCGGCCCTTGCGGTGGATGTGGCCGGGCATGATGCCGATCTTGATCTCTTCAGGCGTGATCAGGCCGGGGCAGTTGGGGCCCAGCAGCAGGGTTTTCTTGCCGCCGGCGGCTTCCTTGGCCTTCATGCGGTTGCGCACTTCCAGCATGTCGCGCACGGGGATGCCTTCGGTGATGCAGATGGCCAGGTCGAGGTTGGCTTCCACGGCTTCCCAGATGGCGGCGGCCGCGCCCGCGGGCGGCACGTAGATCACCGAGACGGTCGCGCCGGTGGCCTGGGCGGCCTCGGTGACGTTGGCGAAAATCGGGATGCCTTCGAAGTCTTCGCCGGCTTTCTTGGGGTTTACGCCCGCCACAAAGGCTTCACGGCCGTTCGCGTAGTCGCGGCACATGCGGGTGTGGAACTGCCCGGTCTTGCCGGTGATGCCCTGGGTGATGACTTTGGTGTTTTTGTTGATGTAGATCGACATGCTTGTGTTCTCCTGGGCTTACTTGACGGCAGCCACGATTTTGGTCGCGGCGTCGGCCATGGTGTCTGCGGCAATGATGGGCAGACCGGAGTCCGCCAGCATTTTCTTGCCCAGGTCTTCGTTGGTGCCCTTCATGCGCACGACCAGCGGAACCGACAGGTTCACGGCCTTGCAGGCGGTGATGACGCCGTCGGCGATGGTGTCGCACTTCATGATGCCGCCGAAGATGTTGACCAGGATGCCTTTGACATCGGGGTTCTTCAGCATGATCTTGAAGGCTTCGGTGACTTTTTCAGCCGTTGCGCCGCCGCCCACGTCCAGGAAGTTGGCCGGCTCGCCGCCGAACAGCTTGATGGTGTCCATGGTCGCCATGGCCAGGCCGGCGCCGTTGACCAGGCAGCCGATGTTGCCGTCCAGGCTGATGTAGGCCAGGTCGAACTTGCTGGCTTCGACTTCGGCCGGGTCTTCTTCGTCGAGGTCGCGGTAAGCGACGATTTCAGGATGGCGGAACAGCGCATTGGCATCGAAGTTGAACTTCGCATCCAGGGCCATGATTTCGCCCTTGCTGTTGCGGTTCAGGGGGTTGATTTCAACCAGCGACGCATCGGTCTCCATGTAGCACTTGTAGAGCTTTTGCAGGATGTCGACGGTCTGTGCCACGGAGTCGGCGGGCATGCCGATGCCGGCGGCGACTTCCCTGGCCTGGGCGTCCGTCATGCCGACCAGCGGATCGACAAACACCTTGATGATTTTTTCGGGGTTGGAATGGGCCACCTCTTCGATGTCCATGCCGCCTTCGCTGGAAGCGATGAAGGCCACCTTCTGCGACTCGCGGTCGGTCACGGCCGAGATGTAGTATTCCTTCTGGATGTCGGCGCCGTCTTCAATATAGAGGCGGCGGACTTTCTGGCCTTCAGGGCCGGTCTGGTGCGTCTTCAGCTGCATGCCCAGGATTTCGCCGGCAATGCGCTTGACGTCCTCAATGGTCTTGGCAACCTTCACGCCGCCGCCCTTGCCGCGTCCGCCCGCATGGATTTGCGCCTTGACCACCCACACCGGGCCGCCGAGCTTCTGGGCGGCTTCCACCGCTTCCTGCACCGTGAAGGCCGGAATGCCGCGCGGCACAGGCACACCAAAATTGCGCAAGATTTCCTTGCCCTGGTACTCGTGAATTTTCATGAAAAACCTTCAGAATTCAGTAAAAGAGGGGGTGCAACTGGGATTTGGGCTGGGCTATGGGGTGTCGGAAACAGGCCACACCGGCCCAAAAAACCACGTCGGCGGTCACTGCAGGCAGCAACGCAGAACTGTATCATGGTGCGACGCACAATTCTTGTGCCCGGCTTACACCCCTAAATGGGCCGAAATTGAGCGTGATGGGGTGTTTTGCGGGGCTTTTGAGCCGCTTCGCAATACCCGATATTTGCCTTATTTGCGTATTTCTATTGTCAGTACCTGGAAGTCTTCATGCCCAAAGTTTTTATTGACGGAGAAGCCGGCACCACGGGCCTGCAGATCCGCGAGCGGCTGCAAGCCATGCCGCAGATCGAGTTGGTCAGCATCACGCCCGAGCTGCGCAAGGATGCGGCCGCCAAGCGCGCGCTGATGGCGCAAGTGGACATGGTGATCCTCTGCCTGCATGACGACGCGGCCCGCGAATCGGTGGCCATGATCGATTCCCTGACCGGCAAAAAGCCCAAGATCATTGACGCCTCAACCGCACACCGCACCGTGCCGGGCTGGGTTTACGGCTTTCCCGAACTGACCCAGACCCAGCGCGCCGCCGTGGCTTCCGCCGACCGTGTCGGCAACCCGGGCTGCTACGCCACCGGCGCGATCGCGCTGATCCGCCCGCTGGTCGACGCCGGCGCGATACCCGCTGATTTCCCTTTGAGCCTTCCCGCCGTGAGCGGTTACTCCGGCGGCGGACGGCAGATGATCGAGGACTACGAGGCCGGCACCGCGCCGCTGTTTGAGCTCTACGGCCTGGGCCTGAAGCACAAGCACTTGCCCGAAATCATGAAATACACCGGCCTGTCACGTCGCCCGGTGTTCATTCCTTCGGTCGGCAACTTCAAGCAGGGGATGCTGGTGCAACTGCCGCTGCACCTGGACTTGCTGCCCGGCAAGCCGACCGGCACACAGTTGCAGGACATCCTCGCCAAACACTACGCCGGCAGCGAATGGGTGACGGTGCAAGCCGCGCCCGAGTCGGGCAAGCTGGACGCGCTGGCGCTCAACGACACCAACAAGATGGAACTGCGCGTGTTCGCCAACGAAGAGCACCGCCAGGCAGTGCTGGTGGCGCGGCTGGACAACCTGGGCAAGGGCGCATCAGGTGCCGCCGTGCAAAACTTGAAATTGATGCTGAATATATAGAGCCCCCACGCTCCCCACTTCGTGTGGTTCGCTGCCCCCCGAGGGGGCGCTGCGCCTGCGGCCCGGCAAAGCCGGTTCCGCGGCCCCTACTTGAAGGGCGGCCCAGCCTCAATCTTCATCGGCTTGCGACACAACACGGCGGATCACTTCCCCGCCAAAGCCCCGGGCCGCCAGAAAGCGCATCTGCTTGGCGCGGCCGGCCGCATCAGGCGCCGGTCCCTCGAACTTTTTGCGCCAGATCTCGCGAGCTCGCTCGAGTTCGCTGCCTTTCAGGCTGGCCATGGCCCCGGCCACCCGTTCCGCGCTGAGGCCTTTGCCCAGCAACTCACGCTTGATGCGCGCCGCGCCAAAACGCCCGGCGCGACGGTTGATCACCGACTCCACCACACGCGCCTCGCTGATGAAATCCTTGGCCTGCAGGTCGTCCAGCACCTGGGCCAGTTGCCCCGGCGTTTCTTCATGGGGCGCCAGCTTGCGCTCCAGCTCGGCGCGCGAATGTTCGCGCCCGGCCAGGTAACGCAGCGCGCGCCCCTTGAGCGAAAGGCCGAAACCCGCACGGGAGGCGGGTTTCGGGGGTTTGCGATCTGACGGTTTGTCCATGGTGTCACCGGGCCTGGGCCGCACAAGCACCCTCAGGCCGGGCTAAAAACCTCTCAGGCTACGGCCTTGGCAGGCTTTTCGGCCTTCTCGGCTTTTTCAGCCTTGGCCGGCTTTTCGGCCGGGGCATCTACGCTGCCCGCGACCTGCACCAGAGGGATGCCCAGCGATTCGCGCACCTTGTTTTCGATCTCGATCGCGAGTTCCGGGTTTTCTTTCAGGAATTCACGCGAGTTGTCACGGCCTTGGCCGATTTTTTCGCCGTTGAAAGCGTACCAGGCGCCGGCTTTCTCGACGATGTGGCCGGCCACGCCCAGATCCAGCACCTCGCCCAGGCGGCTGATGCCCTCTCCGTAGAGGATGTCGAACTCCGCCGTCTTGAAGGGCGAGGCCACCTTGTTCTTGACCACCTTGACCCGGGTTTCGTTGCCGATCACCTCTTCACCCTTCTTGATGGAGCCGATGCGGCGGATGTCCAGGCGCACCGAGGCGTAGAACTTCAGCGCATTGCCGCCGGTGGTGGTTTCGGGCGAGCCGAACATCACGCCGATCTTCATGCGGATCTGGTTGATGAAGATGACCATGCAGTTGGCCTTCTTGATGGTGGCGGTGAGCTTGCGCAGCGCCTGGCTCATCAAACGGGCCTGCAGGCCGGGCAGCGAGTCGCCCATTTCGCCTTCAAGTTCGGCCTTGGGCGTGAGCGCCGCCACCGAGTCGACCACGATCAGGTCCACAGCGCCGGAGCGGGTCAGGGAATCGACGATTTCAAGCGCCTGCTCGCCGGTGTCGGGCTGGGAAATCAGCAATTCCTGCAGGTTGACGCCCAGTTTCTGCGCGTACTGGATGTCCAGCGCATGCTCGGCATCCACAAAGGCGCAGGTGCCGCCCAGTTTTTGCATTTCAGCGATGACTTGCAGGGTCAGCGTGGTTTTGCCCGAGGATTCCGGGCCGTAGATTTCGACCACACGGCCGCGCGGCAGGCCGCCCACGCCCAAGGCGATGTCCAGGCCCAGCGAGCCGGTGGAAACGACCTGGATGTCCTCGATCACCTCGCCGTCGCCCAGCTTCATGATGGTGCCTTTGCCGAACTGCTTTTCGATCTGGGCCAGCGCGGCCTGCAAGGCCTTGGCCTTTTCGGTGTTCAGGGCGGCGCTTTGCACGGGGTTTTGGGCGGGATTCAGTTTGCTGGTCAGTTCCATGAAAAACTCCTTGAAAATCAATGATGTAAAACTTGTTGCCTGGGATTCCGGCCTCTGCTTTTAATCACAGCGCTGGATGCATGACCAGTACTTTATGGGCATCATTAAAATAAGTAAACCCTCTTTTTAGTCAGTTTGCCTGACTAATTGGGTTAGCATGGTTTTCATGGCTGAAACGACATCCATGAACCCTTCACCCCCCATGTCCAGCCCCTTCGGCGCCACCGAAGCCGGCTGGCGGCAAACCCACCTGGGCCGCCTGATGGGCCACGCGCTGCGCCGCTTTGATGAACGCGTGCTCTCGCTGATGGCCGGCAGCGTGGAGGTGCCGCTGGCGCTGTCCAATCTGGCGGCGCGCGACCAGGTCGGCGCCGCGCACATCCACATCACGCGCCACCTGGCCGTCACCGGCTCGCGCCTGACCGACCTGGCGCAAAGCGCCGGCATGAGCAAGCAGGCCATGGGCGACCTGGTCGACCAGTGCGAAGCCTGGGGACTGGTGACGCGCCAGCCCGATCCGCACGACAGACGCGCGCGCCGGGTGGTGTTCACCGAGTCGGGCCTGCTGTGGCTGGAAGCCTTTCACCAGGCGGTGCGCCAGGCCGAGGATGAATTTCGCCAGGCCGTGGGGCATGATGTGGCCACGGTGGTGGCGCTGGGGCTGGAGGCGTATGCAGGCGCTTGACCCCAGCCGGCGTCAGCAAACCTGGGATGACAAAAGCCTAAAATTTGCCGAAGAAGTAAAACACTGGTCCGCAGCGCTCTTGATGCGGACCGACCCCTGGAGACAACCATGCGTATTCTGATTGCCGAAGACGACCAGGTGCTGGCTGATGGCCTGCTGCGCACCTTGCGCGCCTCGGGCGCGGCGGCCGACCACGTGGCCAGCGGCACCGAGGCCGACGCCGCGTTGCTCACCAACACCGAATTCGATTTGCTGATCCTCGACCTGGGCCTGCCGCGCATGCACGGCCTGGAAGTGCTCAAGCGCCTGCGCGCGCGCGGCTCGGCCATGCCGGTGTTGATCCTCACCGCCGCCGACAGTGTGGAAGAGCGCGTCAAGGGCCTGGACTACGGCGCCGACGACTACATGGCCAAGCCGTTTTCGCTGCAGGAACTCGAAGCCCGCGTGCGCGCGCTGATACGCCGTGGCATGGGCGGCGCCAGCAGCACCATCAAGCACGGCCCGCTGGTGTACGACCAGGCCGGCCGCGTCGCCACCATAGACGGCCAGATGCTGGAGCTGTCGGCGCGCGAACTCGGTTTGCTCGAAGTGCTGCTGCAGCGCGCCGGCCGTCTGGTCAGCAAGGACCAGCTGGTGGAACGCCTCTGCGAATGGGGCGAGGAAGTCAGCAACAACGCGATCGAGGTGTACATCCACCGCTTGCGCAAGAAGATTGAAAAAGGGCCGGTGCGGATTGCGACGGTCCGCGGACTAGGCTATTGCCTTGAAAAGATCCCGGGTTAGCGCCTCTTGCTCCTTCCCCCGCTGGGGGAAGGTTGGGATGGGGGCTCGCGGCGTCCCAAACCTGAACTGCATGGGTTACCTACCACCGTCAGCCCCCATCCCTGCCTTCCCCCAGAGGGGGAAGGAGCAAAACCAGCAAGCCCTTGATTTGGAGCACCCCAGCCAGTGGCTCTAAGACTCTTCCAGCGCGAACGCCGCAGCCTCTTCGGCGAGATCCTGGACTGGATGCTCACGCCGCTGCTGCTGCTGTGGCCCATCAGCCTGGCGCTGACCTGGCTGGTGGCGCAGAACATCGCCGGCAAGCCTTTTGACCGCGCGCTCGAATACAACGTGCAGGCGCTGGCGAAACTGGTCGTGGTCAGGAACAACCAGGTGCAGTTCAACCTGACGGCGCCGGCGCGCGAAATCCTGCGCGCCGACGACACCGACCTTGTTTACTACCAGGTGGTGGGCACGCGCGGCGAACACCTGAGCGGCGAGCACGACCTGCCGCCGCCGCCCGACGAGGACAAGCCCACCAACGGCGAAGTGCGGCTGCGCGAAGACGTGATCCAGGGCGAGGACGTGCGCGTGGCCTACACCTGGCTCAAGGTGGACGTGAAAGGCGCGCCCGCCAGTTCGCAACCGGTGCTGGTGCTGGTGCAGGTGGCCGAGACGCTGGAAAAACGCAAGACGCTGGCCACCGAAATCGTCAAGGGCACCATGGTGCCGCAGTTCGTCACGCTGCCGCTGGCCGTGCTGCTGGTGTGGCTGGCACTGGTGCGCGGCATCAAGCCGCTGGCCCAGCTTGAAAAGCGCATACGCGCGCGCAAGTCCGACGACATGAGCCCGCTCGATGAAACCGCGGTGCCCGAAGAAGTGGCGCCGCTGGTGTCCTCCATCAACGATTTGCTGAGCCGGCTCAAGGTCTCGCTGACCACGCAAAAACGCTTCCTGGCCGACGCCGCCCACCAGCTCAAGACGCCGCTGGCGGGCCTGCGCATGCAGGCCGACCTGGCGCAGCGCGAGACCGACGCCGACGAGCTCAAAAAATCGCTCAAGCACATAGGCCGCGCCAGCATCCGCGCCACGCACACCGTCAACCAGCTGCTGGCGCTGGCGCGCGCCGAGACCACCGGCCGCAGCCTGGCCAAGCAGCACATCGACCTGGTGCACATCGTCTCGGAAGTGATGGCCGACTCGGTGCCGCGCGCGCTCGAAAAGCAGATCGACCTCGGCTACGACGGCCCCGACGCCGGTGAACAGGCGACGCAGCTCGAAGGCAACGCGACCCTGCTCAAGGAGCTCGTGCGCAACCTGCTGGACAACGCCATCAACTACACACCCGAAAAAGGCCAGGTCACGCTGCGCCTGATGACGGACCGCTTCAGCGGCGTGCTGGTGCTGCTGGTGGAAGACTCGGGGCCCGGCATCCTGGAGTCGGAGCGCGAGCTGGTGTTCCAGCCTTTTTACCGCGCGCTTGGCACCAACGTGGACGGCTCGGGCCTGGGCCTGGCCATCGTCCTGGAGATCGCCAAGCAGCACGGCGCAACGATTTCGATTGAAGACGCGGCGCTGGCGGGGCACCCGCAGACGCCGGGTACGCGCGTGACCGTGCGCTTCGTCGGTATGGACTTGCCTGAGGGCGAGTAAGGCGAGTAGTAAAAGCGCTCAGCCGGATTTTGCGGGCGGCCAGCGGTCGTAGAGCTTGACGCCCACGCGCTCGCCCCACAGTTCGATCTGCGCCGGCGTTCCGTCATGAGCCTGGTTGGCGCCGGCGCCACGCACATAGCCGAGCGCGACGCAGGCACCGGCCAGCGGGCTCCAGCCGACCGACGAAATCTCTCCCACCGATTGCCCGCCCAGCATGATGGCCTCGCCGCCCCAGGCAAAAGCGTCGCCCGTGTCAAACACCAGCGTCACCAGTTTTTTGCGCAAGGCAAGTCCCTGCGCGTTGAGCAGCGCCGCCTTGCCGATGAAGTTGGCGGGCTTGTCGAGCTTGACGCTGAAGGCCAGCCCGGCCTCCCAAGGCGTTTCGTCCGGCCCCAGTTCCGCCCCCCAGGCGCGCCGGCCCTGCTCTATGCGCAGCGCATCCAGCGCGTAGTAGCCCGCATCGCGAATCCCCAGCGGCCGGCCGGCTTCCATCAGCGCCAGGTAGACGTGGCGCGCCATTTCAATCGGCACATAAAGCTCAAAGCCCGGCCCACCCACATAACTCATGCGGGCCGCGCGCACGCGCGCAAAGCCCACGTCGATTTCCTTGGTCCACGAGAACTTCAGCGCCTCGGGCGACAGGTCGTCGGGGCTGACGAGCGCCAGCAACTCGCGGGCTTTGGGGCCCATGACCGACAGCACCGAATACATCGCCGACACGTCGGTCAGCACCGCATGCTCCGCCACACCGATGTGGCGCGTGATCCAGTCGAAATCGCGCACGGTCTGCGCCGAGCCGGTGATGATCATGAAGCGGTATGCCGGCGCCGGGCCGCCCCAAGCCGGCAGCGCCCCCTCGGGGGGCAGGGCGAAGCCTGTGGGGGCCATGTCTTCTTGCCGCATCACCGTGAGGTCGCTTTCAAAACCGCCGCGCTCGTTGAGCATCGCGGTGTAGACCATCTTGCCGATGGGAATGTCCATCTCGTTGGCGCACAGGCGTTGCAGAACGGCCAGCGCATCGCGGCCCTGCAGCAGGTATTTGGAAAACGAAGTCTGGTCGTAGAGGGCGACGGCCTGGCGTGTGGCTTGTTGCTCTTCAATCATCCACGGCAACCAGCCGGGTGTGTCAAGGGTGTAGGGAGGACGGGGAACCCTCACCCCCGCCCTCTCCCGCAAGCGGGAGAGGGGGTCATACCGGTCGCCGCCTGCAGGCTCCGGAACTTGCGATGTGGAGCCTGGGTCTTCGCTCCCTCTCCCGCCTGCGGGAGAGGGTTGGGGTGAGGGTGACAGCGGCTTGAAATAACTCGCCCGCTCCCACCCATTCTTGCTGCCGAACTCCGCCCCCTTGGCGGCCAGGATGTCATACAGCGGCGAGGTGCGCAGCGGCCGCGCCGTTTCCAGTTCCTGCCTCGGCCAGCGCATCGCGTAGTGCAGGCCCAGGGTTTCGCCGGTGCGCTCGGCGAGCGCCTTGCGGTTGCCGGTGAAGCTGCCGAAGCGGCGTATGTCCACGTCCCACAAATCGGCGCCGGGCTCGCCGCCCACAATCCATTCAGCCATCAGCCGGCCCGCGCCGCCGCTGTTGGCGATGCCGGCGGAGTTGAACCCCGCGCAGACAAAATAATTGCGCAGCTCGGGCGCTTCGCCGAGGATGAAGTTGCCGTCGGGCGTAAAACTCTCGGGCCCGTTGAGCAGCATCTTGACCTCGGCGGTCTCCAGGCAGGGCGTGCGGTGCAGCGCGGCCGTCATCAGCGGCTCGAACTGGTCCCAGTCCTCGTCCAGCAGTTCGAACTGGAAGGTGGACGGAATCGGGTCCATCTTCCAGGGCTTGGCCTGCGGCTCGAAGCCGCCCATCACCAGGCCGCCGACCTCTTCCTTGTAGTAGATGTAGCCGTCGGGGTCGCGCATCACCGGCAGCATGGGATGCACGCCGGGGATCTTGCCGGTGACGATGTAGAAATGCTCGGCGGAATACAGCGGCACGTTCACGCCCGCAAGCTTGCCGAACTGGCGCGCCCACTGGCCGGCGCAGTTGACGATGACTTCGCAGCGCACCTCGCCCTGGGCGGTTTTCACACCCACCGCCTTGCCGTTTTCAATGATCACGCCGGTGACCTCGATGCCTTCAACGATCTTCACGCCGCGATTGCGCGCGCCCTTGGCCAGCGACACGCACAGGTCCGCCGGGTTGGCCTTGCCGTCTCCGGGCAGCCAGATCGCGCCCTGCAAATCATCGGTGCGCATGATGGAGTATTTGTCGCCGGCTTCCTGGGGCGATATCTCGTGGCACTCCACGCCGAAGCTGTTGGCCATGGCGACCTGCTTGCGGAGTACCTTCATGCGTTCAGGGGTGCGCGCCACGTTGACGCTGCCGCATTGCTTCCAGCCGGTGGCAAGGCCGGTTTCGGCCTCCAGCGAGGCATAGAGCTCTATGCCGTACTGGCTCATCTGCGTCATGTTGCGGTTGGGCCGCATCTGGCCGACCAGGCCAGCCGCGTGCCAGGTGGTGCCGCTGGTGAGCTTGCCCTGCTCCAACAGCAGCACGTCGGTCCTGCCCATTTTGGCCAGGTGGTAGGCCACCGAGCAGCCGGCGATGCCGCCGCCCACGATGATGATCTCTGCGTGGCTGGGGAGTGTCGTCGGCGTCATGGTGCGGACCTCACATCAAAACTGGCAAACGCGTAGATCAGGGACTAGGCCAGCCTGATGGCCATCACGCCGCCCACGATGATGCAGGTGCCCGCAAAGCGGCGCAGCGTGAACGTCTCCCTGAGGAACCAGGTGCCGAGCAGCACGGCGAACAGCACTGAGGTTTCGCGCAGCGCCGCCACGGTGGCCACCGGCGCGCGCGTCATGGCCCACAGCGCGATACCGTAGGAGCCCAGCGAGGCCATCGCGCCGCCGGTGGCCACCGGCCAGCGGTGGCGCGCGTAGTCGGCCATGGCACGGCCGCGCCGCGCCATCATCAACAGGCCGAAAGGCCAGCCGTCGAGCAGAAACAGCGTGGCGACGTACTGCAGCGCGTTGCCGGAAGCCCGCACGCCCAGCGCGTCGACCACGGTGTAGATCGCAATGATGACCGCATTGGCGAGCGCGAAGCCGACCGCTTTGCGCGCATGCAGTGCATGGCGGCTCAGGCCCAGTACCAGCACGCCGCTGCAGATGCCGATGATGCCGGCCCAGGCCAGCGGGCTCAAGGTTTCGCCCAGCGTGAAGCTGGCCGACAGCGCCACCAGCAGCGGCGCCACGCCGCGCATCAGCGGATACGTGAGCCCCAGGTCGCCGTGCTTGTAGGCCTGCGTGGTCGCAATGTAGTAGCCGATATGGATCAATACCGAAGCGCCGATGAAGGGCCAGGCCTCCATCGACGGCAGCCCCACCATCAGCACCAGCGGCAGGGCCAGCACCGATCCGATCAGGTGGATCACCGCCATGTCCATGGACTTGTCGGCGCTGGACTTGACCAGGGCGTTCCAGCCCGCGTGCAGCAGCGCGCCGAACAGCACGGCGCACAGCACCGGCCAGGTGAGCGCCAGGATGTCAGGCGGCAAGCGAGGACTCTGCGGCGGGAAGGGCACAGCGCCGCGCGCGTGCCAGGTAATGCGCCAGCGGCGGCGTGGCCTTGTCCGCGTCCTTCGCCAGGTCGTCCCAGAGGCGCAGCTTCACAGCATCTTCAGCACCGGGCTGGGCGATGAAACGCGCGGCCTCATCGGCCGAGAAGATGCCACCCTGCAGCAGCAGGCTGCGCTTGGAGTCCGCCGAGAGGCTGGAATGGTAGCCGCGCCGTGCCGCGCACAGGTAGCGCTTGGCGTCCACATGCAGCTTGATGGCATCCAGCACTTCGTCGGGGAACAGGCCGCGCAGGAAAGGCAGCGCGCGGTACTGGTGCACATCGTCCACGCCGCGCAGCGAAGGCGTCTCGCCCAGGTCATGCAGCAGGTGCCCGAGGTCGTGCAGCAGGGCGGCGGTGACCAGCGCGTCGCTCGCGCCTTCTGCCTCGCCCAGCGCAGCCGTCTGCAGCGCGTGTTGCAGTTGCGTTACGGGTTCGCCGCTGTATTGTTCGCCGCCGCGTTCTTCAAAGAGATGCTCTATATCCGCAAAGGTCAAAGCCATGGTAAAGAGTAGGTTTTGAGGTTGGTGAAACTCTTGATTGCTTCCTGCACGCCTTCTTTATAGCCCAGGCCCGAGTCCTTGATGCCGCCGAAGGGCGTGAGCTCCAGCCGGTAGCCGGGCACCTCGCGCACATTGACCGTGCCGACGTGCAGTTCGCTGACAAAGCGGTTGATGTAGTCCAGCCGGTTGGTGCACACCGCGCTTGAGAGGCCGTAGGCCGTGCCGTTGGAGATCTGGATGGCTTCGTCGATATTCTTGAAACGGATCACCGGCGAGACGGGACCGAAGGTTTCCTCGCGCGCCACCGTCATCTGCGGCAGCACATGGTCCAGCAACGTGGGCGAATAGAGTGCGCCGCGGCGCTGGTTGCCGGCCAGCAGTTTCGCGCCCTGCGCCACCGCCTCGTTGACGCGCGACTCAAACAGCATCGCGGCCTGCTCATCGATGACCGTGCCCATGTCGTTGGCCTTGTCGGCGGGGTCGCCGTATTTCCAGGCCAGGGTTTTGGCCAGCACCTGCTCCACGAACTCGCCCGCCACCGCCTCATGCACCAAAAGCCGCTTGACGGCGGTGCAACGCTGGCCCGAATTTTTGTAGGAACCCTGCACGGCCAGCGTAGAGGCTTCGTCAATGTCGGCGTCTTCCATCACGATGATGGGATCATTGCCGCCCAGCTCCAGCACCACGCGGCGGTAGCCGGCTTTGGCGGCAATGTATTTGCCGATGGCCACGCCGCCGGTGAAGGTCACCAGGTCAACCAGCGGATTCGTGATCAACTCGTCGGCGATCTCGCGCGGGTCGCCCGTCACCACGCTGAGCATCTCGGGCGGCAGGCCCGCCTCGTACAGGATGTCGGCAAACAGGATGGCCGAGAACGGCACCTTCTCGGACGGCTTGAGCACCATGCGGTTGTTGGTCGCGATGCTGGGCACCACCTTGTGCGCCACCTGGTTCATCGGGTGGTTGAAGGGCGTGATCGCGGTGATGACGCCCAGCAGCGGCGAGCGGTGCGTGTAGACGCGGCGCTTTTTTCCGTGGGGCGTGAGGTCGCAGCTGAAGATCTGGCCGTCGTCCTTGAGCACCTCGGTCGCGCCGAACAGCAGCACGTCGCTGACGCGGCCGGCTTCATAGATCGCGTCCTTGAGGCACAGGCCCGCTTCGGCGGTGATCAGGTTCGCGACCTCCGACAGGCGCGACTGGATGATGGCGGCCGCGCGGTTCAGGATGGCGGCGCGTTCGTAGCGGGTCAGCTGCGGTTTGTACGCGTGCGCCATGGCGAAGGTGTCCCGCACTTCCTCCAGCGTGGCCTTGGGCACCGTGCCCAGCAACTTTTCGGTGTAGGGGTTGAACACCTCGATGACGCGGTCGCCGCTGCGGTCGGCGCCGACCTTGCGGCCCGCGAGGCGCATGGCGTTGAGCCGGTGGTCGCGGATGTAATCACTCGTCACACAACGCTCCTGGGTATTGCTCCCTCTCCCTCTGGGAGAGGGAATAAAAACAAGGCTCAGCCTTGCGCATAGTTCAAGGCCAGGTCAAAGGCATCGAAATTACGGAAGCGCCGGTTGCGGTCAAGCCCGGGCAGCTTGCGGTTCACGATCAACGGCACGCGCTGCTCGCTCATGCCGCCGTGGGAGCGCAGCGGCACTTCGAGCGCGGAGAGATCGTGGCGCGAAACCGAGGTGCCGATGACCGTGAAGCGCTCGGACACCGCGACGATGTCGCCGATGCGGTCGGCCGGGAGCTCGAAGCGCTCGGCCGCCTGCTCGCGCGAGAGCACCAGTTCCATGCCCTTGAGCGCCGCGAGCCGCTTGCGCGCCACCTCGATGTTGGTGCCCTCGGGCAGGTAGACGGTGGCAAAGGAACCCAGCGCGCCGTGGTGCACCACATAAGGATCGGTGATGGGCAGGATCACGCGCGCGATGCCGGCGCCCAGCCAGCCGTCGAACCAGTCCTGCAGGTAGATCACGTCGGGCGTGCCGTCCATGGCCACCTTGGCGTTCATGCCGTGGTCGGCCGTCAGCACGATCACGCAGCCCAGGTCCTCGAGCTGCTGCATGTAGCCGTCCATCATGCGGTAGAAGGAATTGGCGCCGTCGGTCCCGGGCGCGTGCTTGTGCTGCACGTAATCGGTGGTCGAGAGGTACATCACGTCGGGTTTGTACTTCTGCATGATCTTCACGCCGGCCGCGAAAACGAACTCCGACAAATCGGCGCTGTAGACGCTGGGCAGCGGCCGGCCCACCAGGCCCAGCACGTCCTCGATGCCGTTTTCTTCCAGCGTGGCCTGGTCGGCTTTTTCGGACGAAAAGCAGATGCCCCTCATCTTGTGGCCCAGCAGCTTGCGCAGCTTGTCCTTGGCCGTCACCACCGCCAGCGATTTCCCGGCGTCGGACAGCGCGGCCAGCAGCGTGGGCGCGCGCAGCCACTTGGGGTCGTTCATCATGACCTCGGTGCCGCTGGCGGTGTCGAACAGATAGTTGCCGCAGATGCCGTGCACGCTGGGCGGCGCGCCGGTCACGATGGAGATATTGTTGGGATTGGTGAAGCTGGGCACCACGCAGTCGCCCGTCAGGCCCGAACCCAGCGCCAGCGTGCGCTTGAGCCAGGGCATCTGGCCCGTGGCCACCGCCTGCGCCAGGTAGTCGGGCTCGCAGCCGTCGACGCAGACGACCACCGTGGGTTTGGCCGGCAGCTTGTAGGTCCTGCCGTTCACTTTCAAGCCGGTATTCGATTCAGCGTTTGCCACGTGAGGGCCCTTCCTTGGTTTTTTCTTTGTCTTTGTCTTTGGAGACGCCGGCGGTGCTGGAAACCAGCCTCACAGGTTTGGCGGGCTTGGCGGCCGCGCCGCCGCCCGCCGGGCCGGCTTGTTGTCCGGCTTGCCTACGCAGGTCGTTTTCTATCGTGCGTTCCTTGCTTTCGATCACGTGCTGGAACATCGCGCGGCCGGCCGCGTCGGCGTCGCCGGAGGCAATGGCCTTGACGATCAGCCGGTGTTCATTGGCCGACACCGGCATGAGCCAGCCGTCGGCGAGGTTCAGGCGCCGGAACAGCGAAAGCTCCTTGATGAGCTTGCGGTAGATCTCGGTCAGCTTGCGGTTGCCCGCCATCTCGACCATGCGGTCGTGAAAGGTCAGATTGAGCAAGTGATAGGCATGGGGGTCTTCGGCCTTGACCGCTTTTTCCATCGAATCAACGAGGGCCTTGAGTTCCTTGACTTCGGCGGCGGTGATGTTTTCCGCGAGCCGGCGGCCGACGAGTTCATCCATGGCCGCGCGCAAATCAAAAATCTCGACCGCCTCGTCGATGGGGATGTCGCGCACAAAGACGCCGCGGTTTTTCTCGGTGCGAACCAGGCCGGCCTCTTCAAGCATGCGGAAGGCCTCGCGCACCGGGCCGCGCGAGACACCCATTTTTTCCGCCAGCGTGGCCTCTATCAGTTTGCTGCCGGGCTCGTACTCGCCGGCAAGGATGGCTCTTTCGATCTCCTGCTGCACCACTGTGGTGAGGGAGCTGTTCTGGAGTTGCGCGATGGTGGGATGCAAAGCAGCGTTCATGCCCTGAATTGAAGCACAAAAATGTAGATTGTCAACAATCTGCAATAAACAATTGACAAGATAAGAGGGTCGGCGTTAAATAAAAAATGAGCTGGGTTGATATGGCCTGAACACAGGTCGCGTCATCGCAGTGTCACTGCCCCGACACGATGAAGTCACAACATTGCAGGTTTTCCACAAAGGATTTTTTATGCAACTGGCTACCCAACTCAAATCCCTGTCAAAGGCGATCGCCATTTTCGGGTTGCTCGCCGCCTCGGCCGGCGCCTTCGCCCAGAAAACCCAGTTGCTGGTGTACACCGCGCTGGAAACCGACCAGATCAAGGCCTACCAGGAGGGCTTCAACAAGGTCTACCCCGACATCGAAATCAAGTGGGTCCGCGACTCGACCGGCGTGATCACCGCCAAGCTGCTCGCCGAGAAATCCAACCCGCAGGCCGACACCATCATGGGCGTGGCCGCCTCCAGCCTGGCGTTGCTCGACAAGCAGGGCATGCTGGAACCCTACGCGCCCATCAACCTTGACGGGATCATGAGCCAGTACCGCGACAAGAAAAAAGTCCCCGCCTGGTTCGGCATGGACGTGTGGGGCGCCACCGTGTGCTTCAACACCGTCGAGGCCAAGAAGAAAAACATCCCCGTGCCCGAAACCTGGCAGGACCTCACCAAGCCCATCTACAAGGGCCAGATCGTCATGCCGAATCCCGCCTCCAGCGGCACCGGCTACTTCGATGTGACCGCCTGGCTCACGCTGTTCGGCGACAAGGACGGCAAGGGCGGCGGCTGGAAATACATGGACGCGCTGCATGAAAACATCGCGCAGTACACGCACTCTGGCTCCAAGCCCTGCAACATGGCGGCCGCCGGCGAATTCCTGGCCGGCATCTCGTTTGAATACCGCGGCAACGCCAACAAGGCCAAGGGTGCGCCGATTGACCTCGTGTTCCCCAAGGAAGGCCTGGGCTGGGACCTGGAAGCGTTTGCCATCCACAAGGGCACCAAAAAACTGGACGCCGCCAAGAAGCTGGCCGACTGGGCTTCCAGCAAGGACGCCATGATGCTGTACGGCAAGAACTTCGCGATCACCGCGCAGCCCGGCCTGGCGCCGCCGCTGGCCAATGTGCCCAAGGACTATGAGTCGCGCCTCGTCAAGATGGACTTCACCTGGGCCGCCGACAACCGCGAGCGCATCCTCAATGAGTGGACCAAGCGCTACAACTCCAAAACCGAGAAGAAGTAGCCCCCTGTCGGCGGCCTTTGGCCGCCGTCTCCCCCTCAGGGGGACGGCCGCTGTGGCCCGGCAAAGCCGGTTCCACGCGGCCGCTTGCGCGACACCGCGCTGCTTGTCCAGGTAAACCACGAATGACCCAAGACACTTTTCTGAACCTGCGCCACATCCGCAAGGAGTTCGGCGGCTTCACCGCGCTCCAGGACATCAACCTGGACATCCGCAAGGGCGAGTTTGTCTGCTTCCTTGGGCCTTCGGGTTGCGGCAAGACGACGCTGCTGCGCATCATCGCGGGCCTGGAAGTGCAGACCTCCGGTGAGGTGCACCAGGGCGGGCGCGACATCTCGCGGTTGCCGCCGGCGCTGCGTGATTACGGCATCGTGTTCCAGAGTTATGCGCTGTTTCCCAACCTCAGCGTGGCCGACAACGTGGCGTACGGGCTGGTCAACCGCAAGACGCCCAAGGCCGAAGCGGCCAAACGCGTGAGCGAGCTGGTCAAGCTGGTGGGCCTGCCCGGCAGTGAAGCCAAATACCCCAGCCAGCTCTCGGGCGGCCAGCAGCAGCGCATCGCGCTGGCGCGGGCGCTGGCCACTTCGCCGGGCTTGCTGCTGCTGGACGAGCCGCTCTCGGCGCTCGATGCGCTGGAGCGCGTGCGGCTGCGCCAGGAGATACGCGCGCTGCAGCAAAAACTGGGCGTGACCACCATCATGGTGACGCACGACCAGGAAGAGGCCCTGAGCGTGGCCGACCGCATCGTGGTGATGAACCACGGCCTCATTGAGCAGGTCGGCACGCCCATGGAGATTTACCGCGAGCCGGCCTCGCCCTTTGTGGCTGACTTTGTCGGCAAGGTCAACGTGATGCCGGTGAAGGTGAGCGGCGGCCAGATGAAATTCGGCGCGCTGTGCTTGCCCTGCGACGGCGGAGACCGCGAAGCGAAAATCTACCTGCGGCCCGAGGACGTGCTGGCCCGGCCGATCGCCGCCGGCGACGCCCATGTGTTCGATGCGACCATCGAGAAGATCGAGTTCCTGGGCTCCTTCTGCCATGTGCACGTGGCCTCGCCCGCGCTGGGCGGGCACAAGCTCACCGTCTACCTCTCGCTCAATTTCCTGTCGGAGCAGTCACTGGAGATCGGTTCCTCGCTGCCGCTCAAGCTGCTGCCCGAACGCATCAAGGTGTTCTGATGCCGGTCTACACGCCTCCCGCGCCGCCCATGGTCAAGCAGCGCGTGCACTGGATAGACCATCTGGCCTACGCGGCCCTGGCGCTGGCCGCCCTGATCCTGGTCGTGTTTCTCGCCGCGCCGCTGCTGGCCATCCTGCAGCAGGCCCTGCTGGGCAAGTCCGGCGACTTCATCTGGTTCGACAACTTCATCGAATACGCCCAGACCCCGGCGCTGCTCGAAAGCCTGTGGAACAGCCTCTGGGTTTCCGCCGTCGTCACGCTGGTCGCCGTGCCGCTGGCCTTCGGGTTTGCCTACGCGCTGGCGCGCTCCTGCATGCAGTACAAGGCGCTGTTCCGCGGCATCACGCTGATCCCGCTGCTGGCTCCCTCGCTGCTGTCGGCGATTTCGCTGATCTACTGGTTCGGCAACCAAGGCGTGCTCAAGGGCTGGATGCAGGGCATAGGCATAGAACAGATCTACGGCGCGCCCGGCATCGTGGTGGCCGAATGTTTCGCGGTGTTCCCGCATGCGCTGATGATCCTGGTCACGGCGCTCACGCTGTCGGACGCTCGGCTTTATGAAGCCGCGGACGCCATGGGCACCAGCGCACGGCGCAAGTTCTTCACCATCACGCTGCCCGGCGCCAAGTACGGCCTGATCTCGGCGGCGCTGGTCACCTTCACGCTGGTCATGACCGACTTCGGCATCCCGAAAGTCATAGGCGGCAACTTCAACGTGCTGGCCACCGACGTCTTCAAGCTGGTCATAGGCCAACAGGACTTCGCCAAGGGCGCGGTGGTCGCCATCCTGCTGCTGGCGCCGGCCGTGCTGACCTTCGCGGTCGACAAATACGTCAGCAAGCGCCAGACCGCGATGCTGACGGCGCGCGCCGTGCCTTACCGGCCCACGCCTTCGCGCGGTTACGACTGGGCGATGACGCTGTACTGCTGCGCCATCGCCTTCCTGGTGCTGGCCATGCTGGGCATGGCGGTGTTCGCCTCCTTCACCAGCTTCTGGCCCTACAACCTCAAGCCCAGCCTGCGCCACTACACCATGGGCCTGGTCGACGCGGAAGTCGGCGTCGGTTTTCTCAACAGCCTCAAGATGGCGGCGGGCACGGCCTTCTTCGGCACGGCGCTGGTGTTTTGCAGCGCCTACCTGCTCGAAAAAACCAAGGGCATGGACGGCCTGCGCGGTTTTGTGCGCATGCTGGCCATGCTGCCCATGGCCGTGCCCGGCCTGGTGCTGGGCCTGGGCTACATCTTCTTTTTCAATGCGCCCGACAACCCGCTGAACGGCCTGTACCACACACTGACCTTGCTCACGCTGTGCACCATCGTGCACTTCTACACCACGGGCCACCTGACGGCGGTGACGGCGCTCAAGGCGCTGGACGGCGAGTTCGAGGCCGTCAGCGCCTCGCTCAAGGTACCTTTCTTCAAGACCTTCTGGCGCGTCACGCTGCCGATCTGCACGCCGGCCCTGGTCGACATCGCGCGCTACTTTTTCATCAACGCCATGACGACGATCTCCGCCGTCGTCTTCCTCTATTCGCCGGAAACCAAGGTCGCCTCCATCGCCATCCTGAACCTCGACGAAGCCGGCGAAATCGGCGCTGCGGCGGCTATGGCGGTGCTGATCGGATTGGCATCCACGATTGCGACTTTGCTGTTCATGGCGCTGGCGTGGTGGATCAACCGCCGCACCCAGGCCTGGAAAAAATGATGCCCCACGGTCGCTCACTTCGTGTAGCTCCCTGCCCCCGAGGGGCCGCTGCGCCTGCGGCCTGGCAAAGCCAGTTCCGCGGCCCCTGCTTGAGAAGAGACCCTCCACCGCCGTTCATACCTTTTTGCCCAGAGGTATAGAAGGCCTGTCGCCAGGTTGACGATTTCTTTTAAACACTACGAGACAAGACCAAAACATGGACAGAGACAAAATACTGCTCACCCCCGGCCCGCTGACCACCACGCTGCGCACCAAGCTCGCGATGCTCAAGGACTGGGGTTCCTGGGACAGCGACTTCAACGCCGTCACCGCCAGCGTGCGCAAAAGCCTGCTGGCAGTCATCAACGGGAAGGATTCGCACGTCGTCGTGCCGCTCCAGGGCAGCGGCACCTTCAGCGTGGAGGCGGCAGTCGCCACCGTGGTGCCGCGCGACGGCCACGTGCTGGTGATGGACAACGGCGCCTATTGCAAGCGCGCGGCCAAACTCACCACGCTGATGGGCCGGCGCTGCACCGTCATGCCCTTTGACGAAGCCGCGCAGGTCTCCCCCGCCGCGCTGGACGCCATGCTGGAGGCCGACACCAGCATCACCCACGTCATGCTGATCCACTGCGAGACCGGCGCGGGCGTGCTCAACCCTTTGCAGGAAGTGGCCGACGTCTGCAAAACCCATGGCAAGGGCCTGCTGGTGGATGCCATGAGTTCCTTCGCCGCCATTGAGATCGACGCGCGCAAGGTGCATTTCGACGCACTGGTCGCCGCCAGCGGCAAATGCCTGGAGGGTGTGCCCGGCATGGGCTTCGTCTTTATCCGCAAGGCCGTGCTGGACGGCTGCGCCGGCCGCAGCCAGTCGCTGGCCATGGACCTGCACGACCAGTACGCCTACATGGAAAAAACCACGCAGTGGCGCTTCACGCCGCCCACGCACGTGGTGGTGGCGCTGGCCGAGGCGATTGCCCAGTTCGAGGAAGAAGGCGGCCAGCCCGCGCGCCTGGCGCGTTATCAGAGCAACTACCGCACCCTGATCGACGGCATGGCGAAGCTGGGCTTCAAGCCCTTCCTGGACCCCGCCATCCAGGCGCCCATCATCGTGACCTTCCATGCGCCGGCCGACAGCCGTTACGAGTTCAAGAAGTTCTATGCCGCCGCACGAGATCGCGGCTTTGTCCTATATCCCGGCAAGCTCACCCAGGTGGAAACTTTCCGTGTCGGCTGCATAGGCGCCATAGGCCCGAATGAAATGGCGCAGGCGGTGCAAGCCGTGGCGGGCGCCTTGCAGGACATGGGCATCACCTCCGCAGCGCCGGCTGCCTGGTAAAGAGCCCACGAGCGCGGGGCGCAGGCCCTGGCAACGTCTCTTCACCAGCAGGGGCCGCGGAACCGGCTTTGCCGGGCCCAGGCGCCGCCCCCGGAGGGGGAAACAAGCTACACGCAGTGAGCTTGGATGGGGGAGAGCCAATTTCGCCGCGGAACCGGCTTTGCCGGGCCGCAGGCGCAGCGCCCCCTCGGGGGCAGCGCATTACACGGAGCCGAAGGCGAAGTGAAAAGCGTGGGGGCTTAATGGTTTCGGCGGAATGCCTCGGAAGGCAGTTCGCCAAACATTTGCTGGTAGTCGTGCGCGAAATGACCAAAATGCCAAAACCCGAGATCCGTTGCAGCTGCCGTCACCGACGTTGCGGTCTTCAGCGCCTGCCGGGCGGCGTTCAGGCGCACGGCGCGCAGATAAGCCAGCGGACTGATCCCCAGCGCAGTCTGAAAGCCGTTCTGCAAGGTCCGCCGGCTGACGCCGAGCTGCCCGCACAGCGCCAGCACCGTGGGCGGTTGATCGAGCTGCGTGTGCACCAGCTCGCGGGCGCGTCGCGTCAACGCCCAATGCCCGTGGATGCCCACAGAATCGACGTTTCCTGCGGGTGCGAGAACCCGGCCGAGTTGCTCCATCACACTGTCGAACATGGCGGCCTGCACGGCGGGAGACTGCATCAACGCGGGAGCGGCCTCCACCGCATCCAGCACCCCGACAAGGCATTGCCTGAGACCCGCCTGCGCAGCGCCGTCGAGCCGGCGCAAGCCTGCCTGCGCACCGAGCCGGGCCTGCAGCGCCGGGTCATGCTCGCCGCAACGGCGCCAGGCGGCCTCATCAAGCTCCAGCCCCAGCATCACATGGCGGCGGGACGAACGGAACTCAAAACCCGACGCACCCGAAAACACATGCAGCGCACCGGCATCGCTGGGCGCACCGCAAAACACACTCGGGCCTGCAACCTGCAGCGGCAAACCCAGGGCCAATGCACCGTACCTGATCTTGCCGGTCTGATAAACAGACTCCCGCAGGCTTTCCACAAAGAGGCGCAGCCCGGCAAACTCCAGCTGGCGCACCTCCCCGCCGAAAGCGCCGCGCGAGAGCTGCAGGTAGCTCTGGTTCCAGCCCGTGAGCGCCGCCGCCTGCTCGTCCGCATCAGCAAACGACGCGTGAGACAGCAAGGCTGGCTGGGCGTTATCGGAAGGATGTGCCATCGCCGCATTCTTGCAGGATTCGTGCCGCATGCAAGCTACGCTTTGAAACAGTTCGACTTACTTTCGCTCACTTCGCAGGCACCCCATCCGCGCAACTTGCCGAAATGGGATTTCAGCGCGCCCGCCCGCGCCCTAGGATGCAGCAGGACCCGACCGGGCCCCCAACCCTGCAACATCTTCTAAGGGAGTCACCATGTCAGAACGTTCCAGCGTCCAGTACGCGAAAGTCGACGGCAGCTACTTTGAAAAGAGGGGACTGCGCCGCTATGCCGGCGTCTGGTCGCTTTGGGCATTGGGCGTGGGCGCCGTGATTTCCGGCCACTTCGCGGGCTGGAACCTGGGCCTGGCCAACGGCTGGGGCAGCATGCTGCTGGCCACCATCATCATTTCCGTGATGTACCTGGGGCTGACCTTTTCGCTGGCCGAAATGTCGCCCGCGCTGCCGCACACAGGCGGTGCCTATTCCTTCGCCCGCACCGCCATGGGGCCCTGGGGCGGCTTTCTGACGGGGCTGGCCGAGAACGTGGAATACGTGCTGACGCCGGCCGTCATCGTGTTTTTCATCGGCAGCTACATGGGCAGCATCTTCGGCACGCCGCCGGCCTGGCAGCCGCTGTGGTGGATAGGTTTTTACATCGTCTTCATAGGCCTGAACATCATCGGCGTCGAGCTGTCCTTCAAGATCACGCTGGCCGTCACGCTGCTGGCGCTGGCCTGCCTGGTGGCCTTCTGGGTCAGCGCCTTTCCGCGCATCGACTTCGCCCGCTGGGCCATGAACGTGGGCGCCGGCGGCGCCGTGCTGCCCGAGGGCCGCGGCCCCTTCCTGCCGCTGGGATTCGGCGGCGTTCTGGCGGCGCTGCCCTTTGCCGTGTGGCTGTTCCTGGCCATCGAGCAGCTGCCGCTGGCGGCCGAAGAGTCGGTGGACCCGCGCCGCGACATGCCGCGCGGCATCATCGCCGGCATCTTCACGCTGATCGTCTCGGCCTTCATGATCCTGTGGCTCAACCCCTCGGTCGCCGGCATCGGCTCGCACGCGCTCAGCACCTCGGCCGAACCGCTGCTGGACGGCTTCAAGGCGATCTACGGTGACGGCATCGCCAAGGTGCTGGCGCTGGTGGCGGTGCTGGGCCTGGTGGCGAGTTTTCACACCATCATCTTCGCCAAGGGCCGGCAGATCTATTCGCTGAGCCGCGCCGGTTACTTCCCCTCGGCGCTGTCGGTCACGCACGGCAGCCGCAAGACGCCGCACATCGCCATGATCGTCGGCTCGGTCGTGGCGCTGGCCGTCATGTTCGTGCTCTGGTTTTCGCTGGGGGTGGACAAAGGCTCGGCCGTGATAGGCGGCACGCTGCTGAACATGGCCGTCTTCGGCGCGATGTTCTCTTACGTCATGCAGGCGCTGTCTTTCATGCGCCTGCGCAGCAAGCTGCCGAACATGGAGCGCCCCTACCGCAGCCCGCTGGGCGTGCCGGGCGCCGCGCTGACCCTGCTGATCGCGCTGGTCACCATCTACTTCCAGCTCAGCGACCCGGTCTACCGCGTCGGGGTGCTCTGGGTCGCGTTGTGGTTTGCCATCGGCATCAGCTACTTCGCGCTGATGGGCCGGCACCGCCTGATCCTCTCGCCCGAAGAAGAATTCGCCATCGGCTTGGCCGAAAAACACCGGGCAAGCGCCCCTACCTGAACCACGAGACAACCCCACCATGGCCAAAAAAACACCCAATGCCGCCGCCTCGCGCGGCGTGCTCGAGGCGCTGCGCAAATCGGGCGCCAACAAGATGAAGGTGGCCGTCAGCGACATCGACGGCGTGCTGCGCGGCAAGTACCTGCACAAGGACAAATTCTTCGGCGCGGCCGAGCCCTACCCGGCCGGCGGCTTCGGCTTTTGCGATGTGGTGCTGGGCTGGGACATGATGGACAACTGCTACGACAACACCTCGGTGACGGGTTGGCAGCACGGCTTTCCGGACGCGCTGGCCCGGCTGGACCTGGCCACGATGCGCCACGTGCCCTGGGACAACAAGGTGCCTTTTGTGCTGGGCGAGTTCGTCAACGCCGACGGCACGCCGCATGCGGTGTGCCCGCGCCAGACGCTCAAGCGCGTGCTCAAACGCGCCGAGAAGATGGGCGTGATGCCCATGACGGGCATGGAGTTCGAGTGGTTCAACTTCCTGGAGACGCCGCACAGCTGGGCCGCCAAGAAAGGTGTGGGCGCCGAGCAGCTCACACCCGGCATGTTCGGCTATTCGCTGCTGCGCATGAACCAGAACCAGGATTTTTTCAACGCCCTGATGGACGAGATGCTGGCCTTCGGCATCCCGATCGAAGGCCTGCACACCGAGACCGGCCCCGGCGTCTACGAAGTCGCCATTGCCTTCAGCGAGGCGCTGGAGCAGGCCGACCGCGCCATCCTGTTCAAGACCGGCGCCAAGGAAATCGGCTCGCGCTTCGGCATCATGCCCAGCTTCATGGCCAAGCCCAACCAGCACCTGCCGGGCTGCAGCGGCCACATCCACCAGAGCCTGTCGGACGGCAAGAACAATCTCTTCTACGACGCAAAGAACCCGCGCAAGATGAGCAAGCTCTTTGAAAGCTACGTGGCCGGCCAGGTCGCCTGCATGATGGAGTTCGGCCCCATGATCTGGCCCACCATCAACAGCTACAAGCGCCTGGTCGACGGCTTCTGGGCGCCCGTGAAACCGACCTGGGGCATGGACAACCGCACCGCGAGCTTCCGCGTGATCGCCGGCAGCCCCAAGGCCACCCGGCTGGAAACCCGCTGCCCAGGCGCCGACGTGAACCCCTACCTGGCCATGGCGGCGGTCATCGCGGCCGGCCTGCACGGCGTCGAAAAAGGCCTGAAGCTGGGCGCGCCCATCACCGGCACCAATGCCGGGGCCGAGCACATCCCGCGCGCGCCGCGCACCCTGATCGAAACCACTCGGATTTTCCAGAAATCGGCCGTCGCGCGCGACTGGCTGGGCGATACTTTCGTGGACCACTTCGCGGCCACGCGCGAGTGGGAGTGGCGCCAATGGCTGGACGCCGTCACCGACTGGGAAATGAAACGCTATTTTGAAATCATCTGACATCCTGATCCGCCGGCTCGGCGTGCCCGACGCCGCCGTTTACCGCGAATTCCGCCTGCGCGGCCTGCGCGAGCACGCCGACGCCTTTACCTCCAGCTTCGAGGAAGAAAACCTGCGCGCGCTGGCCGACACCGAAAAGCGCCTCTCGCCCGCCGGCGACACCGTCATGTGGTCGGCCTTTGTGGACGGCGCCATGGCCGGCGTGGTGGGGCTGAACCGCGAGACGCGGCTGAAGAACCGCCACAAGGCCACGCTGGTCGCCATGTACGTCGCGCCCGAATACCAGGGGCGCGGCATAGGCCGGGCGCTGGTCGGCAAGGTACAGGACGAGGCGCGCGCCGGCGGCGTGGAACTGCTGGTGCTGACGGTCACCGCCGGCAACCGCGAGGCATCGGCGCTTTATGAGAAATGCGGGTTTAAATCCTTTGGCATAGAGCCCGACGCGATTCGGGTCAACAATGTCTCCTACGGCAAACAACACATGTACTTCCAGGTCGCACCACTATGAGCATCACCGGCTTTTCCTTCCCCACCACCATCAAGTTCGGCGCCGGCGCGCGCAAGCTCGTCGCCGACACCCTCAAGGAAGCGGGCTGCAAGCGCCCGCTGATCGTGACCGACAAAGCACTCGGCGCGTTGCCGGTGCTGGCCGAGTTCAAGACCCACCTGGCGGGCCTGGACGTGGCCGTGTTCTCGGGCGTCTTCGGCAACCCGACCTGCAGCCAGGTGATGGATGGCGCCGCGGCCTATAAGGCGCACAAGGCCGACTGCGTGATCGGCTTCGGCGGCGGCGCGGCGCTGGACGTGGCCAAGGTGGTCGGCATCGCGGCCACGCATGAGGGCGACATCCTCGAATACGTCTGGGACCATCCGCAGGTGCGGCCCATCGTCCACGAGCTGCCCTACTTCGTGGCCCTGCCCACCACCTCGGGCACCGGCTCCGAGGTCGGCCGCTCCTCGGTCGTGAGCGAAAACGACACACACATCAAGCGCGTGGTGTTCAGTCCGAAGATTCTGGCCAAGGTGGTCTTCGCCGACCCCGAACTCACGCTGGGCCTGCCGCCGCACGTGACGGCCGCCACCGGCATGGACGCGCTCACGCACAACATCGAGAGCTACCTCTCGCCGGCCTACCACCCGCTGTGCGACGGCATCGCACTCGAAGGCACGCGCATCGCGGCCCGCGCGCTGCTCAAGGCCGTGAAGGAGCCTTCCAACCTGCAGGCGCGCAGCGACATGATGATGGCCTCCATGATGGGTGCCATCGCCTTCCAGAAAGACCTGGGCGCCGTGCACTCCTGCGCGCATGCGCTGGGCACCGTCTGCGACCTGCACCACGGCCTGGCCAACGCGCTGATGATTGACACCGTGCTCGCCTGGAACTACGAGTCGGCGCCCGCCAAGTTCGACGAACTGGCCCACGTCTGCGGCGTGGCCGGCGGCGGCAAGGCCCTGGTGCCCTGGCTCAAACAGCTGAAAGAAAGCGTGGGCATCACCGGCTCGCTGTCGGCCCATGGCGTCAAGCCCGAGCACCTGCCGCGCCTGGTTGAAATCGCCACGGCCGATATCTGCCACCAGACGAATCCGCGGCCTTGCAAGGCCGAAGACTTCCAAAAACTCTTTGAGGCTGCTCTATGAACACTAATATGACAACTCTCGCGATGACTATGCGTCGTGCGATACAGGGTCTTTATTCAGCAGGGGCCGCGGAACCGGCTTCGCCGGGCCGCAGGCGCAGCGCCCCCTCGGGGGGCAGCGTAGTACGCGAAGCGACAAGCGTGGGGGCTCCATGACCGCCGCCAGTCGTCTCAAGATCGGCCTGTCGGCCTGCTTCTCGCACGCCGACCCCACACGCTCCTTCTTCACCGGCAAGACACTGCAGTACGTCGAGCAATCCATCGCGCACTGGCTCATGTCCTCGGGCGCCATGGTGGTCATGGTGCCTTGCCCCACGGGCAGCACGCAGCGCGGTGACGTGACTTATGAACACTATGCGCAGTGGCTGGACGGCCTGGTGCTGCATGGCGGCGCCGACGTCTGGCCCGGCAGTTACGGCGAGGAGCCGCTGGAAGAAAAATGGTCGGGCGACCGCGTGCGCGACGAATACGACAAGGCCCTGGTGGCCGCGTTTGAAAAAGCCGGCAAGCCGGTCTTCGGCGTCTGCCGCGGCCTGCAGCTGCTCAACGTCGCTTTCGGCGGCACGCTGTACCAGGACATCAACACCCAGGTGCCGAAATCCTTTGTGCACCGCGACGCCGTGACCTACGACCAGAACTTCCACAGCGTCAACATCGTCCAGGGCTCGCGGCTGTCGGCGATGTACCCCGGCGTGGAGCGCGTGCGCGTCAACAGCATCCACCACCAGGGCATCAAGGACCTGTCGCCCGAATTCGAGGCCGAAGCCTTCAGCGTGGACGACGGCATCGTGGAGGCGATACGCCGCAAGGACAAGAGCAAAAGTTATATCGCCGCCACCCAGTGGCACCCCGAATTCCACAAACCCGGCTCCGACACGATAGACGACGCCGCCGTGCTCGACGATTTCCTCACGGCCGTGGCCGCCGCCAAACACAAAGAGAAAGACAAGGCAAAACACGCATGAACACCCTCGCCGTCCACAACCCCGCCACCGGTGAGCTGATCACCAGCCTGCCCGCCGACGACGCGGCTTCCGTCGCCGCCAAGGCGCTTCGGGCACGCGCCGCCCAGCCCGCCTGGGCGGCCGTGCCCCTGGCCGAACGCCAGGCCTGCATCACGCGTTTTCGCGCGGGCATCGTCGCCGAGCTCGACGCGCTGGCCGCCGTCATGACGCGCGAGACCGGCAAGCCGCTGAAAATGTCGCGCAACGAACTCAACGGCCTGCTGGGCCGCATCGACTTCTTCCTGGCCGAGACCGACGCCGCCACCCACACACAAACCGTGTTCAGCGAAGGCGGCATGACCGAGCAGATCGAGCACACGCCGCTGGGTGTGGTCGCCAACATTTCGGCCTGGAACTATCCCTGGTTCGTGGGCGGCAACGTCTTCATCCCGGCGCTGCTCACGGGCAACGCGGTGCTCTACAAACCGTCTGAATACGCCGCCATGACCGGCGTGGCGATTGCGCGCCTGTTGCATGCGGCCGGCGTGCCGCAGGACGTGTTCATCCCCCTGATAGGCGGCGGGGCGGTGGGCGCGGCGCTGATGGAGCAAAAGATCGACGGCCTTTTCTTCACCGGTTCCTACGCCACCGGCGCGAAGATCGCCCAGGCCATGGGCCCGCGTCTGGTCAAGCTGCAGCTGGAGCTGGGCGGCAAGGACCCGACTTACGTCACCGAGGACGCCAACGTGAAGAACGCCGCCGAGTCGCTGGCCGACGGCGCGATGTACAACACCGGCCAGAGCTGCTGCTCGGTCGAGCGCATTTATGTGCACGAGAAAATTTACGACGCCTTTGTCACCGCCTTCCTGGAAACGGTGAAAACCTTCCGGATGGGCGATCCCATGGGCGAGGACACCTACATTGGCGCCATCACGCGCGCGCCGCAACTCGAGGTGCTGGACGCCCAGGTCGCCGACGCGAAAGCCAAGGGCGCCACCCTGCTGGCCGGCGGCAAGCGCGGCGCCGGTCCCGGCAATTGGTACGAACCGACCGTGTTCAGCAACGTCAACCACAGCATGGAATTGATGCGCGAGGAAAGCTTCGGCCCGCTGATCGGCATCCAGAAAGTCTCGGGCGACGCCGAGGCTGTGAAGCTCATGAACGACACACGCTACGGCCTCACGGCCGGCGTCTTCACGCCCGACGAGGCGCGCGCCAGGACCCTGCTGGCGCAAGTGAACGCCGGCAGCGTCTACTGGAACTGCTGCGACCGCGTGAGCCCGCGCCTGCCCTGGAGCGGTTACGGCGATTCGGGCGTGGGCCTGACGCTGTCCACCTACGGAATCCAGACCTTCACCCGCCCCAAAGCCTGGCATCTACGCCAGGCTTGAGCCATGAAACTCACCCTTTTCGACCTGGACCACACCGTGCTCAACGGTGACAGCGACGTGCTGTGGTGCGACTTCCTGATCGACAAGGGTGTGCTGGGCCGCACCGAGTTCACCGCGCGCAATGCCGACATGGCGGCGCGCTACAAGTCCGGCACCGTGGGCTTGAAAGAGTTCGCCGATTTTTACGTGGGCACGCTGGCCGGGCGCACGGCCGAAGAGTGGGAGCCGCTGCGGCAGGAATTTTTGGCCAAATGGATCGTGCCGCGCATCACGCCGGCCGCCGTCGCGCTGGTCGACAAGCACCTGGAGGCCGGCGACCTCGTCGTCATGACCACGGCCACCAACCGCTTCATCACCGAGCTCACCGCGATCTACTTCGACATCGAGCACCTGATCGCCACCGAGCCCGAGATGCTGGGCAGCCGCTTCACCGGCAGTACCACCGGCGTGCTCAACATGCGCGAAGGCAAGGTGGAGCGCCTGCACGCCTGGCTCACGGCGCGCGGCCTGCGCTTCAAGGACTGCAAGACCACCGCCTACAGCGACTCCATCAACGACTTGCCGCTGCTGGAAGCCGTGAAGCACCCGGTGACGGTGAACGCCGACGCGACGCTCGCCGCAATCGGCGGCAAGCGCGGCTGGCCGGCACTGCAGTTGCACTGACGCCGGCAGCGCGGCCTGGGCCAACCCGGCCTGCGAGCACTCGCGCATTTTCCAGCGCCTCGATTGGCTGCCTGCACGGGGAAAAGTACCCGAACGTGCCCGCCACCAGCCCCCTTACACTGCAGATTCAAAAACAGACGGGGGAGTGAGCATGTGGATAGTCGGTGTCATCGTCGGCCTCATCATGGGTGCAATGGCGGGTTCGGGCATGCTCGCGCTGGTGCTGGCGGGCGCCGGCGCTTTTATCTTCCCCAAACTTTTCGGCACGAAAGCGCCTGAACCCATTGCGGCGGCCCGCGAGGCGCGGCCCGGCACGTTCGCCAACGAAGAACCGGACGACCAGGCCGATGAAGACGCCGGGCCGGTCAATGTCCACGCGCTGCAACGGCGCGTGGCCGAACTGGAATCGCGCATCGACATGCTCGAGCGGCGCGGCGTCCAAAGCGATGCCGCCACCATGCCCGCCGCAGCTTCGGTGCTTTCGCCCACGCCCGCCGCGGCCTCCCCGCCGGCGCCCTTCACGCCGCCGTCGCGGCCAAGCGCCGTGCAGCCGCCGGCCGCTTCGCTGTCGGTGCCCGCGCCTGTTCCTGCGCCTGTTCCCGCACCCGCCGTCGCCGTCGCCGAGCCCACGCCCCTGCCGGCCGCGGCATACGGCGGCACGGGTTTCGACCAAGACACCATCCCTTCACCATTGGAAGCGGATACCGCCCCGGTGCCGGCCGCGCGCAGCGCGCCTCCCGCGCCGCCGCCGCCGGCTGTTCCCTGGCGCGAACGGTTGCCCGCGCCCATCGCCGCGCTGATCTTTGGCGGCAATACGCTGGTCAAGCTGGGTGTGCTGATCCTCTTTCTGGGCCTGGCCTTTTTGCTGCGCTACACAGCCGAGCGCGTCACCGTGCCGGTCGAGCTGCGCTACGCGGCCGTCGCGCTGGTCGGCGCGGGTCTGCTGGGCCTGGGCTGGCTGCTGCGGCGCAAGCGCGCGGCGTACGCCCTCATCCTGCAGGGCGCGGGCATCGGTGTTTTTTACCTGACGACGCTGGCCGCCATGAAGGTCTCCGGCCTGTTGCCCGCGACAGCCGGTTTCGCCTTCCTGTTTGCCGTGGCGGTGCTGGCCGCGGCCCTGGCCGTGCTGCAGAACGCGCCCATGCTGGCCATCGTGGCGGTGGTCGAAGGTTTTGCCGCGCCGGTGCTGGCCTCCACCGGCCAGAACCGGCCGGTCGGGCTCTTCACCTACCTGCTGGTGCTGGACGTCGGCATCGTGCTGATGGCCTGGTTCAGGGCCTGGCGCGTGCTCAACCTGATCGGCTTCGTGGCCACCTTCACGCTGGCCGCGGCCTGGGCGCAGCGCAACTACACCGACGACCAGTACGGCGTGGTCCAGCCTTTCCTGATTGTGTTTTTTGTGCTGTTCACGGCCGTCGGCCTGCTGTTCGCGCGCCGCACGCTGGCCGGCCGCGCGGCCGACACCTTGCGCCGCGTGGGCCGCGTCGACAGCGCGCTGGTCTTCGGCGTGCCGATGGCCGCCTTCGGCCTGCAATACCTGCTGATGCGGCCCTGGGAGCTGGGCGCGGCGTTCTCCGCCATGGGCCTGGCCGCGATCTACCTGCTGCTGGGACGCATCGTCTTTGCCATGCAGCCGCGCGGGCTGGCGCTGCTCGCCGAGGCCTATGCCATCGTCGGCGTGATCTTCGGCACGCTGGCCATCCCGCTGGGCCTCGAAGGCCGGTGGACCGGGGCGGCGTGGGCCGTCGAGGCGGCCGGCATGTACTGGCTGGGCGCGCGCCAGGCCAGGCCGTATGCACGGGCGTTTTCCTTTCTGGTGCTGCTGGGCGCCGCTTTCAAGCTGCTGCAGGACACCCGGCTCGACGGCGCCCTCGACCATGCGCTGCTGCAAGGCTCCACCATCGGGCCGCTGCTGCTGGCGGCCGGCGCCTTCGCGATGTGGGCCATGCACAGGCGCAGCAAACTCGACCAGGGCAAAGACTGGGAGGCCCTTGCCGGTGTCGCGCTTCCGTGGATCGCCATGGCGGCGCTCACGCTGCTGCAGTGGCAGTGGTGGGTGCCGCCCTGGGCGGCCGCCGCGACCGCCGTGCTGGCCTGCGTGGTGTTTGCCGTCGCCGCGCGCTTCGGCCTCAGGCCCTTGCCCTCGGTCAGTTACGGCATGCAGGCGCTGGCCGTGGCCGGCTTCGTCGCGACACTGCATCGCGGCGATGCCGACAAGGCGCTGGCCAGCGGCTGGCAGGGCGCGGCCGCCGGCGGGCTGATCGCACTCGGCATTCTGGGCACGACGGCCTGGTCCATGGCGCAGGCCAGGCGTGCGGCGCTGGCGCGCGGCTTGGCGCCGGACTGGTCGATCGCCAACATCGTCGCCGTGCTGACCGGCACCGGCCTGCTGCACCTGGCGATGCTGTTCCAGCTCAGCCTGCAACAGGCCGCGCTGGTCTGGCCGCTGAGCGCGCTGGTTGTGCTCTGGGTGGCGCTGCGCATGGCCCATGCGCCGCTGGCGGCGCTGGCGGCCGGCCTGCATGTCGTTTCCGGTGTCCTGCTGCTGGGCTTCTCCCCGCCGCACACCGCTGTACCGCCGGCCTTTGCACACATGGGCTTCTGGACTGCGGTGGTGCTGGGCCTGAGCGCCCTGCTGGCCGGCGCGTGGATTCAGGAAGAAGCCCGCCCGCGGGCCGAAGAGGCGCATAAAAGGCGCTGGGTCAACCACTGGTGCGCGCAAGGCCTGTGGCTGTGGGCGCCGGTGGTCATAGGCCTGGCGTGGTGGCTGCTGGCCTTGCTGGTCGAGAGCATCAACGTGCTGCAGCGCCATGGCTTCGCGGCCCAGGTCCCGGCGGCGTGTATCGCCATCGTGCTCGGCACGTCCCTGCTGTGCGCGGTGGTGGCGCGCCGCCGCGACTGGAGCCAGCTGGGCCGCGCCACCCTGGCCACCTTGCCCGGCCTGGCCGCCATCGCCGCCCTGGCCGGCCTGGGCAGCCACACGGCGTTCTATGTGCCGTCGAGCGGGCTCGGCTGGCTGGCCTGGCCGCTGGCGGCGCTCTGGCACCTGCCGCTGCTGCGTGGGCAGAAGCAGTGGGTGCCGGCGCGCGGGCTGCAGCGCGTTCATGTTGCCGGCTTCTGGTTTTACCTGCTACTGGCCACGCGTGAATGCCAATGGCAATTCGGCGGCTTGGGCGACGCCTGGTCAAGCTGGCCGCTGCTGGGCTGGGTCATCGTGCCGGCGCTGTCACTCTGGGCCCTGCGTTCGCCCGCGCTGCTCAGGCGCTGGCCGCTGGCCGAGTACCGCGGCGCCTACCTCGAGGCCGCGGCAATGCCGGTGGCGCTGTACCTGCTGGCCTGGGCCTGGGTGAGCAACGCGGGCAGTGCCGGCAATGCCTCGCCGCTGCCCTACCTTCCCTTGCTCAATCCGCTGGAACTCGGCAACTGGCTGGTGCTGCTGGCGCTCCTGCTCTGGTGGCGCGAACTGCCCGAGGCCTCGCCCGTGCGCGTGCCGCCGCGCGCGGCCCAGGGCATCGCCGGCGCCACGGCGCTGGCTTTGCTCACGGGCATGGTGCTGCGCGCCTGCCACCACTACGCCGGCGTGCCCTGGGATTTCAACGCGCTGTATGCCTCCTGGCTGACCCAGGCCGCGCTGTCGATCACCTGGGCGCTGTGCGGCGTGCTGGCCATGGTGCTGGGCCACGGCCGCGCCCTGCGCCCGCTCTGGATGGCCGGCGCGGCGCTGCTCGGCGTGGTGGTGCTCAAGCTGTTCTTCGTCGAACTGGCGGACCGCGGCGGCCTGTTCCGCATCGTGTCCTTCATCGGTGTGGGCGCGCTGCTGCTGCTGGTCGGCTACTTCGCGCCGGTGCCGCCGGCCAGGCCGGACACCGTCGCCAGGAAAGGAGAAGGCGCATGATGCGGCACACCTTCTTGCTGGCCGCCGCCACGCTGATGCTGCCGGCCGCAACGCTGCATGCCCAGCCCGGCGAGGCCGGCGCGCCCATCAGCCTGCAGGGCGCGGGACCCTATTACCGCCTGGCCTTGCCGGCGGCGCTTTATGGCCGCGCGGCTTACACCGACCTGCGCGACCTGCGCATCCGCAATGCCTCGGGCAACGCCGTGCCTTACGGTTGGCTGCATGAGGAGATTGCCATGCCGCGCGGCGCCTCGCAGAAGGTGCCGTTTTTTGCCATACCGGCGGGCGCCGGCGCGGCGCCGGCCGATGCGCTGCTGAGCTTCCAGTTGCGCAGCGACGGCTCGCTGCAGCTGGTCAAGCCGGCCGCGCCGGCCACCGGCGCCGTGCCGTGGCTGATCGACGTGAGCCAGGTGCGCGGCAACCTGTTGCAGGCGCGCCTTGAAGTCGCGGCCGGAACGAGCGGTGTGTTCGCCTACCGGCTGGAGGCCAGCGACGACCTGCGCAGCTGGCGGCCGGTCGGCGGCGAGGAACAGCTCGTCAAGCTCAGCCACAACAACCAGAGCCTGGAACGCCTGGCCGTCGACCTCGGCGGCCTGCGCGCGCGCTTTTTGCGGCTGCGGTGGGCCGATGCGGCGCAAGGCGCGCAGCTCACGGCCGTGAACATCGACAGCGTAGAGGCCGCAGAAGCCGCCGCGCCGCAGGAATGGTCCGAGGCGCTGCGGCCCGAGCGCTGCGAAGCCAGCCATTGCGATTACCTGCTGCCGCGCGGCTTGCCGGCGCGCAGCCTGCGCATCGCACTGGCCGACACCAACACCCTGGTGCAGATCGAGGTGCTGGGCCTGCCCGATCCGGCGCCCGCGGTTGCCGCGCAGCCCGTCCTGCGGCCGCCGCACAACCCCTTGTATGCGCTGCGGCGGCATCGGGACCAGACGCGGCCCGCCGCGGCGCCCGGCGAGATCCGGCTGGCCGACAGCGTGGTCTACCGCATCACGCAAGGCGCCGCCGAAGCCCGTTCGCCGGACATCGCGCTCGACGGCGCGGTCTACCCCAGGTTGCGCCTGCGCACGGCCGGGCCGGTCGCACTGCTGGGTGCGACCCCGCCCGTGATCGCGGTGGCGACGATCCCGCGCACCGCGGTGTTCCTGGCGCAGGGCCAGCCACCGTTCACGCTGAACTGGAAAACCGCCGCCGAACCCAACGCCGCGCCGGCAAACGGCGCGGCGCTGCCGCTCGCGACGCTGATCCCGTCTTATTCGGCCGGCAAACCGGTCGCGGCCGACCCGGCATCGGTGGCACTGGCGGCGCAGGCCACGGCACCTGCCGCGCCGCCGGCCGCGGCAGCCGCGGCGGCGACGGCGGACAGCCCCGCCAAACGCAGCGCCTGGCTCTGGGCCGCCCTCGGCGCCGGCTTGCTGCTGCTGGCGGGCATGGCCTGGTCGCTGTTTGCCGGCATGAAAAAAAACGCGTAGCCGGCTCTGCGGCTACATTGAGAGCGGTTCCAAGGCCATCGCAAGTCCGCTAACGGCCAGCCCGGTTGGCGCGCGGCACGCATCATGAATGTTTTCCCTGACTGAGCGCCCATGCAAGTCCCGCTTCCCATTCCTTTCCAGCGCCTGGCCTGGTCCAACCTCGCCGCCCAGTCGGCCGAACAACTGAGCCTGGCGGCCGTGCCGCTGGTCGCGGTGCTGGTGCTGGGCGCAGGGCCCGGCGAGATCGGCCTGCTGGCGGCGCTGCAGACCCTGCCGTTCCTGCTGCTGGCGATTCCCCTGGGCTTGCTGGCCGACCGCGTCTCGCGCTGCCGCCTGATGGTGGCGGCCGAGACGCTGCGCGCGCTGTCCTTGCTGGCGCTGCTGGTGATGGTGCTGACCGGCCAGCTGTCGATCGCGGGGCTGGCGCTGCTGGGGTTTATCGGCGCCGTGGGCACCGTGTGCTTCAGCGTGGCCGCCCCCGCGCTGGTGCCGGCCATCGTGCCGCGCACGCTGCTGGCGCGCGCCAACGGCCGGCTGGAACTGGCGCGCAGCATGGCCTTCGCGGCCGGGCCGGCGGTCGCCGGGGCGCTGGTGGCCTGGGCCGGTGCGCCGGCCGCCTTTGTGCTGGCGGCGGTGCTGTCCGCCTCGGCCGCGGGCCTGCTGTTCAGCCTGCGCGAGCCGGCCCGCGCGCCGGCCGTGGGCCGCCATGCCCTGCTGGAGATCCGCGACGGCGCGCAGTTTGTCTGGCGCCAGCCGTATTTGCGCCCCATGGTGCTCGCCGGCATCGTCTGGAACATCGCCTGGTTTGTGCTGCAGGCGGCCTATGTGCCTTATGCGGTGCGTGTACTGGGCCTGACGGCGCAGAGCGTGGGCATCACCCTGGGCGCTTACGGCGCGGGCATGGTGCTGGGCGCTTTGCTGTCGCAGCGCATTGTGGCGGCCATGCCTTTCGGCCGCGCCATCCAGCTCGGCCCGGCCGTGTCGGTGCTGGCCGCCGCGACCATGGTGGCCACCTTGTTTGTGCCCAGCGGCGTTCTCGCGGGCCTGTCGTTTTTCCTGTTCGGCGTCGGGCCCATCGTCTGGACCATCACCTCCACCACCTTGCGCCAAAGCATCACGCCCCACGCCATGCTGGGCCGCGTCTCGGCCGTGTTCCTGGCCGTCAACGCCGGTGCGCGCCCGGTAGGCGCGGCGCTGGGCGGGCTGGTGGGCGCGTGGTGGGGCGAAGCCGCCTGCCTGTGGCTGGCGCTGGCCGGCTTTGCCTTGCAGGCGGTGGTGATTTTCGGCTCGCAACTGCACGCGCTGCGGCGGCTGCCCGAGCCGGCGGCCTGATCGGTCAGTGCTGATGGGACGGCACCCTCGGCACCACGGTCACGCGGCCGGCTGCCGACCACTACACCGGTGACCGGCGCGCCGGGTAGCATAGGCGTTTTCCCAACCGCGATGCACGCCCCACTTCCCGTCCTCTTCAAACGCCTGGCCTGGGCCAACCTCGCAGCCCAATCGGCCGAACAGCTGAGCCTTGCGGCAGTGCCGCTGGTAGCGGTGCTGATGTTGGGCGCCGGCCCGGGTGAAGTCGGCCTGCTGGCCGCGCTGCAGACCCTGCCATTCCTGTTGCTGGCCATCCCGCTGGGCCTGCTGGCCGACCGCGTCTCGCGCAGCCGCCTGATGGTGGCGGCCGAATGCCTGCGCGCGCTGTCTTTGCTAGGGCTGCTGGCGATGGTGCTGTCGGGCTACCTGTCGATTCCCGGGCTGGCATTGCTGGGCCTTGCCGGCGCGGTGGGCACCGTCTGTTTCAGCGTGACGGCGCCGGCGCTGGTGCCCGCCATCGTGCCGCGCACGCTGCTGGCGCGCGCCAACGGCCGGCTGGAACTGGCCCGCAGCATGGCCTACGCGGGCGGGCCGGCGCTGGCTGGCGCGCTGGTCGCCTGGGCCGGCGCGCCGGCCGCGTTTGTGCTGGCCGCCCTGCTGTCGGCTTCGGCCGTGAGCCTCTTGCTGCGCCTGGCCGAGCCTGCGCGCACGCCGGCCACAAGGCGGCATCCCCTGCTGGAGGTTCGCGACGGCGCACAATTTATCTGGCGCCACCCCTTCCTGCGCACCATGATCCTCGCGGGCATGATCTCGAACATCTCCTGGTTTGTGCTGCAGGCGGCCTATGTGCCCTATGCGGTCCGCGTGCTGGGCCTGACGGCGCAGGGCGTCGGCCTCACGCTGGGCTGCTATGGCGCGGGCATGGTGGTGGGCTCGCTGCTGGCGCCGCGCGTGGTGGCGGCCCTGCCCTTCGGCCGGGCCATGCAGGTCGGCCCGGCCAGCTCGCTGCTGGCCGCCCTGAGCTTGGTGGCCACGCTGGCCGTACCCAGCGGCGTGCTGGCAGCCACGGCTTTTTTCTTGTTTGGCGCCGGCCCCATTGTCTGGAGCATTACCTCCGCCACCTTGCGCCAGAGCGTGACACCCCACGCCGTGCTGGGCCGCATTTCGGCCGTGTTCCTGACCGCCAACGCAGGCTCGCGCCCGATTGGAGCGGCACTGGGCGGCCTTGTCGGAGCCTGGTGGGGCGAAGCCGCTTGCCTTTGGCTGTCCCTGGGCGGTTTTGCGTTGCTGGCCTGCGTGGTCTTCAGCTCGCAACTGCACGCGCTGCGGCGGTTGCCCGAGCCGGCGGCCTGAAAGACCACCGGCTCGCCGATTTAAGAGCCGCTCACAAAACCCAGCGAAGCGGTCCTGGCTAGGCGCGCCGCCGCAGACAGTGCCAAGGGCCTGTCAGCTCTGGCACGGCAAGGCCGCTGCAACAACGCCAGGAGGGGGTTTTTGAGTGGCTCTTATTCGGCTGTGAGGTGCTTGCCGACAATGCCGGCCAGCTCAAACATCGTGACCTGAGGCTTGCCGAACACGGCCAGCAGCTTGGCGTCGGCGTTGATGGCGCGCTTGTTGGCCGCGTCCTGCAGGCCTTCGGCCTTGATGTAGTCCCAGAGCTTTTTGATGACCTGGGTGCGCGCCACCGGCTCGGCGCCTATCACCGCGGCCAGCGCGGCGCTGGGCTTGAGGCCGGCGCCCGGCTTGGCAACGCGCGGCGTCTTGGGCTTGGCGGTTTTGGCGGCGGGTGCTTTTTTGGCGGCGACTTTTTTCGCCGCTACCTTTTTCGCCGCCGGCGTGGCGCCCTTGGCCGCCACCGTCTTGCCGAAAGGCGTTTTCACCGTGCCGGTCTTGGCGGCCGCCGGTTTGCGCGGCGGGAACTTGGACGGCGCGAATTCAAAATTCACCTTGTCGGCTTCCTTGTCCCAGGCCAGCATGGCCTTGAAGGGGCGGCGCGTGCGCATGGAAACAAACTTGTCGAGCAAATCGGTCTTGCCGGTTTCCAGCAGCTTGTGCATCTGCTCGCGCTCGATCGGCTGCTGCAATATCACCTGGCCGGTCTTGAAGGTGCAGCTCGGCGTGGGCTGGGCCAGCGTGGGCACCGACTTCTCGCAAACGTAGTTCTTGCCGAGCTCGAACACGCGCGCGGCGCAGCGCGGGCAGGGGCCCAGCGACTGCTGCTCGCCGAAGTCGACGATCTCGCCGGTCTCGCCGTTCTTGTCGTCGCCGAAATCGAATTCGAGCTTGTAGTTCTTCGTCTCTTCGTCGAACTTGATCACCATCTCGGCGGTGAAAGGCCAGCCGGCCTTGGAGCGGAAACCGTCCAGCGGGCCGATTTTTTTGTCGCGCAGGAACTGCTCGACCTCGGCCACTTCAAAGGTGCGGCCGGCCGGCGTCTTGCCGAAGCTGAAGCCGCAGCCGTCGTCGCCGTGCTTGCCGGTGCAGGTGTAGCGCCGGTAGTTTTCCTTCATGATGCCGCCGCAATTGGGGCAGGGCGCCGACAGCGTGGCGTAGTCGCCGGGAATCGTGTCCTTGTCATAGCCCTTGGCCTTGTTGACGAGGTTTTCCGTCATGGCGGCGATCTCGGCCATGAAGGTCTCGCGGCTCAGCTGGCCGTGCTCCATCTGCGCAAGCTTGTGTTCCCACTCGCCGGTCAGCTCGGCCTTGGAGAGTTCTTCCACACCCAGGCCGCGCAGCAGCGTCGTGAGCTGGAAGGCCTTGGCCGTGGGGATCAGCTCGCGGCCTTCGCGCAGCATGTATTTCTCGGCGATCAGGCCTTCAATCGTGGCGGCGCGCGTGGCCGGCGTGCCCAGGCCTTTTTCCTGCATGGCTTCGCGCAGCTCGTCGTCGTCGATGGTCTTGCCGGCGCCTTCCATCGCGCCCAGCAGCGTGGCTTCCGAGTAACGGGCGGGCGGGCGGGTCTTCAGGCCCTTGGCCTCGACCGTTTCGGCGCGCACCATCTCGCCGGGCTTGACCGGCACCAGGCTCTGGCCCTTGTCGCCGTCCTTGGCGTCGGCCACTTCGTCGGCGGCTTCCTTGCCGTAGATCGCGAGCCAGCCCGGCTTGACCAGCACCTTGCCCTCGGTCTTGAAACTATGGCCGACGGCCTGCGAAATACGGGTCGTGACCAGGTATTCGGCGCTCGGGAAGAACACCGCCATGAAGCGGCGCACCACCAGGTCGTAGAGTTTCTGTTCGGCTTCGCTCAGGCCGCTGGGCGCCTGCAGCGTGGGGATGATGGCAAAGTGGTCGCTCACCTTGGCGTTGTCGAAGATGCGCTTGCTGGGCTTGATGTAGTTGCCCTTGATCGCCGTGGCCGCGTGCGGCGCCAGGTGTTTCATGCCGCTGGCGGCCAGCATTTCAAAGGTCTGCTTGACCACCGGCACATAGTCTTCGGGCAAGGCGCGTGAATCGGTACGCGGGTAGGTCAGCGCCTTGTGGCGTTCATACAGGCTTTGCGCGATGGACAGCGTGGTCTTGGCCGAGAAGCCGAACTTGCCGTTGGCTTCGCGCTGCAAGGAGGTCAAGTCGAACAACAGGCCGGCCGCCTGCGTGGTGGGCTTGCTTTCTTCCGTCACCGTGGCGGCCTTGCCGCGCACGGCCTCGGCGATCGCCAGCGCCTCGCGCTCGGACCAGACGCGGTCGGCCCTCAGCTCGGGGTCGGGCTCGGCGCCTTCGCCGTTCGCGGCATTGGCCGCGGCTTTTTTCCATTTCGGGTCGAACCACTTGGCCGGGTATTCACCAGCCTCGGCCAGGAAGCTCGCGTGGATTTCCCAGTAGTCGCGGCTCACGAACTTGCGGATTTTTTCCTCGCGCTCGACCACCACCGACAGCGTCGGCGTCTGCACGCGGCCCACGGTGGTCAAAAAGAAACCGCCGTCGCGCGAGTTGAAGGCCGTCATGGCCCGGGTGCCGTTGATGCCGACCATCCAGTCGGCTTCCGAGCGCGAACGCGCCGCGTCGGCCAGGCCCTGCATCTGCTTTTCGCTGCGCAGGCTGTCAAAGCCCTCGCGGATCGCGGCCGGCGTCATGGACTGCAGCCACAGGCGCTTGACCGGCAGCTTGCTGCCCGCGTACTGCTGGATCAGCCGGAAGATCAGCTCGCCTTCGCGGCCCGCGTCACAGGCGTTGACGAGGGCGCTTACGTCCTTGCGTTTGGTCAGCTTGACGATGGCATTGAGCCGCGTCTTGGTCTTGTCCATCGGCTTGAGGTCGAAGTAGGGCGGAATGACCGGCAGGTTGGCAAAACTCCATTTGCCGCGCTTGACGTCAAATTCCTCGGGCGCCTGGATCTCGACCAGGTGGCCCACGGCCGAGGTGACCAGCCACTCGTCGCTCTCGAAGTACTCGTCGTGCTTTTCAAATTTGCCCGCCGTGGGCGTGATCGCTCGCACAATGTCTTGTGCGACCGAGGGTTTTTCTGCAATCACCAGGGTTTTCATAAGTACTTCTTCAAACCTTCAACATCTTCGGGGAACATTTCCCCGCTTTCCGCAAATACAACCTGGCCGTCACGGCCGTCCGCCGACACCTTGAGCACCACCACCACCGGCAGTCCCACGGGCTTGGGCAGGCGTTTGGCCACCTCCGGCGTCAGCATCCCGGCGGGGAAACTGTAATTCTTCGTCTTCATATAGGCGGCTGCCGCGGCCGGCTGCTTGTCGATGGACAGCGCCAGCACCTCCAGCCCCTGGGCTTTCCGGGCCCGCCACAAGGCTTCTATATGGGGCGACTGTACGGCGCAAAAAGGGCACCAGCTGGCCCACCAGTACACCACAAGCGTCTTTCCGGCCATATCGGACGGCTTCCAGGCGCTGCCGTCCAGCAGCGCCACAGGCGGCAACACCAGGGTGCTGCCGAGCTTGGGCAAGGGGCTTTCGCCGCCCTTGGCCCACGCCGGCAGGCCCAGCCCGGCGACGAGGGCCGCGGCGGTCTGTATCAGGTCTCGGCGCTTGAACATAAAGGGGTCTCCAGGGGGTGCATCGCGATGCGTCACTACAATAGCGGCTTCTCGCGCATGTACGCGCGCGGGTGCGCACGCATGCGCACGCACGCGCACATGCATGAATTAACCATACCAAAAAAATACGTCGTGTCAAAAACCCAGGCTTCCGCGCCCCTCGCGCCGCATTCTTCCCAGCCCTCCGCAACGGCGCCCGCCACCGACGGCCGGCGCATCCAGACGCGGCGCTCCGGCGTGCACGGCAAGGGCGTCTTCGCCGTGCAGGACCTGGCCGAAGGCGAGACCCTGATCGAATACATCGGCGAGATCATCAACTGGAAAGAAGCGCTGCGCCGCCACCCGCACGACCCCAAGGACCCGAACCACACCTTCTACTTCCACATCGACGAAGAGCATGTGATCGACGCCAAGCACGGCGGCAACTCCTCCCGCTGGATCAACCACAGCTGCAAGCCCAACTGCGAAGCCGATGAAGAGGGCGGCCGCGTCTTTATCAAGGCACTGCGCAACATCAAGGCCGGCGAAGAGCTGTTCTACGACTACGGCCTGATCATCGACGCGCCCTACACCAAGAAGCTGCTGGCCGAATACCCCTGCTGGTGCGGCGCGAAAAACTGCCGCGGCACGCTGCTGGCGCCCAAGGACGACGACAAGAAATCCAGGGGCAAGAAGAAGGCCGGCAAGAAAGCCGACAAAAAGGCCGAAGCCAAGGCTGACAAAAAGAAGGCTGAAAAGAAGGCCGCTCAAAAAGCCGACAAAAAGCCCAAGAAGAAAAAGAAGGACTGAGGCGGTCTTTCACCTGCCCCTTGGCCCGCCCTGTTGGCGGCCAGGCCACAGGCCCTGAGCTTTTCATGAGCAATTCCCCATCCACCCCCATCCGGTGGCCCGCCGAGGCCCTCTGGGAAGCCTTGGCGCCCCTGTTGCCGGGCTTTACGGTGGAGGTCCTGCCCGAGATCGACTCCACCAACACCGAACTGATGCGGCGCTTCCGAGGCAGCCCCACGGTGGAGCCCCGGCCCGAGCCCCTGCTGCTGGTGGCCGAGCAGCAGACGGCCGGGCGCGGCCGGCTCGGCCGCCAGTGGCAGAGCCGGCGCGGCGACAGCCTGACCTTTTCGCTCGGCCTGCCGCTGGCGCCCGCCGACTGGTCGGGCCTGTCGCTGGTGACCGGCATCAGCGTGGCGGAAAGCCTGGAGCCCTTCAGGTCTTCCCAGCCCTCCCAGACCGGCAAACCCCGCATAGGCCTCAAATGGCCCAACGACCTCTGGCTGTCCACCCCGCAGGGCGAGCGCAAGCTGGCCGGCATCCTGGTCGAGACCGCCAGCTGGGAAGGCGTGCGCTACGTGGTCATCGGCATAGGCATCAACATCCGCGCGGTGGCGCTGGACCCCGCCGCGCCGGCACCAGCCGTGCCCGGCATTCCGCCCGGCAGCCTGCAGGACCTGCTGCCCGGGCTCGACGCGCCGGCCGTGCTGCTGCGCATCATCCCGCCGCTGGTGCAGGCGGTGCAGGCGTTTGAGCGCTTCGGCTTCGCGCCCTTCCAGGCGCGTTTCGCGGCGCGCGACGTGCTGGCCGGCAAGGCGGTGCAGCTGTCCGACGGCACCACCGGCACGGCGCACGGCGCGGGCGAAAACGGCGCGCTGCTGGTGCATACTGCGGCTGGCATGAAAGAAATCACCAGCTCCGAAGTCAGCGTGCGGCCCGTGGCGGCGGCGTCAGCGCAAGGCGCGCGCCCATGCTGAGGCTGCTGGCGCTGGTACTGCTGCTGGCCAACGCCGGCTACTTCGCCTGGACGCACGGCCTGCTGGCCGACTACGGTTATGCCCCGGCCGCCCAAGCCGAGCCGCAGCGCCTCGCGCAACAGATTCGCCCCCAGGCCATGCAGCTGCTGACGGCCGCCGACGCGCGCCAGCTGGAAAGCGCCGCCACACCCCCAGCCGTGGCGCCACCCGCCCCCGAATGCCTGCAGGCCGGCCTCTTCACCCCCGAACAAAGCACCGCCCTGCGCACCGGCCTGGAAAGCACGCTGCCCGTCGGCAGCTGGACGCTGGAAAGCGCTGTGGAGCCGGGCCGCTGGATCGTCTACATGGGCAAATACACCAGCGAAGACGCCCTCGCCAAAAAGCGCGCGGAACTGCGTAGCCTGGGCGTGTCCTTTGAGGCCCTGGCCAATCCCGCGCTGGCGCCCGGCCTGTCGCTGGGCCACTACGGCTCGCAGGCCGAGGCCGAACGCGAACTGGCCAAAGCCGCCACGCGCGGCGTGCGCACCGCCAAGGTGGTGCAGGAGCGGCCCGAGACGCGCGGCCAGCTGCTCAAGCTGCCGGCGGCCGATGCGGCGATCAAGGCAAAACTCGACGCACTCAAGCTCCAGTTAGCGGGCAAACCACTCCAGGCTTGCGGATAAAAGCCCCCACGGTCGCTCACTGCGTGTAGCTTCCTGCCCCCCGAGGGGGCCGCTGCGCCTGCGGGCCGGCAAAGCCGGTTCCGCGGCTCGTGCTGGGTTGAAGAATTCTTTGGGCACTATCAGCGGGGGCCGCGGGACTGGCTTTGCCAGCCCGCAGGCGCCGCCCCCTTGAGGGGGGAACAGGCTACACGCAGTGAGCCTGGACGGGGTGAGCGCCGCTAGACAGCTTTCCAGGCCCGCAGCGGGACACAGGTCTGCAGCCGGGTCACGGCCTGGTCCATCAGCGCCGGATGCAGCTCATGGCCCAGTGAACGGGCCACGTCCAGCGTCGCGTCGGCGCCCAACTCCATCAGGTGGTCAAAATCACTGCGCGTGCGCGCCAGCGGAACCACCTCGTCGTTTTGCCCGTGCAGCAGGTGCAGGGTGGTCAGCGTGGGCGCGCGGGCCGGCCACACCTGGTAGCCGCCGCCAAAGGACAGCAACCGGCCCGCCAGGCCGTCATGCGCATCGCTGAAGGCCAGCGCCAGGCTGGCGCCCGCGCCGAAGCCGGCCAGCGCGGTGTCCGACTGCAGGATCTCGAAACGCTGCTGCTGCGCGCGCACAAAGGCAGCGAGCGCCCCCACGCGCGCGGCCAGGGCCGCCGCATCGTCCAGCCCGGCCGCGGCGGCGCCCGCCGCGTCGGCATGCGGGCCGCTCAGGCCCTCGGGAATCAGCACGGCGGCTTCGGGGAAGGCCCCGCCCAGCAGGTTGCCCAGCTCCAGCATGTCGGTGGCCGCACCGCCCGCGTCGTGCAGCAGCACAAACAGCTGGCGGGGCGAACCGTTGACGGGCAGTAGCTCAATGGTTTCAGTCTCGGGCGGTTTCATGGGCTGGCGTCTGCAAAAAATGGACAAGTTGAAAGAGGCAATTGAGGGCTTTCCGGCCTCTTTCAACCACTTTAACCAGCCGGCGGCCCTTCTGTTTACGCCGCGGCAGCTTCTCCGCTTTGCGCGTCTTCCGTGATCAACGAGGAATGCAGCCTGACGCCGGCGGCCACGCCACTGGCCGTGGCGAAGGTGATGCTGTGCGGCACGCGTGCCATGTCGCCGGCCGCATACACGCCGGCCACGCTGGTCGTGCCCCAGGCATCGATGCGCACGATAGGGCCAAAGGGCGAGTCGTCAAACGCGCAGCCCAGCGCTTCAGCCAGCGGGCTGGCCATGCGCACCTGCGTGCCCACCAGCAAGGCCTTGATCGCCACACGCCGGCCGTCCTGCAGCAGTACACCGTCCAGCGCGGGCGCCGCGCCCTCCAGCTCGGCAACGGGAGTTGGCTCGACCCTGACCTTGCGCGCAGCCAGCAGCCCATGCTCTTCAGGCGACACCTCGACCACACCTTGCGTAAACAGCGTCACATCGCCCCAGTCGGCAAACATCTGCGCCTGGTGAACCGACATGGGGCCGGTGCCCAGCACGCCGACGGCGCCGCCACCGATTTCATAGCCGTGGCAATACGGGCAATGCACCACCGTCTTGCCCCAGCGCGCCTTCAGGCCGGGTATGCCGGGCAATACGTCCGACACGCCGGTGGCAAGCAGCAGGCGGCGGCCTGTGAACCAGCGCAGGCCCTCTTCGGCCTCCACGACAAAGCCCGCCTCACCCGTTTGAACACGGCTCACGCGGCCACTGAAAACTTTGGCCGTGGGGTAAGCCAGCAACTGCTGCCGCGCCTCGGCCAGCAGTTGTGAGCCCGGCTTGCCGTCATGCCCGAGCACGCCGTGGGACTCCGACGCAAAGCGGTTGCGCGGCAGGCCCGCGTCGATCACCAGCACCTTCCGCCTGGCGCGCGCCAGTTGCAGCGCGGCCGACAAGCCGGCAAAGCTGCCGCCCACAATGATCGCGTCATGCAGCATGAGAAGCCTCCGGAGGCAGGGCGTTGGGATGGTGTGCAGCGTGCGCGGCCATGGCGCCGTTGAAGTCGGCAGACAAATCGGCCAGCGTGACCTCACCCAGGCGTTTGGCCAGCAGCGCCTCAGCTTCGCGCAGGCTGCCGGCCAGGGCGCGCTGCACCGACTGCTCGATGACGCAGCCGTCTGCGTGCGGGCTGCCGTCGCCGGCAGGCGCTTCTTCGGCGCCCACGGCCATCTGCACATCCAGCAGCGTGACGGACGCCAGGTCCCGCGCCAGCACCCAGCCGCCGCCGTGGCCACGCTCCGACACCACAAAGCCTGCCTCGCGCAGGCCCGCCATGGTGCGCCGCACCACCACCGGGTGGGTGCGCAGGCAGGCCGCCAGCTCGTCCGATGTCATCGGCCCCCGGCGGTGGGCCATGTGCAGCAGGGCGTGCAAAACGGCTGAAAGCCGGCCTTTTGATTTCATGTAACTTATCATGTTGCATGATTCTACGGATGCCGCCGGCCAGCGCCCGCGTGACGGGCCAAATCCCCCCACGCGGCGCGGGGCCAATGCGGCTTGCCGGGCCCGCTTGCGGACGGCTTTGCCCGGCTGGGCGAAAATCAGCGCTTTTACGCATCCCGGACCACCCGGAAAAACACCATGAAAATCGGAAAAGACACCGCCGTCACCCTCAGCTACAAGGTGGCGGACGCCCAGGGCAAGCTGGTCGAACAAAGCAGCGCGCCCATGGTCTACCTGCACGGCGGCTACGGCAACACCCTGCCCAAGATCGAAGAGGCGCTGGACGGCCAGGAGCCGGGCTTCCAGACCGTGCTGGCGCTGGAGCCGCAGGACGCCTTCGGCATGCGCGACGAAAGCCTGGTGCAAACCATCCCGCGCACGCAGTTCCCGCCCGGGGTCAAGGTCGGCGGCCAGCTTGAAGGCCGCGGCGCGGACGGCCGCCAGCACGTCTTCAACGTCGTGAAGATCAAGGGCGACACCGTCCTGCTGGACGGCAACCACCCGCTGGCCGGCAAGGCCCTGCGCTTTACCCTGAAGGTCACCGACGTGCGCGCTGCGTCGGAAGAGGAAATCTCCCATCGCCACGTTCACGGCGAGCACGGCCACCACCACTGAGCGCCGCCAGGCAACCGGCTGGCGGCCGGTTGCCACCCTGTTAGCGCTTTTTAACCCGGCTTACCCGAAGTTACGGCTTTGGCGCGGCCCCTGCCCTAAAGTGGGATTGAGCCTACGCACCCCGATGACGCCCGACGACAGGCCGGCCCGCGGACGCGGGCTAAGGTCGCTGATTCACTTCGGGGAGTTTCATGGTCATCAACGCGTTTCTTGTCGAAGACAAGCCTGACATACGCAAAACCCTGGTCGAGGCCATGGAAGAAATCGCCCCGCTGCGCTTTGTCGGCCATGCCGATTCCGAAACCGGCGCGCGCCTGTGGCTGCACGACCATGAAGACTGGGACCTGGCCATCGTCGACCTGTTCCTCGCAGAAGGCTCGGGCTTCGGCGTGCTCAAGGACTGCCAGCAGCGCAAGCCCGGCCAGAAAGTGGTGGTGCTGACCAGCCATAGCCAGGAGAACATCCTGCATCGCTGCCGCGAGTTGGGGGCGGATGAGGTGTTCGACAAATCAGAGGATGTGGAGAAACTGGTGCTGTTTTGCCAGCAGCACGCGAGCAGTCTGGATGGGGTGCTGCCACCACCACAGTAGGTGCCGGTCTTGCTCCGGCTTTGCGCTCTTTGCTGAGGGCGGCTGGCCGGGTCTCGCCCCGGCGGGCGACTTACTTTCTTTTGCTTCGCCAAAAGAACGTAAGCAAAAAAAGGCGACCCTGGTTGCTGCGTCCCCTGCGCTTCGCTCCGGGGCAACCTGCGGTGCTCGAGCCAAGCGGGGTCTGGCTAAACTCGCTTCGCTCAGACAACGCCAGCCCTGATCCGCTTGTCTCTGCGCTCCTCGGCGCATCCACAAGGGGCAATCGGGATCGGGAACCGAATACCGAAATACCAAGAAGACAAATACAAACAAGGACTCGCCATGGCGAGTCCTTGTGGTTTTCTGTATTCGGGTTCTGCATTCGGCTGTTGGCTGTTCGGTATTCCTGTCCCCACCCCTTGTGGATGCGCCGAGGAGCGGAGGGCCAGACGGATCAGGGCAAAAACTTGTTTGAGCCGCAGGCGAGTTGTTTTTGACCCCGGCTGGACCGAGCACCGCAGGTTGCCCCGGAGCGAAGCGCAGGGGACGCAGCAACCAGGGTCGCCTTTTTTTGCTTACTTTTTTTGGCGAAGCAAAAAAAGTGAGTCGCATGCCGGGCGACCCCGGCC
>NZ_CALRNF020000013.1:0-111706 GCF_943369415.1 Polaromonas sp. YR568
CCAGCGTCTGATGACATTCAATGTCGCCACGTCTATCACTCCTAATTTCCCCTGCTTTTAAAACAAGCAGGGTAGTGCCTACGTGGGTCAGATTTGGATGGAAATTACTGCGTTAAGTGGATCAGATTTCGACGGAATTCAACAGAAGAAGATATCGACGCCAATAAATCCGCCAGGAAGAAAATGGGGGAAAGCGTGAAATACCAGAACTGAAAGTATGGCGAAGGCTCGAAGCCCATCAATGTCTGGCCGGTAGACCAATGACCTCGTGCGTGAAGTTGATTGGGATAAACCGGGCGCGTTTACATTGCCAGAATTGATAATTGATTTAGCTACGCGCAGGAATGAAGTCAATTGGATTGGGGTTTTTAGTACGACCGGGATTATCAACTTTCCGCTCAGGTTGCCTTGCCGGCCGTTGTCAACGCCGCCTCCAGGTGACCGCATACCGCAGCTACTGAGCAGGAAGAAGGCCAGGGCATTCCCAGGGATGCGACCAACCCCTTGCACAGCCGCGCTCGATTCGCTCGCACCAACCTCGGTGCGAGCCATTGAAACAAGTTCATGGATTCCCTCTTTGATTTCTTCTTGTTTTGGTTGCGCTTCGGCCAAACCAATGTGCACGCAGTCTAATAAGAGGCGTGCCCCTTGTCACCGCTTGTGTTCAGGAAAAAATTACAAGGTCGCTGTTAAACAACAAGGCTCACACCCAATCCGGGATGCCGCATTGTTCATATTTCGGCGCCAGCATGCTTAGGGCTACTTGCCGGGGCCCCGCGCCAGGCGGCCCGCCGGGCACGTTGTGCACCGAGCGCCGCACAAACGGGATCGAGTACCCGGCCTGCGGCGCGGGCTTGAAGCTGTCTTCGCTGAGGTCGACTTGGCGCGAGCAGTTCGGGCAAATCATCACCGGAGCACTGGCACACCATTGCCACAAGACGAACCCGCGCATCGCCAACGGGAAATACGAAAAAATGCTGGCGGCCTCGCCTCAGGAGGCTGCCGCTGACGCAGGGTTGAATCAACCCCGCGCACCGGCGCACCCCATTCCCCGCTTGCCGCCGGGGCGCGTCGCTGATCAGGGGCGGCAGGGTTCTAAATACCAAATATGGTTACTTTTCATAACCATAAACGGGCAACTTGGCAAGAGTCTATTTACTTATTATTTATAACCAAATTCCCGTTACGCTCTGGTCCGTGATTGACGATTTCCGTGCAACCGCCCGGCGGCGGGTCGCGGGTGCATCGCCCAAGGGGGGAATGCCGGGTCGTTGAGCACGCCAGATCAATAACACCCAGGAGACCTCATGAAAACCCAATTGTTTGCACTCTCCGTGCTTTCGGCCGCCAGCTGCGCGGTTCAGGCCCAGAGTTCCGTCACGATTTACGGCGTGCTTGACTCGTTTCTGGAGTTGGCGTCCGCGGGCAACGGCACGGTGACGCGCATCTCCAGCGGCGGCGCCATGGGTTCGCGTTTCGGTTTTCGCGGGACGGAAGACCTGGGCGGCGGCCTGAAGGCGAATTTCGTGCTGGAAGCGGGTGTTTTGCTGGACACGGGTGCCAGCACGGGGACGGCCTTCAGCCCGACCAGCACCGTGCCGACGGGCGCCTCCTACATGTTCCAGCGCATGGCGTTTGTGGGCCTCAGCGGCGACTTCGGCGCCATCAACCTGGGCCGCCAATACACCCCGCACTTCGGCACCATGGCGGCGTTTGACCCGACCGGTTTCACCATGTCGGGGGCCTTGAACTATTACGCCGGCCCCGGCGTGGGCATCAACGGCGGCTCGCCCGCCGACGCCACCACGCGCCGCGACAACTCCATCCAGTACACCACGCCGACCTGGAGCGGCTTCAAGGGCCAGGTGTTTTATGCGCTGGGTGAGTCGACCGGCGTGGGCCAGCCCAAATCCACCGGCAACACGCTCAACATTGCGGCCGGCTACAGCAGCAGCACGCTGGCCGCGCAAATCAGCTACCTCACGGAAAAAACCGTTTACCTGATCGGCAACACCGACAAGTACACCGACTTTGCGATTTCCTACGATTTCGGGGTGATCAAGCCTTCGGCCATCTTTGTGCGCCGCCGCGGCGACGTCGTGGGAGCGCCGGCGCTGGATGCCTACCAGGTCGGCGCGTCGGCGCCCCTGGGCCCCGGCAAGCTGATCGCCACCTACGGCCAGCTCAAGAACAAGACCACGGCCAACGCGGATTCCAAGGCCTTCGGCGTGCGCTACGACTACGCGCTGTCCAAGCGCACCACGCTCTACGCCGGCGCGACCAAAATCAGCAACCAGGCCAATGCCGGCTACACCATCAGCGGCGGCGGCGGAAGCTCGCCGGGCCTGGCGCTCTCGGCCGTCGGCCAGAGCCCGAAATCGGTGTACGCGGGTATCGCGCACATGTTCTAAGCCATCAAAGCGCGCCCACCCGCTCCAGGTCGGGCCGCGCCAGCCATTCCTGCCATTCCTCAGCCAGCTGCGCGCTGGCCGCGGTCGCCGCGCTCCAGGCCTTTATCCGGCCCTGCAGGTCCGGCCCATAGCGCACGAAGTCCGTGCGGTCGGGCAGCTTGCCGTTGGGCAGCTTGTGCCTGATCCACTCCGGGTCGGGCGCCAGCAGCACCATGTTGTCGAGGAAAGGGGTGGACTTGTGGCGCCACTTGAGGCCTTTGTCCAGCCAGCCGGGCACCACGGATTTCTGGAAGTGCGGGTAGAGCACCAGGCCCGCGCCGCCCTTCGCCTCCGTGCCGTCGCCGCTCCGGTCGCTCGCGTAATTCAGGTGCAGGTGGTAGTCGGTGATGCCGCCGTCCCAGTAGGCGCCGGGCGGCCCGCCGGGCACGTTGTGCACTGAGCGCAGCACAAAGGGAATCGAGCAGCTGGCTTGCAGCGCGAGCTTGAAGTTGGTTTCGCTGAGGTCGACCTGGCGCGTGCGGTAGTCGCTGGTGGAAAACGGCAGCTTCGCGCCGGGCGTGGAAAACACCACGCGCTCCAGCCAGGCGCCCATGGCCTTGCGGTGCAGGCTGTTGGTAAGGAAGGCGCCCAGGTAGCCCACCGGCGTGGCCAGCTTGTGCTCGCGGCCCAGCATGTGGCGCCCGCGCGAGGTCACGATGTGCAGCCTGTAACGCGGGTGTTGCAGCACCTCGTGCACGCGGCCGCCGTAAAACTCTTTCAGGCTTTGCCCGAACTGCTCGCTGACGAATTCGGCGGTCGGGCGTTTCTGGCCGGGCTGCAGCTCGTAATGCTGGTGGATGTAGTCGTCCTCCAGCCGCGAGAATCCCGCGGCCGGGTCGTTCAGGCAGGCCGTGGCCATGCGCCAGGCGCCTATCGACGAGCCGACCAGATGCACGGGGTGGCCGGTTTTTGCGAGCCAGTCGCCGAAGATAAAACGGTCCAGCGCACCCAGGACCAGGCCCTTGGGCCCGCCGGCCGCACCCGGCACAACGCCGATGTCCGCAGGCTGCAGGCCGTTCTGTTCGATGTGCCGGCGCGCCTTGGGGCCGGCGTAGATGCGGAGGGCTTTCATGAAAGGTAGATTGGGCTGCGGGCGTATTGAACCATCGGGCCGGGGGCGAGGCTGTCCTTTGCGGGACGCGCCCTCCCCTACTTCTTGAGGGCCGCCAGCTTGCTGAAGGCCGACTCCATGGCCGTAGCGCCCGCGGGCTGCTGCGTACCGCCGCGCCCGCCGCCGTAGTTGCCGCCGCCGCGGTTCTGCCCGCCGGGCGGGCGCGCGCTTTCAAAACGGTTGTCGCGCGGGCCGTCCCGGCGTGCCGGCGCGGCGTCCAGCTTCATGGTCAGGCCTATGCGCTTGCGCGCCACGTCGACCTCGGTCACACGCACTTTCACGATGTCGCCGGTCTTGACGACTTCGCGCGCGTCGGTCACGAACTTGTTGGCCAGCTGGCTCACATGGACCAGGCCGTCCTGGTGCACGCCGATGTCGACAAAGGCGCCGAAGGCCGCGACGTTGCTGACCGTGCCTTCCAGCGTCATGCCTTCCTTCAGGTCCTTGATGTCTTCCACGCCGTCGTTGAAGCGCGCCACCTTGAAGTCGGGGCGCGGGTCGCGGCCGGGTTTTTCGAGCTCGGTGATGATGTCCTTGACGGTGATCACGCCGAACTGCTCATTGGCGAAGAGCTCGGGCTTCAGGGTCTTGAGCATCTCCGCGCGGCCCATGAGCTCGGCCACCGGCTTGCCGGTGTGGGCCATGATTTTTTCGACCACCGGGTAGGTTTCGGGGTGCACGCCGGTCATGTCCAGCGGATTGCTGCTGCTACGCAGGCGCAGAAAGCCCGCGCTTTGTTCAAAAGTCTTGGCGCCCAGCCCGGTCACCTTGAGCAAATCGGCGCGGGATGCAAACGCGCCGTTGGCATCACGCCAGCGCACCACCGACTTGGCGACGGTTTGCGACAGGCCCGAGACGCGGGCCAGCAGCGGCACGCTGGCGGTGTTGAGGTCCACACCCACGCTGTTCACGCAATCCTCGACCACGGTGTCCAGGCTGCGCGCCAGGTCGCTCTGGTTCACGTCGTGCTGGTACTGGCCCACGCCAATCGATTTGGGGTCGATCTTCACGAGTTCGGCGAGCGGGTCCTGCAGGCGGCGCGCGATGCTGGCCGCGCCGCGCAGGCTCACGTCCACGTCGGGCATTTCCTGCGAGGCGAACTCGCTGGCCGAGTAGACCGAGGCGCCGGCTTCGCTGACCACGACTTTTTCGATGACCTGCTCCACCTTGGCCATGCCCTTGATCAGGTCGGCGGCGAGTTTGTCGGTTTCGCGGCTGGCCGTGCCGTTGCCGATGGCGATCAGGTTGACGCCGTGTTTTTCGCAGAGCCTGGCCAGCGTGTGCAGCGAGCCGTCCCAGTCCTTGCGCGGCTCGTGCGGAAAGACGGTGGAGGTCTCCACCAGCTTGCCGGTGGCGTCGACCACCGCCACCTTGACGCCGGTGCGAATGCCCGGGTCCAGGCCCATCACCACGCGCGGGCCGGCGGGCGCCGCCAGCAGCAGGTCGCGCAGGTTGTCGGCAAACACCTTGATGGCGACTTTTTCGGCCTCTTCGCGCAGGCGGGTGAAGAGGTCGCGCTCCAGCGACAGGCTGAGCTTGACGCGCCAGGTCCAGGCCACGGCCTTGCGGATCAGGTCATCGGCCGGGCGCGCCTTGTGGCTCCAGCCCAGGTGCAGCGCGATCTTGCCTTCCGCGATGCTCGGTTTGCCGGGCTCGGCCTGCTCGGGCAGCACCAGCTTGGCGTCCAGGATCTCCAGCCCGCGGCCGCGGAACACGGCCAGCGCGCGGTGCGAAGGCACGCGGCCTATCGGCTCGTCGTAATCGAAGTAGTCGCGGAACTTGCTGTTGTCGGCGTGGTTCTCGTCCTTGCCGGTGACCAGCTTGGAGGAGAACAGCCCTTCGCTCCACAGCCAGTTGCGCAGTGACTGCACCAGGCCCGCATCTTCGGCCCAGCGCTCGCTGAGGATGTCGCGCACGCCGTCCAGCACCGCCTGCACGGTGGTGAAGTCGTCGCCGCTTTCGTTCTTATCGGCCTTCACAAAGGCCGCAGCCTCGTCGGCCGGCACCAGCGAAGGGTCGGCGAACAGCTTGTCGGCCAGCGGTTCGATGCCGGCTTCGCGCGCGATCTGGCCCTTGGTGCGGCGTCGCGGCTTGAAGGGCAGGTAAAGGTCTTCCAGGTCCTGCTTGGTGGCGGCGAACTCAAGGGCCGCGCGCAGCTCGGGCGTGAGCTTGCCCTGCTCCTCGATGCTTTTGATCACGGCTTCGCGGCGCTCCTCCAGCTCGCGCAGGTAACCGAGCCGGTGTTCGAGTTCACGCAGCTGGATGTCGTCAAGCCCGCCGGTGGCCTCCTTGCGGTAGCGCGCGATAAAGGGAACCGTGGCGCCGCCGTCGAGCAGCTCCACCGCCGTCTTGATCTGGTGTTCCTGGACTTTGATTTCTGCCGCGATCTGGCGGATGATTTTTTGCATATCGGAAAAAGGTGCTATGAGGGGCTGGAGAAATGGCTTGGAAGCTGAAACGAAAGAAACAGGGCTCAGTGTCGCAGGCCTTGGGGTCACATGGCGAACCCCACAAACTGACGCCAAGGGTCGGCATTGTCCCACAGGAAAAACGAGGGTTTGCTTCCCATAATTGGCATAAGCTGAAAAGCAATTTCTTACATTTTTCGGGAGATGGATATGCGTACTCGCACAATTTTTCTGGTGGTTGCCATTCTTCTGCTGGCCGGCTTTGCGGCGCTCAACATGGATGAGTTCACGCGCACCAGCATGCTGAGCCTGGGCTTTACCACCATCCAGGTGCCGCTGGGCCTGGTCATGTTGTTGCTGCTGGTGATCGCCACCGTGATTTTCCTGGCCACGACGCTGTACATGCAAAGCACCAACCTCATCGAAACCCGCAAGTACGCGCGCGAGCTCAACACCCAGCGCGAACTCGCCGACAAGGCCGAAGCCTCGCGCTTCACCGAACTGCGCAGCTACCTTGAAGTGCAGGCGCTGGCCGCCCAGCACCGCGAAGCCGCCGCCGCCACCGTGCTGGCCGAACGCTTCGCCCAGCAGCAGCAAGCCTTGCTGGCGCGCCTGGAGCAGTCCGACAACAGCATGGCCGCTTACATGGGCCAGCTGGAAGACCGCCTGGAGCGGCGCAACGGCATCAGCAGCCTGCAAAAAGACCACCTGACCATGCCCCTGGTGTAAGAAAGTCCGGCGTCCCGCGACCAACGGCTATGCACAGGCGCACTCCTTGCGGGGATGGCGCCTGTTTTTCAACGCCATTGGAGCCGCTGATGCCAAAGCCTTCCACGCCCCCTTCCCCACCCCGGATCAAGATCGTCACCGCAGCCGCCCTTCTGTCGGTGGCCTGCCATGCGATGGCCGCCCAAAACGCCTGCACCGCCGCATCGGGGCCGGCGGTCACCCCCGTCATGGAGCTCTACACCTCTGAAGGCTGCAGTTCCTGCCCGCCCGCCGACAAATGGCTGTCCTCGCTCAAGGGTTCGGGCATGGTGGTGCAGGCCTTCCATGTCGGTTACTGGGACTACATCGGCTGGGTAGACCGTTTTGCCGCGCCGGCCTACACCAGGCGCCAGCACGAGGTCGCCGAGCGCAACAAGCTGCGCAGCGTGTACACCCCGCAGGCGGTGCTCAACGGCAAGGACCTGCCCGCCTGGGGGCCCAGGCCGCCCGGCGGCAAGGAGCCGGCGCGCGCCGGCATCGTGCTGACGCAACTTGGGCCGGACCAGTACGAAGCCGTCGTGACGCCGGTGGCGGCGCTGCAGCTGGCACCCTCCTGGTCCGCCTACTGGACGGTGACCGAACACGGCCACAACTCGAAGGTGCAGGCCGGCGAAAACGCCGGCGAGTTCCTCAAGCACGATTTTGTCGTGCGCCAGTACACCCCGGCGGGCGACTACAAAAGCGAGGGCGCTTCGCCGCAAAAGCTCGCTTTCCGCAGCATCGCGGCAACGCCCGGCCATGAACGCCAGATCAACCTGGTGGTGTTCGACCTGAAAACCGGCCGGACGCTGCAGGCCGTGAGCTTGCAGTGCGCGGCCTGAGAGCCCATTCACGGCTTGCAGCACAATCGCTGCATGGATCCCCGGCCGACGCCCTCCCCCGTTTCACCGCCTCCCGCCCTGCGCCCACCTGAAGCCGCGGACTACCTGGCGCTGGGCGGCTGGATCAAGGATGCCGACACCTGCCTTCGCTGGGCCGGGCCCCGCCTCAAGTTCCCGTTCACGCCGGCGCGCCTGCCGCAGTTGCTGGCCGAGCCCGGCGCCAACAGCTTTGTGATGAGCCACGGATTCGCCCCGGCCCTGGGCTTCGGCCAATTCTGGATGCGTGAGCCCGGCGTCGCCCACCTGGCGCGCATCATCCTGGCCCCCGAAGCGCGCGGGCAGGGCCTGGGTACCACGCTGTGCGAACTGCTGATGGCCGAGGCCGCGCACAGCACGGGCGCCGGCGCTTTCACCTTGCGCGTGTACCGCGACAACGACCCGGCGCTGGCCATCTATGAGCGACTGGGTTTTGCCGTCGTGCCCGGCCTGTCGAATGGGCAGGTTTTTTCGATGCGCAAGCAGGCCTAGGTTTCCGGCTTCCGGGCCGCTCGCTAAACTGTGGCGCATGCCTTCTTCCCGCCCCGCGCCCCGTCTTCTCCCATGATTTCCCTGTTTCTCAAATGCCTGCTGGGCGCGCTGGCCGTGCTGCTGATCGCCCTGCTGTCCCGCTCGCGCAGCTTTGTCATTGCCGGCCTGGTGCCCTTGTTTCCAACTTTTGCGCTCATCGCGCACTACATCGTGGGCAGTGAACGCAACACCGCCGACCTGCGCGCCACCGCGCTGTTCGGCCTGTGGTCGCTGATCCCTTACGCGGCCTACCTGCTGGCGGTTTACTGGCTCAGCGTGCGCACCACGCTGACGGTGACCCTCGCCGCCGCCACCCTGGCCTGGGCCGTGGCGGCCGGTGCGCTGATGCTGGGCTGGAGCCGCGCCTACCCCGCGGCGCTTTGAAGTGAAAGCCACGTGAACAGGCTCAAAAAAATATTGCGTGGCTTGCTGCTGGCCCCCGTGGCCCTGTTCCTGCTGTTCGAGGAATGGGGCTGGGAGCCCCTGGCGGCCGCCTTCGCGGCGCTTGGCCGGCTGCCCTGGTGGGCGCGGCTGGAACGCTTTATCACGGGCCTGCCGCCCTGGGCCGCGCTGCTGGCCTTCGGCGTGCCGGTGCTCGCGCTGATTCCCATCAAGCTGCTGGCGCTTTACCTCTTCGGCCAGGGCCATATCACCCTGGGCCTGGGCTTGATTCTTGCTGCAAAGCTGGCGGGAACGGCGATGGCGGCCCGCCTTTTCCAGCTGACGCAGCCCGCGCTGATGCGCATGGCCTGGTTTGCGCGGCTGTATACGCCCTGGAAAGCCTGGAAAGACAAAATCATCGCGCAAGCCCGCGCCTCCTGGCCCTGGCGCATGGCGCGGCGCCTCAAGACGCGGGTCAAAGTGGCGGGCGCCAGGCTGCTGGCGGCGCTCAAGGCCGTGTTTTCGTAAGGCCGAGGTTCACCGGAATTTTTCACGCCATGTTCAACCTCTTCAAACCCCCTTTGTACATACGCCTGTCGCCTGTGCGCCTCACGGTGCGCAACGCCAAAACCGGCGCCTTTGTCTCCGAAGTGCCCGAAATCGCCATCTCGCGCGGGCCCAAGCCCAAGGTGCTGGGCGTGGGCGACGAAGCGGCCCTTTACAAATCCAGCAAGTCGGCGCTGGTGAGCAACCCTTTCAGCCACCCGCGCTCGCTGATGTCCGACTTCACACTGGGCCAGCAGGTGCTCAAGGCCTTTGTGAAAAAGCTGCCCAAAAGCCGAGCCCTGGCTGCGGCGCCCCGCGTGGTATTCCATCTCCAGGGCGATCCGGCCGGCGGCTTTACGCAGGTGGAGATACGCGCCTTCCATGAAATGGCACTGGGCGCGGGCGCCTCGGAAGTCACGATCTGGCAAGGCCAGGACCTGACGGATGAGCAGGTACTGTCGCGCGACTACCCACCCACGGGCCGGGTGCTCGAGTGAAAGCGGGGCCGGGCGACCTGCGCGCGCTGACGCGCGAGTTTCCCCATGCGGGCCGGCTTGAACAGATATTTTTGAGGCCCGCCCGGCGCGTTCCGGTGCTGGCCGTAGAGAGCGCCACGGCGCTCGCGGGGCACGGACTTGAGGGCGACCGCAGCGCCAGCGGCGCGCCAGGCGGCAAACGCCAGGTCACGCTGATGCAGGCGGAGCACCTGCCTGTGCTGGCCTCCCTCGCGCGGCTGGAAGCCGTGAACGCCGCGGACCTTCGCCGCAACCTTGTGGTGTCGGGCCTGAACCTGCTGGCCGCCAAATCGCTGTTCAAGGACCAGCCCATGGTGCTGCGTTTAGGCCCCGTGGTGCTGGAAATCACCGGCCCCTGCGAGCCCTGCTCGCGCATGGACGAAGTGCTGGGCGCCGGCGGCTACAACATGATGCGCGGCCATGGCGGGCTGACGGCGCGCGTGCTGCAGGGCGGCCTGCTGCGGGTGGGTGATGCTGTGGTTTGCGAACGGGCCTGAGCGCAAGGCGCTAGCCGGTTCGGCCAAACCGTGGAGCAGCATGGGTATTTGCCATGCTTCATACTGGCCTGCCATTCACTCACCGCCCTGCCCGCCTCCATGACTAAAACCTCGGTCGACAAGCACAAAATCAAGTTCCTGCTGCTGGAGGGCATACACCCCTCCGCCGTGGAGGTTCTCAAGGCCGCGGGTTATTCCAACATCGAAAGCCTGTCCGGCGCCCTGCCCGACGACGAGCTCAAGGCCAAGATCGCCGACGTGCATTTTGTCGGCATACGCTCGCGCACCCAGCTCACGGCCGAGGTCTTTGCCCGGGCCGGCAAGCTAGCCGCCGTCGGCTGCTTTTGCATAGGCACCAACCAGGTTGATCTCAATGCGGCCCGTGAACGCGGCATCGCGGTGTTCAATGCGCCCTTTTCCAACACGCGTTCGGTGGCCGAACTGGTGCTGGCCGAGGCGATCCTGCTGCTGCGCGGCGTGCCCGAAAAAAGCGCGGTCGCGCACCGCGGCGGTTGGCTCAAGTCGGCCGACAACGCCTATGAAATCCGCGGCAAGACCCTGGGCATCGTCGGCTACGGTTCCATCGGCACGCAGCTCTCGGTGCTGGCCGAGGCGCTGGGCATGCATGTCGTGTTCTTCGACGTCGTCACCAAGCTGCCCCTGGGCAATGCCCGCCAGGTCGGCCAGCTCAAGGATTTGCTGGCCCAGTCCGACGTGGTCAGCCTGCACGTGCCTGAAACCCAGGCCACGCAGTGGATGATGGGCGCGGCCGAGATCGCGGCGATGAAACCCGGCGGCGTGCTGATCAATGCCTCACGCGGCACGGTGGTGGAGATCGAGCCGCTGGCCGAAGCCCTGAAAAACAAGAAGCTGCTGGGCGCCGCGATCGACGTCTTCCCGGTCGAGCCGCGCAGCAACAAGGACATCTTCGAGTCACCCCTGCGCGGCCTGGACAACGTGATCCTGACACCGCACGTGGGCGGCTCCACCATGGAAGCCCAGGAAAACATCGGCATCGAAGTCGCCGAAAAACTCGTCAAGTACAGCGACAACGGCACCTCAACCTCTTCCGTCAACTTCCCCGAAGTCGCGCTGCCCGCCCACCCCGGCAAACACCGCCTGCTGCACATCCACCGCAACGTGCCCGGCGTGCTGTCGGAGATCAACAAGGTGTTCGCCAGCAACGGCATCAACATCGCCTCGCAGTACCTGCAGACCAACGAGGCTGTGGGCTACGTCGTGATCGACATCGACGCAGCCCACTCCGACATGGCGCTGGCCAAGCTGGCCGAGGTGCCGGGGACGATTCGCAGCCGCGTGTTGTTCTAGGCTTACTGCGCGGGGGCAGCCGGCACCTGCAAGCCCAGCAGGTCCGCCAGCGCGGCCGTCGGCAAGGCTCCTTCCCGTGAGACCACCGCACCGGTCTGGGCATGGGTGCCGACGATGCTGGGGATCGCGGTGAAGCCCAGGCGGTTCAGGAGCGCCGTGTTTTTGGCGACGGCGTCTTTTTTGCTGTCGGTGTTGCTGCCCGCGCTGATGCCGCCGCGCCCTGCTTTCAGGGAAGTTTCATGTTCGTCCATGGCGGCTATCGGGTCGCCGGCGGCCAGCAGGGTGGCGCCTTGCGCGGTGCTGGCGGCGTTCAGCAGGCCGACGGGGATCCAGACAAACTTGGCCTGGGACTTGAGCGGCTTGGCGGATTCCCACAGCACCGCACAGTGCGGGCACTGCGCGTCGAAGAAGATATAGACGGTGCGCTTGCTCATTTGCGAGCCGACGACAAAACCCTGGGCTTCGGCCGCGATGGCTTCGACCGAGATGGGGGCGGCCGTCGCGGCTTTTTGCGCGGCGGTTTCGGGGGCGTCGTTGCAGCCGGCGAGCAGCAAGGCGCAGGCCGTGAGCACGGCGGCAAGGAGTGAGGGCAAGGGTTTGAACATGGTGGCGGCCATCAGTGAACGAAAGCGCAAGAATAACTGAGGCCGCTTACCTGGACAGCGCGTCCGCCAATTCCCCCGCCAGCATGAAGAACTCGGGCGAGCGCAGCACCGACACATGGGTGGCGTTCATCGCATAGGTCACACGGGTCTTGACGCCGCGGGCCTGCAGGGCTCTCACGTAGCTTTCGCTGAAGAGGGGCAAGGTGTTTTCGTCCTTGTTGCCGACGACCAGGCTGATCAGCGTGGCGGGCGGCACCTTGCCGGCCTCGGCCAGCGGCGACAGGCTGGTCCAGGCGCCCTTCTTGCCGGCCGAGTTGCCACGCCACTGGCGCCAGGCGGGCACATCGCAGGGGCAGCCGGCCAGCAGGTAGGCATCGGCGCTGCCAGGGAAGCGGGCGGCCAGCAGGGCCGCCGTGGCCGCGCCGCCCGAATGGCCGACCAGCAGGATTTTTTTGGCCGGATTCAAGCTGCGCAACTGGGCCAGCGCATCGGAGACGATGCCGACGTTTTGCGTTGTGTAATCGTCGTCGCCGGGGCCGGACTGGCCGTCCGACGTGCCCAGCTCGCTGCGGTAGCCGGGGCGCTGCACCGCCACCGTGACGGCCTGGAGCTTTTCCGCGAGCATGGCGGCCGCGCCGCTGTCGGCCTTCAGCTCCGTGCGCCCGCCGTTATCGCCATGCAGGAAAACGACCAGCACCCTGGGCGTGACCCGGGCGGATGCCTGCGCGGGCTGCAGCGTGCGTATGACCAGGCAATGCCGGCTGTTCCCTGCCCGCTCCACGCCGTCGGCCTTTTTGCCGTCGGGGCATGTGGCCTGCTGGGCGAAGGCTACCCAAGGCAAGCCGGCCAGCAGCAGGCCGGCAACAGCCAGGCAAACGCGCCGCATCAGGCGCCGCGCAAGGCGGCTTTCAGTTGCTGGCCGATTTCGGGCTTGTCGGCAAAGGGGTCGGTCGGGTTGCGCGCCTGCAGCACGTCTTCGAGCCGCGTCTGCACCGACTGGATGGCCTTGGGGTGGCTGTAGATATAAAACTTGTTGTTTGCGATGGCGTCGAACACCAGCTTTGCCACGTCTTCGGCCGTGACTTTGCCGGAGCCCACGGCCTTGCCGGTCATGGCTTGCTGGATCATCTGGCTTTTGGTGGGCTTGTCCGCGCCCAACTCGGCCGGGCGGTTGCGGTGGCTCATGCCTATGCCGGTGGCCACAAAGAAAGGGCACAGCACCGAGGCGCCGACCTGGTCGGTGACCAGGCCCAGGTCCTGGTACAGGGTTTCGCTCAAGGACACCACGGCGTGCTTGCTGACGTTGTAGACGCCCATATTGGGCGGGTTCAGCAGGCCGGCCATGCTGGCGGTGTTGACGATGTGGCCTTGCCAGGCCGGGTCTTTGGCGGCGGCTTCGAGCATCATGGGGGTGAAGATGCGCACGCCGTGCACCACGCCCATGACGTTGACGCCCATCACCCATTCCCAGTCCTTGAGGCTGTTTTCCCAGATCAGGCCGCCCGCGCCCACGCCGGCGTTGTTGAAGACGAAGTGCGGCGCGCCGAAGCGCTCGAACACGGCTTTGCCCATGGCCTCCATCTGCGCGGCGCTGGAAACGTCGAGCTTGAAGGACAGCACCTGGGCGCCGGCGGCCTTCATTTCCGCTTCGGCCTTGTCCAGCGCGTCCTGCTGCACGTCGACCAGCACCAGGTTCATGCCGAGCTTGGCACCCAGGCGCGCGCATTCCAGGCCGAAGCCCGAGCCCGCGCCGGTCAGCACCGCCGTTTTGCCTTTGAAGTCCGTGATCATTGCGTGTCTTTCTTGATGGCTTGAATGGGAAAATTGTCCCTGAGGCCCGCCGCGGCAGCTGTCACTCAGGCAACTCAGTCAACTCAGGCAACTCGCAGCATTTCGATGTGCGGTATGCCGTCTTCGATGTAGGGCTCGCCGTTTTGCACAAAACCGTGCTGCTCGTAGAACTTTTCCAGCCGCGCCTGGGCGCCTATGCGTATGGCTTGCGGCCCCCAGTGCGCCTGCAGGCGGTCCACCGCCTCCTTCATCAGCACGTGGCCGATGCCGCCGCCGCGCGCCGAGGCATGCGTGACGACCCGGCCTATGCTGGCTTCGGCAAACTTCACGCCGGCGGCAAAGCAGCGCGCATAGGCGGCAAGCCGGCCGTCGCGCTCGCCCAGCAAGTGCATGGCCTCGGTATCGGCGCCGTCCAGGTCCAGGAAGGCGCAGGCCTGTTCGAGCACAAAAACCTCGCTGCGCAGTTGCAGCAGGTCGTAAAGCTCCAGCGTGGTCAGCGCGCTGAAAGGGACAAAACGCCACGTGATGATGCCGCTCATGCCGGGATAGCCGCTTTCAATGAATAGCCTATGCGCGGGAAATGCACGTGCACGGTGCCGGCGCGCGGGTCTGTGCGGCGCAGCGTGTAGTGCATGCGCGTGGCGGCGATCAGCTCGCCTTCGGTGGGCTCGGGGCCGAAGCTTTCGCTGGTGACCAGCACCTGGCTGCCCAGCGGGATGCCGTGTTCGTCCTGGAAGATGTCGTCGTGCATGGGCGCGGGGGCGTTGGCGGCTGCGGTCGCGATGGCGTCGGCGGGGCTGGATGTCTCAAATGTGCCGTGGCCTATGGCGGCCATTCGGTCCATCCAGTCCAGCACGGCCGGCGTGAGTTTGAGGATGCCCGCGAGCACCGGGGTCTGCACCCGCGTGAACCACAGCGGATGGTACATCGCGAAATCGGCGATGCAGGGGACCTCGCCGAGCAGGAAGGGCCTGTCGTCCAGCATGTCGGAGATGCGGCGCAGGTAGGACTTGTAGGCCGCCGCGGCATCTGTGGAGCGGATGCGCGCCATGCCGAAACTCATGGCCTTGCGGTCTTCGCCGAAGGCGCGCGCGGCTTCGGGCGGTGCTTTTTCGAAAATCTGGGCGATTCCCTTGGGCTGGGTGTTGTAGGCCATGGAGGTCCAGAACAGCGTGTTGTCGGCCCAGTGCGCCAGCGTGCGCGCCAGGCCCTTGCTGGGCTCGGGGTACACGGATGGCTCGGGCTGCAAGTGTTCGAGCACGTCGCTGATCAGCGCGGTGTCGCAGTAAATGTCGGCGCCTATCTGCAGGATGGGTGTCTTGCGGTAGCCGCCCGTGAGCGCCACCACGTCGGGCTTGGGCATGATCATCGGGATGATGACGGACTTCCAGGGCAGGTTTTTGTAGCCCAGCATCAGCCGCGTTTTTTCGGCGAAGGGCGACGTGGGGTAGTGGTGAAGGATCAGCTCGCTCATGGGTGTCTCCGATTATTTTGTTGGCTTCAGCGCGGCATGGCGCGGGCGATGATGGCGTCGAAATCCGTGCCCGCGCCCAGCGTGCCGAAGGACTGGCCCCAGTTGCCGGCCAGGCGCGAATCGCAAAAGGCGCTGAAGACGGCCGCGGGCGCCGTCTGCTGCAGCAGCGCGGCCTGCACCGCGAGCGCCACGTCCTGCGCCAGGCGGCGCGCCTCGATTTCCGTCGCCATCTCCTCGATGCGTGTGGGCAGGGCGGCGGCCAGCTTTTCCAGCGCCGGGTGCGCGCCTTTGGCGACGGACAGCTCCTGCGCCAGCGCGGCCACGGCGTCGGCCTTGCGCAGGGCGCGCAGCAGGTCCAGCGCCATGATGTTGCCCGCGCCTTCCCAGATGGAGTTCAGCGGCATCTCGCGGTAGATGCGGGCCATGACGCCTTCGCCGCCCTCCTCCACATAGCCGTTGCCGCCCAGGCATTCCATGGCCTCCTGCGCGAAGTGGCTGCCGCGCTTGCAGATCCAGAATTTGGCGACCGGCGTCAGCAGGCGCGCCATGGCGGCCTCGTGGGCATCACCCGGGCGGTCGAAGGCGCGCGCCAGGCGCATGGCCAGCGCGGTGGCGGCTTCGGATTCGAGCGCCAGGTCGGCCAGCACGTTGCGCATCAGCGGCTGGTCCACCAGCAGTTTGCCGAAGGCCTTGCGCTGCGAGGTGTGGTTGAGCGCCAAGGCCAGCGCCTGGCGCATCAGGCCGCTGGTGCCCAGCGCGCAATCCAGCCGCGTCATGGTGCCCATCTCGAGGATTTGCGGGATGCCCCGGCCCTCCTCTCCGACCAGCCAGGCCTGGGCGTTCTCAAACTCCACTTCGGAACTGGCGTTGGCCTTGTTGCCGAGCTTGTCCTTGAGGCGCTGGATGCGGATGGCGTTGAGGCTGCCGTCGGGCAATACACGTGGCAGGAAAAAGCAGGAGAGCCCGCTCTTCGCCTGGGCCAGCACCAGAAAAGCGTCGCACATGGGCGCCGAGAAAAACCATTTGTGGCCGGTGAGGGCATAGCGCTCGCCCCAGCCGTCGCGGCCCACGGGCTCGGCCCGCGTGGTGTTGGCCCGCACGTCGGAGCCGCCCTGCTTTTCCGTCATGCCCATGCCCATGGTGAGGCCGGCCTTGGCCTGCCAGGGCTTGAGTTCGGGGTCGTAGGCGCGGCTGGCCAGCTTGGGCCCCCAGTCGGCGTAGATGGCCGTGTTGCCGCGCAGCGCGGGCGTGGCCGCGTAACTCATGGAGATGGGGCACAGGGTCGAGGGTTCCAGCTCGGTGAACAGCATGAAGCCTGCGGCGCGTTCGACGTGCGGGGAGCCCGGGGAGCCCTCACCCCTGCCCTCTCCCAGAGGGAGAGGGAGTAAAACCGGGGAAGCCGTCGCCCCTCCTACTCCCTCTCCCCCCGGGAGAGGGTCAGGGTGAGGGCTCCCCCACGGCGTGCCGTGCAAACCCGAACCGGTCGCGAGCTTCATGAGTTCGTGATAGCTGGGATGAAACTCCACCTGGTCCACACGCCGCCCGAAACGGTCATGGCTGTGCAGCACCGGCCCATGCACATTGGCCAGCCGCGCATGCGCCTGCATGGCGCTGCTGCCCAGCGCGGCGCCCAGCCGGCCCAGTTCAGCCGTGTCCAGTGCCGGCGCATTGAACTTCAGCGCATCGCGCAGCGGCCGGTTGGTGGCGAACAGGTTGTAGTCCGCGAGCGGCGCCGGCTGGTTGAAGACTTCATGGGTGGGGCTCATCACTTTCCTTTCCACAGCCGGGTTCGATCACGGTGCGTGAATGTAGTGACTCTTCATGCCAACCGGGGCCGCGGGACTGGCTTTGCCAGACCGCAGGCGCAGCGGCCCCCTCGGGGGGCAGGAAGCGACACGCAGTGCGCGATCGTGGGGGCCACATATCTAGATCAGTTTCACCAGTTGCTTGCCGAAGTTCTTGCCTTTGAGAAGACCCAGGAAAGCTTCTGGCGCGGCCTCAATCCCCTGCGCCACGGTTTCACGCGGGCGCAGCTTGCCGGTGCCGACCAGCGCGCCGAGTTCTTTGAGCGCTTCGGGCCAGACTTCCATGTGCTCGCTGACGATAAAACCCTGCAGCTTGAGGCGGTTGGTGAGGATGAGCGCCGGATAAGCCAGCGGCATGGGCCGGCCGTCGTAGCCGGCGATCATGCCGCACAGCGCGATGCGGCCGAAGGCCTTCATGCGCGGCAGCACGGCGTCCAGCACCATGCCGCCAACATTTTCAAAATAGCCGTCCACACCGTCGGGGCAGGCGTCGCGCAAGGCCTTCGACAGTGAAGCCGCGTCGGCATGCTGCTTGTAGTCGATACAGGCGTCAAAGCCGAGTTCGTCGACCGCATATTTACATTTGTCGGGCCCGCCCGCGATGCCGACGGTGCGGCAGCCGCGCGCTTTCGACAGCGCGGCAAAGGCACTGCCCACGGCGCCCGTGGCGGCGCTGACCACCATGGTCTGGCCGGCTTTCGGCTCAATGATTTTGACCAGGCCGTACCAGGCGGTGACGCCCGGCATGCCGACCGCGCCCAGGTAATGCGACAGCGGCACGTGGGTGGTGTCGACCTTGCGCAAAGCTCCGGGCTGCTCGGCGTTGACCACGCTGAACTCCTGCCAGCCGCCCATGCCGACCACCTTGTCGCCGGGCTGGAATTTGGGCGAGCGGCTTTCCACCACCTCGCCGGCCGTGCCGCCAATCATGACCTGGCCCAGCGGCTGCGGCGCGGCATAACTTTTGGTGTCGTTCATGCGGCCGCGCATGTAGGGGTCCAGGCTCAGGTAGTGGTGGCGCACCAGCACCTGGCCGTCCTCCAGCGGCGGCGTGTCGCTGGAGACCAGCATGAAGTTGCTTGCGGTGGCCTCGCCGGTGGGCCGGTTGTCGAGGAGGATTTGCTGGTTGATGGGCATGCTTGTCTCCTGGTGTGTATGGGATGCCGCGGCTGCGGCGGGATGCGGGTGTCAGTCCGTGGAAATCGCGCCGCCCGATGCCGGCGTACCGGCGGCGGGCTTGCGTTTGACGTACTTGAAGGTGCCGGTTGAATGCGCGCAGGCCTGGCCTTGCGCGTCGTAGAGCGTGGCTTCGGTGAACGCCATGGTCGCGGTGCGGTGCATGAGCCGGCCCCTGGCCGTGAGCCGGCTGCCGTCGCCCGGCGCCGGCCGCATGAAGCTGGTCTTCATCTCGATGGTGACCACGCCCGCGTCTTTCTGCACGCTGCGCGCGGCCGTCGCCATGGTCACGTCCAGCAGCGTCATGATGGCGCCGCCGTGCGTGACGGCGAAGGAGTTGAGGTGCTCGGGCTTGGGCGCATAGCCGATGGCCGAGGCGCCGCCCTCGAACAGCTCGAGCGCAAAGCCAAGGTGGTTGACGAAGGGGATGTCGGCGCCGAAGTCCATTAGCTCTTCCCAGCCCATCTCGGCTTAACCGCCGGTTACTACGGACACGCCGCCATCGACGGCCAGCCACTGGCCCGTGATGTGCTTGCCGGCATCCGACGCGTAGAGCACGCACAGGCCCTTCAAATCCTCGTCGTCGCCCAGGCGGCCCAGCGGCGCATGCGAGGCGAGTTTTTCCTCGCCCAGCGCTTTCAGCGTGCCGACGGTCATGCGGCTCGGGAAAAAGCCCGGGCAGATGGCGTTGACGGTGATGTTGTACTTGCCCCATTCGCAGCCCAGCGCGCGCGTGAAGTTGACGACGGCGCCCTTGGAGGTGTTGTAGGCCACGGTGGTCATCTCGCGCGGGTTGCCGCCCAGGCCGGCGATGGAGGCCACGTTGATGATGCGGCCGGACTTGCGGGCGATCATGCTGTGCTTGGCGATGTGCTGGCTCAGGATGAAGTAGCCGCGGATGTTGAGGTTCATGACCTTGTCCCAGGCTTCGACCGGGTGGTCTTCGGCGGGCGCGCCCCAGGCGGCGCCGGCGTTGTTGACCAGGATGTCGACGTGGCCCAGGCGCTTGATGGACTCATCGGCCAGCGCGCGAATGTCTTCCTCTTTGGAGCAGTCGGCGGCGATCCAGTCGACGTCGATGCCGGCGGCCTTGAGCTCGGCGGCGGACTCGATCAGGTCTTCGGCCTTGCGCGAGCTCAGGATGATTTTGGCGCCGGCCTCGCCCAGCGCCTGGGCCAGTTGCAGGCCCAGGCCGCGCGAGCCGCCGGTCACGAGGGCGGTCTTGCCTTTGAGGTCAAACAGTTGCTGGATGGTACGGGTCATGGGCGGTCTCCTGGTGTGTTGTCATCGTGCCCGCCTTGCGCTGCATGCGCGGCATTGGCGAGGATGATGGGGTGGGATTGAGGGGGATTGTCGGGCAGCCGCAGCTGCGATGTTCACTTGCTCTGGATGCGTAAGGCCTCGCCATGTTGGCACAAGATGGGGCGGCTTTTGGCCTGGGCTGTCGTCGTGGCGACTTCGAACGGGAGCCGGCCTAGGACCCCACGTTGATGCGGGAGCGCACGTAGATCAGCACAAAACCTATCGCCGCAATGATGCCGCCAATAACCACCATGGACCAGCCTATGGCATCGTCCAGGCGTTCCATCGACAGGCCCAGCACCAAAATCAGCAGCCCGCCGTAGATCAGCACCCAGATCAGGGCCTGCAGGCGCGCAATGTTCTTGTTGGACACAGGGTCGGCGGACGGTTTGAAAAATGACACTAAAAAGCCTCCTCGGGCAGGTCGGCGCAGGTCAGGTCGCGGGTTTCAACCACTTTGAGCCAGGCGTCGATCTTCGGTAATTCGTAATGATAAAAGTAGCGCATGGCCCCCATTCTTCCCGCCTGCGGCGCATCCTGCGGCAAGGAAAGACCGGCCAGCGCCACGTCCAGCCAGATCCACGCCAGTACGGTGTGGCCGAAGGCCTGCATATAGGGTACCGCATTGGCCAGGGCCTCGCCCGGCTCGCCCGTGGCCCACGCGGCCTTGGTGGCGCTGCCCACGTGCTGCAGCGCCTTGCCCAGGGCGTTGGCGTGCACCGCCAGTTCGGGCCGCTGTATGGCTTTTTCAATCGTGGCGTTGATGCGCGCTGCCAGCAATTGCAGCCCCCTGCCCCCTTCCATCAGCACCTTGCGGCCCAGCAGGTCCATGGCCTGGATGCCGTGCGTGCCTTCATGGATCATGTTCAGGCGGTTGTCGCGCCAGTACTGCTCCACCGGGAAGTCGCGCGTGTAGCCGTAGCCGCCGTGCACCTGGATGGCCAGGGAATTGGCCTCCAGGCACCATTCGCTGGGCCAGCTTTTTGCAATCGGCGTCAGCACCTCAAGCAGCAGGCGCGCATCGTCGGCGGCCTGCGTGTCGCCGGTGTGGTGCTCGTCGACCAGGCGCGCGCAGTACAGCTCCAGCGCCAGCGCGCCTTCGCAGTACGCTTTTTGCGCCAGCAGCATGCGCTTGACGTCGGCGTGCTCGATGATGCGTATTTGCGGCCGGGAGGCATCCTTGCCGCCCACGCCCACCGGCCGGCCCTGCGGCCGGTTTTTGGCGTAATCGAGGCTGGCGTAATAACCCGCCATGCCCAGCATGGTGGCGGCCGTGCCCACACCTATGCGCGCCTCGTTCATCATGTGGAACATGCAGCGCAGGCCTTCATGCGGCTTGCCGACCAGGTAGCCGACGGCGCCGGCCTGGCCGTCCACCGGGTATTTGCCTTCGCCGAAATTGAGCAGCGTGTTGGTGGTGCCGCGCCAGCCCAGCTTGTGGTTCAGGCCGGCCAGCGCCACGTCGTTGCGCACGCCGGTGAGTTCGCCCCGCGGATTGACCATCTTCTTGGGCACGATGAACAGCGAGATGCCGCGCGTGCCGGCGATCAGCTTGCCGTCCGGCCCCGGTATTTTGGCCAGCACCAGGTGGATGATGTTGTCGGTCAGCTCATGCTCGCCGGCCGAAATCCACATCTTGTTGCCCTTGAGGCGGTAGCGCGCACCCAGCGGGTCGGCCTCAAAGCCTTCGCCGTCGGGCACCGCGCGCGTGGTCACGTCGCTCAGCGAGGAGCCGGCCTGCGGTTCGGACAAACACATGGTGCCCGAGAAGCGGCCCGAGAATTCGTTTTTGGCGAAGACCTCTTTTTGCGCTTCCGTGCCGTGCACCATCAGCAGGTTGGCATTGCCGGTGGTGAGCAGGCCCGAGCCAATGCTGACGGAGGCCATCGCAAAGAAAGCATTGGCCGCGGCCTCCACCGTGTAGGGCAGCTGCATGCCGCCGACTTCATAGTCCTGCGCGGCGCTGAGCATGCCGGAAGCCGCGTAGGCCTTCTGCGCGTCATGCGTGGCCTGCGGCAGGATGACTTTTTCGCCGTCGAAATGCGGCTCCTGCGTGTCCACGATGCGGTTGAAAGGCGCGTATTTTTCGCGCGCGATGCGCTCGCAGGTGTCGAACACCGCGTCAAAGGTTTCGCGCGAATGGTCGGCGAAGCGCGCGCGCTGGTTCAGCGATTCGGCGTCCAGCCAGTGGTAAAGCAGGAAGTCGAGGGTGGGCCGCAGGCTCATGACGGCCTCCCGGGTGCACGGCAAGACGGCAAGGCAGGAAACGCCTGCCCTTTCTGAAGGAGCAGGGTTTCATTCATGGTGCTCGCCCGATTTAGAGGACTTCGAAAATACCGGCCGCGCCCATGCCGCCGCCAATGCACATGGTCACGCAGACGCGTTTGGCGCCTCGGCGCTTGCCTTCGATCAGCGCGTGGCCTGTCAGGCGCTGGCCGGTCACGCCGTAGGGGTGGCCGACGGCAATCGCGCCGCCGTTGACGTTGAGCTTGTCCATGGGAATGCCCAGCTTGTCGGCGCAGTACAGCACCTGCACGGCGAAGGCTTCGTTGAGTTCCCACAGGTCGATGTCGCTGATCTTCAGGCCCAGCTTGGCGAGAACCTTTGGAATGGCGAAGACCGGGCCAATGCCCATTTCGTCGGGCTCGCAGCCGGCGACGGCAAAGCCGAGGAAGCGGCCCAGGGGCTTGAGGCCCTTCTTTTCCGCCACGGTTTCATGCATGACCACCACGGCGCCGCCGCCGTCGGAGAACTGGCTGGCATTGCCGGCCGCGATGACGCCGCCGGGAATGGCCGGCTTGATGCCGCTGATGCCTTCCTTTGTCGTGCCTTCGCGTATGCCTTCGTCCTTGCTGACGGTGACCTGTTTGGTGGAGAGGCCCATGACCTTGTCGGCCACGCCGGCCGTCACGGTGATGGGTGCGATTTCGGCTTCAAACAGGCCCGCGGCCAGCGCGGCCGTGGCTTTTTGCTGGCTCAGTGCGCCGTATTCGTCCATGCGGTCGCGCGAGATGTTGTAGCGCTTGGCGACCTGCTCGGCCGTCTGCAGCATGTTCCAGTAGATCTCGGGCTTGTTCTTGGCCAGCCAGGTATCGGCCAGCATGTGGGTGTTCATTTCCTGCTGCACGCAGGAGATGCTTTCGACGCCGCCGGCCACGTAGATGTCGGCTTCGCCGGCGATCACGCGCTGGGCCGCGGTGGCAATCGTCTGCAGGCCGGAGGAGCAGAAACGGTTGATGGTCATGCCCGACACGGTGACCGGGCAGCCGGCGCGCAGCGCGATCTGGCGCGCGATGTTGGCGCCGGTGGCGCCCTCGGGGTTGGCACAGCCCATGATGACGTCATCGACCTCGCCAGCCTCGATGCCGGCGCGCTGGATGGCGTGCTCGACGGCGTGGCCGCCCAGGGTGGCGCCGTGCGTCATGTTGAAGGAGCCCTTCCAGCTTTTGGCCAGGGGGGTGCGTGCGGTGGAAACAATGACTGCTGAGCTCATGAAATTCTCCGGAATCTGGGACGTTGATCTGTGCGGTGCGCTGGGTTCAGGTGGACTGGTTGAAGGTCTTGCCTTCAGCCGCAAGCCTGGCCAGCAAGGGCGCGGGCTTCCAGAACTTCGCATCGTCCAGCGGGTTCTGGGCAAAGCGGTTCATGCTCTGCACCACGTTGAAGAGGCCGACCTGGTCGGCGTACAGCATGGGGCCGCCGCGGTAGACCGGGAAGCCGTAGCCCATGATGTAGACCATGTCGATGTCGCTGGCCTTGGAGGCGATGCCCTCCTCCAGGATGTGCGCGGCCTCGTTGACCAGCGAATACACCAGGCGCTGCACGATTTCCTCGTCGGAGATCTTGCGCGGCGTGATGCCCAGGCTCTTGCGGTGGTCCTCGATCATCTTGACGACTTCGGCGTTCGGGATCGCGTCGCGCTTGCCGGGCACGTAGTCGTACCAGCCGGCGCCGGTCTTCTGGCCGAAGCGGCCTTTTTCGCAGAGCAGGTCGGCCGTCTTGCTGTACTTCATGTCCGGCTTTTCGGTGTAGCGGCGCTTGCGGATGGCCCAGCCGATGTCGTTGCCGGCCAGGTCGCCCATGCGGAAAGGGCCCATGGCGAAGCCGAATTTCTCGATGGCCTTGTCGACCTGCTCGGGTGTGCAGCCCTCGTCGAGCAGGAAACCGCCCTGGCGGCCGTACTGCTCGATCATGCGGTTGCCGATAAAGCCGTCGCAGACGCCGGAGACCACGGCCGTCTTCTTGATCTTCTTGCCCATCGCCATCACGGTGGCCAGCACGTCCTTGCCGGTCTTGGCGCCGCGCACCACTTCCAGCAGCTTCATCACGTTGGCGGGGCTGAAGAAATGCAGTCCCACCACGTCTTGCGGGCGCTTGGTGAAGTCGGCGATTTTGTTGACGTCGAGTGTGGAGGTGTTGGAGGCCAGGATGGCGCCCGGCTTCATCACGCGGTCCAGTTCCTTGAAGACTTTTTCCTTGACGCCCATCTCTTCAAACACGGCCTCGATCACCAGATCGGCGTCTTTCAGGTCGTCGTAGCTCAGCGTGGTGCTGAGCAGGCCCATGCGCTGCTCGTATTTGTCTTCCTTGAGCTTGCCCTTCTTGACCTGGGATTCGTAGTTCTTCCTGATGATGCCCAGACCCTTGTCCAGCGCTTCCTGCTTCATTTCCAGGATCTTGACGGGGATGCCGGCGTTCAGGAAGTTCATGGCGATGCCGCCGCCCATGGTGCCCGCGCCTATGACGGCGACGGACTTGATCTCGCGCTTGGGCGTGTCTTCCGGCACGTCCGGGATCTTGGAGGCGGCACGCTCGGCCATGAAGATGTGGCGCAACGCGCGGCTTTCGGGCGTCCACATCAGGTTGATGAAGAGCTCGCGCTCAAAGGCCAGGCCATCCTCGAACTTCTTCTTGGTGGCGGCTTCCACGGCGTCCACGCACTTGAGCGGCGCGGGGAAGTTCTTGGCCATGCCCTTGACCATGTTGCGGGCGAACTGGAAGTAGGCGTCGCCGTTGGGGTGCTTGGCGCGCAGGTCGCGCACCAGCGGCAGCGGCCGGGTGTCCGAAATCGACTGCGCAAACGCCAGGGCTTCCTGGGCCAGCGATTCGGGCGAGGCGGAGAGCTTGTCGAACAGCTTCTGGCCGGGGATTTGCGCGAGCAGTTCGCTCTTGACGGGCTCGCCGCTGACGATCATGTTCAGGGCCGGCTCGACGCCCAGAACGCGCGGCAGGCGCTGCGTGCCGCCGGCGCCGGGCACCAGGCCCAGCTTGACTTCCGGCAGGGCCACGCTGGTGCCGGGCGCGGCGATGCGGTAGTGGCAACCCAGCGCCAGTTCCAGGCCGCCGCCCATGCAGACGGAATGGATGGCCGCGACCACGGGCTTGGACGAGTTTTCGACCACGCGGATCACGCTGTGCAGGTTGGGCTCGGAGAGCGCCTTGGGGGTGCCGAATTCCTTGATGTCGGCGCCGCCCGAAAAAGCCTTGCCGGCACCGGTGATCACGATGGCCTTGACGGCCGCATCGGCATTGGCCTTCTGGATGTTGTCGGTCAGGCTCAGGCGCGTGGCGTGGCCCAGGCCGTTGACGGGCGGGTTGCTCAGCGTGATGAGCGCGACGGGGCCGTGGACTTCGTAAAGGGTGGTCATTGCGTGCTTCTTTCCTTGGATGGGAGTTTCAGTTTTTGCTTGTCTCGGCTGGCGCTGCGGCCCGGCTGTATCTATGGCGGCCGTAAAAAAGTACGACCGTTCTTTTTCCATTGTAGGGGGCGTTTGTGACGGCACAAGGCCCCGGATGGGCTGTTCAGTCTATTTTTGTCCCTGCGGTGACATCCCAGGGCAATCTAAACAGGGTTTTACACCTCCAGCCACTCTTTCCGGATGTAGGTGTCGGCCCGCAGGCTGTCGGGCGTGCCGTCAAACACGATGCTGCCGTGGCCCATGACCAGCGCGCGGTCGGAGATTGCCATGGCGATCGTCAGCTTCTGCTCGATCAGCAGCACCGAAATGCCCTTGGCCTTCAGCGTCTGCAGATACTGCCCCACCAGTTCAACGATCTTGGGCGCCAGGCCTTCGGTGGGCTCGTCGATGATGATGAGGTCCGGGTCGCCCATCAGCGTGCGGCACAGCGTGAGCATCTGCTGCTCGCCGCCCGAGAGCACGCCGGCTTCGGTGTGCTGGCGTTCGCGCAGCCTAGGGAACATCTGGTACATGTCCTCGAAGGACCAGCGCGAGCCCTTGCCGGATCCTTTCTGGCCCAGCAGCAGGTTCTGGTGCACGGTGAGCTTGGGGAAGATGTCGCGGTTCTCGGGCACGTAGCCGATTCCCAGGTGGGCGATCTGGTAGGCCTTCTTGCCGACGATTTCCTGTTTTTTCCAGAGGATGGAGCCTTTGCAGTCGACCAGGCCCATGATGGCCTTGGCCGTGGTGGAGCGCCCCGAGCCGTTGCGGCCCAGCAAGGCGACGATCTGGCCGGGCTGCACGTCGAAATGCACGCCATGCAAGACGTGGCTTTTGCCGTAGAAGGCGTGGAGGTTTTGTATGTGCAGCATCACAGGACTCCGACGGGCCGCCCCGAGGAGGCCGACGCCCCCTTGGGGGGCAGAGAGGACACGAAGTGCCGAACGTGGGGGCTCATGGTCTACCACCTCCATGTGCCTGGGCATCGGCTACCGAGGAGCCGAGATAGGCCTCCTGCACGCGCTGGTCGGCGCGCACGGCTTCCGGCGTGTCGTAGGCAATGATTTCGCCGTAGACCACGACGGCGATCTTGTCGGCCAGGCCAAACACTACGCCCATGTCGTGCTCTACCGTCAACAGCGTCTTGCCCACGGTGACTTCCTTGATCAGGCTGATGAAACGGCTGGTCTCAGAGCGGCTCATGCCGGCCGTGGGTTCGTCCAGCAGGATGACGCTGGCGCCGCCGGCGATGGTGATGCCGATTTCCAGCGCGCGCTGCTCGGCGTAAGTCAGGTTGATGGCCAGCACGTCGCGCTTTTTGTCGAGCTTGATCATGGCCATCAGCTGCTCGGCCCGCTCATTGGCGTCGTCCAGGTCGGCCAGGAAGCGCAGGAAGGTGTACTTGTAGCCCAGGCTCCACAGCACGCCGCAGCGCAGGTTTTCAAACACGCTGAGCTTGGGAAAGATGTTGGTGATCTGGAAGCTGCGCGACAAACCCAGCCGGTTGATTTCAAACGGCTTTTTACCGTCTATGCGCTGGCCGTTGAGCAGCACCTGGCCGCTGGTGGGTTCAAAGCGGCCGCTGATGAGGTTGAACAGTGTCGATTTGCCCGCGCCGTTGGGGCCGATGATGGCGACGCGCTCGCCGGCCTGCACCTTCAGGTTGGTGCCGCGGATGATTTCGGTCTTGCCGAAGCTTTTGCGCAGGTCTTTGAGTTCAAGGGAACAGGATGCCTCGCTCATGCCAGTTCCCTCCGCTTGATTTCTTTCTCGATGTCATTCTGGATCTCGCCCCATTGCATGAGGAATTGGCGCCGCGTGAGTTCAAACAGGCCGAGGCCGGTCAGCAGCACAAAACCCGCGCCCAGCCAGTTGTTGAGGTTGGTGGCGTTGAGCCGCACGCCCATGAAGGCCAGCTCGGGGCCCAGTGCCGCGTTGAGCTGCAGGTGGTAAATCATCTCCACCATGGCGGCCGCGCCGGCCAGCGCGGTGAGCGCCGTGACGGCCATGCCCAGGTAGCCCACCCACAATTCCTTGAGCCTGCCGAAGGAGGCCACGCGCAGGTTCATCATGATCAGGCTGGCGATGCCGCCGGGCGCGTACATCACCATGAAGAGGAAGATCAGGCCCACGTAGAGCAGCCAGGCCATGGAGAGCTCCGATAGCAAAATCAGCGCCAGCACCAGCAGGCCGGCGCCGATGATGGGGCCGAAGAAAAAGGTCGCCCCGCCCAGGAAGGTGAACAGCAGCAGGCTGCCCGAACGCACGCCGCTGACGACCTCGGCCGTGACGATTTCCGAGTTGATGGCGGCCAGCCCGCCGCCTATGCCGGCGAAAAATCCGGCGATGATGAAGGCGTAGTAGCGCACGCGCTGGGTGTTGTAGCCGATGAACTCCACACGCTCGGGGTTGTCGCGCACGGCGTTCAAAATGCGGCCCAGCGGCGTGCGCGTGAAGGCGAACATCGCGGCGGTGCAGACAAAGCAGTACACCGCGATCAGGTAATAGACCTGGATCTGCGGGCCGAAGCTGATGCCGAAGACCGGCTTGCCGTAGGCCCGGTTGGTGGTGATGCCGCCCTCCCCGCCGAAGAACTCGGGGAACATCAGCGACATGGCGAACACCAACTCGCCCACGCCCAGCGTGATCATGGCAAAGGTGGTGCCGGCCTTCTTGGTTGTGACGTAACCGAAAAGCACGGCAAAGAGCAGGCCCGAGAGACCCCCCACCAGCGGGATCAGCGGCAGCGGGATGTAGAAGGTGCCCTTGGCGGCCAGGTTCATCGCATGCACGGCCAGGAAGGAGCCCAGCCCGGCATAGACCGCATGGCCGAAACTGAGCATGCCGCCCTGCCCCAGCAGGATGTTGTAGCTCAGGCAGATGATGACCAGGTAGCCGGCCTGCGACAGCATGGTGAGCGCCAGGCTGCTTTTGAACATCATGGGCGCGACGATGAGCAGCAGCGCGTACAGCGACCACAGCACCCAGCGGCCGACGTTATAGGGTTTGAATTGGTAGTAGGCAGTGGTCATTGTTGGAACTCCGCCGGGCCGCCCCAAGGAGGCCGCGGCCCCCTCGGGGGGCAGTGCAGCGGCAACGCCGCAAACGTGGGGGTAAACATTTTTCATCCTTCCCGCGTACCGAGCAGGCCCTTGGGCCGGAAGATCAGGATCAGCACCAGGAACAGGAATGGCAGTATGGGCGCCACCTGCGAAATCGTGAGCTTGAGCAGCGGGTAGCCGAAGGTCTCGGGCGTCACGGTGTAGCTGAATTTGGCCAGCAATGTCATCAGCGACTGGTCCATCGCCACCGCGAAGGTCTGGATCAGGCCTATCAGCAGCGAGGCCAGGAAGGCGCCGCTGAGCGACCCCATGCCGCCCACCACCACGACCACAAAGATGATGGCACCCACGGAGCCGGCCATGGCCGGCTCCGTGACGAAAGTGTTGCCGCCTATGACGCCGGCCAGGCCCGCCAGCGCCGCGCCGCCGCCGAAGACCAGCATGAAGACGCGCGGCACGTTGTGGCCCAGCGCCTCCACCGTTTCAGGATGGGTCAGTGCCGCCTGGATGACCAGGCCTATGCGCGTGCGTGTCAGCAGCAGCCAGATGCCGGCCAGCATGGCGAGCGAGATGAACATGATGAAGGCGCGCGACTTGGGGAAGTTCGTGCCGAACACGGTGAAGAGCGGGCCCTGCAGGCCTTCGGGCAGCACGTAGTTGACGGCCGAGCGGCCCCACACCAGTTGCACCAGTTCCAGCAACAGGTAGGACAGGCCGAAGGTGATCAGCAGCTCGGGCACGTGGCCGAACTTGTGCACCCTGCGCAGGCAAAAGCGCTCGAAGGCGGCGCCGATCACAAACACCAGCAGCGGCGCCACCAGCAGCGACCACCAGAAGCCTATGACCTGCGAGGTGCTGTAGGCAATGTAGGCCCCGACCATGTAGAAGGACGCGTGCGCGAAATTGAGCACGCCCATCATGCTGAAGATCAGCGTCAGGCCCGAGCTCAGCATGAACAGCAGCAAGCCGTAGCTCAGGCCGTTGAGCAGGGAGATGGTGAAAAATTCCAAATTCATCAATACCGCCTGAAGCTGGAAGAAAAACGGACACAGGCAGGGAAGCTGCCGATATAAAGAAAAAGGCCCGAGGATTGGTCGGGCCTTCGCCGGGTGGGCGCCTCAGCGCATCAGCCCGGGCGTTTCATCTGGCACGAGGTCGGCGTGCTGGCCACATAGGGCTCATAGTATTTGACCGGCACAAAGGTGTAGCCCGTGTTCTCGGCATCGTAAGGGTATTTGCCGCCGGCTTTTTCCCACTTGTCGATGTAGAGGCCCTGCTGCAGCTGGTGGTCGGTCTTGCGCATCTCGACGTCGCCGTTGAAGCTCTTGAAACGCAGGCCTTCCATGGCCTTGGCCACCGCGGCCGGCTCGGTCGACCTGGTCTGGGCCATGGCCTCAATCAGGATGGTGAAGGCGTGGTAGATCGCGCCGGTGTAGAAGTCGTCGTTGAACTTCTTCTTGTACTCGGCCTGGATCTGCTGGATTTCGCCGCCCATGTTGAGGTGGTTGTAGGCCACCATGTAGACACGGCCCGCGGAGGCCGCGCCCAGCGCGGTGGGGGTGCCGGTGACGCCGCCGTAGTAGGTGTAGAACTTGACGTTGTTCAGGCCCGCCTCGTTGGCGGCCTTCACCAGCAGCGAAAGGTCGGAGCCCCAGTTGCCGGTGATCACGGTGTCGGCGCCCGACTGCTTGATCTTGGCGATGTAGGGCGCGAAGTCGCGCACCTGCGCCAGCGGGTGCAGGTCTTCGCCGACGATCTGGATGTCGGGCCGTTTGCTGGCCAGGTTGGCCTTGGCGAACTTGGCGACCTGCTGGCCGTGCGAGTAGTTCTGGTTGATCAGGTAGACCTTCTTGATGTCCGGCTGCTCCTTCATGAAGGCCGTGAGGGCTTCCATCTTCATGGAGGTGTCGGCATCCAGGCGGAAGTGCCAGTATTCGCACTTGCTGTTGGTGAGGTCGGGGTCCACCGCTGCGTAGTTGAGGTAGACGACTTCCTTGCCGGGATTGCGTTCGTTGTACTTGGACAGCGCGTCCATGATGGCCAGCGCCGGGCCCGAGCCGTTGCCCTGCACCACGTAACGAGCGCCCTGGTCGATGGCGGACTTCAGCGCGTTGGTGGTTTCCTGCGGGCTCAGCTTGTTGTCGATGCCGATGATCTCGAACTTCACGCCGGCCTTGTTCTTTTTGCTGAACTGCTCGGCGAGGAACTGGAAGCCCTTGAGCTGGTTGGTGCCAACGGCGGCCATCAAGCCGGACAGCGGATCCAGCCAGGCGATCTTGACCGTCTGGTTCAGGTTGACGGCGCCGCCGCCGGCGGCGGGCGCAGCGACTGCGGCTTTGGCCGGTGCGGCGGCCTTGGCGGGCGCCTGGGCCAGCGTCACGCCGCTGTAGAGCATGGCGGACACCGCCAGGGCGACGCCTGCATGCCTTGCGAAAAATCGGTTCTGGGTTGTCATCCCTTGTCTCCTGAAAATTGTATGAATTGGGCGGTGAATCCGCGGGGGAACCGGGCAAAGGTTAGGGTAAAAAATGCTGCACTGCGTCAGGGAATGCCCTAGCGCCATGTCACGGATGTGACCAGAGCTGGGGCCCCCACGTTCGTTCACTGCGTGTAACTCTCTGCCCCCCGAGGGGGCGCTGCGCCTGCGGCCCGGCAAAGCCGGTTCCGCGGCCCCGCCTGATAAAGAGGAGCGTGCGCACTTTTGTTTTACTGCTGTGGCAGTTTGTAGTCCTTGAGCATCTCGCGCAGACGGGTTTTGAGCATCTTGCCGGTGGCGCCCAGCGGGATGGCGTCGACGAAGACGACGTCGTCGGGGATCTGCCATTTCGCGGTCTTGCCGTCGTAGAAGTGGAGCAGTTCGTCGCGCGTGACGTCCATGCCCGGCTTTTTGACCACCGCGACGATGGGGCGCTCATCCCACTTGGGATGGGCCACGCCTATGCAGGCGGCCATGGCCACGGCCGGGTGGGCAACGGCGATGTTCTCGACGTCGATGGAGCTGATCCATTCGCCGCCGGACTTGATGACGTCCTTGCTGCGGTCGGTGATCTGCAAATAACCGTCGGGGTCTATGGTGCCGACGTCACCCGTGGGGAACCAGCCGTCCACCAGCGGGTCGCCGCCTTCGCCCTTGAAGTATTCGCGCACGATCCACGGCCCTTTGACATAGAGGTCGCCGAAGACCTTGCCGTCCCAGGGCAGTTCCTTGCCGTCCGCATCGACGATCTTCATGTCAACGCCGTAGATGGCGCGCCCCTGCTTGAGGCGTATCTTCATTTTTTCCGCTTCCGGCAGCGCGTCATGCTTGTTCTTGAGCGTGCACAGCGTGCCCAGCGGGCTCATCTCTGTCATGCCCCAGGCGTGCAGCACTTCCACGCCGTAGTCTTCGCGGAAGGCGTGGATCATGGCCGGCGGGCAGGCCGAGCCGCCTATGACGGTGCGTTTCAGCGTCGAGAACTTCAGGCCCCCGGGCTTCATGTGGGTCAGCAGCATCTGCCAGACGGTGGGCACGCCGGCCGCGTAGGTGACCTTCTCGGCCTCGATCAATTCGTAAATAGACTTGCCGTCCAGCGCCGGGCCCGGGAACACGAGCTTGGCACCGGTGAGCGCGGCCGAATACGGAATGCCCCAGGCGTTGACGTGGAACATGGGCACGACCGGCAGGATGGCGTCGCGCGCGGAAATGCTCATGACGTCGGGTAGCGCGGCGGCATAGGCATGCAGCGTGCTGGAACGGTGGCTGTACAGCGCAGCCTTGGGGTTGCCCGTGGTGCCGCTGGTGTAGCACATGCTCGAAGCGGTGTTCTCGTCAAAGGTAGGCCAGGCGTAATCGGCGTTTTGCGTGCCTATCCAGCTTTCATAGCTTTGCAGGTTAGGGACGCCAGAATCGGCCGGCAGCTTGTCGGCGTCGCACAGCGCGATGTAGTGCTTGATGGTGGGGCACCGGGCGTGCACGGCCTGCACCAGCGGCAGAAAGCTCAGGTCGAAGCACAGCACCTGGTCTTCGGCGTGGTTGGCGATCCAGGCGATCTGGTCGGGGTGCAGGCGCGGGTTGATGGTGTGCAGCACGCGGCCCGAGCCGCTCACGCCGTAATAAAGCTCCAGGTGGCGGTAGCCGTTCCAGGCCAGCGTGGCGACCCGGTCGCTGAAGGCGAGCTTCAGGCCGTCCAGCGATTTGGCGACGCGGCGGGCCCGCTGGCCCAGGTCTTTATACGTATAGCGATGGATGTCGCCTTCGACCCGGCGGGAGACGATTTCCGCGTCGCTGTGGTGGCGTTCCGCGAATTCGATCAAACCGGAAATCAGCAGTGGCTGGCTTTGCATTAACCCGAGCATCAAGAGTCTCCATTGTTTTTAAGTAAACATCCGCAAGCGGCCCATCATGCCGCAGTGCGGCAGCACGGTCATGCGGGATTGCCCGTGAATCCGCAGGCCCATGTCAGGTAGGGGACAATTTGCGCCATGACCTCCGCAAACCTTTCCGCACCGGACGCCACCGGAACCGGTGACGCCCTGCCCTGGCGCAACAGCTTCGCCCAACTGGGCGAGAGCTTCTTCACGCGGCTGCAGGCGCAAGCCCTGCCCGATCCTTACTGGGTCGGCCGCAACCGCGGCATGGCACGCGAGCTGGGCCTGCAGGCCGAATGGTTTGAATCCCGGGCCGCGCTGGAGGCCTTTACGGGCAACCAGGTCCTGCCGGGCTCCGACCCGCTGGCCAGCGTCTACAGCGGCCACCAGTTCGGCGTCTGGGCCGGGCAACTCGGCGACGGCCGCGCCCTGCTGCTGGGCGAGATAGACACGCCGAGCGGGCCGCAGGAAATCCAGCTCAAGGGCGCGGGCAAAACCCCCTACTCCCGCATGGGCGACGGCCGGGCCGTGCTGCGCAGCTCCATCCGCGAATTTTTGTGCTCCGAGGCCATGCACGGCCTGGGCATCCCCACCACGCGGGCGCTGTGCGTCACGGGCTCCGACGCGCCGGTGCGGCGCGAAGAGATCGAGACCGCCGCCGTGGTGGCGCGCACCTCGCCCAGCTTCATACGCTTCGGCCACTTCGAGCACTTCAGCTACACCGGCCAGCATGAGCAGCTCAAGACGCTGGCCGACTACGCCATAGACCGCTTCTACCCCGCTTGCCGCGAGGCGCCGCAGCCCTATGCGGCCCTGCTGGAAGCCGTCAGCGCGCGCACGGCCCACCTGATGGCGGGCTGGCAGGCCGTGGGCTTTTGCCACGGCGTGATGAACACCGACAACATGAGCATCCTGGGTCTGACCATAGACTACGGCCCCTTCCAGTTCCTGGACGCCTTCGACCCCGGCCACGTCTGCAACCATTCGGACACCCAGGGCCGCTACGCCTACAACCGGCAGCCCAATATGGCCTACTGGAACCTGTTCTGCCTGGGGCAGGCGCTGCTGCCGCTGATCGAAGACCAGGAACAGGCGCTGGCGGCACTGGAGCCCTACAAAACCCTCTTCCCCGACGCCCTGCAGGCCCGCATGCGCGGCAAGCTGGGCCTGGCGGACGAGCAGCCCGAGGACAAGGTCCTGGTGGACAACACCTTCAAGCTGCTGGCCTCCAACAAGGTGGACTACAGCATCTTCTGGCGCCGCCTGAACGGTTTCACGGCGCAAAGCGGCCATGAGCCGGTGCGCGACCTGTTTTTCGACCGTGAATCCTTCAATGCATGGGCGCTGCAGTATTCGCAGCGGCTCGCCGGCGTGGACCAGGGCCTGCGGGCTGGTTTGATGCAAAAGAACAACCCGAAATTCGTGCTGCGCAACCATTTGGGCGAAGAAGCCATACGTGCCGCGAAACTAAAAGACTTTTCCGGTGTCGATACCTTGCTTGCCCTGTTGCAGGCCCCATTTGAAGAGCATCCCGGCCATGACAGCTTTGCCGGTTTCCCGCCCGACTGGGCTTCATCGATTGAAATCAGTTGCAGTTCGTAACACCTAACCCAGGACATGGAACATGAGCGCCAAGATCCAGAAAACCGACGCCGAATGGAAAGCCCTGCTGGCCGAAAAAGGCGCCGAGCCGGCCGCCTTTGAAGTCACCCGCCACGCCGCTACCGAGCGCCCTTACACCGGCAAATACGAAGCCGTCTGGGCCGACGGCAGCTACCACTGCATCTGCTGCGGCGCCAAACTGTTCGAGTCGGAAACCAAATTCGACGCGGGCTGCGGCTGGCCCAGCTTTTCCGAGGAAGCTGTGCCCGGCGCCATCGAGGAGATCGTGGACCGCAAGCACGGCATGGTGCGCACCGAAACCGTGTGCGGTAGCTGCGGCGCGCATCTGGGCCATGTGTTTCCGGATGGCCCCACGCCAACCGGTTTGCGTTACTGCATGAATTCCGCCTCCCTCGACTTCAAACCAAAATAATGCCCCCACGGTCGCTCACTTCGTGTAAGCCTGCGGCTTCTCCCTGCCCCTTTCATCACGAAAGGGGCCGCTGCGCCTGCGGCCCGGCAAAGCCGGTTCCGCGGTCCCTGCTTGGCTTGAATGCAGCGGGCCTTTTCAATAACGACCCCGTGTAGCGCGACCGCGATAATCAGCACATGAAAATTCTTTTCGACTTTTTGCCCATCGTTTTGTTTTTCGGCATGTTCAAGTACGCCGAAGGCCACAAGGAATGGGCCGCCTCCACCGCCACCGACTGGCTGGGTTTTATGGTTTCCGGCGGCGTGGTGGGCCCTTCCGAAGCCCCCGTCCTGCTGGCCACCGTGGTGGTGATCGTCGCCACACTGGCGCAAATCCTCTGGCTCAAGGCGCGCGGCAAAAAGGTCGACACCATGCTGTGGATCAGCCTGGGCCTGGTCACCGTGCTGGGCGGCGCGACGATTTATTTCCACAGCGAGGCCTTCATCAAATGGAAGCCCACGGTGCTGTACTGGGTCATGGGCAGCGCGCTGCTGATCGGCCAGCTGGTCTTCAGGAAAAACGGCATCAAGTCCATCATGGGCGCGCAGATGGCCCTGCCCGATTCGATCTGGCGCGTGGTCAACCTCAGCTGGGTCGGCTTTTTTGCCGTGATGGGCGTGCTCAACCTGTGGGTGGCCTTCAACTTCCCCACCGCCACCTGGGTCAACTTCAAGCTGTTCGGCGGCCTGGGCCTGATGCTGGTGTTCGTGCTGGTGCAGGCGGTGTACCTCAACAAGCACATCAAACCGGGCACCACGCCATGATCGCCGGCGTTTCCAGCGCCCTGCCCGTGCGCACCCGGGAGATTGAGCAGCAGCTCCAGGCCAGGCTTCAACCCACCAGGCTGGAGGTGCTGGACGAAAGCGCGGCCCACGCCGGGCATTCGGGCGCCAATGCCGAAGGCTTCGGCACCCACTTCCGCATCCGCATCGCAAGCCCGCTCTTTACCGGCATGACCCGGGTGGCGCGCCACCGGCTTGTGTATGATGCACTGCAAAATTTCATTGACCAGGGCCTGCATGCCCTGGCGATCGAGATCATCGAATCGCCCTGACATCCGCCGCAATCCAATCCCGGCACCCGGGGCGGCAACCAGCCAATCAACCATTTTCCGCAAGCATCACAAAGAAGCTGACAAGCTTTCATCAAAAGGACTGCAAGACATCATGAAGAAACAATTTTTACTGGCTACCGCTGTTGCGGGCCTTCTGGCCTTTGGCGCCCAAGGCGTCATGGCGCAGAACGTCGCCATCGTCAACGGCAAGGCCGTGCCCAAGACGCGTCTGGACTCCCTGGCGCTGCAAGTCACCAAGTCGGGCCGGCCCGTGACGCCGGACATGGAAGCCCAGCTGCGCGAAGAAGTCATCGCGCGCGAGGTGTTCATGCAGGAAGCCGAGAAGCTGGGCCTGTCGACCAGCGAGGACGTGAAGATCCAGATGGAACTGGCACGCCAGACCATCCTGATCCGCGAACTGTTCGCCGACTACCAGAAGAAGAACCCGGTCACCGAAGAAGAGATGAAGGCCGAATACGACAAGTTTGCCGCGGCCAACGGCGGCAAGGAATACAAGGCGCGCCACATCCTGGTCGAGAAGGAAAGCGAAGCCAAGGACATCATCGCCAGCCTGAAAAAAGGCGGCAAGTTCGACGAGATCGCCAAGAAGAAATCCAAGGACCCCGGATCCGGCGCCAAGGGCGGCGACCTCGACTGGGCCAACCCCTCCAGCTACGTGCCTGAGTTCAGCGAAGCGCTGGGCAAACTCAGCAAGGGCCAGACCACCGAGACCCCGGTGAAAACCCAGTTCGGTTACCACGTCATCCGCGTGGACGACATCCGCACGGCGCAGCTGCCCTCGTATGAAGAAGTCAAACCGCAGATCGCCCAGCAGATGCAGCAGCAAAAGCTGGCCGCCTTCCAGGACGGCTTGCGCAAAAAAGCCAAGGTGGAATAAACACCTCCTCCACACGGCCTGGCTTGTCCCGCCGTGAAGCAAAAAAGCAGCCTTTTGGCTGCTTTTTTTGTTTGAGGCCTTCAATCCGACGGCAATTTGCGTCAATTGCTGATTGACGACGGCGGTTCGGACCGCTCCAATGGCTCACATCCAACAGGAGGTCCCATGTCCATTCGCCCTGCTTTTTCCGCTTTTTCCGCAATCCCCGCTCTTCTTTTACGAGGGCTGCTTCTCGCCGCAGCCCTGTTCAGCGCCACGCTGGCGGCGGCCCAGAACGGCAAGACCGAGGTGCTCTGGCTGGGCCAGGCGGCCACGCGCATCACCACGCCCACCGGCAAGGTCATCATGATCGACCCGTGGCTCACGTCCAACCCCAAGACGCCGGCCAACTTCCGCAATATCGAAGCGCTGGGCAAGGTGGACCTGATCCTGGTGACGCATGCGCACTTCGACCACTTCGCCGACGCGCCCGCGCTCGCCAGGCTGAACAACGCGCCCATGTACGGCCCCGCGGGCCTGAACCAGACGGTGACCACGCTGGGCATACTGCCCGCCGAACTGTCGCCCCGCTTCGGCAAGGGCGGCACCATCATGCCTTTCGGCCCCACCGGCGTGAAAATCACGGCCGTGCATGCCGAGCACTCTTCAGAGCTGGCCTACAAGAACCCCGCCACCGGCAAGGACGAAGTACAGCCCGGCGGTGAGCCGGTGGGCTTTATCCTGGAAATGGAAAACGGCTTCAAGATCTGGCACATGGGCGATACCGCCGTCTTCGGCGACATGCGGCTGATCGGCGACATGTACCGGCCCGACCTCGTGCTGATTCCCATTGGCGGCCATTTCGTGATGAACCCGGTGGATGCGGCCATGGCGGTGCGCGACATGATCCGGCCCCGCTTCGCGCTGCCCATCCATTACGGCACCACGCCCCAGCTGCGCGGCACACCTGCCGAGTTCAATGCCGCACTCGGCACCGCACCGGGCACAGCGCGCATGCTGGTCGTTGAGCCCGGCCAGAAGTTCGACTTCTGATGCGGCGCCTTCTTGTCCTCGGGGCGGCGGCGCTTGCAGCCACCGCCTTTCTTGCCGCCTGCGCGACCCGGCCCGCCGCACCCGTCGCCGAGCTCGCGCCTTCCGGCAAGCTCAAGGCCGCCATCAACTTCGGCAACCCCATCCTGGCGGTTCGCGCGCCGGACGGCTCGCCGCGCGGCGTCTCGGTGGACTTGTCCAACGAGCTCGGCAAACGCCTGGGCGTGCCGGTGGAGCTTGTCACCTTCAATTCGGCCGGCAAGGTGGTCGAAGCGGTCCGCGACGCGCAGGTGGACATCGCCTTTGTGGCGATAGACCCGGTGCGCGGCGCCGAAATGCTGCAGACGCCGGCCTACGTCATCATCGAAGGCGCCTACCTGGTGCGCAACGGTTCGCCGCTTCGGCGCAATGAAGAGGTGGACCAGGCGGCGAATCGCGTCGTGGTCGGCAACGGCAGCGCCTACGACCTCTACCTGACCCGTGAATTGAAGGCCGCGAAGCTGGTGAAGGCGCCGACCTCGCCGGCCGTGACCGACGTCATGGTCGCGCAGAACATCGAGGTGGCGGCCGGCGTCAAGCAGCAGCTGGAAGCCGACGCGAAGCGCGTGCCGGGCGTGCGCCTGCTGCCGGGGCGCTTCATGGTGATCAACCAGGCCATGGGCCTGCCCAAGGGCCGCGAGGCTGGCGCGCGCTACCTGACGGGTTTTGTCGAAGAGATGAAGGCTTCGGGCTTTGTGGCGGCAGCGCTGGCGCGCCACGGCATTGAGGGCGCGGCGGTTGCGCCGCCCAGCCGCTAAGGCCGGGAGGTCAATCCCGCCGCAAGGATTGCAGCATCTGGATCGCGGGTCCGTTGACCGCTGCAGCGTCGCCGTTGCTCAGGACGGTGAAACCCACCTGCAATTCACCGACCGCGACCATGCCCTGTGTCATGTTGCGGTATTCACCGGGTTTCGGCGCCTTGTCGGTGGCTGAGAAATAGGCGCCGAACAGGCCTTGGCCTGTCAGATCACGTACCGGAAGGTCTTTCTCGACGGCCTGCTCCTTGGCTTTCTGTGCCCCGGCTGCCACCATCGCCCGCAGGAAGTCCGGCGTCGGCGGCTTGGCGTCGGCGCTGAGCGGCCAGATCGGCGTGATCATGAGCTCGAAATTTTTTTCGGTGATGGACGAAAGGATGATGGTGGGCGGCAGGTCGGGCACCGCGCGCCGCACATGGCCCCGCCAGCCCACGGGAAGGGGGATGACCAGCGCCGCCCGCCCGGGCAGCGGCACGCGCATGTCGGCAGCCATCGCGCCGAAGGCGAGCAATCCGGACAAAGCGGCGATGAAGGCGCGCTTGAGCAATCGGTTCATGGACATCCCTCCGTTCTCGTTAGTTGATCAACCCACCCACTTTCGCGCGTTGTGCCAGAGGCTCATCCACGGGCTGCGTTCGCTGGCGTCGCCTGAAGTCCAGCTCTTCTGGATGTTGCGGAACACGCGCTCAGGGTGCGGCATCATGGCCGTGAAGCGGCCGTCGGCCGTGGTCACGGCCGTCAGGCCGCCGGCGCTGCCGTTGGGGTTGGCCGGGTAGGCTTCCGTGGGCTGGCCATGGTTGTCGGTGAAGCGCATCGCGGCGATGGCCTTGGCCGCATCGCCCCGGAAGGCGAAATTGGCATAACCCTCGCCGTGCGCGACCGCGATCGGCAGGCGGCTGCCGGCCATGCCCTGCAGGAAGATGCTGGGGGACTCCAGCACCTCGACCATGCTCAAGCGCGCCTCGAAGCGCTCGCTGCGGTTGGTGGTAAAGCGCGGCCAGGCCTCGGCGCCCGGGATGATGTCGGCCAGCTCGGCGAACATCTGGCAGCCGTTGCACACGCCCAGGCCGAAGGTGTCCTGGCGCGCGAAGAAGGCCTTGAACTCGTCGGAGAGCACGGGGTTAAAGGTGACCGAACGGGCCCAGCCTATGCCTGCGCCCAGCGTGTCGCCATAGCTGAAGCCGCCGCAGGCCACGATGCCCTTGAAGTCGGCCAGTTTGGCGCGGCCGGTCTGCAGGTCGGTCATGTGCACGTCGCAGGCTTCAAAACCGGCTTCGGTGAAGACATAAGCCATTTCCACATGCGAGTTGACCCCCTGCTCGCGCAGCACCGCCACGCGGGGACGCGCAGACAGGTTGAGCGCGGGTGCCGCCGGCACCTTGGCCGGGTCGAAAGTCAATTGCACATGCAGGCCCGGGTCGGCGGGGTTGCCGGCGGCAGCGTGTTCGGTGTTGGCGCAGTCGGGGTTGTCGCGCTGCTGGCAGATCTTCCAGCTGACGGAGTCCCAGACCTGGTGCAGGTCTTGCAATTTGGCAGAGAACACGGCCTTGGTGTCGCGCCAGACCTGTATCTCGCCCTTGCCGACTTCCAGCGACGCGTGCTGCGGGCGGGTCTTGCCGATGAAATGGCTGAATTTGGAGAGGCCGTGCTCGCGCAGGGTCTGCATGACCTCGTTGCGCGTGGCGGTCGCCACCTGGATGACGGCGCCCAGCTCTTCATTGAACAAGGCCTTCAGCGTGAGCTCTTCGCGGCGGGCGCCGACCTGGCTTGCCCAGTTCTTGCTGTCGCCGGTGTCCATGCGGCTGTCGGAAATGCCGTCGCCTTCGACCAGCAGCATGTCGATGTTGAGCGACACGCCCACGTTGCCGGCAAAACCCATCTCGCAGACCGCGGCGAACAGGCCGCCGTCGCTGCGGTCGTGGTAGGCCATGAGCTTGCCTTCCTTGCGCAGCGCATTGATGGCGTTGACGAGATTGACCAGGTCTTTGGGGTCGTCGAGGTCGGGCACTTCGCCCTCTTCCTTGTTGAGCGTCTGCGCGAGGATGGAGCCGCCCATGCGGTTCTGGCCCTTGCCCAGGTCGATCAGGATCAGCGTACTGTCGGCTTGCGCCGCGTCCAGCTGCGGCGTCAGCGTGCCGCGCACGTCGGGCAAGGTGGCAAAAGCGGTCACGATCAGCGAGACCGGCGAGGTGACTTTTTTGGCCGTATCGCCATCGCTCCACACCGTGCGCATGGACAGGGAGTCCTTGCCGACGGGAATCGACACGCCCAGCGCCGGGCACAGTTCCATGCCCACGGCCTTGACGGTTTCGTACAGCGCGGCATCCTGGCCGGGCTCGCCGCAGGCGGCCATCCAGTTGGCCGAGAGCTTGACGCGCGGCAACTCAATCGGCGCGGCCAGCAGGTTGGTGATGGCCTCGGCGACCGCCATGCGGCCGGAGGCTGCCGCATTGACGGTGGCCAGCGGCGTGCGTTCGCCCATGCTCATGGCCTCGCCGGCAAACCCGCTGTAGTCGGCCAGCGTGACGGCGCAATCGGCCACCGGCACCTGCCAGGGGCCGACCATCTGGTCGCGGTGCGTGAGGCCGCTCACGGTGCGGTCCCCAATGGTGATCAGGAAGCGCTTGGAGGCGACCGTGGGGTGGCTCAGCACGGCGATCGCGCTTTTTTGCAGGTCCACGCCGGTCAGGTCTATCGGCTTGATCGTGTGCTTGACGGTTTTCACGTCGCGGTGCATCTTGGGCGGCTTGCCCAGGAGCACATTCATGGGCATGTCCACGGGCGGGGCCGCGTCCTTGTCGGACAGCACCAGTTGCCTGTCTTCCGTCGCCACACCGATCACCGCAAACGGGCAACGCTCGCGTTCGCAAAAAGCCTGGAACTGCGGCAGCGATTCGGGCGCGATCGCCATCACGTAGCGCTCCTGGCTCTCGTTGCTCCAGATCTCCTTGGGCGAGAGGCCGCTTTCCTCCAGCGGCACGGCGCGCAGGTCGAATTTCGCGCCCCGTCCGGCGTCGTTGACGAGTTCCGGGAAGGCGTTGGACAGCCCGCCGGCGCCCACGTCGTGGATGGCCAGAATAGGATTGGCCGCGCCCAGCTGGGCGCACTGGTTGATGACTTCCTGGGCCCGGCGTTCGATTTCGGGGTTGCCGCGCTGCACCGAGTCGAAGTCGAGCTGGGCCGCGTTGGCGCCCGAGGCCATGGAGCTGGCCGCGCTGCCGCCCATGCCTATGCGCATGCCGGGGCCGCCGAGCTGGATCAGCAGCGTGCCGGCCGGGAACAGGATCTTTTTGGTCAGCGCCGCGTCAATCGTGCCGACGCCGCCCGCGATCATGATGGGCTTGTGGTAACCCCAGCGCTGGCCGCCCACGCTCTGCTCGTATTCGCGGAAATAGCCGGCCAGGTTGGGCCGGCCGAACTCGTTGTTGAAAGCCGCGCCGCCCAAGGGGCCTTCGGTCATGATCTGCAGCGGGCTGGCGATGTGTTCGGGCTTGCCATAGCCGCCATCAAACAGTTTGGAGACCGTAAAGCCGGTCAGGCCCGCCTTGGGCTTGGAGCCGCGGCCGGTCGCGCCCTCATCGCGGATTTCACCGCCCGCGCCGGTGGAGGCGCCCGGGAAAGGCGAAATTGCCGTCGGGTGGTTGTGCGTCTCGACCTTCATCAGCACGTGCATCTGCACGTCGTCGGTGGCGCTGTAAGTCTGCTGGCCGGTTGAGCCCGGTTTGGCGTAAAAACGCTGCGTTTTGTAGCCTTCCATGACGGAGGCGTTGTCCGAATAGGCCACCACCGTGTGCTGGGGGTGCAGCTTTTCGGTGTTACGGATCATGCCGAACAGGCTTTTGTCCTGTGCCACACCGTCAATCGTGAAGTCGGCGTTGAAAATCTTGTGGCGGCAGTGTTCGCTGTTGGCCTGGGCGAACATCATCAGCTCGACGTCGGTCGGGTTGCGCTTGAGCTGCGTGAAGGCGTTGACCAGGTAGTCGATCTCGTCGGCGGCCAGTGCCAAGCCGAACTCGGTGTTGGCTTTTTCGAGCGCGGCCTTGCCGCCGGCCAGCACGTCAATCGTCTGCAGGGGCGCGCCCTGCAGTTCGGTGAAGAGGCCCGCAGCTTCGGCGCGGTCGAACATCACGCTTTCGGTCATGCGGTCATGCAGCAGGCCGGCGACCTGTTCGCGCTGGGCGGCGCTCAGGGCCGTCTTGCTGAAAAACCCGGTTTTCAGCGTGACGCGGTATTCGGTGATGCGTTCGATGCGCTTGACGGCCAGGCCGCAGTTGTGGGCGATGTCCGTGGCCTTGGAAGCCCAGGGCGAAACGGTGCCGAAGCGCGGGGAAACGATGAACGCGAGGGCATCGCCCTCTTTGCCGGCGGCCGGCGGGCAGGGGTCGCCGTAGGTGAGCAGCGCCGCGAGCTGGGCCTTGGCGGCCTCTGAGGGCGGCGACTCGGTCGCCACCAGGTGCACAAAGCGGGCGCTGATGCCGACAATCTTGTCGTGGATGGCTTGCAGGCGGGGAAGGAGTTGCTGGACGCGGAAGTCGCTGAGGGCGCTGATCCCGTGGGGTTCGCCCTCAAAAGTCGTCAGGTGCAGGGTCACGGTAGCGGTGGCCTTGTAGTGGGAGGTGGGCAGCTCATGGCTGTTTGGGGGGTACGCGTTAACCCGTAATTTTATCAGTGACTGGGGCGCCGGCGGGCGGCCGTGCCGCCAAACACGGGCAGATTCACGCCCCATCCGGCCAAAGCCCCTTGCCCCCGTGCTGAAAATCCACGTGCCCGGGAGCGGTGGGATAATCGTGCGTATGAGTATTACCTACAAAGATGCGGCAGGGATTGAAGGCATGCGCCTGGCCGGCAGGCTGGCGTCCGAGGTGCTGGACTATCTGGCCCCCTTCGTGAAACCGGGCGTGACCACCAATGAGATCGACCGGCTGGCCCATGACTACATGACCCAGGTCCAGGGCACCATCCCCGCGACCCTGGGCTACGGCCCCCCGGGCTATGTGCCCTACCCCAAATCGCTGTGCACCTCGGTGAACCACCAGGTCTGCCACGGCATCCCCAATGACAAACCCCTGAAAAAAGGCGACATCGTCAACATCGACGTGACGGTCATCACCAAGGACGGCTGGCACGGCGACAACAGCCGCATGTACCTGGTGGGCGAAGCCTCGATTGCCGCCAAACGCCTGTGCAACATCACCTACGAAGCCATGTGGCAGGGCATCATGCGCGTCAAGCCCGGCGTGCGCCTGGGCGACATCGGCTTCGCGATCCAGACCTTTGCCGAAAAACAGGGCTTTTCCGTGGTGCGCGAGTTCTGCGGCCACGGCATAGGCCAGAGCTTCCATGAAGAACCCCAGGTGCTGCATTACGGCCGCCCCGGCACGCTCGAAGAACTAACGCCCGGCATGACCTTCACCATCGAGCCCATGATCAACGCCGGCAAGCGCGACATCAAGGACGGCCCGGAAAAAGACGGCTGGAGCATCGTGACGCGCGACCACTCGCTGTCCGCCCAGTGGGAACACACCATCCTGGTGACCGAGACGGGCTACGAGGTGCTGACCCTGTCCGCGGGCAGCCCGGCGATTCCGGCCTTTGTGCCGCAGCAAAGCCCGGTCCAGGCCACGGTCAGCGCCTGAACGGGCCGCCCAGTGCCCGTGCCGCGCGCGTCCCCTGACACGGCCCCTGCGGCAATGACCGACCTGGCCGAGGTGCGCGAGCACTACAAGGCCGGAAAAGCCGCCCTGCTGGCCTCGCTGGCCGCCAGCGGCGCCTCCTCGCGCGGCATCCACAGCCTGCTGCAAAAATTCGCCCGCCACACCGACGCCACCCTGCAAACACTGTGGGAGCGCACCGGCTTTCCGGCCGCGGCCTGCCTGGTCGCCGCGGGCGGCTTCGGCCGCGGCGAGCTGTTTCCCCATTCCGACGTGGACGTTCTGCTGCTGCTGCCGGACAACGCCGACGTCGACGCCGACCCGGCCCTCAAGGCCAAGGTCGAGCGCTTTATCGGCGCCTGCTGGGACGTGGGCCTGGAAATCGGCTCCAGCGTGCGCACGGCTTCCGGCTGCGTGGAGGAAGCCTCCAAGGACGTCACGGTGCAGACCTCGCTGCTGGAGGCACGCCTGGTCGCCGGCGCCAAAAAGAACTTCCAGCAGCTGCAAAAGCGCCTGGCCGCCGTGCTGGACCCGCAGGCCTTTTACGTGGCCAAGACGCTGGAGCTGCGCCAGCGCCACAACAAGTTCGAGAACACGCCCTACTCGCTGGAGCCCAACTGCAAAGAGTCGCCGGGCGGCCTGCGCGACCTGCAGGTGATCCTCTGGGTAGCGCGCGCCGCCGGCCTGGGAAAGTCCTGGGACGACCTGGCCCGCAACGGCCTGGCCACGGCCTTTGAAGTGCGGCAGATCAAGGCCAACGAGGCCTTGCTGAGCCTGATACGCGCGCGCCTGCACCTGATCGCCGGGCGGCGCGAGGACCGCCTGGTGTTCGACCTGCAGACCGCTGTGGCCGAATCGTTTGGCTACTCCGCGGAGGCCGACGACGGCAGCAAGCTGCCGCGCCGCGCCAGCGAGGCGCTGATGAAGCGCTACTACTGGGCGGCCAAGGCCGTGACCCAGCTCAACCAGATCCTGCTGCTCAACATCGAGGAGCGGCTGAACCCCAACACCTACCCGCTGCGGCCCATCAACGAGCGCTTTTACGACAAGGCCGGCATGCTGGAAGTGGCCAGTGACGACCTGTACACGCGCGAGCCGCACGCCATCCTCGAAACCTTTCTGCTGTACGAGACCACCATAGGCATCAAGGGCCTGTCGGCGCGCACCCTGCGCGCGCTGTACAACGTGCGCGGCCTGATGAACAGCAAGTTCCGCAGCGACCCGGTCAACCGCGACACCTTCCGCCGCATCCTGCAGCAGCCCGAGGGCATCACCCACGCCCTGCGGCTGATGAACCAGACCTCGGTGCTGGGCCGCTACCTCTGGATCTTCCGCAAGATCGTCGGGCAGATGCAGCACGACCTGTTCCACGTCTACACGGTGGACCAGCACATCCTGATGGTGCTGCGCAACGTGCGGCGTTTCTTCATGGCCGAGCATTCGCACGAGTACCCGATGTGCTCGCAGCTCGCGGCCGGCTGGGACAAGCCCTGGATCCTCTACATCGCCGCGCTGTTCCACGACATCGCCAAGGGCCGCGGCGGCGACCATTCCGAGCTGGGCTGCAAGGACGTGCGTGTTTTTTGCCGCCAGCACGGCATCTCCACCGAAGATTCGAAACTGATTGAATTCCTGGTCGGTGAGCACCTGAGCATGAGCCGCATCGCACAAAAGGAAGACCTGAGCAACCCCGAAGTCATCGCGGCCTTCGCCAAACGCGTGGGCAACGAGCGCTACCTGACTGCGCTCTACCTGCTAACGGTGGCCGACATACGCGGCACCAGCCCCAAGGTCTGGAACGCCTGGAAGGGCAAGCTGCTCGAAGACCTGTACCGCTACACCCTGCGCGTGCTGGGCGGCCGCGCGCCCGACGCCGACGCCGAGGTGGAGGCCCGCAAGCGCGAGGCCCTGACCACCCTGGCCCTGCACGCCGAACCCTTCGAAGCGCACAAGGCGCTGTGGGACACGCTGGACGTCAGCTATTTCATGCGCCACGAGGCCTCCGACATTGCCTGGCATGCGCGCCAGCTCTCGCGCCACGTCGGCAAGGCCAAGGCGATTGTCCGCGCGCGCCGCTCGTCGGCGGGCGAAGGCATGCAGGTGCTGGTCTACACGCCGGACGCGCCCGACCTGTTCGCGCGCATCTGCGGTTACTTCGACGAAGCCGGCTTCAGCATCCTGGACGCCAAGATCCACACCGCCAAGAACGGCTATGCGCTGGACACCTTCCAGGTCGTCAGCCCGACGCTGGCCGACCACTACCGCGAGCTGGCCGCCATGGTGGAGGCCGACCTGGACCGCACCATCGAGGAGCCAGGCCCGCTGCCCCCGCCCGGCAAAGGCCGCGTGTCACGCCGGGTCAAGAGCTTCCCCATTGCGCCGCGCGTGGACCTGCGGCCCGACGAAAAAGCCCAGCGCTGGCTGCTCAGCGTCTCCGCCAGCGACCGGGTCGGGCTGCTGTACCGCATCGCCCGGGTGCTGGCACGCCACCGCATCAACCTGCAGCTGGCCAAGGTCAGCACCCTGGGCGAGCGCGTGGAAGACACGTTTTTGATCGACGGGCCCGAGTTGCAGCACAACAAGGCGCAGATCGCGATCGAAACCGAGCTGCTCGAAGCGCTCAATACCTGAAGCTGATCTTCAAACGGCGGGTTTGCGCAGGTATTGCAGCAGCCGCCCTTTGTAGTGGCCGCCGGCCGGCAATTGCGTCACGCGCGTTTCGGTACGTGAATAGCCCAGCACGTCCATCTTGCGGTTGAAGTCGGCCCGGTTGCCGCGGTCCGGGTCGACGATCAGCACCTCGGTGTGCGGCAGCGCATGCAGTTCGATGAACTGCGACAGCACCTCGGGCTGGCCGCGGTCGTAGAGCACGTCGCTGCCGATGATCAGGTCAAAGCGCCCCAGCAGCGGGTTGGCGCGAGACCAGTTGCCGGTCTGGTACTTCATCGCCGGCAGGTGGTTGAGTTTGAGGTTTTCCAGCAGGAAAGCCGCTGCCAGCGGATGGCAGTCGCTCGCGGTGACGTCGCCGCCGCGCCTGTGCACCACAAGGCTGGCCAGCGCCAGGCCGCAGCCGAGTTCCAGGATGCGTTTGCCTTCGAGCTCGAAGCCCTGCATGGCATGGGCCAGCACCCGGCCCGAAGGCCAGAGCAGCCCGAAGATGGGCCAGGCCGAGGAGGAAATGCCTTCGCGTTCGGCCTCGCCCAAGGGGTCATGGAATTGCTGCCGGTCCAGCAGCGAGCGCAGTTGCAGGTCGTCGCCGCTGCCGCTCACGGTTTCATATTTGAGCAGGTAAGGCGGAGGCGGCGGCGCGGAAGCAGTTCCGGGGATGGGAACTGCTCCCGGAACGGGAGCGAGCAACATCCGGAAATTTCCTTGCGTACAACACGCTCAAGCGGGGCGAAATAGCCCTCAACCGCAGCCAGTGTACGCCCCAGGGCGCGGGCTTCAGTCGTCGTCCGACGCGTCCAGCCCGGGAAACAGCACTTCGGTAAAACCGAACTGCGTGAAGTCGCGTATGCGCATGGGGTACAGCGTGCCTATCAGGTGGTCGCACTCATGCTGCACCACGCGCGCGTGAAAGCCCTCAACCGTGCGCTCGATCGCATCGCCGTACTGGTCGAAACCGGCATAGTGGATGCGCGAATACCGTGGCACCACGCCGCGCAGCCCGGGCACCGAGAGGCAGCCTTCCCAGCCGTCCTCTTCCTCGGGGCCCAGGGGCTTGATCACCGGATTGAGCAAGACCGTGCGCGGCACCAGCGGCGCGTCGGGGTAGCGCGGGTTCACCGCATCGGTGCCGAAAATCACCAGTTGCAGGTCCACGCCTATCTGCGGTGCCGCCAGCCCCGCGCCGTTGACGGCGCGCATGGTGTCGAACATGTCCGAGATGAGCAGGTGCAACTCGTCGGTGTCGAAGGCGGTGACGGGCTGGGCAACGCGCAACAGCCGGGGATCGCCCATCTTGAGGATTTCGCGGATGGTCATGCGCCGATTATCGCGGCGCGGAGCCCTTTTGTGTCTAGTGCCAGCGTCTGTAACCCCAGCCCCGGTAGTAGCCTGGCGCGGGCACCACCACGACGGGGGCGGGCTCGACATAGACGGGGCGGCCCGGGTAAACCGCCACCGGGCCCGGCCCAATGGGGGCCACGATGCAGCCGGACAGCAAAACAGCCAGGCCGGCGGACGCGGCCAAGGCGGATAAACGCTTGTAATTCATGAAAAGCTCCTGGGGTACAGGTCTTTCAACGCCCGGCGCGGCGGCCCGGCGTGACATCCCGCGTGCAAACCCCGGTAACGCCCTGTAAGCCCAGGTGCGACGCGTTATTGCGCTATTACGCTATTCCGTCGTGCTGGCGCTCCAGTAGGCCTGGCTGACCATGGGCAGGTCGCCCAGCTGCTTGACCAGGCGGTCCATCACGGCGCCGTCCACCGCGATCGCCACCAGCGTGGCCTGGATCTTCACGCCTTCCTCGCCGAAGGCATACACCTCCAGGTCATTGGTGGGGTAATTCAGTTCCTCGAGCGATTTTTCCAGGATGGCCAGCACCTCTTTCTGGTGCTCCCCACTCGTCACCACATACACCGTGTTGGTCACCTCGGCCGATTGCACGTCCAGCGGCAACCGGTTGATCTGGTTGACGATGGGCCGCAGCAAGGTGTTGGCCGCCAGCACGAAGAGCGTGGCGATGCCGGCCTGCAGCACCAGGTCGGCGCCGGCGCAGGCGCCCACCGCGCCGGAGCACCACAGCGTGGCGGCGGTGTTCAAGCCGCGCACATTGCCTTCCTCCCGCATGATCACGCCGGCGCCCAGGAAGCCTATGCCCGAGACCACATAGGCCACCACATGCACCGCCCCCGACGAGCCGCTGAGCCGGTTCGCCATGTCCACAAAAATCGCGGCGCCCACGGCGACCAGCACATTGGTGCGCAGGCCCGCGGTGCGCTGGCGGTACTGGCGCTCAAAACCGATCAGGGCGCCAAAGACGAAGGCGGACGACAGGCTGACGAGCGAGTCCAGGAGGTCGGGGGAACTGATGGTTTCAAACGCCTGCATGGTGTGCCCTCCGAAAATCAGACATCATTGAATCGAATGTGTTTTGTTATTGGAATTCAGCGGCATAGGGCACGCCAAAGTACCCTCTGCGGACATAAAACGTGACGTACTTTGTATCCAGATCCATATGAAAAACGAACCGGTTCTGCCTTGCTTTCACGACTTTCCCGGGATGGTCCGCACCCCACCAGGCGAGATGCAATGTCGAGCCCCCTTTGCCGCCGGAAGGTTCTATCCGGAGAATCTGCGCGGTGACCCTGATCGGTGGGGACGAATCAAAGTGTACGTTGGCACCTTCCACGATGATCTGGGCGCAGAACAGGCAAACTCCGCCGAACAGCACTGACCCTGCGGCAAGCTTGCCGATTTCGCTGGCCGCCCTGTGCCCCCGTTCGAACGGGATAGCAACAATGCCGATGAAAAAACCGGCGACGAGACACATCATCCCCCAGTCGGCCAAGGGCAGAAACGACCATCCACCCAAAAATGTCGCGTGAACAGGCGTGGTGAACTTGCTGCCGAAAGCTACGGCCAGCAGCACCATGCCAATGGCCAATCCGATGTACCACTCGAAAATCAGCTGGCGCCGCGCGATGGCCCGGCTATCGGCGTCGCCGGTGGCAGGCGAGGATTTTTCCATCGGCACCCCTAGTCACTCGGCCAGCATGGCCAGCAGCGCCGCTTCGTCAATCACCGGAACGCCCAGCGTCTGCGCCTTGACCAGCTTGCTGCCGGCCTCCTCGCCTGCCACGACGAAATCGGTCTTCTTGCTGACCGAACCGGCCACCTTGCCGCCGGCGGCCTCCACCCTGTCCTTGGCATCGTCGCGGCTCAGGGTGGGCAGTGTGCCGGTGATGACAAAGGTCTTGCCCGACAGCGGCTGCGGCGCGCGTGCGGCCGGTTCGCCCTCCTCCCAGGTCACGCCGCAGGCGCGCAGCTGCTCGACCACCTCGCGGTTGTGGGGTTGCTCAAAAAAGGTGCGAATGCTTTGGGCGACGATGGGGCCCACGTCGCTGACTTCCAGCAACTGTTCCGCGGTCGCGTCCATGATGGCGTCCAGCTTGCCGAAATGGCGCGCCAACTCCTTGGCCGTGGCTTCGCCGACATGGCGTATGCCCAGGCCGAACAAAAAACGCGGCAGGGTCGTCTGCTTGGACTTTTCGAGGGCTTCGAGCAGGTTGTTGGCCGATTTTTCGGCCATGCGATCCAGGTTCGCCAGCGCCGTGAGGCCCAGCTTGTAGAGGTCGGGCAAGGTGCGGATGACGTTGGCGTCCACCAGTTGCTCGACCAGCTTGTCGCCCAGGCCTTCGACTTCCACTGCGCGGCGGTGCGCGTAATGCAGGATGGCTTCCTTGCGCTGGGCGCCGCAAAACAGGCCGCCTGTGCAGCGGTAGTCGGCCTCGCCTTCTTCGCGCACGGCATCCGAGCCGCAGACCGGGCATTTGCGCGGCATGGTGAACTGCGGCGCGTCCTGCACGCGTTTGTCGAGCAGCACGCTGACGACTTCGGGGATCACGTCGCCCGCGCGTCGCACGATGACGGTGTCGCCCACGCGCACGTCCTTGCGGCGCGCTTCGTCCTCGTTGTGCAGCGTGGCGTTGGTCACGGTCACGCCGCCCACAAACACCGGCGCCAGCTTGGCCACCGGCGTGAGCTTGCCGGTGCGGCCCACCTGCACCTCGATGGCCTGCACGGTGGTGAGCTGCTCCTGCGCCGGGTATTTGTGCGCCACGGCCCAGCGCGGCTCGCGTGAGACAAAGCCCATCTTCTTTTGCAGCGCCAGGCTGTTGACCTTGTAGACCACGCCGTCGATGTCGTAAGGCAGGCTGTCGCGCAGCTTGCCCATAGCCTGGTGAAAGGCAATGAGCTCGGGCGCGCCCTGCGCCAGTTGCGTCTGGACGGCCACCGGAAAACCCCAGGATTTGAGCGTCAGCAGCAGCTGGAAATGGGTTTCAAAGGCCGGGCCGCCATTTTCCACCGGTGTGACCTCGCCCAGGCCGTAGGCAAAAAAACTCAGGCGGCGCTGCGAGGCCATGGCCGGGTCCAGCTGGCGCACCCCGCCGGCCGCGGCGTTGCGCGGGTTGACGAAGGTTTTTTCGCCCTTGGCGCCCTGCGCGATCTTCTCGCGCTGCTTTTCGTTGAGCGCCTCGAAGTCGGCACGGCGCATGTAGACCTCGCCGCGCACTTCCATCACAGGAGGGGCATCGGCGGGCAGCCGCAAAGGAATCTGGTTGATGGTGCGGATGTTCTGCGTCACGTCTTCGCCGACCTCACCATCGCCGCGCGTGGCGGCCTGCACCAGGATGCCGTTCTCGTAGCGCAAGCTCATGGCCAGGCCGTCGAACTTGAGTTCGGCCACGTATTCGACCGGCGGGTCGGACTCGGCCAGGCCCAGTTCCTTGCGCACGCGGGTGTCGAAGTTTTGCGCGCCGGTGGCTTCGGTGTCGGTTTCGGTGCGTATGCTGAGCATGGGCACCTTGTGGCGCACGCTGGCGAACTGGTCCAGCGGCTTGCCGCCCACGCGCTGCGTCGGCGAGTCCGGCGTCAGCAGTTCGGGGTGGGCGGCTTCGAGGTCCTGCAACTCCCTGAACAGCCTGTCGTACTCGGCATCGGGAACGCTGGGGTCGTCCAGCACGTAGTAGCGATGGGCATGCTGATGCAAAACCCGGTGCAGTTCATCGCGTTGTTGTGCGGCTGTCTTGGCGTTCCCCGGCATCTCAGAGCGGTCCTATTTCTTGAATTCGATTGAAAAACATCCGCCAGTTTAGGGGAGGCGCAGCCAGCCGCACGCCGATACACGGCCGGAACTCAAGATTTACAGCTTTGAGGCTCCGCATCCGGCCACTCCACCGCAAACGTTTTGACGCGTTTCCAGGCGGCATCCTCAATTTCCCTCCATTCGGCGAACTGGCTCGAGGGTCGCTGGAATGCCACCACCACGCCCTCGCGCCGGAACGCATGGCGGCAGGTGTTACCGCTCTGGGGGCACATCATCCAGGTCGAAATTCTCCCGGTTTCATCCCGGCCCACATACTGGAATTCCCTGCGAAGCGATCCGCGCGATTCCACGGACTGCTTTTCCAGGCCGGCCTCCGTCCCCGCAGGTTCGACCTTGTAATTGACGTCGTTCCGCGTCTGCCAGACATGCAAGTTCTCGAGGTCGCACAAGGTGACGCTGACCTCGGCCTGGATCAGGTCCACGATAGCCGGGCTTTGTGGAGACGCTGGCAAGGGTTCGAAGTCCTTGCCCTGCGCGTGAAAGCTCAGCACCGGCGGCTGGTCCCTTGCGCCGCCTCGATAGTCAGCGGGTATATACCACTGACCGCGCCCCAGCCAAAAACTGCGCCCTGGATCGGCTGCCGAGACTGGTTGCACCGCAGGCAGGTTCTTGGCAAAACCCGACTGAAGCTCGCACGTCAACGGCCAGCCCATGAAATCCGGCTCAAATGCGCCACGCCTGTATGACCAATAAAACCAGACCGGTGCCCGTACGCCGCCGGTCACCAATGCTGCGTGGCGCGAGGAGCCGCGGTCAGCCTGCATTGAAAACCCCGATAAATCCCAGAATGTTTGGACTGGACGCTGGCCTTTCTCGGTGCTGATAGTGAGGCAATAAGGATGATCGACAGCGGCCAGTTCTGCGGCCTCCTGCGTGGCCGCAATAACCCGGACAGACCATGCCACTAAAAAGAACACGGCGACCGCACCGATCCACCTGAACACGCCGGCAGGATGCAAAAGGGAACGCCACACCGGTTCTGCCTCGCTGCCCTTTGGCCAGAAGAAAGGCGTCCAGCAGAACCAAGCCACCGCCAGCAGGCAGATGCCGAGATGGGTGAGCCATCCGGAATCAAACATTTTGTTGAGCAGGACGACAGCCAATCCGGTCACCAGCACGGCCATGGTGGCGGAAACGAGGGCCCAGGTCAGCAGCTTGGCGGCGCGGGCTTGTCCCGGCGCAGATTTTCTGGCCGGCCTGAAGAACGCTATCAAAGCCCGGACGGCAACGCCGATGATGAAGCCCGCCACCGCGATGACAAGGAGGGCCAATCCCAACCCGGAAAAAGGACCGCCGCACGATGCGCATTGCATGCGCTGTTCATCAACCCATAAACCTGTGAAAGCGAGGAGAACCAGAAAAGTACACGGCACCAGCCACAGGCGCGGAATGACCAGCGCCAAGGCCAAAGGGACCAGAACAAAAGAAAAGAGTTCCACTGCGTAAGCCTCTTCGCGAAGAAAAGACCGCAGTCTGCAAGGCCCCCATGAGGCCGTCGTGAAGAAAATGAAGCCGGCGTGAAGTGGCGCCAGCACCTGCTACCGCTGAATCAGCTGAACAGCCGCCGCCCCAGCACCGAGCCCGCCGACAGGTCGCGGCTGTCCAGCGTGTCGTAGAGCTGCTCGAGGTCGGCGTGGATGACTTCCATCGCCTCGGGCCGGATCAGGTTGCCGTTGTCGTCGATGATCACGCCGTCCATGTTGGCGGCCAGGGACAGCGCGGCTTCGCACATGCGCGCGAAGGGCTGCTCGGAGCGCAGCACCTGCGGCACGTCCAGCGAGAGCGTGAGTTCGCGCAAGGCCGTCTGCTCGGGGTCTTCGGCCATGGCGGCCTGGGTGTCGAAGGCCAGGCCCAGGATGGGCGCATGGCCCTGCTGGCTGGCCGGCAGCACCATGCGGCCGGGGATGGAACCGGCGACAAAACCGAGCTTGGCGGCGCTTTGCTGCACATAGCCGGGGCTCCAGGCGGTGTTGACGGCGCGCAGGGTGAAGCTCAGCTGCGCGTCGTGGCCGCTGGCGAACTGGTCGAGCTCGCGGGCACGGGCGACTTCGTCCAGCATTTCGGGGAATTCGGGCTCGCCGCCCACGGCGTCGGCGAAGGCCTGCGCCTTCATGACGAATTCGGAGTATTCGATCTGGTTCAGCGCGCCGGTACGGTTGGCCAGTTGCACGCCGCACTGGAAGGCGCTGTAGCGGTGGCCGGCCGTGGGAAATTCCCATTCGCCGGTGATGACGCTCAGGCCTTCGACGCCAAAGGGCTTGCTGCCGGCCCGGCGTGTGCTGGGCATGGCCGCCAGCGCGGCTTCGCCCGAGACCACGTTGTCCAGGGCAATCGCCGCCATGGCGTCGATCAGGATGTCCAGGCCGGGCTTGCGCTCAGGCGTGGTGAGCCGGGTCAGCGCGTTCAGGGACGCGAGGCCTGAATCGGCGTCAAAGCTGGGCTCAAGGCGTTCGGCCTCGCTGTCACTGCCAGCGGTTTTCGGGTGATCCGCGGCAGCCGTCTCAGGCGCGGGCGCGGCCTCGGGTGTGGCGCGTTTGGGCAAGTTTCTGCGCGACGACCAGGCGCTGTGGGCCACAACCCCGGCCAGCACAAGCCCACCCACCACCGCCAGACTGATCTGCAAAGTGCTCATTTTGGGGATCAGGCGGCCTCGGCGAAACCGAGGGCGGCTTCCATGTCCACCGCCACGATGCGCGAGACCCCCTGCTCCTGCATGGTCACGCCTATCAGTTGCTCGGCCATTTCCATGGCGATCTTGTTGTGGCTGATGAACAGGAACTGCGTTTCCTTGCTCATGGAGCGCACCAGCTTGGCATAACGCTCGGTGTTGGCATCGTCCAGCGGCGCGTCGACCTCGTCCAGCAAACAGAAAGGGGCGGGGTTGAGCTGGAAGATGGCGAACACCAGCGCGATGGCCGTCAGCGCCTTTTCGCCGCCGGACAGCAGGTGAATGGTCTGGTTTTTCTTGCCGGGCGGCTGGGCGATCACCTGCACGCCGGCGTCCAGGATTTCCTCGCCCGTCATCATGAGCTTGGCATTGCCGCCGCCGAAGAGCTCGGGGAACATGCGGCCGAAATGGCCGTTCACCGTCTCGAAGGTGCTCGAAAGCAAATCGCGCGTTTCGATGTCGATTTTCCGGATCGCGTCTTCCAGCGTGGTCATGGCCTCGTTCAGGTCGGCGGACTGCGCATCGAGGAACTGCTTGCGTTCGCGCGCGGTGCTCAGCTCGTCGAGCGCGGCCAGATTGACGGCGCCCAGCGACTGGATTTCGCGGTTGATGCGGTCGATCTCGCCCTGCAGGCCGGTCAGGCGCACATTGCCGGACTGGATGGACTGCTCCACCGCGGCGAGGTCGGCCTGGCCGTCGGCCAGCAGCTGCGCGTACTGCTCGAAGCCCAGGCGCGCGGCCTGTTCTTTCAGCTGGAACTCGGTGATGCGCTGGCGCAGCGGGTCGAGCTCGCGCTCGAGCTGCAGGCGCCGCTCGTCGCTGGCGCGCAGCTTGTTGGTCAGGTCGTCGTACTGGCTGCGCTTGGCGCCCAGGTCGGCCTCGCGCTCGAGCTTCACGCTCAGCGCGCTTTGCAGGCCGGCCTGCGCGGCCGCGTCGGTCAGGCGCGTGAGTTCTTCGCGGGCCTGCGCTTCCTCGCTGGCGATGGAGGCGGCCTGCTGGGCCGCGATGTCGATGGAGCGGGTCAGCTCTTCGCGGCGCGAGGCCAGGCTGCGCAGCGCGAACGCGGCTTCCTGGGCCTGGCGCTCCAGCGTGCGCTGCTGCTCGCGCGACTCGCCGAGCTTGCGCTCGGTCTCGATCACGCGGTCGTCCAGCTGCGCATGGCGTTCCTGGCTGTCGGCCAGTTGCATGTCGAGTTCTTCGAAGCGCCCCTCGGCCGTGACCTTGCGCTCCTGCAGCTCGCCGAGCTGGGCTTCGATTTCGGCCATATCGGCCTGGATCTGTTCGCTGCGTGCGCGGGTCTGTTCGGCCAGCTGCGTGAGGCGCAACACCTCGACCTGCAGCTCATGGGTGCGGCTCTGGCCTTCGGCGGTTTCACGGCGGGCCGTGGCCAGGCGCTGGGCGGCGTCGGCATAGGCTGCTTCGGCGCGCACCAGGGCCGAGCGGGCCTCTTCGCTGATCAGGGCCTGGGCCTTGAGCTGCTTGTCGAGGTTTTCGATCTCCTGCGCGCGGGCCAGCAGGCCGGCCTGCTCGGAGTCCTGGGCGTAAAAACTCACGCTGTGGTGCGTCACGGCATGGCCGCTCTGCACAAAAATCACCTCGCCGGCCTGAAGCTTGTCGCGCGCGGCGAGGGCGTCGTCCAGGCTGGGCGCGGTGTAGCAGCCGTTGAGCCAGTCGCCCAGCAGCGCGGATTGCCCGGCGTCGTTGAGGCGCAGCAGTTCGGTCAGCGGCTTGAGGTTGATCGCGGCGTTGACGCGCGCGGGCGCGGCGGCGCTGGGCGGCGAATAAAACGCGAGCTTGGCCGGCGGCGTGCCCTGCCCGTCGGAACCGGCAAAGCCTCGCACCATGTCGAGCCGGCTGACTTCGAGCGCGCCCAGGCGTTCGCGCAGGGCGGCTTCAAGTGCGTTTTCCCAGCCCTGCTCGATGTGGATGCGGCTCCACAGGCCCTGCAGGCCGTCCAGGCCGTGCTTGGCCAGCCAGGGCTTGAGCTTGCCGTCGGTCTTGACCTTTTCCTGCAAGGCCTTGAGTGCCTCCATGCGCGCCGACAGGTCGGCCCGCTTGGCGGATTCGGTGTTGACGGTCTGCTGCAGCGTGCGGCGTTCTTCGTCGAGCTGCGGCACGCTGTCGGTGAGGTCGTGCAGGCGGGCTTCGGCTTCGGCCTGGGCTTCCTGCGCGGTGGCGAACTGCGTGTTCAGGTTGGCCAGGCGCGCTTCGTCGGGGGCATTGAGCGCGTTGCGGTCGGCGGTGAGCTTTTCCAGGCGCAGGCTTAAGGAGCGCGACTGCTCTTCGATGTTGCGCTGGTCGGCGGCCAGCACCTGGATCTGCTGCTGCACCTGGCTGACGCTGGCGCGCTGCTCGTTGGCCTTGGCCTGGGCCTGGCGCAGCGCGTCTTCGAGGGCGGGCAACTGCGTCTGGTGTTCTTCGGTCTGCGCGGCCAGCAGTTCGGCCTTTTCTTCGGCTTCAATGGCCTGCGCGGCCAGGCTTTCGGTTTCGACGGCGGCGTCTTCCTTGCGGGTGGCCCACTGCGCGGTTTGTTCCTTGAGCTGGTTCAGCCGCTGCTCGACGCGCTGGCGGCCGTCGACCACAAAGCGGATTTCTGCTTCCAGCCGGCCGACTTCGGCGCTGGCTTCATACAGCTTGCCCTGGGCCTGGTTGACCTGGTCGCCGGCCGAGTAATGCGCCTGGCGAATGGTTTCGAGGTCGGCCTCGATGTGGCGCAAATCGGCCACGCGGCTTTCCAGGTCGTTCACGGCCTTTTCGGCGTCGGCCTTGACCTTGGACTGGTCGGCTTCGCTTTCGGCGCGCTTGAGGAACCACAGCTGGTGCTGCTTCAGGCTGGCGTCGGCATGCAGGGTGTTGTAGCGCATGGCCACCTCGGCCTGCTTTTCGAGCCGGTCGAGGTTGGCGTTGAGTTCACGCAGGATGTCTTCGACGCGGGTCAGGTTTTCACGGGTGTCCGACAGGCGGTTGGCCGTCTCGCGGCGGCGTTCCTTGTACTTGGAAACGCCGGCGGCTTCCTCGAGGAAGAGGCGCAGTTCTTCGGGCTTGGACTCGATGATGCGGCTGATGGTGCCTTGGCCGATGATGGCGTAGGCGCGCGGGCCCAGGCCGGTGCCCAGGAACACGTCCTGCACGTCGCGGCGGCGCACCGGCTGGTTGTTGATGTAGTAGCTGGAAGTGCCGTCGCGCGTCAGCACGCGCTTGACGGCGATCTCGACAAACTGGCCCCACTGGCCGCCGGCGCGGTGGTCGGCGTTGTCGAACACCAGTTCCACACTGGAGCGGCTGGCCGGCTTGCGCGTGGTGGTGCCGTTGAAGATCACGTCCTGCATGGACTCGCCGCGCAGCTCGGAGGCCTTGCTCTCGCCCAGCACCCAACGCACCGCGTCCATGATGTTGGACTTGCCGCAACCGTTGGGGCCCACCACACCCACCAATTGGCCGGGCAAGACGAAATTGGTCGGCTCCGCGAATGACTTGAAACCTGATAGCTTGATCGAATTGAGACGCACGGCTGTCCCTGCTTTTTGTGAACCTGAGGCTAACTCGTTGATTTTTATAGCGCTTTTACGGCAAAACACCGGCGCAACGTGTACCACTTTCGGTAGCGCACGGTCCGCCATGTTACCCGAGCGGGCCCGGGATTTTGCCGGGAAAAAGGCCCTTGACGGAGCCAGGGTGAAACACTTTGCTTCGCGCTGCGCAGCCCTGCTGGCCCGCGCGCCCGAAAGCCCGGCCCGGACTCGGCTTCACGGCCTTATGCACCCTGTGCCCGGAGCTATGGCTTTTGTAGCAGGCGCCGCCGTTCCCGGCATGCCGGCGGCCCGGTACCGGGCCGAGGCTGGATAATCCGGGTATGAATCCCCTGCTCTCACGCCTTCAGCCCTACCCTTTTGAGCGGCTGCGCCAGCTGCACGCCGACGTCACCCCCAATCCCGCCTACAAAGCCATCAGCCTGGGTATAGGCGAACCCCGCCATGCCACGCCGCAGCTGATCAAGGACGCCTTGACGGCCAGCCTCGGCGGCCTGGCCAGCTACCCGGGCACCCTGGGCGAGCCCAAACTGCGCCAGGCCATGGCCGACTGGATGGCCGGCCGCTATGACCTGAAGCTGGACCCGGCGACCCAGATACTGCCGGTCAACGGCTCGCGCGAAGCGCTGTTTTCGCTGGCGCAAACCGTGCTCGACGGCAGCAAGCCGGGCGCCACCGTGGTCTGCCCCAACCCGTTTTATCAAATCTACGAGGGCGCGGCCCTGCTGGCCGGCGCCCAGACCTGGTTCGCGCCCAGCGACCCGGCCCGCAATTTCGCGGTCGACTGGGCCGGCGTGCCCGAGACCGTCTGGGCCAAAACCCAGTTGGTGTTTGTCTGCTCGCCCGGCAACCCCACCGGGGCCGTGATGTCGCTGAAGGAATGGAAACTGCTGTTCGAACTCAGCGACCGCTACGGCTTTGTCATCGCCTCCGACGAGTGCTACAGCGAAATCTACTTCCGCGACGAGCCGCCGCTGGGCGGCCTGCAGGCGGCGGCGCGGCTGGGCCGGCATGACTTCAAGAACCTGATTTCGCTGACCAGCCTGTCCAAGCGCAGCAACGTGCCCGGCCTGCGCAGCGGTTTTGTGGCCGGCGACGCTGCCTTGATCAAGCCCTTTTTGCTCTACCGCACCTACCACGGCAGCGCCATGAGCCCCATTGTGCAGGCCGCCAGCATCGCCGCGTGGAACGACGAGCAGCACGTGGTGGCCAACCGCGCGATGTACCGCGAGAAATTCGCACAGGTCACGCCCATGCTCTCGGCGGTGATGGACGTCGCCCTGCCCGATGCGGGCTTTTACCTGTGGGCCGGAATCCCCGAGGTATTCAAGGGCTCGGACACCGCGTTTTCGCGCGAGCTGCTCGCTCTCTACAATGTCGTGGTGTTGCCGGGCAGTTACCTGGCGCGCGACGCGCAGGGGCACAATCCCGGCGCCGGCAGAATCCGCATGGCACTGGTGGCAGAAACCGCCGAATGCGTGGAAGCGGCGCAGCGCATCGTTCAATTCATTCAATCCAGAGTTCACTGAAAACAAGACTGATATCCAACATGACACAAGACAACCTGCAAAGCACCATTGACGCTGCCTGGGAAAATCGCGCGAACCTGTCGCCCCAGTCGGCTCCCAAGGAAGTGCTGGACGCCGTCGAACACACCATCGCCCAGCTCAACAGCGGCAAGCTGCGCGTAGCCACCCGTGAAGGCGTGGGCCAGTGGACGACCCACCAGTGGATCAAAAAGGCCGTGCTGCTGAGCTTCCGCCTGAAAGACAACGAACTCATGCGCGCCGGCGACCTGGGCTTTTTCGACAAGGTTCCCACCAAATTCGCCGACCTCAGCGAAAGCGAAATGCGCGCCACCGGCGTGCGCGTGGTGCCGCCCGCCGTGGCCCGCCGCGGCAGCTTCATCGCCAAGGGCGCGATCCTGATGCCCAGCTACGTCAACATCGGCGCCTGGGTCGGTGAAGGCACCATGGTCGACACCTGGGCCACCGTGGGCAGCTGCGCGCAGGTCGGCAACAACGTGCACCTCTCCGGCGGCGTGGGCCTGGGCGGCGTGCTCGAACCCCTGCAGGCCAACCCCACCATCATTGAAGACAACTGCTTTATCGGCGCGCGCTCCGAAGTGGTCGAAGGCGTGATCGTGGAAGAAAACTCGGTGATCTCCATGGGCGTCTACATCGGCCAGAGCACGCCGATCTACGACCGCGAAGCCGACACCGTCACCTACGGCCGCATCCCCGCGGGCTCCGTCGTGGTGTCGGGCAACCTGCCCAAGGCCGGCGGCAAGTACAGCATGTACTGCGCGGTGATCGTCAAGCGCGTGGATGCGAAAACCCGCTCCACGACGAGCTTGAATGATCTCCTGCGTGATTGACATGGCCCCCACGCTTCTCGCTTCGCGTAGTACGCATGGCCTTGCAGGCCGCGGCTCGCGAGACGCTTCGCCTCTGTCGCCCGTCCAAACCTGCGCAGGCAGGCTTGGAGCCGCGGGCTCCAGCCCCTCGGGGGCCGCTGCGCCTGCGGCCCGGCAAAGCCGGTTCCGCGGCCCCTGCTGGCGAGGAGCCGTAAGCCTGGTGGCCGACGTTGTATTTCATTTCAATCAAGAGGGTGGACTATGAGCACGATGGAAAGAATCCTGCGTTTGATGGCGGACAAAAAAGCCTCGGACGTTTACCTGTCGGCCCATTCACCCGCCCTGATCAAGATCAACGGCCAGGCCATTCCCATCAATGCGCAAATCCTGCCGCCGGACGCGCCGCGCAACCTGCTGGCCGAAGTGGTGCCGCCCGAGCGCATCGAGGAGCTGGAGGAAATCGGCGAACTCAACATGGCGCTGCCGATTGCCGGGCTGGGTAATTTCCGGATCAGCGCCTTCAGGCAGCGCAGCACCTATGCCGCGGTGATCCGCTTTGTCCCCACGGAAATTCCGCCGCTGAGCAGCCTGAACGTGCCGCCCATCCTGGCCGACCTGATCATGGAAAAGCGCGGCCTGTTGCTGATGGTGGGCTCCACCGGCGCCGGCAAAAGCACCACGCTGGCCTCCATGATCGACCTGCGCAACGAAACCACGCTGGGCCACATCCTCACGATTGAAGACCCGGTCGAATTCCTGTTCACCAACAAGAAATCCGTGGTCAACCAGCGCGAGGTCGGCAGCGACACGCAGTCGCTGCAGGTCGCGCTGAAAAACGCGCTGCGCCAGGCGCCGGACGTGATCCTGATCGGCGAAATCCGCGACCGCGAGACGATGTCGGCTGCGATTGCCTATGCACAGTCGGGCCACCTGTGCCTGGCCACCATGCATGCCAACAACAGCTACCAGGCGCTTAACCGCATCCTGAGCTTTTACCCGGTGGAAGTGCGCCCCACCATGCTGGGCGACCTGGGCGCGGCCCTCAAGGCCATCGTGTCGCAGCGCCTGTTGCGCACCCAGGACGGCGGCCGCACGCCGGCGGTGGAAGTCATGCTCAACACCAAGCTGATCTCCGAGCTGATTGAAAAAGGCGACTTCTCCGGCGTCAAGGAAGCCATGGAAAAATCCATGGCCGAGGGCTCGCAGACTTTTGAACAGGACATCGCCAAACTCATCGTCGAAGGCACCGTGACCCGCAAGGAAGGCCTTCTGCACGCCGACTCGCCGACCAACCTGATGTGGCGGCTGGAGAACGACTTCGCCGTCAAGGCCAAGCTGCTGGAGCCCGAAGAGGACCCGGACGACGAGCCGTCCTTTACCGAGATCACGCTGGACGTGAAACACTGAAACACACGACGGTGCTCGCTTCTTCGGGCCGACTCGAACGCGACTGAACGACCATGTCCCGAACCCTGCACCTTGCCGAACAACTGATCTCCCGTCCTTCCGTCACGCCCGACGACGCCGGCTGCCAGCCTCTGTTGATCGCGCGGCTGGCGCCGCTGGGCTTCAGCTGCGAAACCATCGTCAGCGGCCCGGACAGCTTTCGCGTGACCAACCTCTGGGCCAAGCGCGCGGGCAAGCCGGCTCCCGGCGCGGCGCCCGCAAAAACCCTGGTATTCGCCGGCCACACCGACGTCGTGCCGACCGGCCCGCTGGACCAGTGGCTGAGCGACCCGTTCACGCCCACGCATCGGGATGGGCAAATGTACGGACGCGGCACCGCCGACATGAAGACGTCGATCGCGGCGATGGTGGTGGCGGTCGAGGAATTCCTGGCTGCCCATCCCGACCCCGCCCTGTCCATCGCCTTCCTCATCACCAGCGACGAGGAAGGCCCTGCAGTCGACGGCACGGTGATGGTCTGCGAGCAACTCAAGGCGCGCAGCGAGGCGCTGGACTACTGCATCGTGGGCGAGCCCACTTCGGTCGCCCACCTGGGCGACATGATCAAGAACGGCCGGCGCGGCACCATGAGCGGCAAGCTCACCGTCAAGGGTGTACAGGGCCACATCGCCTACCCGCACCTGGCGAAAAACCCGATCCACCTGTTCGCACCGGCGCTGGCCGAGCTGGTCGCCACAGAATGGGACAAAGGCAATGCCTTCTTCCCCGCCACCAGCTGGCAGGTGTCCAACATCCACGGCGGCACTGGCGCCTCCAACGTCATTCCTGGCGAGCTGGTGGTGGACTTCAACTTCCGCTTCTGCACCGAATCCACACCCGAAAGCCTGCAGCAGCGCCTGCAGGCGGTGCTGGAGCGGCACCAGCTGGACTGCGACCTCAAATGGACCGTGGGCGGCCTGCCCTTCCTCACCACGCCCGGCACGCTGGTCGATGCGGTGCGCGGCGCTATCCAGGCCGAAACAGGGCTGGAGACCGAACTCTCGACCACGGGCGGCACCAGCGACGGACGCTTCATCGCCAAGATCTGCCCCCAGGTCATCGAGTTCGGCCCGCTCAACGCCACCATCCACAAGATCAACGAGCACGTTCTGGTGAGTTCGCTCGATCCGCTCAAGAACATCTACAAGGGCGTGCTGGAGCGCCTGGCGGCGGCATGACGGGCGCCGCAACGCCCCTGACGGTGCTGGCGCTGGTCGAGCAGATGGCGGCCAGGCTGGAGGCCGCAGGGCTCAACTATTCCGACGGCTTCGGCCAGGGCACGACCAATGCGTTTGACGAGGCCGCCTGGCTGGTGCTGTGGAAGCTTGGTTTGCCGCTGGACGACCTTGATTCGGTTGAAACCCGGCCCGTGAGCCCTGAAGAAGAAGCGGAGGTCGCCGCCCTGCTGGACGCGCGCATCAGCAGCCGCAAGCCCGCGGCTTACCTCACCAACGAAGCCTGGCTGATGGGCCTGCCCTTTTACGTGGACGAGCGCGTGATCATCCCGCGCTCGCTGATCGCCGAGTTGCTGGCCGACGCCAGCATAGACCCCTGGCTGGGCGAACACACCCACCGCGTGCTGGACCTGTGCACCGGCAACGGCAGCCTGGCTGTGCTGGCGGCCATCACCTACCCCGACGTGGTGGTGGAAGCCGCCGACATCAGCCTGGACGCCCTGGAAGTGGCCCGCATCAATGTGGACCGCCACCACCTGGACAGCCGCATCACGCTGGTCGAGTCCGACGGCCTGGCAGCCTGCGCGGGCCACTATGACCTGATTCTGTGCAACCCGCCCTATGTGAACGCGGCCAGCATGGCCGCCCTGCCGGCAGAATTCCGCGCCGAACCGGGCCTGGCGCTGGACGGTAACCGGGACGGCGGCACCGACGGCATGGACTTCATTCGAGGCCTTATTCAAAACGCGGCACGGCATATGAGCGAAAATGCCGTATTGGTGCTGGAAATCGGCAATGAGCGCGAGAACTTCGAGCGCGCTTTCCCGACACTTGAACCGCTGTGGTTCGAAACCAGCTCGGGCGCCGACCAGGTGCTGCTGCTGACCCGCGAACAACTGGCCTGAGCCGGGGCTCGACGGCCGGTACAAGCCCTGGCGCGGCTCTTGCACCGCAAGGGCAAGGCATGGACGCCGCCGCCCGACTACTTTTCCTGAAACTGCGAATTAAATGATTACCCTCAAAAACGTCGTGCTGCGCCGCGGCGCCAAAGTGATTCTGGACAGCGCGTCTGTCACCCTCAACCCGGGCGAGAACGTCGGCCTGGTGGGGCGTAACGGCGCGGGCAAGTCCTCGCTGTTTGCCATGCTCAACGGAACACTGCATGAGGATGGCGGCGAATTTTCCATTCCCACACAGTGGCGCATGGCGCAGGTGGCACAGGACATGCCCGAAACCGAGCAAAGTGCCACCGACTATGTGATCGAGGGCGACGTCGTGCTGATGGCCGCGCAAGCCGAGGTGACAGCCGCAGAAGAAAGCGGCGACGGCGACCGCATGGCGCACGCCTACATGGAGTTGTATGACTCTGGCGCGCATGACTCGCAGGCGCGCGCACAGGCGCTGATCCTGGGTCTGGGCTTCAAGGTCAGCGAACTGGACAACCCGGTCAACAGCTTCTCCGGCGGCTGGCGCATGCGCCTGCAGCTGGCGCGCGCGCTGATGTGCCCTTCCGATTTGCTGCTGCTCGATGAACCCACCAACCATTTGGATCTGGACGCACTGGTCTGGCTGGAAGCCTGGCTCAAACGTTACCAGGGCACCATGCTGGTCATCAGCCATGACCGCGAATTCCTCGACGCCGTGACCGACGTGACGGTGCACATCGAAAGCGCCAAGCTGACCCGCTACGGCGGCAACTACAGCAAATTTGAAGACCTGCGCTCCGAGCAGATGGCGCTGCAGCAGACCGCGTTTTCCAAGCAGCAGGACAAAATCGCCCACTTGCAAAAGTTCATCGCACGCTTCAAGGCCAAGGCCAGCAAGGCCAAACAGGCGCAAAGCCGCGTCAAGGCACTGGACCGCATGGAGAAAATCGCCCCGCTGCTGGCCGAAGCCGACTTCACCTTCGAGTTCAAGGAACCGGCCAACCTGCCCAACCCCATGCTGTCGATGCAGAACGCCTACTTCGGCTACCCGCCGCCCGAGAGCGCACCTGAGGGCACGCCGCCTACCGTCATTGTGCAAAACGTCAGCAAATCGGTGCTGGCCGGCCAGCGCATCGGCATCCTGGGCGCCAATGGCCAGGGCAAATCCACGCTGGTCAAAACCGTCGCCCGTGCGCTGGCGCCCATCGAAGGCGAGATGATTGAGGGCAAAGGCCTGAACATCGGCTACTTCGCCCAGCAGGAACTGGATGTGCTGCGCCCTGCCGACAACCCGCTGGAGCACATGATCCGGCTGGTCAAGGAAGTCACTGCCGCCGGCAAGATGGGCAACCAGCCCACGCGCGAGCAAGACTTGCGCAGCTTCCTGGGTAATTTCAATTTCGGCGGCGACATGGTCAAGCAGGCCGTGGGCAGCATGAGCGGCGGCGAAAAAGCCCGCCTGGTGCTGTGCATGATCGTCTGGCAGCGCCCCAACCTGCTGCTGCTCGATGAGCCGACCAACCACCTGGACCTGGCCACCCGCGAGGCACTGTCGATGGCGCTCAATGAATTTGAAGGCACCGTGATGCTGGTCAGCCATGACCGCGCCTTGCTGCGCGCCGTCTGCGACGAATTCTGGATGGTGTCGCAAGGCGGTGTCGCTCCCTTTGATGGCGACCTTGACGACTACCAGAAATACCTCCTTGACCACGCCAAACGCCAGCGCGAAGAAGCCAAGAAGGCCGGCGGCGCGGCCCCGGCCGCCAAGGCAGCCGTGCCGGCCGCAGCGCTCGAAGAGAAGAAACCCGTGCCTCGCGACACGCCCGAGCAGCGCAAGCTTGACGCGCAGCGCCGCCAGCAACAGGCCGAAGCCACCAAGCCGCTGCGCAAGGAAATCGAGAAGATCGACCTGCGCATGAAGGCGCTCACCACCGAACGCGACAGCCTGCAGGCCCTGCTCGCCACCACGACGGCGCCGGCGGAACTCGCCCAGACCGGCAAGCGCCTCAAAGCCGTAGAGGGCGAAATAGACATGCTGGAAGAGCGGTGGCTGGAACTGACCGAACAGATCGAAACCGCTGCGGTGTAAAGTGGGCGCAGGGCCCTGCCTTCGCAGGCGGGGCTCGTCCTTGAAAGGGGTTTGATCCATGCCTTCCGCCTTGCACATGGCCGCGGACAACGCCGCCCTCGAAGCCGCCGTCAAACGAAGCCGCAAGCTGCTGAACAAGCGCGCCATGGTCGCGGCCGCGGCCAGCGCCGTGCCGGTGCCCGGCCTCGACTGGATGGTGGACGCGGCCATGCTGTCCAAACTCATCCCCGAGATCAACAAGGAATTCGGCCTCACGCCGCAGCAGCTCGACCAGCTCGAGCCCAGGAAGCGCGACCAGGTGCAAAAAGCCGTGAGCATGGTGGGCTCGGTGCTGATCGGAAAATTCATCAGCCGCGACCTCCTCATCAAGGCCGCCACCAAGATAGGCGTGCGCCTGACCACCAAACAGGTCGCCAAGTACGTGCCACTGGCCGGCCAGGTCATTTCGGCCGCCGTGGGTTATGCCGCCATCCGCTACTTCGGTGAAGAACACATGAAGGACTGCATACGGGTGGCGAAGCAGGCGCAGCTGGAGGCGCCTGCGCTGGGCTACTCGGCCTGAAGCCCGGCCCGGCGATTTCGTTGACCCAAAACAAAAGGACTTAGCCTTGCGGCTAAGTCCTTGTGTAACTGGTGGGTTCTGACAGATTCGAACTGTCGACCTACGGATTAAGAGTCCGCTGCTCTACCAACTGAGCTAAGAACCCGGAATTCTTCTGGTGGGACCAGCGGGGGTCGAACCCACGACAAACGGATTAAAAGTCCGCTGCTCTACCAACTGAGCTATGGTCCCGATTTATATCACGGGGTTGCCCTCGCGATACATTCCGGTATTTGCCACTTCAAGAGCAGCAAAGCCTTGAATTATAGCGTGGTTTTTCAGGCCTTCGCAAAAACTCAGGCCGCAATTTTGTCGAGTGCCCAGCCGGCCGCGCACAGGCCGAAAGTCGAGGTCACGCTGACGACCGATCCATAGCCGTGGCAGTTCAGGCTGCCGTCGCTTTGGTCCGCCGCATCGGGCTGCAGCACGGCCTCGCGGCTGAACACGCAGGCCACGCCTATCTTGCCTTTGCGCGCCGCGCCGTGTTCCTTGCGCAGGCGGTAACGCAGCTGCGCCAGCAAGGGGTCGTGCGTGACCAGCGCCAGGTCGTCGATGTCCACGCGGTGCGCCAGCCGCTTGCCGCCCGCCGCGCCCACGCTGACCAGGTTCACCTTGTTGGCAATCGCCCAGGCGGCCATGGCGGTTTTGGCTTTGACCTGGTCGCAGGCGTCGATCACGGCCAGCTGCTTGCGGTCAAAGCCTTCTTCGAGGCCCAGGATGCCCGGCCAGTTGGCGGCGTCGACAAACTCTTCGATGCCGTCCACGCGGCAGCCCGGGTGGATCTGCGCGATGCGTTCGCGCATGGCCTGCACCTTGGCCTGCCCCAGCGTGCTGTCCAGCGCATGGACCTGGCGGTTGATGTTGGATTCGGCGATGTGGTCGAGGTCGATCAGGGTCAGGCGGGCCACGCCGCTGCGGGCCGCGGCCTCGGCAGCCCACGAGCCCACGCCGCCCAGGCCCACCACCACGATGTGCGCCTGGCGTATGCGCTGCGCGCCTGCGGCGCCGTAGAGGCGCGCAAGGCCGCCGAAGCGGCGCTCCAGGTCGGCGGGGAGTTCTTCAAGGACGGACGTCATGGCTTGTGAATCAATGCGCGCCTCAGGACTAGCGTTCAAGCCGCCAGACCTGGTACTTCAGTCCTGCCACGCAGCCGGCCAGGATGGCGGCCAGCGCCACAAAGCTGGTGGCGCTCAGGGTCGAGATGCCCGAGAGGCCCTGCCCCACAGTGCAGCCCATGGCGCAGACGCCGCCCACGCCCATCAGCGTGGCGCCCACCAGGTGGTTGGCTGTGTCCTCCGCATCGCGAAAGCCTTCCCAGCGGAAATTGCGAGACGCCACGGCATACACAGCCGAGCCGGCCACCACGCCGAACACCGACACGATGCCCAGCGTGAGCACCTTGCTCTTGTCGCTGAAGAACATCAGCCAGTCGACGGTGTAAGCCACGGGCGAGACAAAACTCAAGGCCTCGGCCCGGCCGGAATTGGTGGCGAGGAAAGCTTCCTGCAGCGTCTCGGGATGCTCAGCCACATAGCCGAGGTGCCCGCTGACCCACCACATGGCCACGATGACGCCGCCTATGCCAAGGCCTGCGAGCAGGTTGTCAAAATGGCGGAAGTCTTCGGCGAACAGGGCCCAAACGATCAGGCCCAGCCCGATCAGTATGGCCAGGGCAATGCCGGCGGCTGCCGGCGTGATGCCGATGGCGCCGGCCACCCAGTTCGGCAGGGTCGCGTTGACCGCGAAATCGACGGCCACCTTGTCGACCGTGGCCACGCGGACCACGGCGGTGATACCTTTAAGCGTGGCAAAGGCCGCGATGCCCATGACGGCAAACACCACGACGGATTTGAGGCTGCCGCCGCCTATGCGCACCAGCGTCTTGCTGCCGCAGCCCGAGGCCAGCACCATGCCGAAGCCGAACAGCGCGCCGCCCACCAGGGCCGAGAGCCAGATGAAGCGGTTGGAAGCGTAGAGCACCTTGGCCGGGTCGATGACGCCGGCCGCAGCCATGGTGAAGAAGCCGATCATGGCCACGCCTATGGCCATGCCCCACATGCGCATGCGGGTCCAGTCGCCCATGTTCACGATGTCGCTGACGGCGCCCATGGTGCAGAAGTGGGTGCGCTGGGCAATGGCGCCAAAAACCATGGCCAGAATGAAACCGGCCCAGAGAACCTGGGCCGTGAGACTGTTGAGTGCGGAGATATCCATCGCCCGATTTTAGAACCTGTTTACGGTCTAAACGGGGCCGCGCAAGCCCCTTTTCGGGGGATGGGATGCAAGGCGCGGTGCGCCAGCCCATAGCACAGCTATGGGCCAGCGCCGCAACACAGCAGACCGCCCGAAAATTGGCTTGCCCTCCGGGTTGGGGTGAAATCGGGCGATTGAGCCACCCAGACACTTGCATGGGCATTAGCCCATGCGGCGTGCCCGGTCGGCCCACTCATCCCGATTGCACCTCAACGCGGCCTCGTTTAGACCGTAAACAGGTTCTTAGGGAATGGCCGGCAATCCCGGGCGTGCCGAATGGCCTGCCCGGGAGACGGATTACTTCAGCTTGGCCAGCCGTTCCTTGGCGACGGATGCGGCTTCAGCCTGGGGGTAGGCCTTGACCAGGTCTTCCAGCGTCTTGCGCGCCGACTTGATGTCCTTGAGTTCCACCTGGCAGTTGGCCAGCGAGAGCATGGCCTCCGGCGCGCGCATGTGGTCGGGCTCGGCCGTGACCAGCGTACGGAAATTGGTCACCGCGTCGCGGTAGTTGCGCAACGCGTACTGCGCATTGCCCAACCAGAACAGGGCCGAAGCGCGGTAGCCGGTTTGCGGATAACGCTTCATGAAGGCCAGGAAGCTGGTCTGCGCGGCCGCGAAGTCGCCCTTGCGCAGGGTGGCCAGCGCGGTTTCGAATTCCTGCCTTTCGGCGGGCTCGGCCACAAACTCCTTGCCGTCTACGTTGACCTTGCCCGGCTCGAACTTGCGCAGGCGCTCGTCCACGCCGGTCGTCAAATCCTTCTGGGTGCGCTGCATCTCGGCCACGTTGCGCGCGAGGTTTTCGTTCTGCCCGCGCATGGTGGCCAGTTCGTTGCGCAGGGCCTCGATCTGGTTGGACAGGTCCAGCAGGCTGCGGCGCAGCTGGGCGTTGTCTTCGGTGGTCTTGCGCAACTCGTCGGCGGTGCGCAGCTGCGCCGCATCGACCTTCTGGCGCAAATCAAGGATCGCGCGGCGAGCCTCGTCGTCTTCAAACAGGCCCGCATGCGCATTGAATGCCAGCAGGCAGGCCGCGACAGTCGCGGCAATCCGGAACGGCTTCACGGTCGGCACCCGGCTTAACGGTAGTTGAGTTCAGCGCGGCGGTTCTTCGCCATGGCTTCTTCGTCGGAGCCGGCAACCGCGGGCTTTTCCTTGCCAAAGCTCACGGCTTCGACCTGGGCATCCGACACGCCCAGCAGGCCCAGCGCGCGGCGCACGGCTTCGGCGCGTTTCTGGCCCAGGGCCAGGTTGTACTCGCGGCCGCCGCGCTCGTCGGTGTGGCCTTCGATGGCCATCTTGCGGCCCTTGTTGGCGGTCAGGTACTTGGCATGGGCCTCGATGGCGCCCTGGAACTCCGGCTTGACCACATAGCTGTCGAAGTCGAAGTAGATGATCCTGGCGACGTTCGTCGGGCCGGCGAGCGACGCGTCGGTCCCCTCGATCTGCACCGGCGTGACGGCCCGGCCGCTGGCGCCCGACGTGTCGCCGCCTGGCGTGGTCTGGCCGGTGCGGTCTTCGACGGGCACGTCGTTGAGCTTGACGCCGGAGCCGCAGGCCGTCAGCGTGAGCGCCAGGACCAGGGAGGAGATGAGGGAATAAACAATGCGCTTCATGGAGTACCTCTACAAAATTAAAAAAAATGGGCCGGATGACGATTGAAAAATGGTTGACGCTGCGGGTCAGCGCTGGAAAGGACCCCAATCGGGTTCGCGAATGTCGCCGCTCGCGCCGGACAGCTTCGCCTTGATCTTGCCGTCCAGCGTGGTGGTCATCAACGCTTCCCTGCCCTGCTGCTGGGTGGCGTAGACGATCAGGCGGCTGTTGGGCGCGAAGCTCGGGCTTTCGTCGGCCGAGGTGTCGGTGATTGGAGTGACCGTGCCGCTGGCGAGTTCCATGACGTGCAGCTTGAAGGCGCCGCCCACCCGGGATACATACGCCAGCCAGCGCCCGTCGGGGCTGATGGCCGGGGAGATGTTGTAGCTGCCGGTGAAAGTGACCCGCTCGGCATTGCCGCCGCCGGGGCTCATGCGGTAGATCTGCGGCGCGCCGCCGCGGTCGCTGACGAAATAGATATAGCGCCCGTCGGGCGAAAAGGCCGGCTCGGTGTCGATGCTGGAAGACTGGGTCAGCCGTTTCGGCTCGCCGCCGTTCAGGCCGATCGAATAGAGCTGCGAGCCGCCGTCACGGCTCAGCGTGGCGACCAGTTGCTTGCCGTCCGGCGACCAGGCCGGCGCGCTGTTGGAACCCCGGAAGTTGGCCAGCAGGCGCCGTTTTCCGCTGGCCACGTCGTGCGAGTAGATCACCGGCTTGCGCGACTCGAAGGACACATAGGCCAATTGCGAGCCGTTGGGCGACCAGGCGGGCGAAATGATGGGTTCCGGGCTGGTCAGGGCCGACTGGGCGCCCTCCCCGTCGGAATCGGCCACCCAGAGGTTGTACTTCTGGGCCGCCTTGGTCACATAGGCGATGCGCGTGGAGAAAACGCCTTTCTCGCCGGTGAGCTTTTCATAGACAAAATCGGAAATGCGGTGCGCCGACAGGCGCAGGTCGGCCGGGCCCACGGTGTAGCTCTGCCCGCCCAGGTCCTGCCCGCGCACGATGTCCCAGAGGCGAAGGCGAACGTCGTAGCGCCCGTCGGCCAGAAGCGAGACGCTGCCGGTCACCATGGAATCCGCGCCTTTTTGCCGCCAGGCGGCAAGGTCGGGGCGGGTGTTTTCATCGGCGGCGACGCCGGTGGTGTCGACCGGGCGGAACATGCCGCTGCGCTCAAGGTCGGCCCGCACGATGGCGCCGATTTTTTGCGGCGCCTGCGCATCGCCGCGGAATGCGGCGACGGCAATGGGCAGCTGGGTAAGGCCCACACCGGAGACTTCAACGCGAAACTGCGCAAAAGCGGACGTGAAGGGCAAAGCCGGCAATGCGCCCGCGGCAAGAAGGCTCACAAGGGTGCGGCGGCTAAGAGGACGAAGAGGAGGTGCAATGCTCATAGGGGAGACTTGGGTCCATTCAGGGGAGTTATTTTGACGGTGGAAGATGAATCAAGTTCACGAAGGCCTTTTTCGGCCAGGATCACATCGGTTTTCATGCGTTCAAGCACCCTTTTTTTGTTGATGGATTCCTGGTCGCGCGGGTTCTCGCGGTGCCAGAGGTGAAAGACTTCGGTGCCCATGAAACCGTTTTTGCGATGGATGCCGAGGTGGTGAAGCCTGAGCACGAGGTCGGCATCTTCATGCCCCCATCCCTCGAAAGTTTCGTCAAATCCATTGACGCCGGCAAAGTCCGAGCGCCAGACACCAAAGTTGCAGCTGCGTATGCCATGCCAGTGAAAGCCTTGTTTTACCCTGAATAAACGCCGCGGCCAGCGAAGGAGGTGCAATAATTTGTTGCTGTCCCCCCTGAATCGCGCGCCTAGCCAGAACCATACAGGGCGGCTGGGCAGATCAATAGCGCCATTGACTACACGTTCTGTCAGACGTTGGCTGATAAGCACCCGGCTGCCGTTCAGGAAACAGCCCTTTTCAGCAAGCCGCGTGTGCGCGGCCACAAAAGCCTTGTTGGGGACGCAATCGCCGTCCAGGAAGACCAGGTAGTCGCCCGTGGCTTGGCTGGCGCCCAGGTTGCGGGCCCGCGCCGCGGTAAAACCCACATCAGGGTGCCACACATGGCGGACCGGGCACCTGAAGGCCGGGCACTGGTCGAACAGCATCTGAACCTGGTCCGCCCGTGAACCATCGTCGGCTACAAGCACCTCATGACGCTCGTCACATTGGGCGGCCAGCGAACGCAGCACGGCCAGCAAGGCATCGGTGCGGTTGTAGGTCAGGACGACAAAGCTGATTTTCATTGCCCGGCCGGTGCCCCTTTGCCGTCCCGCTGCAGCAGCCACAGCTTCAGGTAGCGGTAATACGTGCCTTCGGCGTTGGAGATGGCCAGGACCAGGCCCATCCTGCCGTCGAGGAAACCCAGGCGCAGAAAATAGGTGCGGATGAACGCCCAGAGCCCGTGCACGATGGCTTTGCCGACAGACGCCGTCTTGCCTTTGTTGTGCAGGCTCTGGGCGCCGGCCGTGGAATAGCGGTTGGCCTTGTCGAGGACGGCTTCGAAGTTGCGGAAGCTTTCATGCAGCAGTTGCGACTGCAGTTGCCCCTCCGGCCCCTGGGCGACAACTTTCTCGTGCACAAGATCGTCGCTGAAGCGGGCCGCTGTGCGGCGAAACAAACGGGTGACGCGGTCGGGGTACCAGCCCGAATGGCGCATGTACTGGCCGCAGTAGCTGGAGAGCCTGGGAAATGAATACACGTCGAAGGCCGGGGACCTGAGACAGGCGAGGATTTCTACCTGCAGTTCAGGCGTGACCCGTTCATCGGCATCAAGCGACAGCACCCAGTCGGAGGTGGCCAGCGCCAGGGCCCGGTTTTTCTGGATGCCGAAGCCCGGCCAGTCCGGGCTGACACTGACTTCGGCACCCAGGGAGCGGGCGATCTGCACGGTACCGTCGGTGCTGCCGGAGTCCAGCACCACAAGCTGGTCCGCGAAGCTCACGGAGCGAAGGCAGGCCTCTATGTTGTGGGCCTCGTTGTGGGTAATGACGGTGACGGACAAGCTTGCCAACGAATGCCTTTGCAATGATGAAGGGAGAAGAAAACGCACAGGATTTTGCCAGTGAAACGCCCCTTCCGCGCCCCCTTCCGATGCGCTGACAGCATAGCAGAGGCACCCCGGCGTTTGGTGCCCTGGCGGGAAATGGAATGGCCGATAATGCGGGCAATCCATCGGCAACCCCTACGACCATTTTGCGAACAACAAAGATCAATTTCCGGCTCGCCGTCATCTGCCTGATGGCCGCCTCCGTGGGCTTGCCAATCGCCATCATCAGCATCGCCAAGCTGCTCTTGCTGGGCTGTGTCTTGGCAGTCCCCTTGCTCGCCAAAAACCTCCCGAAAAATGGCGCCTCCCTGATGAAGACCTGGACGCTGCCGGCCGTGGCGCTCGCCTTGCTGGCGTTTGCGCTGAGCCTGCTCTGGACGGTCGCGCCGCAGGAAGAGGCCCTGGGTTCGCTCATCAAATACGGCAAGCTGATCATCATCATCGTCATGATGGCCCTGATCCGGGAGCGCCGTGAGGCTGTCTACGCGGTGGGCGCGTTTGCGCTTTCACAATTGCTGGTGGTGGCCAGTTCGTGGCTGCTTTTTGCCGATCTGCCTGTCGCCTGGGCAACCTCCCGCACGACCCTGAGCCACTACACGGTCTTTTCCGGCTACCTTGACCAAGGGATCATGAGCGCCGTATTCGCCGCGGTGTGCTGGCACTTGCGAGGCCTGGTCCCCGGCCGCTATGGTCCGCAGGTCGCCGTTGCGGTGGCCGTGGCCTCCCTGGCCAATGTGTTCTTCGTGCTGGCCGGCCGCAGCGGCCAGGTGGTCGGCGTCGCGATGCTGTCCCTGGCCATCATGTGGCAACTCCCCAAAAAGTACCGCATCGTCGTGGCCGTACTGCCATTCCTCCTGATGCTGGCGCTGTTTGTGAGCTCACCGACGATGCGGGAACGGCTGACGCTGCTCAAGACCGAGGTGCAGGCCTACTCGCCGAAGCAGGACACCAACACCTCGTCGGGCGTGCGGCTCACGTTCTGGCGGACGGCCGCCCAGCTCATCGCCCAAAGGCCGCTGGCCGGCGCGGGCATCGGCAGCTGGAGCACCGAATACAACCGGATCGAGCGCCAGAAAAACCCCGAACACAAAGACATAGACCCCAACGGCAACCCCCACCAGGAATACCTGTATTGGGGCGTGCAACTCGGCATTCCGGGCCTGTTGCTGTTTGCCGGCTTCCTGCTTTCGGTGCTGCGCGACACGATGAAGATGGAGGCGCCCTACGCCCGGGCCGCGCAATCCGCCTTGCTGGCGCTGGCCGTCTGCTGCCTGTTCAACGCCAGCCTCTACGACGGCCTCATCGGGGACTTCTTCTGCGTGCTGATCGGCCTGCTGCTGGCATTGGGGCTGAGCAAGCCCGCGGATGCATCCCCACCCGAGCGCGCAACGTGAGCGCCTCCACCGACACACCTGCCGCCGCCGCGGCCGCCAGGCCGGGCCTGTGGCGCCGCATCGTCCGGGTCTGGCCCTATTTCAGCGGCTCGCGCGCTGGCTGGGCGCTGGCCATTGGCGCGACCATCGCCGCCTCGGCCACCGAGCCCTTCGTGCCCGCGCTGCTCAAGCCGCTGCTGGACCGGGGCTTCCAGAAGGGCGCGCTCGAGCTCTGGCTGGTGCCGGTGTCGCTGATCCTGCTGTTCACCGTGCGCGGCGTGGCCGGTTTCGTGGCGCAGTACGCGCTGGCCAAGGTCACCAATGAGGGCCTGCAGGCCCTGCGCCGGGCGATGTTCGGCAAGCTGTTGAGCTCGCGTCTGTCGCTGTTCGCGGACCAGTCCTCCAGCGCCATCGCCAACACCGTGGTTTATGAGGTGTTCAACGGCTCGTCGATGATGATCAACGCGGTCATGAAGCTGGCGCGCGACATCCTCACGCTGGCGGCCCTGGTGGCCTACCTGCTCTTCCTGAACTGGAAGCTGATGCTGATCGTCTCGCTACTGTTCCCGGCCGTTGCCCTGGTGATCCAGCTGCTGACGCGCCGCCTCTACCGCCTGACCCGAGAAAGCCAGGTCGCGACGGACAACCTGGCCTACGTGGTGGAAGAAAATGTGCTGGCCCACCGCGACGTGCGGCTGCACGGCGCGCAGGCCGGCCAGGCTTCGCGCTTCGAGGCGCTGAGCAACACGCTGCGCCGGCTGTCCATCAAATCCACCGTCGCCTATGCGGGCATGAGCGCCATCACCCAGGTGCTGGCCGCCATGGCTTTGTCGGCGGTGATCTCCATCGCCCTGCTCCAGGGCTCGGAAAACACCACCACAGTGGGCGGTTTTGTGGCCTTCGTGACGGCCATGCTGCTGCTGATCGCGCCCATCAAGAGCCTCTCCGACGGCGCCACGCCCATCACGCGCGGGCTGGCGGCGCTGGAACGCGGGCTGGACCTGGTCGACCTGATCGACGACGAAAGCAGCGGAAACTTCACCAAGGCCAGGGTGGCCGGCGGCATCGAGTTTTCCAACGTGAGCGTGCTGTACAAGCCGGATGCGCCACCGGCGCTGGACGCCGTCAGCCTGTCCATACGCGCCGGCGAAACGGTGGCGCTGGTTGGCTCTTCCGGCTCCGGCAAGACCACGCTGGTGAGCCTGCTGCCGCGCTTTGTGGATTTCAGCGCCGGCAGCATCACGCTGGACGGCACGGAGCTGCGGGACTGGGACCTGGCGTGCCTTCGCTCGCAGTTCGCCTTTGTCAGCCAGCACGTCGTCATGTTCAACAACAGCATGGCCTTCAATGTCGCGCTGGGCCAGTCCTTCGACCGCGACAAGGTCGTCAGCGCCCTGAGGGCCGCCAACCTGGGGCAACTGCTGGAAGAGCTGCCACAAGGCATAGACACCGTGCTGGGCCACAACGCGATGCAGCTGTCCGGCGGCCAGCGCCAGCGGCTGGCGATTGCGCGGGCGCTGTACAAGGATGCACCCGTGCTCATCCTCGACGAAGCCACCTCGGCCCTGGACACCGAATCGGAAAAAGCCGTTCAGGAAGCCATACAGCGGCTGGCCGCTGGCCGCACCTCGCTGATCATCGCCCACCGGCTGTCCACCATTCAGCATGCCGACCGCATCATCATGATGAACGCGGGCCGCATCGTCGAACAAGGCAGCCATGCCGAACTGCTCCAAAATAACGGCGCTTATGCCCATCTTTACCGGCTGGGCTTCCAGGGCGCGGCCTAGAACACGGAATTCATCGATGCCAGTCTCCATCAGCGGCTTTACCTTTATTCGCAACGGCGTGGGCCTGGGCTTTCCCTTTGAAGCCTCCATACGCTCCCTGCTGCCCCTGGTCGATGAATTCGTCGTGGCCGTGGGCAAGGGCGAAGACGACACGCTGGCGCGCGTCAAGGCCATAGCCGACCCGAAAATCCGCATCATCGAGACTCTGTGGAACGAGCGCATGGCCGACCGCGGCTTTGTCTATGCCCAGCAAAAAATGATCGCGCAGTACTCGTGCACCGGCGACTGGGCCTTTTACCTCGAAGGCGATGAAGTCGTGCATGAGGGCGAACTGGCCGCCATACGCGCCAGCGTCGAGCGCCACCACAACAACCCGGCCGTCGAGGCGCTGGTCTTTGATTACCTGCACTTCTACGGTTCGCCCGACTGGATCTCCATCAGCCCCGGCTGGTACCGCCGCGAATGCCGGCTGATCCGCAACACCATACGCAGCTACGCGCCCGACGGCCAGTACTGGCTGGTCACCACGCAGCACAAGCGCGGGCGCAACCCGCAGGCCGCGCTGGCCAACGCGCACATCTACCACTACGGCTGGATACGCCGCAATGAAGAGATGCAGAAGAAGCTGGACCAGGTCAGCAAGTACTGGGGCGAAGTCCAGGCCGCGCAGATCACCTACAGCCAGTTCGACCGCCGCGCCCTCGCCCCTTTCACCGGCACGCACCCGCAGGCGGTACAGCAGTGGCTGGCGACCGAGGCCGAGCCGGTGCTGACCATAGACCCGGCCTACAAGCCGACGCCCAAGGAAAACAAGTACCACTTCATGCGGCAGGTGGAGACGTTGACCGGCCTGGATTTCAGCCGCAAGCACTTCAAGCTGGTGGCCTGAACCGGCCGGGCGGCACTCAGGCGGGCGCGGTCTTCGCCGCGACCGCCGCAAAATACAGCGCTTCCTGCTGCAGCGCGATTTCCCGCCACTGGTAGTGCGCCGCAAAGGCCACAGCGCCCTGCGACAGCGTTTCCCGCAGCGGCGCCCGCACCAGCAAATCTTCCAGCACCCGCGCCAGTTCGCCCGCGTCCCTGGGGTCATCCAGCAGCAGCGCATTCGCGCGCTGGCTCAACAGTCCGGCAATACCGCAATAGGTGGGCCCGCTGACCACCACGGGCAGGCCATGGGCCATGGCCTCCAGCACCACCATCGCAAAGGTGTCCTCGAAGGTCGGATGCACCAGGATGTCGGCGGCCTCGTAGGCCGGGCTCACGTCCATGAGCGCGCCCAGGAAGAACACCCGAGCGCCCAGCTTGAGCGTTTCGGCCAGCGCGCGGAATTCAGCGATATGCGCCGGGTTGCCGACCACCGCCAGCACCACGTCGGCCGGCAATTGCACCAGCGCCTGCAGCAAAGCCTCCAAGCCCTTCTTGCGGTAATCGTTGCCCACAAACAGCAGGCAGCGGCCCTCCGCCGGCAAGCCCAGCTGCGCCCTCACCTCGCGTTTTCGGTCGGCGGTCAACGCACCGGGCAGGGTGATCCCCGGCGTCACCACTGAAATCGCGGCGCTGCTGCCCGGGTAAGCGGCCGCCATGACGGGCCGCAGGCTTTCGGAGGTCACCACCACCTGCCGGCCCGGGCGGGCGGCATAGCGGGCGCGCTCCAGGCCCAGGTAGGCCAGCAGGCGCGGACTGGTCACGACCTTGATCCAGCGCAGCACGCGGCGAACGCCATGGCGGCCCTGGAACAGGCTGTACTTGACCGGCATCACGTGCACCGTCTGTACCTCGCCGTGCCAGGTGTTTTCATGTGAGTGCACCACGTCGAAGCCGCGCCGCGTCGCCCACCAGGTGGCCGTGGCAAACCATAGCTGGTTGATCCAGCGCGGCTTGCGCAGCGGGGAAGAAACCTTGTGGTAAGTCACACCGGGCCACTGGTGGCCGATGTTCTGCGCGAACACATGCATCTCGTGCCGGGCCGACAGCTGCTCGACCAGCGCGATGGAATAACGCTCGGCGCCGCCACCGGTCGGCGAGAAGGTGCGGTTAAAGACGGCGACGCGCAGTTTCGGGGGTAAAGACTCGGGCGGGCTCATTTTCTCCGGCGGTCCTCGTAGGCCGTGGCGATCTTGAGCCAGAACACCGGCAAGGTGGTCGAGCGCAGCACCGGCACCCGCGGCAGCTGCAGCAGGTCCATGCCGGCATGGCAGCGGCTGCGCTGCGTGGTGGTGGCGGTGGCAAAACCCAGCTCCCTGGCCAGCTCCACGTGCCTGGCCTTGTAGTGGCCGTAGGGGTAGCAGAAATGCTCGACGGGCCGGCCTATGACGGCTTCCAGGCCGGTCTTGCCGAGCAGCATTTCCTCACGGCAGCCCGATTCGTCGGTTTCCAGCAGGTTGACGTGCCGGTGTGTGTGCGAGCCTATCTCCTGCCCGCCCGCCACCCATTGGCGAATCTCCGCTTCATCCATCAAGGGGGTCTGCGGGATGCCGATGTTTTCGTCCCAGATATTGGTCTTGCCCAGCAAGCCGCTGACCGCATAGCAGGTGGACGAAAACCCATGTTTCACCAACGCCGGCAAGGCATGCGTGAGGTTGTTCCGGTAGCCGTCGTCAAAGGTGATCCCCACCACCTTGCCGCTCAGTTCGCCGCGCAGGTAGGGCTGTAGCGCGCCCATGGACAGGCCCTTGTAGCCCAGCAGCTTGAGCCAGGCCATCTGCCGCGCGAAAGCCGCGGGCGCCACGTAGAGCCCGCGAAACGGGCTGCCCTTGGGCGGCGCCCCGGCGATCTGGTGGTAGACCAGGATGGGAATGGGTTGGCGGTTCAGGGTCAGCATGAAAAAAGAAAAATCAGAGCAGCACGATGTCGTATTGCTCCTGCGCCATGGCGGCTTCGGCCTGCAGGGAAATCGGTTTGCGGATGAAGTCGCTGAGGCTGGCCAGGTGCTGGCTTTCCTCGTCGAGGAAAAGCTCTATCACCTTGGGCGAGGCCACGACCCGGAATTCGCGCGGGTTGAACTGCCGGGCTTCGCGCAGGATCTCGCGCAGGATGTCGTAGGTCACGCTGCGCGCGGTCTTGACCACGCCCTTGCCCATGCAGGCGCTGCAGGGCTCGCACAGCTGGTGGGCCAGCGATTCGCGGGTGCGCTTGCGCGTCATCTCCAGCAGGCCCAGCGCCGAAAAGCCGTTGACCGTGGTCTTGATGCGGTCGCGCGCCAGCTGCTTCTGGAATTCGGCCAGCACCGCGTCGCGGTGGTTTTCCTTGATCATGTCGATGAAGTCGACGATCACGATGCCGCCCAGGTTGCGCAGGCGAAGCTGGCGCGCGATGGCCTGCGAGGCCTCCAGGTTGGTCTTGAAGATGGTGTCGTCGAAATTGCGCGCGCCGACAAAACCGCCGGTGTTGACGTCGACGGTCGTCAGCGCCTCGGTCTGGTCGATGATCAGGTAGCCGCCGGACTTCAGATCCACGCGCCGGCCCAGGGCCTTGGCGATTTCCTCGTCGATGCTGAAGAGGTCGAAGATGGGCCGCTCGCCGCCGTAGTGCTGCAGCTTCTGCTCGGTGGCCGGCATGAACTCCACGGCGAAGGTCTTGAGCTTTTCGAACTGCTCGCGCGAATCAATGCGTATGGTCTGCGTGCCTTCGACCACCAGGTCGCGCAGCACGCGCTGCAGCAGGTTCAGGTCCTGGTGCAGCACCGAGGCCGGCGGCAGCCGCACCGATGCGCCCTTGATGCGCGCCCAGGTCTTGCGTAGGTAGGTGATGTCCTCGGCCAGCTCGGCATCCGTCGCGTCCTCGCCGTTGGTGCGCAGGATGAAGCCGCCGCCCATATCGCCTGCGAGGGCCTGCACGCGCTGGCGCAATTCCTCGCGCTGGCGCGGCGGTATCTTCTGCGACACGCCGATGTGGTTGTCTTGAGGCAGGAAGACCAGCAGGCGGCCGGCGATGCTGATCTGCGCCGTCAGGCGCGCGCCCTTGGTGCCTATGGGGTCCTTGAGGACCTGCACCATCACCGCCTGGCCTTCAAAGAGCTGCTTTTCAATCGGCTGCAGCGAGGCCATCACCGGCGTGGTGAGCCCGCCCGCGGCGGCGGCCTGCGCGTCGCTGTCGGCATGGCGGCTGTTGATGCTGCTCATGAGGTCGGCCACGTGCAGAAAGGCCGCGCGGTCCAGGCCGATGTCGATAAAGGCCGACTGCATGCCGGGCAGCACGCGCGCGACCTTGCCCAGGTACACATTGCCGACCAGGCCGCGCTCCAGCGTGCGTTCGACGTGCAGCTCCTGCACCGCGCCGTGCTCGACCACGGCGACCCGGGTTTCCTGGGGCGACCAGTTGATCAGGATGTCTTGTTGCATGTGGGTCCTGAAAAATGTGAAGGCTCAGAGGCTAGAGGCGAATGCCGGCGGCCTTCAGCAAAAGCGCCGTTTCCCTCAGCGGAAGCCCCATGATGCCACTGTAACTGCCGTCTATCCGGCTGATGTGCATCGCCACCCTGCCCTGCACCGCATAGGCGCCGGCCTTGCCCATGGGCTCGCCGCTGGCGACGTAGCGGCGGATTTCGGCCGGCGTCAGTTCGTCAAAACTCACGCGTGAAGTGCTCAGCGCTTCAAAGCGGCGGCGCCCGGCCTGCACGGCCACGGCCGTCAGCACCCGGTGCGTGCCGCCCGAAAGTTCGCCCAGCATACGGACGGCGTCTTTCGCATCGTCGGGCTTGCCGTAAATCACGCGTCCCATGGCCACCGTGGTGTCTGAACACAGGATGGGCGCCGGCGGCAGCTTGCGCCGGTTCATGCGGGCGACTGCGGCATCAAGCTTCAGGCCGGTGACGCGCTGCACGTAGGTGGCGGGCGCTTCATTCTTGAGCACCGCTTCGAGCGATTCGGCGTCTTCGTCGGCATCCGGCAGCAGCAGCTCGTGGCGCACGCCGAGCTGCTCCAGCAGCTGCCGCCGCCTCGGGCTTTGCGAGGCCAGGTAGATAAATTCAGGCATAAAAACAGGGTTTAGCGGTTGGCCGGGGGAGTTCAACATCAGCAGGGGCCGCGGGACTGGCTTTGCCAGACCGCAGGCGCAGCGCCCCCTCGGGGGGCAGCGCATTACACGAAGTCGAAGACGCAGTGAAAAGCGTGGGGGCCTCTATTCTCTGTGGTAGGGGTGATTGATGGTGATGCTCCAGGCGCGGTAAAGCTGCTCGATCAGCAGCACACGCACCATGGCATGGGGCAAGGTCAGGTCCGACAGGCGCAGGCGTTCGTGCGCGGCTTTCTTGAAGCCGGCGTCCAGCCCGTCGGGCCCGCCTATGACGATGGCGACGTCGTCGCCGGAAAGCTGCCAGGCCTTGAGCCTTTCGGCGAGCGCCACGGTGGTGACGGCCGTGCCGCGCTCGTCCAGCGCCACGACGTGCGTGCCGCGGGCGATGCTGGCCTCAATGCGCCCGCGCTCCGCGGACAGCAGGTTGTCCAGGGTTTTGGAGGCGCGCGGCTCGGTCTTGACGGCCTTGAGCTCTACCTTGAGCTCGGGCGGAAAACGTTTGGCGTAGTCGTCATAAGCCGTCTGCGCCCAGTCGGGCACCTTCTGGCCGACGGCTACGATCGTCAGCCTCATTTGCTCCGGGGAGCGGTTTTCCTGGCGGCGGGTTTGCGGGCCGCCGTCTTGGCAGCGGTTTTCGCCGCGGTTTTCTTCGCCGCGACCTTCTTGGCCACGGGCACCTTGATGATGGGCGTCTTCACGGCCGGCTTGGCCGACTTCGCGGGTGCGGCCTTGGCGCCGGCTCGGGCGGGTTTGGCGGCAGGCTCGGCGACGGTTGCCGTCGCATTGCGTTTGGCGGTCCAGTCGTTGGTCTTGCCGACGCGGCCCACATAGCTTGAATCAGGTGCTTTGGCCGGTGCCGGTGCTTTGGCAGCGGGTTTTGCCGGCGCCTTGGCGGAGGACCTGCCAGCGGTTTTTGCACCGGCCTTGGCCGGAGATTTCGCGCCTGCACGGGCCGTTTTGGGCTTGGCCTCCGGCTCGACGACGGGCTTGGACGCCTTCACCAGCGGTGCGGGTGCGCCCAGCTTCTGCTTGATGGGCTTGTCGCCCCAGAGTTCTTCAAGGTGGTAGTACTGGCGTATGGTCGGCTGCATGATGTGCGCCACGGCGGCGCCGCAGTCGACGATGATCCATTCCCCGTTTTCCTCGCCTTCGATGCGCGGCTTGGCAAAGCCGGCGTCGCGCACCGCGTCGCGCACGCTGGCGGCCAGCGCCTTGGTCTGGCGGTTGGAGCTGCCCGACGCGATGATCACGCGCTCGAACAGCGAGGTGATGTGTTCGGTATCGAAGACCTGGATGTCCTGCGCCTTGACGTCCTCCAGGCCATCAATGATGGCGCGCTGCAGTTTCTGCACATCCTTTTTCTCGGTGGCGGCGGAGGTTTTGGCGATGGTGGAGGTCATGCAGTGTTTGCTTCGATAAGGTAAGGAATTAATGGGAACGGTAGAGCTGGTGCAGTGAAATATAACGCGCAACGGCTTCAGGAACCAAGCGGGTAATCTCCCCTGCGGTCGCCGCACCCGAGGCCGCCAGCTGGCGGATCTGGGTGGCGCTCACGGGCATCAGGGGGAGATCGAGCAGCGTAAAACGGTTGCTGCGGCTTTCATAAGCCTCAAACTGAGGCAGGACCGGCATGGATTGTGCGCGGCCAGCTATACAAATTATAGCAATATCCAGGATGTCCTGCCACCGGTGCCATTGCCGGAAGGCGGCGAACTGGTCGCCGCCTATGAACAGGTGGATTTGGGCGCCCGGATTCTCGGCCTGCAGCGCCGTGAGCGTGTCTATGGTGAAGGTCGGCCCAGGGCGTTGCACCTCGCGTTCGTCCACCTGGACGTGGGGGATGGCCTCAAACGCCAGCCTGGCCATGGCCAGCCGGTGCTCGGGCGCGCTCAAGGCCTGCGACTTGTGCCAGGCAATGCCGGTGGGCACCACGTAGAGCGTGTCCAGCCCGAACTGGGCAATGGCCGCCTCGGCCAGGGCCACGTGGGCCTTGTGCGGCGGGTCGAAGGCGCCGCCGAAGACGCCGATGCGCTTGTCCGGTGCGGGTGGCTGGGTGTTCAAACCCAGTCCCGCCTGGGCAAAAACTCCGTGTAAAGCCGCTCTTCGGGGCTGCCGGCCTCAACGCCGCGCTGGTAAGACCAGCTTGCCAGCGGCGGCATGGACATCAGGATGGACTCCGTGCGCCCGCCCGACTGCAGGCCGAAATGCGTGCCGCGGTCCCAGACGAGGTTGAATTCCACATAGCGGCCGCGCCGGTAGAGCTGGAATTCACGCTCCCGCTCGCCATAGGCGGTGTCCTTGCGCCGCTCGACGATGGGCAGGTAGGCCTGCAAAAAGCCATCGGCCACGCCTTGCATCATGGCAAAGCTGCGTTCCGGGCCCAACTCCTGGAAGTCATCGAAGAACACGCCGCCTATGCCGCGCTGCTCCTGCCGGTGCTTGAGGTAGAAGTATTCATCGCACCACTGCTTGAAGCGCGGGTATTTGTCGTCGCCGAAAGGCGCCAGCGCATCCTTGCAGGCCTGGTGGAAATGCACGGCGTCTTCCTCGAAGCCGTAGTACGGCGTCAGGTCCATGCCACCGCCGAACCAGCAGACGGGCGCATCGGGGCTGGCAAGCGGCGCCGCGGCCAGCATGCGCACGTTCATGTGCACCGTGGGCACATAGGGGTTGCGCGGGTGGAACACCAGCGAAACGCCCAAAGCCTCAAACGGCGCGCCGGCCAGTTCGGGCCTGTGCTGCGTCGCCGAGGGCGGCAATCTGGGCCCGCGCACATGCGAAAACCCGCAGCCGGCGCGCTCGAACACCCTTCCCTGCTCCAGGATCATGGTCAGGCCGTTGCCCTGCAACGTCTCGCCGGGCTCCTTTTGCCAGCGGTCGGCCACGAATGCCTGGCCGTCGATGGCGGAGATGGCGCTGGTGATGCGCTGCTGGAGCGCCAGCAAAAAGTCTTTAACGCCTGAAATATCGGTCATGCTGAGGCTCAAAAGCGAGGTTGGTCCCGCGGTCAGGGCTTGAGCGCGCGCCAGCCGATGTCCTTGCGGTACTGCGCGCCGTCAAAGCCCAGGCCCTGGGCGACTTCATAGGCGCGCTGCTGCGCGGCTTTCACCGTGCTTCCCAGCGCGGTCACGCAAAGCACGCGGCCGCCCGAGGTCACCGTCGTATCGCCGTCCTTGCGCGTGCCGGCGTGGAACACCATGGCGTCCTCGGGCGCATCGCCGGGCTTGGTCAGGCCGTGGATCACGTCGCCCTTGCGCGGATTCAGCGGGTAGCCGTGCGCGGCCATCACCACGCCCAGGGCCGGCCGGCGGTCCCAGTCGAGCTCGATCTGGTCCAGCGCGCCCGAAGTCGCCGCCATCATGACGTCGAACAGGTCGGTCTTGAGCCGCATCATGATGGGCTGGGTTTCCGGGTCGCCCATGCGGCAGTTGAATTCCAGCGTCTTGGGCTTGCCTTCGGCGTCTATCATCAGGCCGGCATAGAGGAAGCCGGTGAAGGGAATGCCGTCTTTTTCCATGCCCTTGATGGTCGGCAGGATGATCTCGCGCATGGCGCGGCCGTGCACCTCAGGCGTGACCACCGGGGCCGGCGAATACGCGCCCATGCCGCCGGTGTTCGGGCCTTCGTCGCCGTCCAGCAGGCGCTTGTGGTCCTGGCTGGTGGCCATCGCCGCCACGTTCTTGCCGTCGCACATCACGATGAAGCTGGCTTCCTCGCCCTGCAGGAACTCCTCGATGACCACGCGCGCGCCGCCTTCGTTGTGCGTCACGCCCAGCGGGTTGAAGTCCGGGTTGGGCGCGAGCATGAATTCGATGGCCTCGTGCGCCTCGTGCAGCGTCATCGCCACCACCACACCCTTGCCGGCCGCCAGGCCGTCGGCCTTGACGACGATGGGCACGCCTTTTTCGTCCACATAGGCGTGGGCCGCGGCCGCGTCGGTGAAGGTTTCATATTCGGCCGTCGGGATGCCGTGGCGCTTCATGAAGGCCTTGGAAAAGGCCTTGGAGCTTTCCAGCTGCGCGGCAGCCTTGGTCGGCCCGAAGACCCGCAGGCCGTGGGCGCGGAATTCATCCACGATGCCGGCGGCCAGCGGCTGCTCGGGGCCGACCACCGTCAGCGCGATTTTTTCGGCCTGCGCCCATTCGCGCAGCGCCTTCACATCGGTGATCGCGATGTTTTCCAGCCGCGAATCGAGCGCGGTGCCGCCGTTTCCGGGCGCGACGTAGACCGCCTGCACCTTGGGGGACTGCGCCAGTTTCCACGCCAGGGCGTGTTCACGGCCGCCGCCGCCCACTACGAGAACTTTCATGCTGCTGCTTTCATTGATTGCGGTTGTTTGTTGTTGTTTCTTTATGCGTCTTCGGACAGGGCCGCGTTGTGGAACACGTCCTGGGTGTCGTCCAGGTCTTCCAGCACGTCCAGCAGCTTTTGCATCTTGCGGGCGTCGTCGCCGCCCAGTTCAATCGTGTTGTCGGCGCGCATGGTGACTTCGGCGATCTCTGGTTTGAGGCCCGCGGCTTCCAGCGCGTTGCGCACGGCTTCAAAGCCGGTGTAAGGCGTCAGCACCTCAATCGCGCCGTCTTCATGCGTGATCACGTCGTCGGCGCCGGACTCCAGCGCCACTTCCATGATTTTGTCCTCGCTGGTGCCGGGCGCAAAAATCAGCTGGCCGCAGTGCTTGAACTGGAAGGCCACCGAGCCTTCGGTGCCCATGTTGCCGCCGTGCTTGGAAAACGCGTGGCGCACTTCGGCCACGGTGCGCACCTTGTTGTCGGTCATGCAGTCGATGATGATGGCCGCCCCGCCTATGCCGTAGCCTTCGTAGCGCACCTCTTCGTAATGCACGCCTTCCAGGCTGCCGGTCGCCTTGGCGATGCCGTATTTGACGTTTTCATTGGGCATGTTGGCCGCTTTGGCCTTGTCCACCGCCAGTCGCAGCCGCGGGTTGATGCTCAGGTCGCCCCCGCCCATGCGGGCCGCCACCATGATTTCGCGCATCACGCGCGTCCAGATGCGCTGGCGCTTTTCGTCCTGCCGGCCCTTGCGGTGTTGAATATTCGCCCATTTACTATGACCAGCCACGACGCAAACCCCTTTTTCAATGCTTTTCGGTGATTAATTGATTTAATCTACAACTCGCATTTTACTTTTTCACCCACCGCACACCCCCATGGCCGAAACCACCGCACTTCCCCTGCTCATCGCCCGCAACGCCGACACCCAGTGCGAACTGCTGCCCGGCTTGGCGAACCGCCACGGCCTGATCACCGGCGCGACCGGCACCGGCAAGACCGTCACGCTGCAGACCCTGGCCGAGAATTTCTCCAAAATCGGCGTGCCGGTCTTCATGGCCGACGTCAAGGGCGACCTGACCGGCATCAGCCAGGCCGGCACGATCGGCGCCAAAATGGCCGCCGTCCTCAAGGAGCGCGGCATAGACATCCCCGAATCGCTGGCCTGCCCGGCCACGCTGTGGGACGTCTTCGGCGAGCAGGGCCACCCGGTGCGCGCCACCGTGTCCGACATGGGGCCGCTGCTGCTGGGCCGCATGCTCAACCTCAACGAGACCCAGGCCGGTGTGCTCAACCTGGTGTTCAAGATCGCCGACGACAACGGCATGCTGCTGCTGGACCTCAAGGACCTGCGCGCCATGCTGCAGTACGTGGGCGACAACGCCAGCGAGTTCACCACCCAGTACGGCAACGTCAGCGCCGCCAGCGTGGGCGCCATCCAGCGCGGCCTGCTGCAGGTCGAAAGCCAGGGCGGCGAAAAATTCTTCGGCGAGCCCATGCTCAACATCAGCGACTTCATGCAAACCGTTGATGGCAAAGGGGTGATCAACATCCTGGCCGCCGACAAGCTCATGAACTCGCCGCGCCTCTATGCCACCTTTTTGCTGTGGATGCTGTCCGAGCTGTTCGAGCAGCTGCCAGAAATCGGCGACCCGGAAAAACCCAAGCTGGTCTTCTTCTTCGACGAGGCGCATTTGCTCTTCAACGAAGCGCCCAAGGCGCTGGTCGAGCGCATCGAATTGGTGGTGCGCCTGGTGCGCTCCAAGGGCGTCGGCGTCTATTTCGTGACGCAGAACCCGCTGGACATCCCCGATTCGGTGCTTGCCCAACTGGGCAACCGCGTGCAGCACGCGCTGCGCGCCTTCACCCCGCGCGACCAGAAAGCCGTCAAGGCGACTGCGCAGACCATGCGGCAAAAGCCCGGCCTGGACATCGAAACCGCCATCACCGAGCTGGCCGTCGGCGAGGCGCTGGTCAGCCTGCTGGACGCCAAGGGCCGGCCCGGCATCACCGAGCGCGTCTTTGTGCTGCCGCCCGGCAGCCAGATCGGCCCCATCACGCCGCAGCAGCGCCAGGCCCTGATCCAGGGTTCGCTGGTGGCGGGCGTCTATGAAAAAACCGTGGACCGCGAATCGGCCTACGAAAAAATCAAGGGCCGCGCCGACGCGGCCGCCACTGAAGCCGCCAAGGCGCCCCAGGGCGGTGCGGCCGGCACCAGCGACTCGGGCGGCATCATGGGCGGGATCAACGACGTGCTGTTCGGCACCACCGGCCCGCGCGGCGGCAAACACGACGGCCTGGCGCAAAGCATGGCCAAGTCGGCGGTGCGCACCATGGGCTCGGCCGTGGGCCGCGAGATCATCCGCGGTGTGCTGGGCAGCATCTTCGGCGGGAAAAAACGCTGAGGCAATTCTTTTTTCTTCACTCTTTCACCCTCTCCCCCTGGGAGAGGGTGGGGGCTGAGCGCTGCGGCTCCGGATGCGCCTGCGCGCATCTGGACAGCGCGAAGAAGCCCAGGCTCAGCCTGGCTGCGGTCTGCAAGACAGGGCCGACGCCCCGTGATCAAGCACGGCGATGCATCACACGCCGCAGCCCCTCATCCCAGCCTTCTCCCAGAGGGAGAAGGAGCAATGCAGCTGTCGCAAATTGGCGACCCGGTGCAAGCCGGGCTTGTCAAGCCCGGCACGCATCGCTACATTGGTTTTTTTGAAGGATACGTAATGCCTGCTGAAGTTGCCGCCCCGTCTTCCGGTTCCCAGCCCGTTCCGCCCGCCTCGACCGCGCCTGTCGCGCCCACCGCCTCCACCACCTCCACGTCCCACATCCGGCTGACCTCGCATGCAGGCGGTTTCGGCGCGTTGCCCATCCACTGGGGCGCGGCCACCCCCGCCGAACGCGGGCCGGTGGTCGGCACCACCACCAAACGCAGCCACCGCAACGTCATCGGCACGCACAGCGGCTCCTACAGCGTCTACCGCGCGCTGGCCGTCGCCTCCGGGGCGCTGTCGGCCAAGCACAAGGCCGACCTCACCAACACCTCGCCCACCGACGTCATCGGCCCCTACCCGCAGTGGAGCGAGCCCGGCCGCATCGCCGCCATGGACCCCTGGGGCGCCATGGTGGCCGACGTTTTTTCGGCCGAGCTGGCCGCCGGATACGACATACGCCCGACCATCGCGGTGACGCAGGCGCACGTCATCCTGCCCGAGGTCATCGAGGCCCTGCAGTCCGGGCGCCTGAAGGCCGACGGCAAATACCTCACGGCCGGCGGCGCGGCCATGGTCACCAAGGTCGCGGTCGAGCCGGTCTGGTACCTGCCCGAAGTCGCCCGGCGCTTCGGCTGCAGCGAGACGGATTTGCGCCGTGTGCTCTTCGAGGAAACCGGCGGCATGTACCCCGAACTCGTCACGCGCAGCGACCTGGAGGTGTTCCTTCCTCCCATAGGCGGCCTCACGGCTTATATCTTCGGCAAGCCGCGCGACCTGGCCAACCCCGACATCGAGCTCACCGCCCGCGTGCACGACGAATGCAACGGCTCGGACGTCTTCGGCTCCGACATCTGCACCTGCCGCCCCTACCTCACGCACGCCATCGAGGAATGCATCCAGGGCGCGCAGCGCGGCGGCGTGGGCCTGGTGTCCTACTTCCGCAAGGAAGGCCGGGCGCTCGGCGAAGTCACCAAGTTCCTGGTCTACAACGCCCGCAAGCGCCAGGTGGGCGGCGACACCGCCGACCAGTACTTCGCCCGCACTGAATGCGTGGCCGGCGTGCAGGACATGCGCTTCCAGGAGCTCATGCCCGACGTGCTGAACTGGCTGGGCATACGCAAGATCCACAGGTTGGTCTCCATGAGCAACATGAAATACGACGCCATCACGCGCGCCGGCATCGAGGTCGTCGAGCGCGTCAACATCCCCGACCACATGATTCCCGCCGACGCCCAGGTCGAGATGGACGCCAAGATGGCGGCCGGCTACTTCACGCCCGGCGCCGTGCCCGACGCCGAGGAACTCAAAAAAGCCAAGGGCCGGGGGCTGGATGTCTGAAGCCACCATTCCCCCTGTCAACGCCGCCTTCACCATCGCCGGTAACCTGCGCGGCATAGGCGCCGCGGCCGAACTGCGCTCCACCGCCACGATCCGCACGCGCGCACGCGCCCTGCTGGAACGCGCGCGGCGCGGCGAATCGGCCTGGTTTACCGTCAACGACAGCGCCCTGTCCACCGCCGCCGGGCTGGTCGCCGAAGTCACGCGCGCCCGCTACCCGGACCTGAAGATCCCCTATCACTCGCGCTGGCGGCATTTCGAGGCCGGCGGCATCAACCGCCCGGCCCTGCTCAGCGAAGCGCTGGCCTCGGCCACACCGGCCGGCCGTGCCCGCGCGCAGATCGACCTGGCCCTGGTCAGCGTGCTGCTGGACGCCGGCGCCGGCCCGCAGTGGCGCTACCTCGAAGCCGCCCAGGGCGAAAAGCCCGGCTGCGAATACAGCCGCTCCGAAGGCCTGGGCGTGGCGAGTTTTCACGCCTTCATGTCCGGCCTGTTTTCCAGCGACCCGCAGTACCCGCTGCAGGCCGATGCCGCCGGCCTCAAGGCCGTCACGGCCGAACAGCTGGCCGCCGCCTTCCAGGTCACCGACAGCAACCCGCTGGTCGGCCTCGAAGGCCGCGCCGCGCTGCTGCGCCGCCTGGGCCAGGCCATGCAGGACCAGCCAGCGCTCTTCGGCCCGCGCGGCCGGCCCGGGCATTTGTTTGAAGTGCTGGTGCTGCCCGGTAAAAACACCATAGAGGCGCATGAGCTGCTGTCCCTCCTGCTGACAGGCCTGTCGTCCATCTGGCCGGCGCAGAACATGATGGGCAACATCCCGCTGGGCGACTGCTGGCGGCACGCGGCGGCCGGCGACGCGGACGGCGGGCCCAGCCAGGGCTGGATGCCGTTTCACAAGCTGTCGCAGTGGCTCACCTATTCGCTGCTCGAGCCCTTTGAGTGGGCCGGCGTGCAGGTCAACGGGCTGGACGCCCTGACCGGCCTGCCCGAGTACCGCAACGGCGGCCTGTTCCTCGACGCCGGCGTGCTGCTCCTCAAGGATCCGGCCCAGGCCGCGCGCCTGCACGATGCCGGCGACGAACTCATCGTCGAATGGCGCGCGCTCACGGTGGCGCTGCTTGACGAGCTCGCGCCGCTGGTGCGCGGGCAGTTAGGATTGACCGCCGGACAGATGCCGCTGGCTTGCGTGCTGGAAGGCGGCACCTGGGCTGCCGGCCGCGCACTGGCACAGCAATTGCATCAAGGTTTACCGCCCCTGAACATCGAAAGCGACGGCACGGTTTTCTGAGATTTTTCCCGGGATTCGGCAAGACACGACCCAACACAAGAACAGAGGCACACACCTACATGACCATCCTCAGCGACAAAGTCCACCTGATAGACCACCCCCTGGTGCAGCACAAGCTCACCCTCATGCGCCGCAAGGATGCCTCCACCAACACCTTCCGCACCCTGCTCAACGAGCTCAGCATGCTGATGGCCTATGAGGTCACGCGCGACATGCCCATGCAGGACATCGAGATCGAAACCCCGCTCGAAAAAACCACCTCCAAGGTCATAGACGGCAAGAAGCTGGTGTTCGTCTCCATCCTGCGCGCCGGCAACGGCATCCTGGAAGGCATGCTCAGCGTGGTGCCCGGGGCGCGCGTGGGCCACGTCGGCCTCTACCGCGACCCGAAAACGCTGACGGCCGTCGAGTACTACTTCAAGATGCCGCACGACATGGAAGAGCGCGACATCGTGGTGGTGGACCCGATGCTGGCCACCGGCAACTCGGCCATCGCGGCCGTCGAGCGGCTCAAGGAACTCAACCCCAAGTCCATCAAGTTCGTCTGCCTGCTGACCTGCCCTGAAGGCATCAAGGCCTTGCAGACCGCGCATCCGGACGTGCCCATCTACACCGCAGCGATTGACCGTGAGCTCAACAGCCACGGCTACATATTGCCCGGCCTCGGTGACGCCGGCGACAGGATCTTCGGAACCAAATAAATGCACACCCCTGTCGGACGCTCACTGCGTGTAGCGCCTTCTCCCCTTGCAGGGGACTGCGCCTGCGGCCCGGCAAAGCCGGTTCCGCGGCCCATGCTTGAAAAAGCGGGAGCCGGTGACCTGTTGATTTTTTGCCGCTGTTTTTCCTGAACCTGAACCCACCAACCCGGAGAGTCCCATGTTTCAAGCTTCGCACTTCAAGCGCCGCCAACTCGTCCTGCTGGCCACGGCCGCCGCCATTGCCCTGCCCGGCCTGGCTTTCGCCCAGGCCAAGACCAAGGTCGCCGCGCTCTACACCGTGCCCTTTGAACAGCAATGGGTCAGCCGCCTGCACAAGGCGCTGAAAGCCGCCGAAGCGCGCGGCGAGATCGAATACAAGGCGACCGAAAACGTCTCCAACGCCGACTACGAACGCGTGATGCGCGAATACGCCACGGCCGGCAACACGCTGATCGTCGGCGAGGCTTTCGCCGTCGAGGCCGCGGCCCGCAAGGTCGCCAAGGATTTCCCGAAAGTGTCTTTCCTGATGGGCTCGTCCGGCAAGGTGCAGGCGCCCAATTTCTCGGTGTTCGACAACTACATCCAGGAGCCGGCCTACCTGAGCGGCATGATCGCCGGCGGCGTGACCAAGACCAACAAGATCGGCATGGTCGGCGGCTTCCCGATTCCCGAAGTCAACCGCCTGATGAACGCCTTCATGGCCGGCGCGAAAGAAACCAACCCCAAGGTCGAGTTCAGCGTGAGTTTCATCAACAGCTGGTTTGACCCGCCCAAGGCCAAGGAAGCCGCCTTCGCCATGATCGACAAGGGGGCAGACGTGATGTACGCCGAGCGTTTCGGCGTGAGCGACGCCGCCAAGGAAAAAGGCAAGCTCGCCATCGGCAACGTCATCAACACGCAGGACAAATACCCCGACACCGTGGTCGCGTCGGCCTTGTGGAACATGGAGCCCAGCATAGACCGCGCCATCAAGCTGGTCAAGGAAGGCAAGTTCAAGGCCGAGGACTACGGCCCGTATTCGATGATGAAGTACAAGGGCTCCGAGCTTGCACCGCTGGGCACCTTCGAGAAGAAGGTCCCGGCCGACATCGTCGCCAAGGTCAAGGCCAAAGAGAAAGACATCCTGGACGGCAAGGTCACCATCAAGGTCGACGACAGCCAGCCCAAGTCGACCACCAAGTAAAGCCTCAACCGGAAAGCGCGCCGTATGCATGACCTGTTTTGCCTGCGGCGCCTCCTCCCGTCCCGGCTGGCGGCTTTTTTGGTCGCCGGGCTGCTGGCCTTCAGCCTCAGCGGCTGCGCCACGCGGGCGGCCACCGGCACGCCGGTGCGGCTCGACGACACGCCGCGCATCGCGGTGATGTCGGCCTTTGAGCCCGAACTCACCCTGCTGCTGGCGCAGTTGCAAAACCCCGCCCGCCACCGCATCAACGGCATAGACTTCACCACCGGCACGCTGCAGGGCAAGCCGGCTGTGCTGTTTCTCTCGGGCATCAGCATGGTCAACGCGTCGATGAGCACGCAGCTCGTGCTGGACCGCTTCAACATCCACGGCATCGTCTTCAGCGGCATCGCCGGCGGTGTCGACCCCGCCCTGCACATCGGCGACGTCAGCGTGCCGGCCCAATGGGGCCAGTACCTCGAGGTGCTGATGGCGCGCGAAACCGCGCCCGGTAAATTCACCATCCCGCCGCGCATGGAAGCCCAGACCATGGCGCCCTTCGGCATGCTGCACCCGCGCCCGGTGGAAACGCGCACCGCCGCCAGCCCGGCGCCGCTGCGCAAGTTCTGGTTCGAAGTCGACCCGCGCATGCTGGCCACGGCCCGCAGCCTGGGCGCCCTCGCGCTGGAGTCCTGCAACGCCGGCGTCTGCCTGACGCACAAGCCGCAGTTGCTGGTGGGCGGCAACGGCGTCTCCGGCCAGGCCTTTGTCGACAACGCGGCCTTCCGCGAATACACCTTCAAGACCTTTGGCGCCAATGTGCTCGACATGGAAACCGCCGCCGTGGGCATGGTGGCCTACAGCAACGGCATTCCCTACATCGCCTTCCGCTCGCTCAGCGACCTGGCCGGCGGCGGCGAAGGCGCCAATGAGATGCTCACCTTCATGAACATCGCCGCGGACAACTCGGCCAAGGTGCTGCTGGCCTTCCTCCTGGCATGGACACCCTGATGGGGCTTTCGCTCCCTCTCCCCCTGGGAGAGGGTTGGGGTGAGGGCCGGCGGCCTTTGAACACCCGCAGCGCATCCAGCGCCGCACACCCTCATCCCCACCTTCTCCCAGAGGGAGAAGGAGTAACACCATGAGAACAGCCGCAGCGCTCCCCTCTTCACTCCCTCGCCCCTCCGGGGAGAGGGTGGGGGTGAGGGGCCGGCTGCCTTCAAACACGAGCGGTACACCCTCCAGCACCGCCGGCCCCCATCCCAGCCCTCCCCCAGCGGGGGAAGGAGCCACACCGTGACAGCCGCCCCCGTCCTCCGCCTCACCGGCATCACCAAACGCTTCGGTCCCCTCGTCGCCAACGACGCGATCTCGCTGGAATTGCACGCCGGCGAAATCCTCGCCCTGCTCGGCGAGAACGGCGCCGGCAAGTCCACGCTGGTGTCCATCCTGTTCGGCCACTACACGGCCGACGAAGGCAGCATCGAAATCTTCGGCAAGCCGCTGGCGCCCGGCAACCCGCGCGCGGCGCTCGAAGCCGGCATCGGCATGGTGCACCAGCATTTCACGCTGGCCGACAACCTCAGCGTGCTCGACAACGTGATGATGGGCAGCGAACCGCTGTGGCAGCCCTTCTCGCGGCGCGGCGCCGCGCGCGCAAAACTGCTGGACGTCGCGCAGCGCTTCGGCTTGCCGGTGGCACCCGAAGCCAAAGTCGGCAGCCTGTCGGTCGGCGAACGCCAGCGCGTCGAGATCCTCAAGGCCCTGTACCGCGGCGCGCGCATCCTGATCCTGGACGAACCCACGGCCGTGCTGACGCCGCAGGAAAGCGAGGCGCTCTTCGACACCCTGGGCCAGATGGTGGCGCAGGGGCTTTCCATCATCTTCATCAGCCACAAGCTCGGCGAGGTGTTGCGCGTCTCGCAGCGCGTGGCCGTGCTGCGGGGCGGCAAGCTGGTGGCCCTGGCGCCGGCGGCGGGCACCAGCCAGGCGCAGCTCGCGCAGTGGATGGTCGGCCACGCTGTCACGGCCGCGCAGCGCCGGCCCGCGCTGGCGGCGGGCGCGGCGGTCTGCACGCTGGACGGCGTCAGCACGGCCGACGCCGGGCGCGACCGGCTGGACGCCGTCTCGCTGCAACTCAAGGCCGGCGAGATCGTCGCGATTGCCGGTGTCTCGGGCAACGGCCAGCTCGCCCTGGCCGAACTGCTTTGCGGCACGCGCACTGCCAGCCGGGGCACGGTGAGCTTCCTGGGCCAGCCGCTGAAGGCTTCGCCCGCCTGGCTGGTCACGCAAGGCGTGGCGCGCATCCCCGAAGACCGGCATGGCGTGGGCATGGTCGGCGACCTCAGCGTCTGGGAGAACGCCGTCTCCGAGCGCCTGCGCAGCCCGGCGTTCTCCAGAGCGCTGTGGGTCAAGCGCCAGGCCGCGCAGGCCCACGCGGCGCGCATCGTGCGCGAGTTCGACGTGCGCGGCGGCGGGCCGCACACGGCGGCGCGCTCGCTGTCCGGCGGCAATATGCAAAAGCTCATCCTCGGGCGAGCGCTGGTTGCGCCTTCGTCCGAAGCCGCACCCCAGCCAGCCAAACTCATCATCGCCCACCAGCCCACCTGGGGCCTGGACATAGGCGCCGTCGCCTACGTGCAGCAGCGACTGATCGCCGCGCGCGACGCCGGCGCGGCGGTGCTCGTGATCTCCGACGACCTCGACGAAGTCATGGCACTCGGCGACCGTGTGGCGGTGATGCACGCGGGCCGGCTCACCGAGGCCTTGCCCGGCGAGGCCTGGACGCGGGAGGCAATTGGCCTTGCGATGGCGGGGGCACATTCATGATGCTGGCCCGGTCTTACTCCTTCTCCCTCTGGGAGAAGGCAGGGATGAGGGCCGGCGGCATACAAACAATGGCCGTGCGTGTTCGCCGTCAGCCCTCACCCCACCCTCTCCCAGAGGGAGAGGGAGAAGAATGAAGGCATGCCATGAGGCTTGAGAAGCGCACCCAGACCTCCAGGCTCGCACTGCTGCTGGCCCCGATAGGCGCAATCGCCTTCACGCTGCTTGTCAGCGCGCTGCTGGTGCTGTGGGCCGGCGCGCCGCTGGGACAGACCTACAGCCTGTTGTTCAAGGGCGGTTTCGGCTCGGTCTTTGCGCTCAGCGAAACCCTGACGCGCGCGATCCCGTTGATCCTCACCGGCCTGGCCGCCACCGTGGCCTTCAAGGCGCGGCTCTTCAACATAGGCGCCGAAGGCCAGCTCTACGCCGGCGCGCTGGCCGCCGTGGCCGTGGGCGGCCTGCATGGCGGCACGGGTTTTGAGCTGCCCGTCTGGCTGCTGTTCGGCCTCATGATGCTGGCCGCCGCACTGGCCGGCGCCCTGCTGCTGCTGGGGCCGGCCTTGCTGAAAGCGCGACTCGGCGTCGACGAGGTCGTCACCACCCTGCTGCTCAACTTTGTCATGCTGCTGTTTGTCTCGGCCATGCTGGACGGCCCCATGAAAGACCCGACCGCCATGGGCTGGCCGCAAAGCGTGGCACTGCTGGGCGAGCTGGAGCTGTCCAAACTGATCGAGCAGACGCGCATCCACACCGGCCTGTTCTGGGCCTGCGGCCTCGCCGTCGCGCTGTGGGCCTTGCTCAAATACACGGTGCTGGGTTTTGACATACGCGCCATGGGCGCCAACGCCAAAGCCGCCGCCTTTGCCGGCGTTCCCGTCACCCGCACCGTGGTGCTGGTCGCCCTGCTGTCGGGCGCGCTAGCGGGCCTGGCCGGCGCCATCGAAGTGGCCGGCCGCACCAGCTACGTCACGCTGGACATGTCGCCCGGCTACGGCTACACCGGCATCGTCATCGCCATGCTGGCCGCGCTGAACCCACTGGGCGTGATAGCAGCCGCCGTGTTTGTGGCCGGCGTGCTGGTGGGCGCCGACACCATGAGCCGCGCGGTGGGTGTGCCCACCTATATCGCGGATGTGATCGTGGCAGCTTCGCTGATTTCGGTGCTGGTGGCGACGCTGATGACGCAGTACCGGTTGGTGTGGAAGATCAGAAAAGCATGAAGCGCACCGCCATGTCCGCACGCAAAGAATCTTGCTCCTTCTCCCTCCGGGAGAAGGCAGGGATGAGGGATCCCCGCTTCCTGACCCCGAATCCTCTCCTTCCCCCGCTGGGGGAAGGCCGGGATGGGGGCCAGCGGCCTCAACACCGCAGCCGGCCCTCACCCCAGCCCTCTCCCAGAGGGAGAGGGAGCTTGCACGCGCAAGGCTTTCTGATTTCTCTCCTTCCCCCGCTGGGGGAAGGTTGGGATGGGGGCTGCCGGCGCCAACACGGCCGTCGGCCCCCACCCCTGCCCTCCCCCAGAGGGGGAGGGAGTTTACTCACGGAGGCCTGCCATGTCTGACCTCCTGGACATATTGAGCGCCGCCCCTTTCTGGATCGCCGTATTGCGCATCGCCACGCCGCTGATCCTCGGCACCCTGGGCGTGCTGCTCTGCGAGCGCGCCGGCGTGCTCAACCTCGGCATCGAAGGCATCATGGTGGCAGGCGCCTTCAGCGGCTGGCTGGCCGTCCATGCCGGCGCGCCGCTGTGGGTGGGCGTGGGTGTGGCGTCGCTGACCGGCGCCGTCTTCGGCCTGCTGCACGCCTTCCTCACCGTGGGTCTGGCGCTGTCACAACACGTTGCCGGCCTGGGCATCACCCTGCTCGCGACCTCGCTGAGCTACTACGGCTACCGCGTGAGCTTCCCCAAAGTCGACACACCGCCTACCGTCACGCCCTTCGCACCCATGCACTGGCTGGACGGCACAGGCCTCAACGTGCTGGCCGCGCAAACCCCGCTCACGCTGCTGGCCCTGGCCCTGGTGCCGCTGGTCGCCTGGCTGCTCTACCGCACGCCGGCCGGCCTGGCCATCCGCATGGTCGGCGAGAACCCGCAGGCCGCCGAAGGCCAGGGCGTCTCGGTCGCGGCCACACGCACGGCCGCCATCGTCGCCGGCTCGGCTCTGATGGGCGTGGCCGGCTCCTTCCTCACGCTGTCGGCCTTCAACGCCTTCTTCTTCAACATGGTCAACGGCCGCGGCTGGGTCTGCGTGGCGCTGGTGGTGTTTGCCTCCTGGCGGCCCGGCAAGGCATTGCTGGGCGCCCTGCTCTTTGCGTTTTTCGACGCGCTGCAGCTGCGCCTGCAAACCGCCGGCCTGGTCAACGTGCCCTACCAGGTCTATCTGATGCTGCCTTACCTGCTGTCCATCCTCGCGCTGGTGCTGGTGGCGCGCAAGGCGGCGTATCCTCAGGCGCTGATGAAACCTTATCGCAAGGGTGAGCGCTGATGCGCAGCCGCCAACACGAAAGCGCCGACCCGGCCTTCCTCAACGAAAAAACCGCACGCAAACAGGCGGAGCGGCAACTCCTGCTGGACGCCATGAGCGGCGGGGTGGAAGCCGCCCCCATCGAATGGGCGCCCGGCAATGCCATCCCGCCGGCCATGCTGGCCAGCCCGCGCATCCGGTTGCGCCCCTGGACGGACGCCGACCGCGAGCCGTTTGCCGCCATGACCGCCGATCCTGAAGTCATGCGGCACTTTCCGGCGCTGCTGACCCGCGAAGAGAGCGACGCCTGGGTGGACCGCATGATGCGCAAGATCAGCGAGCGCGGCTGGGGATTCTGGGCCCTCGACTACACCAGCGAGACGGCGACTGCGCCGCAATTCGCCGGCTTCACCGGCCTCAACATTCCCGACCCGGAACTGCCCTTTGGCCCCTGCGTGGAAGTGGGCTGGCGGCTGGCACCGCGGTTCTGGGGCCTGGGCCTGGCCAGCGAGGCGGCACGGCTGTCCCTGCGCGCGGGTTTCGAATCACTGGGCCTGGAAGAGATCGTCGCGGTGACGACGCTGCGCAACACCCGCTCACGCGCCGTCATGCAGCGCCTGGGCATGCAGGAGAGCACGGCCGACGAATTCGACCACCCGGCTTTCCCGCCCGACAACCCCGAACGGCGCTGCTGTGTGTACCGCCTGCCCCGCGCGCGCTGGTCCGCGAACCCGCAAAATCGCCGCTGAAAGGCTTACCCCATGCTCGACCTCCTGATCACCAACGCCTCCCTCCCCGACGGCCGCACCAACATCTCCATCGCCGTGCAGAACGGCAAGATCACCGCCGTCGAAGCCGGCCTGCAGGCACCGGCCCATGAAACGGTGGACGCCGCCGGTTACCTGCTGAGCCCGCCCTTTGTCGACCCCCATTTCCACATGGACGCCACGCTGAGTTACGGCCTGCCGCGCGTCAATGAAAGCGGCACGCTGCTCGAAGGCATCGCGCTGTGGGGCGAACTCAAACCGCTGCTCAAGGCCGAGGCACTGATCGGACGCGCCCTCGCCTACTGCGACTGGGCCGTCGCCAAAGGCCTGCTGGCGATCCGCAGCCACGTCGACACCAGCGACGCCAGCCTGCTGGCCGTCGACGCCTTGCTGGAAGTCAAAAAACAGGTCGCGCCTTACATAGACCTGCAACTGGTCGCCTTCCCGCAGGACGGCGTGCTGCGCACCCCCGGCGGCATCAACAACCTGGAGCGCGCGCTCGACAAGGGCGTCGACGTGGTCGGCGGCATCCCGCACTTTGAACGCACCATGGCCGACGGCGCCACCAGCGTCAAGCTGCTCTGCGACATCGCCGCCGAACGCGGCCTGCTGGTCGACATGCACTGCGACGAATCCGACGACCCGCTGTCGCGCCACATCGAAACCCTGGCCTATGAAACCCAGCGCCTGGGCCTGCACGGCCGCGTCAACGGCAGCCACTGCACCTCCATGCACAGCATGGACAACTACTACGTCAGCAAGCTGCTGCCCCTGATCGCCGAAAGCGGCGTCAGCGTCATCGCCAACCCCCTGATCAACATCACCCTGCAAGGCCGCCACGACACCTATCCCAAACGCCGCGGCATGACCCGCGTGCCCGAACTCATGGCCGCAGGCGTCAACGTCGCCTTCGGCCACGACTGCGTGATGGACCCCTGGTACGGCATGGGCAGCGCCGACATGCTCGAAGTCGCCCACATGGGCCTGCACGTGGCGCAGATGACCAGCCAGAAAGGCATACGCGCCTGCTTCGACGCGGTGACTAGCAACGCCGCCAAAGTCATGCACCTGCACGGCTATGGCCTGGACGTGGGCTGCGACGCGAGTTTTGTGTTGCTGCAGGCGCGCGACCCGGTGGAGGCGATCCGGCTGCGGGCGAACCGCTTGAAAGTGTGGAAGAAGGGGACGCTGCTGGCGGAGACGCCTGAGGTTTCCGCCCAACTGCAATTGCCAGGGCGCCTGCCCTCCACCCGTTTCATGCTTTCCCGTTAAACCCCATGCCAGCCAACCAGCCTGGGCATTGAACCTCAAGGTAAAAGTGCAAAACGCCACTTTTACCTTGAAGAACCAGGCGCGATCCGCATGAATCCCGAACAAGCCGCGCAACTGCTGACAGCCGCCCGAACCGGTGGGCCGACCGTTCCCTGGCGCGACATCCTCCCCGCCGACCGCGCCGGCGCCTACGCCATCCAGGACGCCACGCTCGCCGCGACAGGCCCCATCGCGGGCTGGAAGGTAGGCGCCAAAAACTTGCACACTGAACCCCATTGCGCACCGCTGCCCGCCTCGGGCATCCATGCTTCGGGCGTCACGCTTACTGGCCCCGCCTGGCGCTGGCGCTGTGTCGAGGTCGAAGTCGCCTTCCGGCTGGGCCGCGACCTGGACCCCCAGGGCAAGTTGCTGGCACCCGCCGAACTGGCCGACGCCTTCGACGCCGTGCTGCCGGTGATCGAGGTGGTGGAGAGCCGTTTGCTTGAAGGGCAAACTGCGGACCCGCTCGCCCAGTTGGCCGACCTGCAATGCCACGGCGCGCTGGTGCTGGGCAGCCCGTCGACGCTGGCGCCGGCACAGGTAGACTTGCGCACGCTGGAGGCGTCCCTGCGTTTCGGCGCGGTATCCGCGGCCCACACCCTCGGCGGCAATCCCGCGCAAGATGTCTGGCGCTTGCTGTCGTGGCTGGCGCTGCACTGCGCCCGGCGAGGCCAACCACTTCGGGCAGGCCAGATCGTGACCGCCGGCTCGTGTACCGGCCTGCTGACCGCCCCCGTGGATGAGATCGTGCGCGGTGAAATAACGGGAGTCGGCGCGGTGGAATTGCGTTTTGAATCTCAGGTGCGATAACCCATCAACAAATAAAACCAGTCAAGAGTAGCCCGTGAATCCATCCATTGCCCATGCCGAACTCATCGCCACTTTCCGGAGGGCGGAGGCCGAGGCCGCCCATAAATCCGGGTTGATCACAGCGGCCGCGAAAAAAGGACCCAAGGCGATCCAGATGGCCGTCGAGACAGCGGACAAAGCCGCAAAACGCCGGGATGCCTACGCCAAAAAGCTCGCGGCGCTCGGGGTGGATCTCAAGGAGTAGCAGTACCCGGTTGCGGATAATCAGGATTTGGAAAGAAAGCTGATGAACCCAGAACCAGAAGAAGCAGAAGACCAGGAAGAAGCGGAGCCGATAGAGGAATACGTCCCCGGCGTCGCCAACGGCAGGCACTATATGGCCAGGCTGTGCCATCTGCCTGACGGTCCCTGGTACATCGACGTCATACACGTTGAATCGCTGCCGCCTTTGCACGACAGCGGCGAGAGAACCTGGCCCACGCGCCAGGAGGCTGTCCAGGCGGCGGACAAGCTGGTGGCCGATCTGGCGCACTGACCTCCTCTTACTCCTTCCCCCGCTGGGGGAAGGCAGGGATGGGGGCCACCGGCCTCCAATCCAAAGCTGCGGTGTCATCAAACGCCGCAGGCCCCCATCCCAACCTTCCCCCAAAGGGGGAAGGAGCAAGAAGAACAAACCGCATGCCGGCGAGCGAATGTAACGCCCTGCCGGTGCCCTTGCAGCCCGGGCAAGCGGCGCCATCTGCATGCCAGCGGCCCGCCGGGCCCGCACCTTCACCCGAGGAGCTTTCATGTTCAAACGCCTGACCCTGCTCTGGGTTTTGATACGCGGCGACGCGCGCCGGCTGTGGACGGCGCTGCGCCACCCCGAAGCGCCCGCCTGGCTGAAATGGGGGACCGCGGCCATTGCCCTCTACCTGTTCTCGCCCATTGATCTCATCCCCGACGTCCTGCCCATCATCGGCATTGCCGACGACCTGGTGCTGGTTCCGCTGGCGATCCGCTGGCTGCTCAATCGCCTGCCGCCCGGGATCGCCGATCCGGTAGCAAAACCTTCGCGCTGAGCGCCGGCGGTGTTTTAATGGCGTAGCCCAACCCGGCACGCGCCATTGATGTCCACACGCCCCATTTCACTGACGATTCCGCTGCCCTCGGGCGCTTCTGTCTCCGGCCGGCTGCAGGCGCCCGCCGGCGCCAGGGCCTGCTACGTGTTTGCCCACGGTGCAGGCGCGGGCATGGACCATGCCTTCATGGTCCAAATCTCGGAGGGCCTCGCCGAACGCGGCATCGCCAGCCTGCGCTTCAACTTTCCGTACATGGAACAAGGCTCCAAACGCCCGGACTCCCCCGCCGTCGCGCATGCGGCGATTCGTGCCGCCGTCGCTGAAGCGGCGCGGCACTTGCCGGGTGTGCCGCTGTTTGCCGGCGGCAAATCCTACGGCGGGCGCATGAGCACGCAGGCGCAGGCGGCCGAGCCATTGCCCGGCGTGAAGGGCATTGTGCTGGTGGGCTTTCCACTGCATCCCGCCGGCAAGCCGTCCACCGAACGCGCCGCGCACCTGGCGGACGTCAAGCTTCCCATGCTGTTTCTGCAAGGCACGCGCGACGCGCTCGCCGACCTGGACCTGGTCACGCAGACCACGGCAGGCCTCGGCAAAAAGGCGACCCTGCATATCGTGGAGGGCGCCGACCACGTCTTCCATGTGCTGGTGCGTTCAGGTCGCACCGACGCGCAGGTGCGCGACGAACTGCTCGACACCATGGCCGCGTGGATGACACGCCGCTAGCGGCCCGCGCGATCACCGCCGGCACCCGGCCGTTTCAAGCCAAATTTGAGAATGCTATTTTTACCGTGAAGAACAGGGCAGCGATCCCGCCCTGGGGTTGGTTTTGGCCCCTAAGATCAGCGCAATCACCCAAACAACGAGCGTGCGCTGCAAGCCGCCTGCCGCCAGGAGGACCCATAAGTGAGAACAGCCAACAGCCGGGCGACACAAGCCTTGACCTTCAAAGACCCGTTTGCGCGGGTTCTGCTTCTTGGTGCCCTGGCCTTGTTGCCGGCGATCCATGTGGCGGCGCAAGGCGCGGCCGAAGAGGCCCGGTACCCGGCGCTTTACCAGGTCGCACAGGAACTCGACCGGGTTGCGCAGCAACTGCCCGCCCCCGGCGCGCTGAAAAAAGCAGGCCTGTCGGAGGGTGGTTTCAGCTTCGAAAGCGGCGCGGCCGACGCCGCCGCCCTGGCCGGCAGGCTCACGCCGGATGCCGGTCACTGGCTGGGCCCCTATACGGTCAAGCCCTTGCCCGGCAGTGCGGAGGCAGAGTTCCAGGCAAGGATCCAGCACGGCCTGGCCGTTCCCCTTCCAACCCCGTCCCAACCCAGGCTGGGCGATACCTATACGCTGCGCCTCCAGGAATATGCATTCCAGCAGGGCATGCGTTTCGACATCTTTAAAGCCGACCCGGTCGGCAGCCTGAACAGCGGCCTGTTTCGCGTCCGCTTCAAGATCTCGGCGCCCTACAAGCAGATGCTGGATTTCCTGGTCAATGCGCCCGTGCTCAGCGAGGCGCTGGTGGAGCGAATCAGTTTTGTGAAGGGCAATGCCGCATCCGTCACCGCGGAAGGCTGGGTCTATCTCGGCGACCTGGTGCTGGAGCAGGCGCAGGCCGCCGGATACCGCCAGCAACTCGCCAAGGCAAGGCAAAGCGCCCTGGGTAGCAGGAACCCGTTCACCGGCACGGACACCGCCCAAGGCAGGCGGGAACCGCTTGAATCCGCCCTGCTGGCGGACCTGGCCGTGGTCGGCGTTATGGGCCAGGGGAGCGAAAAGTTTGCCCTGGTGATGCACAAAAAGCCGCCGGCCCAGCTCTACAGGGTGCGCGTCGGAAATTATCTCGGCCCCGAGCGCGGGCGGATCGTCTCCATCACGGACCAGGAAGTTGTCATCGTCGAGCAGGCCCAGGGCCCGGACGGCAAAAACACCGAGCGCCGCTCCGTCCTCGCCGTCCCCCTCCCGGGCCGGCCTCCCTGGGAACGGTGACAGCGGCCGCGGTCCGGAGTGGCCGCCACTGACATGCGACCTGGCATCGCAGTCGCCGCATAAACCTGACCACCGCCAGGCATGTCTGCTGACAGCCTGCGAGTGCGACTTGCCGCAGACTGGGGAGATAACCTCCAAAGCAGTCTCCATGTCCTTCAATTCCACGTCTTCTCCCGCCCATCTCCCGCGCCGCACCCTCGTCCTCGCCCTGTGCTTCACCGGCCTGGGCCTGGCGGGCCATGGCGCCTGGGCGGCCAAGCCCAGGGCCAAAGCCGCCGCCAGCCAGCCGCTGGACATGGAAGCCTTCAACAACGCCACCGACAGTCCACTGCTGCGCAGCGGCAGCAACGGCGCGGCCGTGGCGCGGGCGCAGATCATGCTGGACAGGGCCTGGTTTTCCTGCGGCGAGATCGACGGGCGCTTTGCCGCCAACATGCAGCGCATGGTCAAGGCCTACCAGACCGCGAACGACCTGAAAGTGACCGGCACAGTCACCGCCGAAACCTGGGCCTCGCTGCGCAAGGACGGCGCGCCGTTGTTGACGACCTACACCGTGACCGACAAGGACGCCGCCGGCCCGTTTGAGAAAACCCCCGTCGCGATGGACGAGCGCGCCAAAATGAAGGCGCTGGTCTACGAGTCGCTCGACGAAGCCCTGGCCGAAAAATTCCACACCAGCCCGGGCTATCTCAAGCAGCTCAACGCAGGCGCCGGCATCGAGGCCGGCAAGCAGATCACCGTGCCCAATGTCGCGGCCAGCGCCACGCCGACGAGCGCGGCCTCCATCGAGATCGACAAGTCCGAGCGCGTGCTGTATGTGCTGGACACCGCCCAGCGCCTGGTGGCCGGTTTCCCCATCAGCATAGGCAATGAAAAGAACGACCCGCTGCCGCTGGGCATGATGGCCATCAAGAACGAAGTCAAGAACCCCGGCTTCACCTACAACCCCGCGCTGCTCAAGACCGCGCCCAAGAATGCGCAGAAAGTCGACGTCGCGGCCGGCCCGAACAACCCCGTGGGCAGCATCTGGCTGGGCCTGAGCAAACCGCACTGGGGCATACACGGCACGCCCAACCCCTCCAACGTGGGCCACTCCGAAACCAACGGCTGCATCCACATGACCAACTGGGACGCCGAGCGCCTGGCGACCCTGGCCAAGGCCGGTTTCAAAGTGAACGTCAAGGCCTGATGGCTTCCACCAATCCCGCACGGCTGAAAAGAACGGCGCTGGCCGTGTGCGCGCTGCTGGCCGTGGCCGCAGGCATGATGCTGGGCGCGCGCAAGGAGGCGGCCACGCAGGTGCCGCCGCCGGCCAGCCTGGCGCCGGCCGTACAGACAACGGTGGCCGACAAACCGGCGCCGGTCGCCCAGACCACCGAAACCGCCACTCCCTCGCCCGCCCTGCAACCCCCATCCGCATCACCATCCGCATCACCATCCGCATCACCACCCGCACTTGCCCCAGGCGACGACCCGGACATTTCCCAACTGCGCCAGCGCACCCTCACGCTCCCCGTGCAGGGCGTCGCGCCGGCCGAGCTCAGCGACACCTACACCCAGTCGCGCGCGGCCGGCGCGCCGCATGAGGCCATCGACATCATGAGCGCGCGCGGCACGCCGGTGCTCGCGGTCGAAGACGGCAAGGTCGTCAAGCTGTTCCTGAGCAAGCCCGGCGGCATCACGATTTACCAGTTCGACCCGGGCGGCCGGTACGCCTACTACTACGCCCACCTGGACCGCTACGCCGACGGCCTCGCCGAAGGCGCCCCCCTGCGCAAGGGCCAGGTGATCGGCTACGTCGGCAGCACCGGCAATGCCTCGCCCGACGCACCCCACCTGCACTTCGCGATCTTCAAGCTGGGGCCGGAAAAGCAATGGTGGCGCGGCACGCCGCTGAACCCCTACCTTGTCTGGCGCGACCCCAAGCCGTAACAGGCACCGGGCCGGCGCCCAGTGGCGCCGCGACAACAGGCCGCCCCCCGCGCCGACTCGGCCGGCTTGTAGGAGAACGCCGCAATGCAGCGCCCACAGCGCTTGCGGGCGCTGCAAACGGTTTCAAAATCCACTCCTCTCGATAGAATAAAAATAAAAGCGCCTGGAGGGGAAAACACTTGAGGCGCGTTCCCGAACCGCAGCCCTCAAGTCCATCACCGTGACCCCTTCCGACATCCAGCGCCTCATCCGCACCCTGCCCGGCCTCGTCCTCATCGTCAAGGCGGACGCGGACTTCACCATTGCCGGCGCCAGCGAGGCCTACCTGAAGGCCACCTGCACCGACACCGGCATCTTCGGGCGCAAGCTGTTCGAAGTGTTTCCCGCCAACCCGGACGAGCCCAAGTCCACGAGCGTGGACAAGGTCACCGCGTCCTTCAGGCAGGTGATGGCCACCGGCCAGCCGCATGTCATGGAGCCCTTGCGCTACGACGTTCGCGTGCCGCAGAAAGACGCTTATGAAGAGCTCTACTGGACGGTGACGCATAGCCCGGCGTTCGACGAGCGCGGCGAGGTCGACTACATCGTGCAGGCGGCCGAGCAGACCAGCGCCCGGGAGCGGCGCGACTCCGTCGCCATCCTCGAAAGCATCACCGAAGGCTTTTACACGCTGGACAGGCAGTGGTGCTTTGACTACGTGAACAGCGAGGCCCACCGCATCCTGGAGAGACATCCCGGCGACCTCACCGGCAAGGGCCTGTGGGACGAATACCCCGGCCTGCAAGGCACGGAGTTCGAACACTTCTACCGGCGCACCATGGTGGAAAGGGAGAAGTCCTCCTTCACCGCCTTCTACCCCGACCAGCAGCGCTGGTACGAGGTCACCACCTTCCCCGCGCCCGAAGGCATGTCGGTCTACTTCCGCAACGTGACCGAGCAGCGCAGGCTCACCTCCGAACGCGGCACCCTGCTGGCCGAGTCGGAAAGGCAAAAGCGCATTTACGAAACCGCGCTCAACAGCACGCCCGACTTCGTCTATGTGTTCGACCTGGAGCACCGCGCGCTCTACGCCAACGACGCCCTGCTCAAGACCTGGGGCGTGGCCGACGTGCGCGGCAAGAAGTGGATGGACCTGGGCTACGAGCAATGGCATGCCGACCTGCACGACCGCGAACTCGACGAGGTCATCCAGACCCGCGCGCCCATACGCGGCGAGATCCCCTTCCGCGGCACCAACGGCACGCGCATGTACGACTACATCTTCGCCCCGGTGTTTGACGAACACGGCGAGGTCGTCGCCGTGGCCGGCACCACCCGCGACATCACCGACCGGCAGGCCGCCGAACAGTCCATCCAGGAGCAGGCCACGCGCCTGGCCGCCTCAGACCGGGCCAAGGACGACTTCCTGGCCACCCTGTCGCACGAGCTGCGCAACCCGCTGGCGCCGCTGCGCAACTCCATCGCCCTGCTGCGCCGCGACGGCCTCGAAGGCGACAGGCTCGCCAGAATACACGGCATCATGGAGCGCCAGGTCAACCACCTGGTGCGCCTGGTCGACGACCTGCTCGAGGTCTCGCGCATCAGCCGCGGCGTGCTGTCGCTGCGCAGCGAGCCCGTCGAGGTCGCCGCCGTCGTCAGGACCGCGGTGGAAACCAGCAACCCCCTGGTGCAGTCGGCCGGGCACAAGCTGGTGCTCGACCTGCCGCCCGACGCGCTGTGGGTCGAAGGCGACGCGGTGCGCCTGGCGCAGGTGATCTCCAACCTGCTCAACAACGCCGCCAGCTACACCGATGCGGGCGGAACGCTGACCGTGACGGTGCGCCGCGAAGGCCCGCAGGCACGCATCAGCGTGAAGGACACCGGCATAGGCATGGAGCCCGCCACGATTGCGCACATGTTTGAAATGTTCAGCCGCGGCAACCGCGACAACGCCCGCAACCAGGGCGGCCTGGGCATAGGCCTGGCCCTGGCGCGCCGCCTGGCCGAGATGCACCAGGGCACGCTGGAGGCGCACAGCGACGGCCCGGGCCGGGGCGCGGAATTCACCCTGCGCCTGCCGCTGCTCAAGACCGCCGGCGCCGATACACCCGATGAAACAGCCGATGCGCCGCGCCTGGACAAAACCCGCGTGCTGGTGGTCGACGACAACGCCGACGCCGGCGACACCCTGGCCGTCATCCTCGACATGCTGGGCGCCGAGGTGCGCGTGGCGCGCGACGGGGCCGAAGCGCTTGAGACCTTCGCCGCCTACCAGCCCTCCGTCGTGCTGCTCGACATCGGCATGCCCGGCATGAACGGTTATGAAGTGGCCCGCGCCATCCGCAGCCGCTTCCCCGGCCACCCGACCGTGCTGGTGGCCCTGACCGGCTGGGGCCAGGAAGACGACCGCCGCCGCGCGAGCGAAGCGGGGTTTGACCACCACCTGCTCAAGCCGGCGGAGATTGACGCTTTACAAAAGCTGCTGGCGGACCTGGAAGGCCCCCACAACGCAAGGCCGCTGCAGATGCAGGCCAGCGCATGACAGGCCGCGCGCAGGGGCCCGCGACTCAGAACGCCATCCGCACCCCGGCCTGCGCGCTGCCCTGCACGGAGCCGCGCCGCGCCTCGGTGCTCACACCGAGGTAGCCAAACACCTTGCCGCCCAGGCGCTGCGTGCCGTAGAACCCCAGCTGCACAAAGCCCTTGCCGGCCTGCGGCGCCCGGATGGTGGTGGGCATGCCCGCCAGGGAGGCTGTGAGCTCGGGGTTCAGCAGTTTCCCCGAGTCCGCGCCCAGGCCCAGGTTGAAGCGGTAGGTCCGGTCTTCCTGCAGCGGATGGTTGTGGGTGGAAGCCAGCGTCACGCCGAGCACGCCGCGCAGGCCCTGGGCATCAAAGCCGTCCACCTTCAACGCGGCGGCGGCGCTGCCCTCGTCCACGGCGGAACGGTGCTGGCTTTGCCAGGTCAGCCTGGCATAGGGCGACGCCACCATGCCGCGCCAGTCCATGGGCCGGCTGACGCCCGCGCTCAGCAAGGCATCGCGGCCGCTGGTCTTGCCGCCCAGGCTGCCGCCAAGGCCGGTCACGTCGTCACGCGTATGCCTGGTCGATTGCACGCCCCAGCTGGCCAGGGTGTCCACCGTCCACGAGGCCGCGGGCAAGCGGGCATAGGCAAACACCGCGCCCTGGCGCAACACGCCCTGCCCTTGCGCGGCGCTGACGTCGGTGTTCGACAGCGCCAGGCCGGCACCGGCCTTGACGCCGTCACGCACATAAACATCCCCGCCCAGCACCGCCTGGTAAAGGTCCTGCGTGAAGCCGCTGGCGCGCTGGTCGCCAGATCGGCGCCCGCGCTGGTAGGCGACTTCGCCCCATACCGCGTCGTTGCGCGGGCCCATCGTTTCATCGCCAGGCGCGGACAGCTGCAGGCCCGGCACCGGGCCTGCGCCCGCGCTGGCCAGCAGGCTGCCGCGGCCGGCCGGCTGCGCGGCAAACTGGCTGGCGGCCGGGCTGGCATCGTCCAGGTGCGCCAGCACCGCCTGCTGCATCAGAAGGCCCGCCTGGGGCGCGGCGGCCAGCGTCGCGCCATAGACCTCCCCGGCCAGGCCGCGTGTGAAGGCCGGCAAGGCGGCGGCGTTGCGCGTCGCGGCGACGGCCAGCAGCAGGTCTTGCGCCGCCGTGGCCGTGCCGGACTGGTTGGCCGCCGCCAGGCGGTCGAGCGCGCCGGCCGCCGAACGGGTGTTGAGGTTGCCATCGACCAGCGTGGTGGCGTAGGAGACGGGGATCACGGCCAGGTCCAGGCTCTTGCTGCCGCCCAGGTTGTAGAACTGCACGAACTGCGTGCCCGCCGCCAGCCCGGCCGGCTGCGCCAGCGTGCTGAAGCGCCCGGTGATGCCGCCGTCCGCGCTGACCACACGGAAGCTGTCGCCCAGCACCGGTACGTAGGGCGCGCTGCCGAAGCCCGCCTCGCCGGGCGTGAACAGGTTCAGCAGGCGCGGCGCCAGCGTCGCGCCCGGCTGGATCACGAACTGCCCGCCGGTGATGTTCAGCAGCGAGTAATAGCCCGTCGCGCCCACCGGGCTGGCGGCGCCGGCCTGCACCGTGCCCGCGATGTCCTGCTGGAAGGTGCTGCCGCTGTTCATGGTCACCGTGCCGTTCACCGCCAAGCGGCCCGGCGAATTGCCGGGCTTGAGCGTGCCGGCCACCGTGAGCGCGCCGCGCAGCGTGCCGGTGCCCATCAGCGTGGCGCCCGCCGCCACAAACGCCGGGCCCGTGCCCAGCGGCGAGGCGCCGCTGACAGCCAGCGTGCCGGCCGCCACGGTGGTGCCGCCCGCATAGCTGTTGTTGCCCGACAGCGCCAGCGTGCCGCCGCCGTTGACCGTCAGCCCGCCGGCGCCCGAGAACACGCCCGACAGTGTTGCCGTGCCGCCCGGTGAAGTGCTCAGCGTGCCGCCCGCGCCGTTGAGCGTGAAGGCCTGGGCCGAGCTGGCATTGGCCGGCAGCACCAGCGTGCCGCCGTCAAACACCGGGTTGAGGGTCACCCCCACCGCGCCCAGCGTGTAGGTGCCCCCGGCCGTGATGTTGGTGTTGGCGGGAGCCGCCGAAAAAACCAGGTTCCAGACGGTGGTGCTGCCCGAGGCCAGGCCCAGCGCCCAGTTGAGCCCGCCGTAAACGCCCGTCGTCGCGCCCGTGACGTTGGCGGCCGTGAAGTTGTTCAGCACGCCGGTGTAAGAACCGATGGCCACCGTCGAGGTGCCGTAGATGCCGAAGCTCATGGCGCCCGTCACGCCGTTGCCGCTCAGCTTGCCGTAGACGCCCGGGCTGTTGATGATGATGTTGTAGTTGACCGGCACCGTACCGGCGTAGGTGACCGCGCCATTGGCGTTGCCCGCGCCTTGCAGGTTGTTGAAGGTCTGCAGCGTGCCGGCGTTGTTGGTGATGCCCGCAAACGGCCCGATGATGGAGCCGGTGTTGGTCAGGGTGCCCAGGATGCTGGTGGAGCTCATGATCACCACGCCGCGCCGCACGCCCGACGAAATGGTGCCGCTGTTGACCAGGCTGGTCAGCGTGCCGTTGACGTTGACGCCGATCTGCTGCCCCGTCGCGATCGTTCCCCGGTTCTGTTGAATTCCGCTGAAGTCTGACCCGAGTTTTCCATCGAATATTGACCCACACTCTTTGTGAGCAGAAGGTGCTCACGATGTGGATAAGTTCTTGGTTTTCTCCTTTTTGGGCTGAGTCTGTGTGGATCTGCCTCAAAGTGCGCCGC
>NZ_CALRNF020000014.1:0-111618 GCF_943369415.1 Polaromonas sp. YR568
GATCGTCAACGCGGCCCCGAACTCCGAGAACCCCAGCGTCGTCAACAACAAGAACCCGAGCAAGGACATCATCAAGTCGGCCGGTGGCGGATTCATGGAGTTTGAAGACACCAAAACCCGCCAGCACCTGCAGCTCTACAGCCCCATCCTGAAGTCGAGCCTGCGCATGGGCGCCGCGACCGACCCGCAGTCGGTCTACAACATCGCGACCCTGGAGCCGTGGAAGCAGAACTACGGCGTTTTGTGCGAGACCCAGGGAAACATGGGGCTGAACCCGGTGGGGGCCATGGTGCTCAAGGCGGGGTCCGCCGGCAAGTTTCCGGTGGCCGCGCCAAATCCGGGTGACTTGCAGGCGCTCGCCAAAACAACCATGATCGACCTGGACAACCAGCGCCCGGTCAGCCAGCCGCCAACCTCGCCGGGTATGCTGGAAATCTTTGCCAGGCACCTGAACCTGTACGCGGAGCCGACCGGCGGCGCAGACGGAACGTCAAAGTTCCAGTACCAGCTGATCACGTCAAGTACTCCTGCGCCCGCCCCCGCCCCCGCTCCCGCACCGGGACCTTCGCCGGCGCCTGCCCCGGCACCGGCGCCCGCACCGGCACCGCCATTCGCAGGCTGGAGCATGGCTGACCTGTACACACTGGGCAATCTGGGCGATCTCAATGCCAGCCTGAAAGTGCTCCCTGCGGATGGCGTCCGGGAAATCGTGGGCACCAACAAGACAAGCTATACGCAGGCCAATTCCAACTCCGTGACTTTTGGGGACAGTGCCTCGGTCGTGCGCGGCAACAGCATCAAGCTGACCCGCGGCATGGATACCAGCCACACCTACGGCATGAGCAGTTCGCTTTATTTCGGCATGAAGAGCGACATGATGATGGGCCTGAGCAACTCGACGTATCTCGGTGTCAAAAACGACCTGTACATTGGCGGGAAGATGTCATTTGCGCTCAGTGCCGAACTCAAGGTCGCGCTGAGCGCCACGGCGGACGCCACCTTCGGCACCAAGAACACCCTTAACGCCGCGACCGAAATCAATGCCAAGATGCTGGAGGCGAAAGCCGTGGCGGTTGAGCAATCGAACACCGTCACATTGCTGACCAACCACGTCATGGCCTTGCGGCAAAACGTGAACAACATCCACACCGATATGAACATGATCGCGACCGCGGTTCTTCACATCTGGACTTGATCACATGCGAGTCATCAAGCCCCAACGCCTTGCGCTCCAGTCCCGAACCTATGAGTTCGAGGGCCGGTTTTATCTGGCCGTCACCACCATGGCGTATTTCGCTTTCGATACACCCGGGCGGCTGCTGTCCGAGGTATCGATGTGGAAGTTCCTGGCCACCGCGCTGGGCAAGGATGCCGTGCTGGACATGGGCATGCCCAAGAAGCACGGTGAGTTCCTGGTCTACGGCCAGTGCCATGCGCCTGCCGCGGGGCCGGTGACGGCCTTGCCGGTGCGGGTCCGCGTTGGCGCCCAGGCCAAGAACCTGCATGTATTCGGGAACCGCCACTGGAACAAGCGCGGGCCGGTGTCTTCGATCAGCGAGCCTGAGCCTTTCACCAGTATTCGCATGGACTATGGCAACGCGTTCGGCGGACCCGGCTACCCGCAGAACCCCGCCGGCAAAGGCATGCCGCCGGCCGACGCCGGCGCGCCCTGGCTGCTGCCCAACATCGAGCTTCCGGGCAAGCCGGTCGTGTTCACCGACGACCGGCCGCCGCCGGCCGGTTTTGGGCCGATCGATTTCAGCTGGCCGCAGCGTTTTTCCAAAGCGGGCACGCATGACCAGAAATGGCTGGAGACCCGTTTCCCGGGCTTCGCGGCCGACATGGACTGGACCATTTTTAATGCCGGTCCCGAAGACCAATGGCTGGGCGGCTTCTTCGCGGGCCAGGAGGCCTTCGAGGTGTCCGGCATGCACGCGGAAAAAGACACGGTATCCGGCCGCTTGCCGGGGTGTGCCTCGCGCTGTTTCATCACCCGCAAGATGCCCGGCGGCGACGTCTTCCAGGAAGTGCCGACACGGGCCGAAACGCTGTTCCTGTTCCCCGGTGCCGAGCGCGGCATTGTGCTTTTCCGGGGCGTGGCGGAGATCTCCACCGACGATGGGGCGGACGTGCTGCACCTGCTCGCCGGCGCGGATTCGCTGGCCGCCCCAAAGCCCGAGCAGCATTACAAGGACGTTCTGGCGATCAGGCTGGATCGCAAGCTCGGTGCCGTGCATGCGCTCAATGACGCGCCTTTGCTGCCCGATATGCCGCAGCGTCAATCGGGGCCGGATGCCGAAGACGACGACGGTATGGAGGCGATGATCCGGCCCAACCAGCTGCATCGCAAAAACCTGCTGCGCAAGCAGGAAAAAGTGTTGAGTGAGTCCAGGGAAAAGCTCTCGAAAATGAAAGAGGAGCTTTTGCAGGCGCATCGTGCCAACGGCCTTGCGCCGCCCGATACCAGCGACATTGACCGTGCAATGGCCATGACGATTGAGCCCGACCCTGCGCCACCGACGCTGGAGGAGCTCCCAAAGTTCAAGGCCGACATGGACGAACTGCTCAAAAAAGGCCTGGAAGAAGGGCAGCGCAACAAGGCCGAGGCCATGGAGCGTATCCGCGCGGCCTGCGTCGAGAACAAGCTCGACTTTGACCAGGTCATGGCAGATGCCAAGCGCCAGGGCAGCGGGCCGCCCAGGCCCCTGGCAGCCCAGGTCCTGCAGCAGGTGCAGGGCGGCGGGGCGGAGCTGCAGTCCATCGGGCAGCCCAATGCGGACCTTGACCGGCTCGCTGCCGACCCGGCGCTGTCAGCCCGGCTTGCGCAGGCCGATGCCATGCGGATGGACAGCTACCGCAAGCATGGCCACCTGCAGGGCGCTGCCGCGGCCATGCCCGCGGAGGCGTCCGAGGCCGCAAGGACGGAGCTGTCCGCGGCGCCCGCATCCGGCAGGCAGTTTGCGGGGCGTGACTTCACGGGCGCCGATCTTTCGGGGCTTGACCTGTCGGGCGCCGATTTTTCGAATGCGTTGATGGAGTCTGTGAATCTTTCGGGCGCCAACCTTCAGAACGCCAGGTTTGCGGGCGCCGTGCTGGCCCACGCTGTTTTGACCGGCGCAACACTCGCAGGTGCCGGCTTCAGGAAGGCGAACATGGGTTTTGCCGTGTTGTCGGGCGCCAAGGCCGCGGGCGCGGACCTGGCCGAGGCTGTTTTGGCGGGCGCCAATCTGGCAGGCATTGATCTGTCCGGGGCCAACCTGGAGGGTTGTGACTTCATGGGTGCGCGGTTTGCCGGCGCCAACCTGTCCGGCGTGAAGGCGCACGGCGCGAAGTTCATTGAGGTGGACCTGCAACCGCAGGAGCTGTCCATTGAAGAGATACCGGAACAGCCGCCGGTTGACTTGCGCGGCGTCCGGTTTGCCGGGGCGGATTTCAGCAAGGCGCTGTTCATGAATTGCCAGATCGACAACGCCGATTTCAGCGGCGCCAATCTCAGCCAGGCGATTTTGCTGTCCGCCATGGGAAGCGGCGTGAATTTTTCCGGCGCCGACCTGAGCAAGGTGTGCGTGGTCAAGGACAGCCGCCTGGACAGGGCCAATTTTCGCGGCGCCAAACTGCACAAGGCCAATATGCGGGGAACCGACCTGGCCGAATCCGTTTTTGCCGAAGCCGATCTCAGCGACGGTGATTTTTCGGAGGCGAGCATGCCGCGCGTGGATTTCCAGAAAGCCAAGGGCGTCAACGTGCGCATGGTCAGGACCGACCTGAAACAGGCGGATCTTTCCGGGGCCGACTTCAGGCAGGCCATCCTGCAGAAAGCCGACTTGCGGAGCGCCAACTTCAGCGGCTGCAACCTTTTCGGCGCGGACCTGCTGAGGGCGATCCGCGACGCCTCAACCATTCTTGACAAGGCAAACCTCAAGAAAGCCGTCTTGCTGGGGGCGCAGACATCATGAACCGCGACGAACTGCTGGAGTTGATCCACAACGGGGAAATCGCGCAGGACGCCAGTTGCGCCGGGCTGGACCTGTCCGGCGCGGATCTTTCCGGCGGGATTTTCGAGAGGGTTTCCTTCGCGTCCTGCAACCTGGCGGGCGCCACGCTCGCGGAGAGCTTGTTCTCCAACTGCGACTTCAGCGGGGCCACACTCTCGCAGGCGAGCCTGCACATCACGCGGATGGTGGACTGCACGCTCTCGGCAACGGCCCTGTCCTCGGCTTACCTGGCGACGGCCGCATTCATACGCTGCGACCTGTCAGGCGCGGATTTTTCAGCCGCCAACATGACGATGGCCAAGCTGGTGGAATGCAACGCGTCGCAGGCGCGGTTCACGGGCGCCAACCTGGACCGCGCGGCCATTTTGCAGTCGCAACTTCCGGGAGCGGAGTTTCGCGAGGCGATGCTCAAGCAGACGGCGATCCTCGAAACCGATTTGTCCGGCAGCGGCCTGGCGGGCGCCATCTGCGCCAACGCCATCTTCGTCAAGTCAAAGCTTGCCGGGCTGGCATTGACGAACATGCGGCTGGCGGCAACCCAGTTCATAGGCGCCGACCTCAGCGGGGTGGACTTTTCGGGCTCGGACCTGACCCAGTGCAATTTCAAGGACGCGATTCTCGACGGCGCGGTGCTGCGCGGATGCGCGGCGGGCAACACGCTGTTTCCCAACGCCCGCCTCCACGGGGCGGTGCTGGAGGGCGCGGCGCTGCAGCAGGCGATCTTCATCGAGGCCGACCTGGGCGGCGCAGATTTGAGCCGCGCCAACCTGTACCAGGCCCAGTTCACCAAGGCGGTTTGCCGCGGCGCACGGTTTCAATCGGCCGAACTGACCTACTGCGACTTTTCGCATGCCGACCTGTCGGAAGCCGACTTCACCGGCGCCAAACTGTTCCGGGCGGTGCTGCACCGGGCCAGGGAAGAAAAAACCGTCTGGAAGGATTCCAGTCGCGACCTTGCGCTGGGAACCGACCCGGAACTGGCCGAGGCCGAAGACTGGGGCCGGCGGGCATGAGGCGCTGCCTCACGCCGCCTTATTCATATTCACAGTGACAGCGATTTTTGATTTTCAGAAGGAACAAGCATGAGCAACCTGGCCATTCAACCCAAGCTGGTCGCGATATTCCAGCAGTACGGCATCGTTGCCGAAGCCGGCGACGACTTTGTGGTGCACACCGACGCGGCGGTTTACCGGGCGCGCAAGGCGGCCAGCTGCCTGCTGGAGCCGCTGGTCGGCGACAAGGTGCTGCTGGTCACCGACATGGAGGCGGGCGATTACGTGCTGGCCGTGCTGGAGCGCGACGCGGGGCGGCCGTCCACCCTGAGCCTGCCGGGCGACGCGCAGATCAGGATGCAGAGCGGCCGGCTCACCGTCTCCGCGCGTGACGGCATAAGCATGGAGTCCGCGCGCGACATCGCGATGCAGTCCGCAAGCCTCAAGGTCGAAGCCCTCAAGGGCGAGGTGACGGTGTATGACTTGTCCCTGGTGGGCGACGCCTGGCGCAGCTGCGTGGACCGCGTGAAGTCCGTGGGCCGCAGCTTTGACTCCATCCTTGAACGTTGCCACCAGCGTGTGTCCCGCTCCTACCGCGTGGTCGACGAGATGGACCAGGTCAGGGCCGGCCAGATCGACTACCAGGCCGAGGGCAGCCTGCAAATGCATGCCAAATACACCTTGATGACGGCCGATGAGCTGGTCAAGCTGGACGGCGAACAGATTCACCTCGGCTAGGAGTTTTCCATGTTTGCCAACTCACAAATGGGCGGGATGAATATGGGTTTCCCGGACGTCTGCATCACGCCGATTCCGTCCCCTGCGGGGCCCATTCCCACCCCCCTGCCTTATCCCAATATTGCCACCGGCATGATGGGTGTCCCGGCCGCCTACAACGTGCTGACCGGCGGCACGCCCGCGCACAATATGGGCACCATCATCCCCATCACCAACGGAGACAACGCCGGTCTGATGGGCGGCGTGGCTTCCGGCACCATGATGGGGCCGTCGCGCGCCCTGACCGGTGCCTTCACGGTGCTGGTCGGCGGCATGCCGGCCACCCGCATGACCAGCATGAACCTGCAGAACTCCACCAACTGCCCCGGCGTATCGCTGGTGCCCAGCCAGCTCAGGGTGCTGATACTGGCGCCCTGAGTTGCCCCGCCTGACGACAAGCCTCAAGGACATCCCATGAAAACCGTCTGGATCACCGCCCTCAAGGAAGACCAGCCCCGCGTGGCCGCCGTCACCGCGGTGCTCAAACGCTACGGCCTGCAATGCAAGGGCCACTTCTGGGCCGACCAGCCCGACAAGCTGGCCTGGCGCATCGCGCTCGACGCCATGCTGGAGGCGAAGGCCGACGCCTGGCTGGTGCTGGTCGACGGCGATGAGGTGAAAAAGCCCTCGGTGCGCTACGGCCTGTCGCTGATGGCCTCGGCCTTGCGCGGCGCGCGCGGCGGCAACTTTCCCATCCTCACGCTGTGGAACTCCGTCCCGCCGGAAGAGGCCCCGCTGCCGGCGCTCATGGCGCAGGCCGAGCGGCTGCTGGAATCGGGCGCGAGCTGGCCCGCGAAAATCGTGGCCAAGGCCAATGTGCCGGGCAAGGCGGCGCCGGCTGAATTCCGCTTCGACGTGCTCGGCAACGAGCGCCTGGGCCAGTGGTTCGAGATAGGCCCTGTGGCCGGCGCCTGGCCGGGCGTGGTGTTCGGCGTGCAGGGCGGCGGCGCCGAAATCCAGTTCCAGGCCGTGGGCCCCAAAACCATGCTGCCGGAAAAGACCACGCTGGAGTTCGCGCAGGAGGGGATGAAGATCGAAGTCGCCGGGAATGAATACACCGCGTGGGCGGTGCGCAACCAGGTCGATGACAACACGTCCTACTTCGTCAAGGTCAAGGGCTGCCCTGACTCGATTCTTTTCATGCCCTATGCCGAGGAAGCGGATGCGGAAGCCACCATCCTGAGGCTGGTGTGAATCCGCGGATTTTTCCGGGTTTAGCGCCGCTCTCAGTCCAGCCGCTTGCGGGCCGGGCCGGTGATATCGCCCCCCGCGCTGACCAGCAGGGCTTCGCCCGGGTCGTAGGGCAGTTCGGCGACGCGCTCCTCGTTGTTGAAGCGGTAGCCGACGCGGTAGACCGACTGGCTGAGCGCCGTCTGCAGCCGCGTGCCGCAGGTTTTGTCGCGCAGGAAGACTTCCACGGGGATGTCGTCATCGGGGTCGTTGCCGGGCGCCGGCGGCACGGCGGGCGGAAACACCATGTCCCACAGCGCCTTGCCGGCCAGCGCACCGCCCAGCATGCCGGCGGCGGTGATGGCCGGTTTCTGCTTGCCGAGTTTGTCGCCGATGGCGCCGCCCACGACGGCGCCGGTCACGCCGCCCGGGCCCAGCACAAAGCCGGCACCGGCGCTGCCGAGGATCACCGGCACGGCCCAGCGTTTGTAAACGGCGGCGGTCGCATGGCGCTTGAGCAGGAAACCGCCGGTGAAGCCGCCCATGGCTGCGCCTATCAGCGGCACGGCATTGCGCAGCAGCCAGGGTTTGGCGTTCTCCTCGCGGATCAGGTATTGGCGTTCGGGGATCAGCACCTGCCAGCAGGTCGATTCGACGGTGCTGGTGCTGCCCAGCGTGGCATAGGCATAGAGCACCGGGGCCAGCACGGGTGCGGGCGGCAGTTCAATGTCGGCGAGGACGTCGGGAACGGACGGGCTTGCAGCCGTGGCGGGAGTGCTTTGGCCCAAGGCGGGCAGGGCCGGCAGCGCCATGGCGATGCAGACAAGCCCCGGGTAAATTGCCGCTCCAATTTGCATGGCTTATTATCATCTTCCCGAATGAATTCACCAAAATTACCTTTAATTACGAACAGGGCAAAACTTGGTTGAACAAAGGTCCCGGCGGGTGCGTGCATGGCGGGTGGCTGGCGCCTGCCTGGCCGCCGGCATGGCGGCGGCGGCCTTGTCGGGCTGCGCCACGGCCAATTCCCTGATGGGCGGCAACACGCGCAAGGAAGCCGTGGCCGAAATCGCCTGGGAGTTCGCGCGCAACGCCATCCTGGTGGAGGTCGAGGCCGACAACCGGCTCAATGAATACGGCGGCGAGGCCCACACGCTGGTACTCGGTGTTTACCAGATGGAAGATTCCGCGGCCTTCTATAAATTGATCGCCGACACGGCGCTGGTGGGAAAATCACTGGAAAGCGGCAAGGGCGGTGAAGGGTTTGTGCATTTCGCGCGCTACGTCGTGGCGCCGGGCCAGCATTCCATCCTGCAGCTGGACCGGGCGCAGAAGGCGAAATTCGTGGGCGTCACGGCCGGTTATTACCAGATGGAGGCGGCCCGCAGCGCGCGACTGTTCGAGGTGCCGCTCACGGTCGAGAGCGAGGGCATGGTCAGCAAAACCTACAAGGCCGCCCCGGCGACCCTGGCGGTGCGCCTTAATTTCGGACCGGACGAACTGCTCAATGCCGAGCGGCTGAACCGGGACCCGGCGGGGAAAAAGAACAGCGAGGCGGTTCCGCTCGATGGCGGGGGCCGCGAGATCAAATTGACGCCGGATTCGCTCAACGATGCGATGAACGCCGCCAGTACAGTGAAAAAACTGGACAAATAAGGACAGCAGGCAGCACATGGAAGAAAAACAAGGCATTTACTGGCACCAGGGCATGTTCCTGCAGTCCCAGCATTTCCAGATGGCTGACCTGCACAACCAGTTCCAGCACAAGCCCCTGCAGGAGTCCGGCCTGCCGCATTTCTGGGGCGTGGGCGAGCTTGAGCTCGTCAGCGCGGCCGCCACCAACCGCACGGTCGAAGTGCAGGCCGCGCGCCTGCTGTTCCCCGACCGCAGCTACATCGAATACCCGGGCAACGCCGTCATCAAGGCCAGGCCCTTCGACGCGGACTGGGTGGAAGGCGACAAGCCCTTCACCGTCTACCTGGGCCTGAAAAAACTCAGCGCCACCGAAAACAACGTGACCATCGCCGCCGACCTGACGGAAGCCGGCGGCGTCTCCACCCGCTACGCCACGCTGGCCAACCCGCCCGAGGTGGCCGACCTGTATTCGGACGGCCCGGCCGCCCAGGTGCGCACGCTGCTGCACGTGGTCAAGGTGTTTTTCGAGGGCGAGATCGACAAGCTGCAGGACTACAGCCTGATCCCCATCGCGCGCCTGGTGCGCGACGGCGACGCCATCAAGGTGTCCGAGAGCTTCATTCCGCCCTGCTATGCGATTTCCGGCTCCAACGTGCTGCTGCGCCTGGTCAAGGACATCCGCGACGAACTGACCGGGCGCGCGCGCCAGCTGCAGGAATACAAAAGCCCGCGCGAAATGCAGAAGGCCGAATTCGACGCGAGCTACATGGTGTTCCTGCTGGCCTTGCGCTCGCTGAACCGCGCCAGCCCCTACCTGTTTCACCTGACCGAGACGCGCCAGGTCCACCCCTGGCTGGCCTACGGCGCGATGCGCCAGCTGATCGGCGAGCTGAGTTCGTTTTCGGAGCGCTTCAACATGCTGGGCGAGGCCGAGGACGGCACGCCCGGCCTGCCGCCCTATGACCACAGCGACCTCGGCAAATGCTTCGACCGGGTTCGCACCATGGTCAGCCACCTGCTCAACGAAATCACCGTCGGCCCCGAGTTCCTGGCCATCCTGCAGCCGCAGGGCGATTACCTGGTGGGCCAGTTGCCGCGCAACTTCTTCGGCCAGCGCAACCGTTTCTACCTGGTGATACGCACCGAAAAAGACATGGAGTGGGTGGTCGATTCGGTGCAGCGCGACGCGCGCCTGGCCGCCACCGACGAAATGCCGGGGCTGATCTCGCACGCGCTGCCGGGGCTGGAACTGATTCACATGGTGGCGGCGCCGCAGGGGCTGCCGCGCAGGTCATACTCCTACTACTTCCGTATCGAGCAGATGAGCCAGCAGTGGGAAATGGTGGAGCGCGAGGGCTCTATCGCGCTGTACTGGACGGATGCACCGGCCGACCTCAAGGCCGAAATTGTCGTGTTGCGGAGATAACGTGCGCCTTGTTGACTGCTTCATTCCCTTCATGGCGTTCGTGCGCCATTTCCAGGGCACGCCCACGGGAAGCACGGCCTCCGTCAAGGATCAGCTCGACAGCCTGCTGGGCGACGCGCGCCGCAAGGCGCAGGAAACCGGCATCGCCGAGGCCGACACGCTCAGCGGCATGTTCGCCGTCGCCGCCTGGGCCGACGAAATCCTGCTGGCCACCGCCTGGGCCGGCGCCGAGGAATGGAAGCGCCTGCTGCTGCAAAAACGCTATTTCAACGTGTCCAGCGCCGGCGTCGAATTTTTCACCCGCCTCGAAGCCCTGGGCCCGCAGCAGCTCGCGGTGCGCGAGGTTTATTTCTTCTGCCTCAGCATGGGCTTTGCCGGGCGCTACGGCCATGACCGCAATCCCAAGACGCTGGAAGACATCAAGCAGGCCTGCCTGCAGCAGCTGGTGCACGAGGGCGAAGGCCTTTACGGCGATTCGGGCAAGGTGATGTTTCCGCAGGCCTACGCCAATCTCACGCGCGGCAAGCAGCAGGCCGACGGCCGCTGGCATTGGCGCATTTCCTCGCTGACGCTCAGCGTGCTGCTGGCACCGCTGGTCGTGCTGGCCGTGCTCTACGGCATCTACCACCTGATCATCTGGCAGACGGCCAACTCCATCATGGCGCAGATCAAATGAAAGCCTTGCGCACATTCCTCCTGTGGCTGCTGGTCCTTACGGTGCTGGCGCTGCTGAGCTGGGGCCTGGCCCTTTACATGGACTGGCCGCTGTGGGCCGCCGTGGCGGTGTTCTTCGGGGTGCTGGGCTTTTACCTGCTGGCGCGTTTCATCATCCGGCTGGTGCTGGTCTACCGTTCGCGCAGCCTCATGGCGCAGGTGTCGCCGGCCAACCAGGACAGGGCGGCCAAGCAGTCCTCGCCGCGCGCGGTGCTGATCCGCAAATGGAAGACGGCCGCGGCCACGCTGCGCGCCTCCAGCCTCAAGCGCTTCGGCAACCCGCTCTACGTGCTGCCCTGGTACATGATCGTGGGCCGCTCCGGCACGGGCAAGACCACGGCGCTGACGCGCACCCGCCTGTCCTCGTCCATCCAGAAGGTCAGCCAGAGCGCCCGCATCGAGCAGACCGCCAACTACGACTGGTGGTACTTCGACCGCGCCGTCATCATCGACTGTGCCGGGCGCTACGTGGAAGCGGCCGACCTCGAGCAGGACCGCAGCGAATGGGAACTGGGCCTGGACCTGCTGGCCAAATACCGCGGCAAGGAAGGGCTCAACGGCCTGGTGCTGGCCATCAGCACCGAGCGCCTGTCGCACCCTGAAAAAGACGACCTGCTCGAAGAAGGCCGCGTGATCCGCGAGCGCATCGAGCAATTGATACGCCTCTTCGGCAAGCGCTTTCCGGTCTATGTGCTGGTCACGCAGTGCGACCGCCTCTACGGCATGGAAGAGTGGGCCCGCCAGCTGAGCGAAAGCTCGCTCGAGCAGGCCATGGGCTACCTGGCCGAGCCCGACAGCGGCGAGCCCGGCGAGAACCAGTTCCTGGACAAGGCCTTCGGCAACATCCACGAGCGCCTGCAGGTGCTGCGCACGGTGCTGGTGGCGCGCGGCACGCCGGTCGCGCCCGAGCTGCTGCTGTTTCCCAACGAGCTGAACCAGCTCAAGCCCGGCCTCGAAGTCTTCCTGCGCGCCTGCTTCGGCGACAGCGCCTACCTGGAGACCCCGTTCCTGCGCGGCCTCTTCTTCAGCAGCGGCCTGCAGCAGGGCGGCGCCGTCTCCAGCCTGCTGGGCCGGGTGCTGCCGCCCGTGCCGCAGCACCCCAGCTCCAACGCCGGGCTGTTCCTGCATGATTTCTTCGGCCGGGTACTGCCGCAGGACCGCAACATCTCGCTGCCGGCCTCGCTGCGCAACCCCTGGCGCACCGCCACGCAAAACCTCGGGCTACTGGCCTGGGTGCTGCTCAGCGTCGCGGCCGGCATCTTCATCACCATCGGTTTCATGGACAACATGCAGACGCTGTCGCTGCTGCAGGAAAAAGACCGCCTGAACATCCAGTTCACCGGCAAGCTTGAGGACGACGCGGCCACGCTGGAGCGCCTGGCCGCAACCATTTCCATCATCGAGCGCCGCGACGACAACTGGAAAAGCCAGTGGATGGTGGAGACCACCAACATCGACGACCTGGAAGACCGGCTCAAAAGCAGCTTCACCGACAACTTCCGCAAATACATATTGCCCGTCACCGACGCCCACTACCAGGAAGACTCCGAGCGCATCCTGCAGAATGACCCCAACAAGGAGTTCCCGCGCCAGATGCGCAACCTGGTGCGCTACATCAACCTGCTGCAGGCGCACCAGCGCGGCGCCGACCGCGAGGCGCTGCTGGCCATGCCGCAGCGGCAGCACATCTCGCGCTACACGCCCGAGCTCTACGCGCGCCTGAACGATCTCTACATCTCCAACATCGCCTGGTCGACGCCCAACGACCCCTACGTGGCGGTGCGCCTGCGCTTTGAGCAGCAGCTGTTCAACCAGCTGGCGCTGCACGACCCGGCGCTGACCTGGCTGGCCGGCCTGCCCGACAGCAACCCGCTGATCAAGCCCGTCACCGTGCAGGACTTCTGGGGCGGCACCAGCCGGCCCCGCGGCGCCGCGGCCGGGCCGGAATTGCCGGTGGTACCCGCCGCCTTCACCACGGCCGGCAAGCGCGAGATCGACGCCTTCCTGGTCGAGATGGAAAAAAGCATAGACGACGGCCCGAAGTTCCTGGCGCACCGCAGCGCCTTCGAGGTCTGGTACAAGGACAACCGCCTGCAGCCCTGGCAGAAATTCGCCGCGGGTTTCCCCGGCACCGAACGCACGCTGTCCGGCGAGGTCGAATGGCGCTCGGCCATGGGCCTGATCACCAGCGCGCGCAGCCCCTACTTCCGCGTGATGGACCGCCTCAACGAAGAGTTTGCCGACCAGTCCGCGGCCCAGCTGCCGAGCTGGCTGCGGCTGTCGCGCGAACTGGCCGAACTGCGCAAGCAGGCCGCCCGCAGCGGCACCGCGGGCGACGCGCTCAACGTGGTGGGTGCCATCAACAACGTGGGCGGCAAGGCCATGAAGGAAGTCCTCTCGGGCTCCGCCGGCCAGGGCCAGACCACGATCAAAAACAACCTGGGCGCGGCCGCCACGCTGCAGAAATTCTTCAAGGACCTCAACGCCGTGGCCACCGACGTGGTCGTCGGCCCGGGCAAGGCCTACCAGGCGGCGGTGGACTTCCACAGCTTCTCGACCGACCCGGCCGTCAAGGCCTCGGCCCTGCAGTCCACGGCCGACAGCCTGGTGCAACTGCGCCGGCAGGTGGGCTACAACAGCCCCGACGACGAATTCGTCTGGCAGCTCATGGGCGGGCCCTTGCGCTTCGTGCTGGCCTACACCGAGGAGCAGGCCTCCTGCAGCCTGCAAAGCGAATGGGCTTCCAAGGTCGACTGGCCGCTGCAGACCGCGCCCAACATGACGGCCATGCTGGACCAGCTCTACGGCGCCAAGGGGACGGTCTGGGCCTTTGCCGACGGCCCGGCCAAGCCCTTTTTGCAGCGCGACGCCAACCGCTTCGCCATCGTGCAGACCCTGGGCTACAGCGTGCCCTTCACGCGGCAGTTTTTGCCCATGCTCAACGACGCGGCCGGCAAGCGCGTGGAGCAGCTCGTCACGCAGCAGCGCGCCGAGCTGCAGGACCAGACCGACAAGCTGGCCGGCCAGAAAGAGCAGTTGCAGTCGCAGCAGGCGCTGGCGCAGGTCGACCGCATGCTGGCCGACATCAAGCAGAAGACCGACGCCGTCAAGGCGCAGACCCAGCAGCTCACCATCACCGCGCAGCCCACCAGCGTCAACCCCGGCGCCAAGGCCAAGCCCTTCGTCACCGTGCTGTCCATCCAGTGCGCCACCGGCGCGCGCGTGCTCAACAACTACAACTTCCCCGTGACCGACAGCTTCCCGCTGGGCGACCGCCAGTGCGGCGACGTCACGCTGCAGGTCAAGATCGAGGACGTGGTGCTCACCAAGAAGTACCCGGGCTCAGGCGGTGTCGTGCGTTTCCTGCAGGATTTCCGCGACGGCTCGCGCCAGTTCAACGTCGACGAATTCCCCGCGGCACGCGCGCGGCTCGATGCCCTGGGCGTGCGCCAGATCGGCCTGCGCTACAACTTCGAGGGCCAGGACGCCATCCTCAAGGCGGCGCAGCAACTCGAACAGCTGGACCGCCTCGAAAAAGAAAAAACCGCCGACAAGCAGCGCCTGCAGGACGCGCAGTTCGCCCGCGAGGAACGCGGCCTGCAGGCCAAGCTCTCCAGCGCGGCCGCCGTACCGGCCATCGAAGTCTCGCTGCCCAAGCAGATAGGCGTGTGCTGGGACACGCGGCTGTCGCCGCACAAGCCGCAGGACACGCAGGCCATGTTCAAGGAACTGGCCGCGGCGCAGGTGCAGGGTGCGCCGGCTGCGGCTACGCCGGCCCGCTAACAGCCGGCCGGCTCAGGTCACCAGCTTCACCGCCGTCGCCGCATCCAGCGCCACAATGCGCGCCAGCAGCGCATCCGCCGCGCCGCGGTCTTCCTCGTTTCGAGCCATCACACCGTAGGCCACCTGCAGGCCGTCCAGGGCCATGGCCGGGTCCCACACGCCGAGCTGGTGGCGGTCTATGGCTTCGACCACGGCGTGGGCGAAAGCCTTGAGGGCGGCGCCGGGGCGGTGCTGCAGCAGCAGCTCGCACAAGCGGATTTGCAGCAGCAGCTGGTCGCGCGCCGTGGGCTGCAGCGCGAGCTGCTCCTGCAGGCAGGCGGCCGCGCTGGCGAGGTCGTCGTTGGCCGCGAGCGCGCGGGCATTGCCGATGGCCGCGGTGACCGCGTCGCTGGCGCGGCCTCCGGCTGCCGCTGGCGCGCTGCCGGCGGCTATGCCGGGCATCAGCGTGGCGAGCCAGTCCAGGGTGTCGACGGCGGCGAAAGGCATGCCGTTGGAGAAGCTCAATTTTTCCAGGCCGGGCAGGCGCGCGAGCAGGCGGGCGGTTTCGTTGCAGACTTCCTGGCGCGCGGCGGCGAAGCCGCTGCCCATGCGGCCCAGCGCGGCGGCGCAAATGCCGCTGAGGTCCAGCCAGAACGGGAAGTTGGCCAGCTGGGCTTCGGCGAAGGCCACCAGTTCGGCGTCGGACTGGCTGTCTTTCAACCGGGCCAGCGCGTCGGTGAGCTGCGAAATCGGCGGCGGCAAGCGGGTCTGGCCGGCGTCGGCGGGCGGCAGGGCTTCCAGCGACGACCAGGCGGCCGTGCGGTTCAGGCGATAGGACAGCGGGTTGCTGCTGTCGTTGGCCAGGAACCATTCGGCGAGGCTCCCCAGGCGCGAGCAGGCTTCCTCAAGTGCGCGTTCGACGTTGTCGGCGGAGTCCAGCAGAAGCGTGGCCGGCGGGGCGGCCGTGCTGTCGGCGGCGGGCGCGGCGCCGGCCGTGGCAGGGGCCTGCGTTGGGACCGGCTTGTCTTCGATCACGGTCAGGTTGTTGACCAGGCTCTGCAGCGCGCGTATCGAAGGCGCTTCGCTGTCCTTGTCCACCAGCACCGCGTCCATGGCCGCCAGGCTGGCCACCAGGCGCGCGACCAGCTCAGCCTCTTGCGGCGGCAGCGCGCCCCAGTCGGTTTCGGTGGCGCGCTGCTGCACGCGGTCGACCAGCCACTGCACCGCATTGCGGCGCCCGCGCATGCGCTTGAGGCCGGGGTAGAGCGTGTCCCAGTAGGTCTGCAGCATGTCGGCCAGCACCTGCAAGCCGTCGGCCAGGCCATAGAGCCCGCGCGTTTCCAGCAGGCCGCCCGTCAGGTAGCTCGCGACCAGCAGGTCCTTGCCTTTGGTGGAGAGCAGCTCCGTCGACCACTGCGTGACCTTGTTCCAGTCCATGGTCGCGCTGTGCACCGGGCTGGCGAGCTTGGCGAGTTCGGCTTCCAGCAGTTCGAAGGCGGGCTCTTCGCGCACCTCGTTGCCGGCGGGCAGCGGCCCGGCGATGGGCTGCTTGCCGAGTTCGGTGATCAGGTCAGTCGTCATAGGGCGTCACAAAAGAGGTGCGATGGGGGAATGGAAAGAAGAACGGGGATGCCTGAAGGATCAGTCCCACAGCGCTTCCACTTCGGCGTTCAGGAAATAACCGACACCGCGCTCGGTGCACAGCAGCTTGGGGTTTTTCGCGTCGGCTTCGAGCTTGCGGCGCAGGCGCAGGATCTGCACGTCGATGGCGCGGTCGTAGATGTCGTCGAAGGCGCGCGTGCGTTCCAGCAACTGCTCGCGCGAGATGATGCGCCCGGGCGTGCCGAGGAAGACGGCCAGCAGGTTGAACTCGGCGTTGGTCAGCGACACCGGCTTGCCCTCGGGCGAGGTCAGCCGCCGCGTGTTGAGGTTGAGCCCCCAGGCCGCGAAGCGGTAGGCGCGCGGGTGCTTGCCGCGCGTGACGGGCACCTGCACGCTGCTGTGGGTGGGGCGCTCGCCGGCCGGCTCACCTGTGGGTGCGCCGGGCGCGCCCGAGGCGCGGCGCGTCACCGCGCGTATGCGGGCCAGCACTTCGCGCAGCGAAAAGGGCTTGGTGATGTAGTCGTCGGCGCCCAGCTCCAGCCCCATCACGCGGTCGGCTTCTTCAAGCCTGCCCGTCAGGCAGATGATGGAGATGTTGGCCTCGGCGCGCCATTTGCGCGCCAGGTCTATGCCGTCGCCGTCGGGCAGGTTCAGGTCCAGCAGCACCAGGCTGTAAGCCTTGTTGGAAACCGCCTGCACCGCCTCGGTGGCCGTGCCCACGCCGTCCACCGACAGGCCGTGGCCGGTCAGGTAGTCGATCAGGAGCTTGCGCAGGGCGTCGTCATCGTCGACGACCAGGATGGATTGGGGTTTGGGCTGCATCATGGCTGCTTGCCTTCTTCGTCAAGGTCAACTTCACTGTCGCCGCCGGGCCGGGCCGGCGGGGCGTCGGACAGGCCGGCGGCCATCCTGACGGCCTGGCGCAGGGCCGCGCCGTCCAGGGGACCGGCTATGGTAACCACGCCGGCTTCCTGTGTGATGACGGTGTCGCCGTTCGCGGCGGCCGCGCCGGTGCAGCGCACCAGCGGCCGGCCGGGGTCGGTTTCGCGCAGCGCGGCCAGCAGGCTTTCGGGCGCGCCGGCCTCGCCGGGTGAATCCAGCCACACCAGCAGCTCGGCATGCTCACCCAGGCCTTGCAGGCCTTGCGGCCCCCCGGTGACGGCTGCGGGGTCGTAGCCGGCGGGTTCAAAACCCAGGGCGGCCAGCGCGTCTTCGGTGCGTTCGCGCGCCGCCTCATCCTGCGCGACGACCAGCACGGTTTCGCCCCGGCCCAGCGGCGCGGGCGGCGCGATCAGGGGCAGCTGCGAGGCCTCCTGTGCGGTCAGCAGCGGCAGCATGAGGCTGAAGCGCGTGCGCTCGCCGCGGCCGGTCCACACCGCCACGCCGCCGGCGTGGTCGGCGGCCACGCCGGCGACGATGGCCAGGCCCAGCCCGGTGCCGTGGCCTTTGCCATGGCCCTTGCCGCCCTCCGAGGAGCGCGAGGAAAAGAAGGGATCGAACAGCTGGTGCACATGCGCGGGCGCCACGCCACCGCCGTCGTCCAGCACGTCCAGCCAGGCGCAGTCTTCGCTGAGCGTGTCGCCGACGCCGGTGTCGGCCTCGCGCGCATAACCGGCGGGCGCGCGGCCGGCCGATGTCGACAGGCGCAGCTCGACCCGGCCCGCCGCGGCCTGCGAGGCGTTGCGCAGCAGGTTGAGGATGGCGCGCGCCAGCTGCCCCCGGTGCACCAGCACCGGCACGGGCGCCACGGGCACCTCCACTGCCAGCCGCACACCGGGCGGCAACAAGGGTGTCACCAGCACCACGGCTTCGGACACCAGGTCGCGCAGGTCGGTGGCCTGGCGCGTGCGCGCGCCCTGGCGGCCGGCCAGCAGGATCTGCTCGGTCAGGTCCTTGCCGCGCGCCACGGCGGCCGCAACTTCGCCGAGCGCGGCGCGCACGGGGAGGCCGGATTTTTCGCGCTCCGCCGCGAGTTCGGCATAACCGCCGACGGCGCCCAGGATGTTGTTGAAATCGTGGGCAATGCCGCCCGTGAGAAAACCCATGGTTTCAAAGCGCCGGGCGCGTTCCAGGCGCAGGTTGAGTTTTTGCCGCTCGTTCACCGCGATGCCGGTAAAAAACGACAGCACGGCCAGGCCCGCGAGGTCCACCTGCAGCTCCCAGGTGCCGTCCTCGCCGCCGCGGGCCGCGCTGTAGGGGCCGTAGCCCGCGATGGCCAGGCCTATGCCGGCCGTCGCGGCGACCAGCACGCCCAGCGAGGCGGCGCGCAGGCCGCCGCTGACGGCCGCCCACACCATCACCAGCGCCAGCAGTATGCGCAGCACTTCCAGCGGAAAACCCGGCAGCAGCGCCGAGGCTGCCATCAGCGCGGCGGCCAGCGCGGCCGCCGCGAGCGCCGTGCCCGGCTTGTCGCTGGCCGGCGCCGCGGCCCGCGCCTGGCGCGAGCACCAGGCCAGCAGGGCCGGCAGCAGCACCAGCACGGCCAGCCCGTTGCCCAGCAGGATGACGCGCCATTCCTCCAGCCAGCTGGTGTGCTTGGTCACCGCGCCTATGGTGGCGCCCAGGGCCGCCACCACGCTGGTGGCCAGCAACGGCAGGAAGAACATGAAGCGCGCCAGCTTGCGCGTGGTGTCGATGTCGCCTTTTTCGCAGACCAGGCGCCGGCCCAGGAAGGCGAACAGCGCCACCTCGAAGACATTGAGCAGCGCGAAGGCGGCATCGGCCTTCACCGACAGCGGGTCGGCGTCGCCCACCAGCATCATGGACAGGAATACCGCGACGAGGAAGAGCGGCCACTGGCGGTAGGGCAGGTTCCACAGCAGCGCTGCGGCCACGGCCGGCGCGGGCCAGATGATGGCGGCCAGGGTGTCGGGGCGAGAGGTATAGGCCGCGGGCGTGGAAAGGATGGCGTAGACAAAGGCCAGCAGCAGCGCCAGCAGCGCCAGCCGGGACGGGTTGGCCGGGTTGTCCAGGGCCGGCACGGCCAGCGCCGTGCGCCAGGCGGCGCGTGCCGCCGGGCTCGCGGGGGCGAGTTCGGCCTGTCCATTGCGTTGCATGTGCGGATCCTGCATTTTTTATACCTCCGCCGCGCGGCGCCATCATGCACGGCTGGGTCTGGGCTCCTGGCCCCCAGGCAAGCGCCCAGTGTACGCAATCGGGCGTACACGGGCACCGGTTTTCGTCAGCCCCGCGCAACATCCGCCCGCCGCGTCAGCCAGCCGCGCGGCATCGGGACGTAAACTCGCCCCCATGAACGCTTCCCAGACGATCCGGCCCGCCCAGAGCGTTGCAGACCTGTCACGCGAAGAATGGGTGGAGATGCGCCTGATCCACACCTTCATGCGGTATGCCCGGCCGGCCCTGCACTCGGCGCTGGTGCTGCTGGTGGTCATGGTGGCCATTCTTTACCGCCACGTGGAGCCTGTGGCCCTGGGCCTGTGGGCGACGGCGACGGCCGTCGTGACGCTGGCGCGCTACGGGGTCATCAGCATTTACCAGCGCACCCTGGTCGGTGTCAGCGGCCCGCCCCTGCATGCCTTCATGGCGCGCTACGGCTGGACCTGGCCGGCCAGCGCCATGGCCTGGGGCGCTTCCATGTTCATCTACTTCCTCAAGGCGCCGGTCTACGACCAGTTCCTCTGCATGGTTGTGCTGGTGGGCATGGCCGGTTTCGCGGTGGGCACGTTTTCGTCCTGGTTGCCTTGCTTCAAGAGCTATGTGAACGGCCTGGGGATTTCGGTCGTGATCGCGCTGCTCTACGAACTGGTGGTGGAGAGCGGCATGCCGTCCACCTTCAACACCTACGGCATGCTGGCGCTGGTGATGATTTACTGGGCTGTGATCCGCATCTCCGGCCAGCGCTTTCACGAGGTGCAGCGCGTCAACCTCGAGCTGCAGTACGACAACTCCACGCTGATCAAGTCGTTGACCGAGCAGAGCCGGGCCGCGCTGGAGGCGGTGGAGATCAAGAACCGCTTTATCGCCAGCGCCGCCCATGACCTGCGCCAGCCGGTGCACGCGCTGGACCTGTACGCCGGCTGGCTGGCCGCCGAACCCGAATTCGTCGAGCAGATCACGCCCAAGATCGTTCGCTCGACCAAGGCCGTCAACGATTTGTTCAACTCCCTGTTCGACCTCGCCGGGCTGGAAGCCGACCCTCTCAGGGTCAACCCGCAGGACGTCGACCTGGCCGGGCTGCTGCAGGACCTGGAAGCGCAGTACGCGCCCTTCGCCCGCGAACGCAGCCTGCGGCTCAGGGTGCGCGGGGCCACGGGGCAGGTCCGGTCCGACCCGGTGCTGCTGCAGCGGCTGGTCGGCAACCTGCTGTCCAACGCGCTGCGCAACACCCACCGCGGCGGCGTGCTGATGGCCGTGCGCCGCCGGCGCGGCGTGCCCTGCATCGAAATATGGGACACCGGTGTGGGCATCGCCAAGGAACACCAGCAGGCGATCTTCCAGGAGTTCTATCGCATTCCCTTGCAGGGGACGGAGGAGGGGTTTGGGTTGGGGTTGGCTATTGTTTCGCGGCTCAGCGAGGCGCTTGGCCATCCTGTTGGGTTGGCGTCCCGGGCTGGGAGGGGGAGTGTTTTTTGGGTTGAGCTGAGGAGTTAGTGGCCGGATCTTGCTCCGGCCTTTGCGCTCTTTGCTGAGGGCGGCTGGCCGGGGTCGCCCGGCATGCGACTCACTTTTTTTGCTTCGCCAAAAAAAGTAAGCAAAAAAAGGCGACCCTGGTTGCTGCGTCCCTCCGCTTCGCTGCGGGCAACCTGCGGTGCTCGGTTCAGGCGGGGTCTCGCTAAACTCGCTGCGCTTCACTCCGCTCAAACAACGCGATCCCTGATCCGCCTGGCCCTGCGCTCCTCGGCGCATCCACAAGGGGCAATCGGGAACGGGATCGGGAGCGGGGACAAAGACAAAAAACCAATACCAATACAAACAAGGACACGCCACGGCGTGTCCTTGTGGTTTTCTGTATTCGGGGTTTGTCTTAGGCTGTTTGGTATTCCTTGTCCCCGCTCCCACCCTTGTGGATGCGCCGAGGAGCGCAGGGCCAGACGGATCAGGGCAAAAACTTGTTTGAGCCGAAGGCGAGTTGTTTTTGACCCCGTCTGGACGAGCACCGCAGGTTGCCCGTAGCGCAGCGAAGGGACGCAGGAGCCAGGGTCGCCTTTCTTTTGGGTACTTTTCTTTGGCGAAGCAAAGAAAAGTGCCTCGCCCGCCGGGGCGAGACCCGGCCAGCAGAACTGATCTAAGTTAGCCGATGGGAGCAGACCGCAAGCGGTCTGTCAGAGCAATCCCTGGGTGCGGGCCAGGTGGCTCGCCTGCGACCGGCTCTTGACGTTCAGGCGCCTGAAGAGGCGCCACAAATGAACCTTGACCGTGTGCTCGCTGATCTGCAGCTCTTCGGCGATGTCGCGGTTGCTCATGCCCTTGTCGAGCATGACCAGCAGCTGCTTTTGCCGCTTGGAGAGTTTTTCGGTGGGGGTGCTGGGTTCCGGGTCCAGCTCTTCGCTCAGGAAGACGCGCAGGACGTTGGAGATCTCGGTGGCGCCGGCGGACTTCTGGATGTAGGCATCGGCGCCCGCCTCGATGGACAGGTCCTCGTAGTCCTGGGCCGGGGCGGCCGACAGCACCACCAGGGGCACGTTGGGAAATTGCTGCTTGAGCTCGCGCACGCCGGAGACACCGTTGGTGTCGGGCAGCCGCAAATCCAGGCAAATCAGCTCGGGAACGCCCAATTCCTGCACGGCGGGCATAACGGCGGCAAGCCGGTCAAGCTCGGTGACGGTGGCCTTGCTGCTCAGGCGGCGTATCAACATGACAACCGCTTCCCGCATGAGCGGATGGTCATCTATTACAAAAATACTCATTAATTGATATCTGAAGTATTGTTCCGATTAGCTATTGAGCATAACTGCAGTGTGTCAACTTTGGGGCATAAATAAACTCGGAGAACCGGTATTTTTTCAGAACGCTGATCCAAAAAAACAACAACGCATGAACATATGTTCAGGAGGCGGACGCTTCGGCAAAGAACTTCAGGGCCGCCGCGACGTCGCCGGCTTCGATGCCCGGCAAGGCCTGGACCTGCCCCTTGGCCTGCAGCGCCGCCAGCGCCGGTTGCCCGTCTTTTTGCAGCGCGGCAATCATTTGCGCGGCGTCCCGGGGCGACTCGAAGCCCTGGCTTTGCAGTAGCACCCGGGCCTCGGCGTCCTGCAGCTTGAAGTAGAAAAGGCCGTCCTTTTCGCGGTATTGCTTGAAGGCCGGCGCGGCGGCTTTGCCCGCCTTGGCCTTGGCCGGCGCGGCCGGGCGCGTGCCCAGGTTGCGCAGGCCCACGGCTTGGCGCAGCTCGCCCATGAAGGGCGTGGCCTCGGCGCGGGCCTTCCGCGCGCCGGCCTGCAGGATGGCCTCTATGCCGGCCGGGTCGGCCATGAGGGCGTGGTAGCGCTCGCGCATGGGCGCGACTTCGCGGTCCACGCGTTCGAACAGCATTTGCTTGGCGTCGCCCCAGGCAATGCCCGCGGCGTAAGCTCCGCGTAATGCTTCAGTCTCTTCGGCGCTGGCAAAAGCCTGGTAGATCTGGAACAGGGCCGAGCCCTCGGCGTCCTTGGGCTCGCCCGGTGCGCGCGAGTCGGTGACGATGCCGGCGATCAGCTTGCGCATCTGCTCGCGCGGCGTGAACAGCGGGATGGTGTTGTCGTAGCTCTTGCTCATCTTGCGCCCGTCCAGGCCGGGCAGCAGCGCGACCGATTCCTCGATCACCGCCTCGGGCAGCACCAGGTGCTCGCCGTAGAGGTGGTTGTAGCGCTGGGCCATGTCGCGCGCCATCTCGATGTGCTGGATCTGGTCGCGCCCGACCGGCACCTTGTGGGTCTTGAACAGCAGGATGTCCGCGCCCATGAGGACCGGGTACATGAAGAGGCCGGCGGTCACGTCGGCATCCGGGTCGTTGCCGGCGGCCTCGTTCTTGTCGACGGAGGCCTTGTAGGCATGGGCGCGGTTGAGCACGCCCTTGCCCGTCACGCAGGTCAGCAGCCAGGTCAGTTCGGGAATCTCGGGGATGTCGGACTGGCGGTAGAAGGTCACGCGTTCCGGGTCCAGGCCGGCTGCCAGCCAGCTGGCGGCGATCTCCAGCGTGGACTGCTGGATGCGCGCCGGCTCGTCGCACTTGATCAGCGCGTGGTAGTCGGCCAGGAAATAAAAGCTGCGCACGTCGGCGCGAAAGCTGGCCTGCACCGAAGGCCGGATCGAGCCGACATAGTTGCCCAGATGGGGCGTGCCGGTGGTGGTGATGCCGGTGAGGAAGCGGGTGGGGGACTTGGCGCCGGCGCCGGATGGGGGTTCTTGGGTCATCATTTCAGCAACATCGCCAGCGGCGTCAAAACGGTTTGGATCACGGAGTAGGTCACGTCCATCAGGGGGCGCATCCAGAGGTTGCTGATGACGCCTGAAATCACCAGCGCCATCACGATGAAAAAGCCCCACGGCTCGACGCGCGAGACCAGCAGTGCCTGTTTATAAGGCAGCAGGCCGACCAGCACGCGGCCGCCGTCCAGCGGCGGCAACGGGAACAGGTTGAAGACGAACATCACGACATTGGTCAGGATGCCGGCCTGGCACATCTTGACGAAGAAGGGCTCGGTCATCCCGGCGCCCGCGAGAACGTAAAACAGGATGCCCCACAGCAAGGCCTGCGCGAGGTTGGCGCCCGGGCCGGCCAGGGCCACCCAGATCATGTCGCGCTTGGGGTTGCGCAGGTTGCCGAACTGCACCGGCACCGGCTTGGCATACCCGAAGAGGAAGGTTCCCGCGGTGGCGAAGTACAGCAGCAGCGGCATCAGGATAGTGCCTATGGGGTCTATGTGCTTGAGGGGGTTGAGCGTCAGCCGTCCCATCATGTAGGCCGTGTTGTCACCAAAGTGACGGGCCACATAACCGTGAGCGGCCTCGTGCACGGTGATGGCGAAGAGCACCGGCAGCGCGTAGATGGCGACGGTTTGAATCAGGTTGGCGATATCCATTGCGGGATTGTCTCATTCGCGCCCGCGGGCACGGGCAGCGGCCTTAAAGGCCCAGTGCCGCCAGGTCACCCCGCCCCTGGCGCACCACGACGGGCTCGCCGCCCTCGCCCATGGGCGCCAGGTCTATGACCGTGGTGGCTTCCTGCGGGCAGGCGCCGGCGTCGATCACGGCGGCCAGTTCATGCTCCAGCAGTTCGCGGATCTCCTGGGCATCGTTGAGTGGCTCCGTTGCGCCGCGCGGAATCAGGGTGGTGGCGAGCAACGGCGCGCCGTGCAACTCCAGCAGCGCCTGCAGCACCTTGTGATCGGGCACGCGCAGGCCTATGGTCTTGCGCGAGGGGTGGCTCACGCGGCGCGGCACTTCCTTGCTGGCTTCGAGGATGAAGGTGTAGGGCCCGGGCGTGGCGGCCTTGAGCAGGCGGAACTGCTTGTTGTCGACGCGCGCGTAGTTGGCCAGCTCGCTCAGGTCACGGCACAGCAGGGTCAGGTGGTGCTTGTCGTCCACCCCGCGTATGCGGCGCAGGCTGTCGGCGGCGGCCTTGTCGTCGAGGTGGCACACCAGCGCGTAGCTCGAATCGGTCGGCACGGCCGCGATGCCGCCGCGCTCAAGCAGCGCCACCGCCTGCTTGAGCAGCCGGGTGTGCGGGTTTTCGGGGTGGACTTCAAAAAACTGGGCCATGGATTCTCAAATGGTTCTTAAACCACCGGATTCAAGACTCGACCGGCTCGATGGCGACCCGGCTTTGCCGCACGGCCAGCCAGGCGCCGGCCGCGCCGCAGATGGCGATCATCACGATGCCCAGCATGGACCACTGGTCGGGCACGTGCGAAAAAGCGATCCAGCCGCCCAGCATCGCAAAGCCGATCTGCGCATAGAGGAAGGGCGTGAGCGTGGACACCGGCGCGCGGCCGTAGGCCAGGATCATCATGAAATGCCCGACCGTGCCCATGAAGCCCATCAGCGCCAGGCAGGCCCAGAGCGTCCAGGAGTCCAGCGAAGCCCAGGCAAAGGGCAGGGCCAGCGAGGCGGCCAGCGTGCCCACCCAGCCGGTGTAGAAATGCATGGTGAAGGGGTCTTCGGTGCGCGCCAGCCGGCTGGTCAAAATCTGGAACCAGGCATTGCAGATCACCAGCCCCAGCGGCAGCAGCATGGTCAGGTTGAAGTCGTCGCGGCTGGGCCGGATGATGATCATTGTGCCGACGAAACCGCCCACCACCAGAACCCAGCGCAGCCAGGACACGCGCTCTCCCAGCGACAGCGAGGCCAGCAGCGTGATGACCAGCGGCGTGATCATCACGATGGCGGTGAATTCGCCCACCGGCATGTACTTGAGGCTGAAGAAGGCAAACACGCTGGTGCCCAGCAGCAGCAGGCCGCGCAGGAACTGGAATTTCGGATGGGCGGTCCTGAAAATCGACATGCCGCGCGAAGGCAGCACGGCGATGGTGGTGGCGACGGCCTGGAAGGCATAACGGAACCACAGCGCCATCAGCACCGGCACACTGTTGGAGATGAACTTGGTGGTGGTGTCCAGCACCGCGAAGCAGGCGACGGCGGCCACCAGGAGCGCAATGCCGGTCGGGGCGTGGGAGGTGTTTCTCGCGGGACCGGCCATCACTGGATGCGGTCCGCCAGCAGTTCCCACACGGGCGTCAGTTCGCCCGGCAGGAAGGGCAGGGTGCCCAGGTCGGTGTGGCTCTCGTCGGGGCTGTGGAAGTCGCTGCCGCGCGAGGCGGCCAGGCCGAACTCTTTTGCCGTTTCGGCGTACTTGAGGTATTCCTGCGGCGTATGGCTGCCGGTGACCACCTCCACGCCGCGCCCGCCGTGGGACTTGAACTCGGTGAACAAGGCGTATTCCTCGTTGGGGGTGAACTTGTAGCGGCCCGGGTGCGCGATCACCGCGACGCCCTGGGCTTCGGTGATCCAGGTCACGGCGTCGCGCAGGTTGGCCCAGCGGTGCGGCACGTAGCCGGGCTTGCCTTCGGTCAGGTATTTGCGGAAGACTTCCGGTGTTTCGCGGCACACGCCGGTCTCGACCAGGAAGCGCGCGAAGTGCGTGCGCGAAATGAGCTCGGGGTTGCCGACGAACTTCAGCGCGCCTTCGTAAGCGCCCTTGATGCCCACCTTGGCCAGCGAGTCCGACATTTCCATGGCGCGCTGCTCGCGCCCGCCGCGCGTGTTGCGCAGGCCCTGCTGTATTTCGGGATTGTCTGCGTCAAAGCCCAGGCCCACGATGTGCACGGTTTGCCCGGCGAAGGTGACGGAGATCTCGGTGCCCGTCAGGTATTGCATGCCCTGGGCCTTGGCGGCCGCGGCGGCACGGTGCTGGCCGCCGATTTCGTCGTGGTCGGTCAGGGCCCAGAGTTCCACCCCGTTGGCCTTGGCCCGTTCGGCCAGCGCCTCGGGTGTCAGCGTGCCGTCCGAGACCACAGAGTGGCAATGCAGGTCGGCATTCAGGATGTTATGGGGGGTCACAGGGCCATTTTAGGCTTTATGCCTTTGCACTGCAGTGCGCGCTCACATATCCCTGCGAAGCTGCTCGGGCTACAAGCCCAAGGCGGTCAGCTCCGGCGACAGGTTTTCCCAGGGCACGTCGAAGCCCGGCTTGGCGCGCTGCGGCGGCGGCGCGTGGCTGCGCAGGGCCCAGTGGGCGCCGGCCAGCACGCTGTCGATGAGCGGCACGCCCAGCCCGGGCTGCAGCGCCGCGGCCATGCCCGCCAAGCCGGCGCCGCCCAGGATCACCGCCTGCGCGCCCAGCTGGCGCACCGCATCGCGGCAGGCCTGGGCCAGCAGGGTGCGGGCGGCGGCCGGGTCGGCGGCCAGCTGCGCGCCCGTCGGCGCGACGGTGTGGATGCCGGCCAGCGAAGGCGCGTGGCCCAGCGCCTGGGCCAGCCGCTGCAGCATGGGCCCCCAGCGCTCGCCCCCGGTGACGATGGCAAAGCGGCCGTGGCGCGCCGCTTCGATGAAGGCCGCCTCGGCCAGGCCGGTGACCGGCACCGGGCTGCTTTCACGCAAGGCCAGCAGGCCGGGGTCGCCAAAGCAGCCTATCAGCACCGCATCGGGCGGTTCACTCGCGCCGGCAAGCGCGGCCGCCCAGGCGTCCAGCGTGGCATGCGAAGCCACTGCGTAACCGGCTTCGTCCGAAATATAGGGCGCGCCGAAGCGGGCGGTGACGGTGCTGACCTGCACATGCAGCCCGGCGGCGGCCTGCACGTGGGTTTGCAGCAGCGCGCTGACCGAGGCCGAGGTATTTGGATTGATGACGAGCAGCTTACGCATGGAGAGTTCACCCCCGTCCAGGCTCACTGCGTGTAGCCTGTTCCCCCCTCGAGGGGGCGGCGCCTGGGGCCGGCGAAGCCGGACCCTCGGCCCCCACTGGTGAAATACCTCCACTGGTGGCCATATCAGGAGAAGAGCGTGGCCAAGTCGGGCGCCTCGCCCGCCGGCGGCGTGAACTGCAGTTGCGACTCCAGGCGCGTCAGGTGCTCGCGCATGTGGCGCGCCGCTTCCCGCGCGTCGCGCAGGCGTATCGCGTCCAGCAGCACGCGGTGTTCGCGGCAGCCGCAGGCGGCGGCCTCGTCACGGCTGTCCTTGCGGGCCGTGCTGTAGGTCATCAGGATCAGCGAGGTGCGCGAGGTCAGTTCGCGCAGGATGCGGCCCAGCGTCTGGTGGCCGGCGCATTCGGCGATCTGCAGGTGGAAGTCGCCCGACAGCCGGATCGCGCGGTGCATGTCGCCGGCCAGGCGCGCCGCTTCCTCGTCGTCGATGCAGCGCTTGAGCTGCTGCATGTCGGCCTCGTTGGCCTTGGCGATGAAGAGCTCCACCAGCGTGGGCTCTATCAGCCGGCGCACCTCGAAGACCTCGCGCGCTTCCTGTTCGGTGGGCTGGGCCACGGTGGCGCCGCGGTTCGGCACCAGCGTGACCACCTGCTCGTTGGCCAGGCGCAGCAGCACCGGGCGTATGCGCGTGCGCGAGACGCCGAAAGCGCCGGCCAGCTTGTCTTCGCCCAGCCGGGTGCCCGGCGGCAGGCGATGGTCCAGGATGGCCGAGACCACGCGCTCGTACATCTCACTGTCGCTCGGGGGCGCCGCGGGCGCGTTCACCGGATTCAGCGCAATCATCGTTTTCCTTTTTTCTGCCGCTTGCCCAGCCACCAGGCCAGGCCCATCGCCAGCGCCATCACCCCCAGCGACACCACGGTGGTGACGGTGCCCAGCGCATAGATGGACGGCGTGGTCACGGTGGTCGTCAGGCCCTGCAGTTCCAGCGGCAGCGTGTTGACGTCGCCGATGGCCTGCGAGGTGCGGGCGATTTCGTCCCAGCTCAGCGTAAACCCAAACATGCCTATGCCCACCACCGAGGGCGCGATCAGCGGCAGCACCACGTGGCGAAAGCCCTGCCACGGCGTGGCGCCCAGGTCGCGCGCGGCTTCTTCGTAAGCCGGGTTGAAGCGGTTGAACACCGCGAACATGATCAGCAAACCGAAGGGCAGCGTCCAGGTCAGGTGCGCGCCCAGCGCCGACGTGAAGAGGCCCAGCGCCGTGCCGTATTCCTCCAGCGCGCCCGTCATGCCGAACAGCTCCAGCGCCTTCTTGATGCCGTTGTCCAGCAGCCGGAATTCCAGGCCTATGCCCAGCGAGACGATGATGGACGGCATGATCAGGCTGGCCACCACCACAAAAAACAGGGTGTTGCCGCCCGCGAGTTTTTTGCGGAAGGCCAGGCCGGCCAGCACCGACAGCACCACCGTGAAGACCGTCACCGCCAGGCCCAGGCCCAGCGAGCGTTTCAGCGCCGCGCCTATGTCCACCACGCCCAGTCCCTCGGCCAGCTTGTGAAACCAGTGCAGCGACACGCCGCGCAGCGGAAAGGTCAGCCCGCCTTCAGGCCCCTGGAAGCTCAGCAGCACGATGATGAACATCGGCCCGTAAAGAAAGAGCACGAACAGCGTGAAGAACGCGGCGAGGAACCAGAAACCGGCAGAGCGTTTATCGGACATAGCTTAGAACCTCCGCAGGAGGGGCCGCAGCGCCGGGCCGCCCCAAGCAAGGCCAGCCCCCTCGGGGGGCAGCGTAGTACACGAAGTGACAAGCGTGGGGGTCATAGTTCCTTCCGGATGTCGACCAGCCGCGTCAGGGCCCAGATGATCATCAGCACCAGCGCCAGCAGGATCACCGCATTGGCCGCCGCCAGCGGGAACTGCAGGTAGGAGGTCTGCACCTGGATGACCTTGCCGATGGAGGCGATCTGCTGGCCGCCCATCACGCCTATGGTCACGAAGTCGCCCATCACGATGGTGATGACGAAGATGGAGCCGATGATGATGCCCGTGCGCGACAGCGGCACGATGACGTTCCACAGCGTCTGCCAGGCCGAGGCGCCGCTGTCGTTGGCCGCCTCGATGAGGCTGCGGTCTATGCGCATCATCGAGTTGAAGATGGGCACGATCATGAACATGGTGTAAAGGTGCACAAAGGCCAGCACCACCGAAAAGTCCGAGAACAGCAGCCACTCCACCGGCTGGTTCACCACGCCCATGCCCACCAGGCTCTGGTTGACCAGGCCGTTGCGTCCCAGCAGCGGCACCCACGAGATCATGCGGATCACGTTGGACGTCCAGAACGGGATGGTGCACAGCACGAAGAGCAGCGTCTGCACCCCTTGCGAACGCACATGGAAGGCCAGGAAATAGGACACCGTGAAGCCCGTCAGCAGCGTGATCAGCCAGACCAGGAAGCTGAACTTGAAGGTCGACAGGTAGGTCTTGAAGGTGACGCACAGCTCCGACGCCTTGCCGCAGCCGTCGAAGATGGCGACGTAGTTCTTCAGCGTGAAGCCCGGCAGCAACTCGTATTCATTGAAGTCCCAGAAGCTCACCATCAGCACCAGCGCCAGCGGGACCAGGAAGAACAGCACAAACACCGTCGTCAGCGGCAGCGCCTGCCACCAGGCGGCCAGCGCACGCCCGGGCGCCTTGGCCGGGGCGGAATGTGCAGTGACAGCAGGAGCACTCATAAATATCCAAGGTAAAAGGCCGAGGGCAAGCGAAGCGAAGCCTGATCCAGGACACCGCGGAACCGGCTTTGCCGGGCCGCAAGTGTCGTCCCCTGCAGGGGAGAGGCCGCTACACGAAGTGAGCGACCACAGGGGGGTGCTTATTTACGCTGCCACAAATTCGTTCCATTTCTGGACCATGTAGTTGTTCTCATCCATCACCGCATTCCAGCAGGCAATGCCGCCCATGCGCGCTTCATAGCTGCCGCCGTCGCGCACCGAGCCGGTCTTGGCCAGCACGTCGCCGGTGGGGCTCTTGATGTCCTGCGTGGCCGGCTTGCCTTCCATCCAGTAAGCCCACTCGTAGGCTTCCATCTTGGCCTTGGCGGTTTCCAGCACGGCGCTGTAATAGCCCTGGCGGTTCAGGTAGGCGCCGGCCCAGCCGTCGAGGAACCAGTTGATGAATTCATAGGCGCCGTCCAGCTTCTTGCCCGACAGCGTGGCGGGCAGGCCGAAGCCGGCGGCCCAGGCGCGGTAGCCTTCCTTGAGCGGCTGGAAGTTGCAGGCGATGCCCTTGGTGCGCACGGCCGTCACGGCGGGGCTCCACATCGACTGGATCACCACCTCGCCTGAAGCCATCAGGTTCACCGACTCGTTGAAGTCCTTCCACAGCGCGCGGAACTGGCCGGCCTTCTTGGCCTCGATCAGCGTGGCGATCGTCAGGTCGATCTCCTTCTTCGTCATGTTGCCCTTGTCCGGGTATTTGTAGATGCCCTTGGCTTCCACCACCATGGCCGCGTCCATGATGCCGATGGACGGGATGTTCAGGATCGCGGCCTTGCCCTTGAACTCGGGGTTCAGCAGCTCGGCCCAGGAGTTGATCGGGCGCTTGATCAGGTCGGGGCGTATGCCCAGCGTGTCGGCGTTGTAGACCGTGGGGATCAGCGACATGAACTGCGTCGGGCTCTTGGCGAAGACCTTGCTCTTTTCGCCTTCGAGGTAAATCACCTTCTTGGGGGCCGTGCCCTGGTCGCCTACGGCCTTGCCGGCCACCGTGCCGGTGGTGAACAGCGTGGTGATCTTGTCGGCGTTCTTGATCTTCTTGGTGTCTATGCCCTTCAGGTTGCCGGTGGGAACGATCTTCTTGAGCGAGAAGTACTCGGTGTCTATCAGGTCGAAGCTGTTGGGCGCGGTCACGGCGCGCTTGGTCACGTCGTCGGTGGTGACGGCCACGTACTGGATAGTGATGCCGGTGTCGGCCTTGAACTTCTCGGCAATCGCCTTGTCCTGGTTCACCGCGGTGCCCAGGTAGCGAAGCACGATTTTTTCCTGCGCATGCACCGCGGGGAACATGCCCGTGGCCAGGATGCCGGCCGTGCCCTTGAGCAGGGAACGGCGGGCCACGCCGCCTGCCGGCGTGTCGGCGGCGATGTCGTGGGGAGCTTGTTGATCAGGAAGAGCGTCGGACATGGTGAAAACTCCTGGTGAAGCGGTTGAGGAAAAGTGATCTTTGGCGAGGGAGTAGAAAGAGAGGACTGGCCGCCGTCATTTGTCAGGCCTGCAGCGAGTGCGCCGCCTCGGGCGCCCACGACAGCTGCACGCTGTCGCCTGGCGCATAGGGCCGGGCCGCGAACGCCGCTTCCGACACCATCACCGACAGCTCGGCCGTGGTGCTGGCGCTCAGCGACACGCCGGGCTTCTGCAGGCCCAGCAGCACGTAGGTGCCCTGGTATTCGACGTCGGTGACCACCGCGCGCCGGTTGTGCGCCGCGTCGGGCGCGGCCTGGCCGGCCGGGGTGATGTTCATGTGGTCGGTGCGCACGCCGATGCGGCCGGCCGGCGTGTCCAGCACGTTGTGCCCGCCCATGAAGCGCGCGACGAATTCGCTGGCGGGGCGGTTGTAGATCTCGTGCGGCGAGCCCACCTGTTCGATCAGCCCGTGGTTCATCACCACCATGGTGTCGGCCAGCGCCATCGCCTCTTCCTGCGAGTGCGTGACGTGGATGAAGGTCAGGCCCAGCTCTTTCTGCCAGCGCCGCAGCTCGGCGCGCATCTGGATGCGCAGGAACGGGTCCAGCGCCGACAGCGGCTCGTCCAGCAGCAGTACGCGCGGCTGCGTGATCAGCGCGCGCGCCAGCGCCACGCGCTGCTGCTGCCCGCCCGAAAGCTCCGCCGGCTTGCGCTCGGCCAGGTGGCCCATGGCCACGCGCTCCAGCAGGTCGCCGGCCTGCTTGCGGCGCGCCGCCTTGTCCACGCCTTTCATCTTGAGGCTGAAGGCCACGTTGTCCAGCGCCGACAAGTGCGGGAACAGCGCGAAGCTCTGGAACATCATGGCCGTGCCGCGCCCGGCGGCCGGCAGGTCGGTGATGTTGCGGTTTTCCAGCAGGATGTCCCCGCTGGTGACGGACTCATGCCCCGCCATCATGCGCAGCGTCGTGCTTTTGCCGCAGCCCGAAGGCCCCAGCAGGCAGCAGTAGCTGCCGCTGGCGATGCGCAGGTTGATGCCGTCCACAGCAGGCTTGTCTTGCGGCCCGTAGCGTTTGGTCAGCGCGACGGCTTCAATGGCGGCGGGTTCGATGCTGGCAAGGGCGTTCATGCCTGGCTTGAGTGCAAGGCCTGTGCCAGGTTTTGTACGCGATTGGCTGGCGGATTGTGTACAAAGTTCCCGCTTCTGGTGCCCGGCTGCCCCGGCCGGGTGCAAAAACTGCCGGCGACGGTGCGCGCCAAGGCTGTCGCGGCGGCGGCTTCAATCCGGCGGGGGATGGCCTACCATGCACTCACCATGATCACCCTGCACCACCTCAACAACTCCCGCTCGCAACGCATACTCTGGCTCATGGAGGAGCTGGGCCTGCCCTATGAGATCCAGCGCTACCAGCGCGACCCCAAGACCATGCTGGCGCCGCCCTCGCTGCGCGCCGTGCACCCGCTGGGCAAGTCACCGGTCATCACCGACGGCGAACTCACGCTGGCCGAATCGGGCGCCATCATTGAATACCTCGTAGCCCGCTACGGCGCCGGCCGCCTGGCGCCCGCGGCCGGCACGGGCGACCACCTGCGCTACACCTACTGGATGCATTACGCCGAAGGCTCGGCCATGCCGCCGCTGCTGCTCAAGCTGGTGTTCGACAAGGTCGAGAACTCGCCCATGCCCTTCTTCGCCAAGCCGATCGCCCGCGCAATCGCCGGCAAGGTCAAAAAAACCTTCATCGAGCCGCAGCTGCGCCAGCACCTGGACTTCCTTGAAATGTCGCTGCCCCAGGGCGGCTGGTTTGCCGGCGCGGATTTCAGCGGCGCCGACATCCAGATGAGCTTCCCGCTCGAAGCCGCCGCTGCGCGCGGCGGGCTCAATGAAAGCCGGCCGCGGCTGATGGATTTCCTGGCACGCATCCACGCCCGGCCTGCTTACCAGCGCGCGATCGAGCGCGGCGGCGAGTTCGGGCTGCAGTAAGGCCTGCTTATTTTCTGGCTCCTTCCCCCGCTGGGGGAAGGCAGGGATGGGGGCTCTCCGGCCTGCGATCTGAAGCCGGCCACACCATCAATCGCTGCAAGCCCCCATCCCAACCTTCCCCCAAAGGGGGAAGGAGTGGTTTTGCAGCGCCTGGGGCTGCTCCACCAAAACGCACTGCTTGCCGGTGCGCCGGCAGTGGTCCTGCACACGCCAGTAAGCGTCGTGGCTCACGCAGCCGGTCTGGCAGATCACCAGGTCGGCCGCCACCAGGCTGGCTTCCAGGGCAGGGCCGTCCTGTTCGTCCTCGCCGCCGTGGTGCAAAAAGCGGCCGCCGGCCATTTCAATCACGCGCTGCGTGGCGCTGGTGCCGGGGCCGTCTTCGCCGACACACAGCACGGATTTTTCGCGCAGGTCGCCCAGCGCGGCGGGCGCGTCTTGCGATGCCGGCGGCAAGGCCGCAGCGTGCCTGTTCCAGCCCAGGCGTTCCCGCATCAGCTCGCGCATCAGGTCCTGCACCCGTTTCGCCAGCGATTCAACCCGCCGCGCCAGGGTCAGGCGTTTGGGCAGGCCGGGGATGGCGGCTTCCAGCGCACGCCTGTCCTCGCGTTCGCAGGCCAGGGCGGTGTCGCGCAGGATCAGCGCGGCGCGCAGGCGCACGGCTTCGGCCTGCAGGGCCGTGACCTGCGCCGCCTGGCGGCTGATCACCGCGCTGCAGCGGCGCTGCGCCTCGCCGTATTGATTCAGTAGCGCCCGGTATTCGCGGGCAAGGTCAGCTTGCGCTGCCGGCCAGGGTCCTGACATGGTTGAACTCCCCGTTCTGGTGACGCCCTGTCTGCGGGCAAAAATCCATCTTAAATGAGAATGGCTCTCATCTGTGAGTCTCGCCGGACCGCGGCGGTTTTAGGCCGGCCGGGCTTTCGGCCCTACAATTGAGAATTATTCTTATCTGTGGCCGGCAGTGCAGCGGGCCCTGAATGGGCAGTTTTCCCTTTTTTATGTCCACCGCCGATATAACCAACGCCCATTGCGAGCCCGCCGGCCAGAAGGTGGACGCGCTGTACAGCGACCACCACCACTGGCTGCGCGGCTGGCTGCGCCAGAAACTCGGCAATGCCTTCGACGCGGCCGACCTGGCGCATGACACCTATGTGCGTGTCATTGCTTCCGGCAAGACGCCGCAGCCTGAACAATCACGGCCCTACCTCACGCAGATCGCCAAAGGCCTGCTGATAGACCTCTACCGCCGCCGCCGCATCGAAGCCGCCTGGCTGGCCACCGTCAGCCTCATGCCCGAGGCCGAAGCCCCCTCCGAAGAAGCCCGCGCGCTGGTGATAGAAGCCCTGATGGAAATCGACGCCGTGCTGGACCGCCTGCCCGCCAAGGCGCGCCAGGCCCTGCTGCTGTGCAAGCTCGACGGCCTCGGCTACCGCGAGATCGCCGACCAACTCAAGGTGTCGGTGTCCTCGGTGGAGAAATACATCGCCTCTGCGCTGCTGGCCTGCTACCAAGCGCTGCACGGGGAGGGCGCATGAGCCGCTCCGGCCTCATGGACGAGCCGCTGCGCGACCCGGCCGTGGTGCGCCAGGCCGCGGTGTGGATGGCGCGCCTGTGGTCCGGCGAAGCCAGCGACGCCGACAGGCAGGCCTGCGAGGCCTGGCGCGCGGCCCATCCCCAGCATGAACTCGCCTGGAGCCGGCTGCAGGCTTTTGAAAACCGCCTGTGCGGCGTGCCGAATCAGCTCGCGCGCCAGGCCTTGCTGGCGTCCCCCGCCGCAGCGGCCTCGCGCCGCCGCGCGCTGGAACTGCTGGGGCTGGCCGCGCTGGTGGGCGGCGCGGCCTACGGCGCGCGCGAAACCGAAACCTGGAAGATCGCCGGTTCGCAGCACCGCACCCGCGCCGGCGAAACCAAACAACTCGAGCTGCCCGACGGCACCCGCCTGGTGCTCAACACGGCCAGCGCCATCGACGTGAGCTTCGACGCGCGCGAGCGCCGCATCGTGCTGCAGGCCGGCGAAATCCTCGTCACGACCGCGCCCGACCCGGTCTCCGTGCACAGGCCCTTCATCGTGCAGGACAGGCATGGCACGGTGCAGGCGCTGGGCACGCGCTTCACCGTGCGGCAGGACGCGGACAGTTCACGCGTCGCGGTGTTTGAAGGTGCGGTGGAAATCCGGCCCGTGCGCGGCGGAGGCCGTCCTGTCCGGATAGAGGCCGGCCAGCGCACGGTCTTTTCGGGCGAGCAGGTGCAGCCCCCGGCGCCCGCGCAAGAAAGCGCCGCCGCCTGGGCGCAGGGCAAGCTGGTGGCCGAGCGCATGCGCGTGGCCGACTTCCTTGCGGAAATCGCGCGCTACCGGCCCGGCATCGTGCGCTGCGCGCCTGAAGTCGCCAACCTGGAGGTCAGCGGCGTGTTCTCGCTGGAAGACACCGACCGCGCGCTGCTCAACCTGACGCTGGGGCTGCCGGTCGACCTGGTGTACCGCACACGTTATTGGGTCACCGTCCAGGCCAGGTAGCCCGCCGCGCCTGGGTTTGAAGGCGGCGCCAAAAAATATTTTCACGCGGCATTGAGGGTTTGGGCTTCTCGTCCGGAAGACCTGGTGAACACATCAGAAACCCCTGACACCCGAGGACCCCGGACATGCCACGCAGACCCGCAAGCACTTCTCCCCTTCCCAGCCTTTCCGGCGAAGCACCGCGCCTGAGCGCCGGCGCGGCCGCCGTGCGCTCCGCCCTGCTCGTGGGCCTGGCGCTGGGCGCGCTGGCCCTGGCCGCACCGCAACAGGCCCACGCGCAGGCCGCCGCCGCGGCGCGCAGCTACAGCATCCCGGCCGGTTCGCTGGACCAGGTGCTCACGCGTTTTGCCAGCGCCGCCGGCGCCGAGCTGTCGGTCGACGCCGCCCTGACGCGCGGCAAAAGCAGCAACGGCCTGAACGGCAGCTTCACCGTGCAGGACGGCTTTGCCGAGCTGCTCAAAGGGCAGGGCCTGCAGGTGGTGCGCGGGGCCAACGGTGCGTACTCGCTGCGCGCGGCGGCCGCCGGTGCCGGCGCCGACACCGGCGCGGCTGCGGGCCCCACGCTGGGCGCGGTAACGGTCACCGCGGCCGCGGAACGCCCCGGCGACGCGCCTGCGCCTTACGCGGGCGGGCAGGTGGCCTCCGGCGCGCGCCTGGGTTTCCTCGGCAACCGCGACGTGATGGACACGCCCTTCAACATCACCAGCTACACCGCCCAGACGATTGCCGACCAGCAGGCCAGGACGATTGTCGAAATCCTTGAAAACGATCCCTCCGTCCTGACCACCACTTCCCGCCTGAACGGCATGGACCAGTTCAACGTCCGGGGCTACGCCGTGAACAACTCGGCCTCGTCCTTCGGCGGGCTGTACGGTGTCGGCCCTTACTACCGTGGAACGCTCATGGGCGTCGAGCGCGTGGAAGTGCTCAAGGGCCCCGGCGCCTTGATCAACGGCATGTCGCCGACCGGCTCGATAGGCGGGAACATCAATTTGGTGCCCAAACGCGCCGGCGACGAGCCCTTGACCCAGTTCACCACGCGCTACCAGTCGGATGCGTCGCTGGGCGGGCAGGTGGACATCGGCAGGCGTTTCGGCCCCGACCAAAGCACCGGCATACGGCTGAACGTCGGCGCCAAAGGCGGCGACGGCAGCTATGACGGCCAGAAAAACTCGACCCAGGAAGCCACGCTGGGGCTGGACTACCGGGGCGACCGGGTCCGGCTGTCGCTCGATGCCGGTTATATCGACAGCAAGACGGACGGATCGGAAGGCGTGCTCGGCATGGCGGCGGGAAGCGCCGTGCCTTCCCCGCCCGGTGCCAGCAGCAATTACTACCAACGCTGGAATTACTGGAACACCCTGGCCAGCTACGGCGCCGCGCGCGCCGAATGGGACATCGCGCCCAATGTCACCGCGCACCTGGCGGCGGGCGCGCGCAAGGCCACGGAAGACATGTTTTTCCCCTCGGGTACCAACCTCACGGCCTCGGGCAATTTCACCGAGGTGTCGACGGCCCAGAAAGGCACCTGGAGCAATTCGACGGTAGAGATCGGCCTGAAGGGCCGGTTCGCCACCGGCACCGTCGGGCATGAGGTGTCTGCAATCGCCTCCACCTTCAGCGAAGAGCTCGGCTTCGGTTACACGCCGGGGCCCAACATCGCCTCCAATATTTATTCGCCCAACCTGGTCGCCAAACCGGCGCTGGCCCTGCCGCCGGCCGTCAAGACTTCGGACACCCGGCTCAGCGGCTTCGCGCTGGCGGACACCCTGTCCTTCGCAGCGGACAGCGTCCTGCTCACGCTGGGCATGCGCCACCAGAACGTGCGCAAAGACAACTTCAGCGCAACCGGCGCCGTCACCACCAGCTACAACGAAAGCGCCAATTCGCCGGCTGTGGGCCTGGTCGTGAAACCGTTCAAAGGCCTGTCGCTCTACGGCAACTACATCGAAGCGCTGACGCAAGGGCCCACCGCGCCCGCCAGCGCCCTCAACAAGGGGCAGGTCTTCGCGCCCTACCAGTCCAGGCAATACGAGGCCGGCGTCAAATTTGATGCCGGCGAGGTGGGTGCCACCGTCAGTGTGTTCCAGATCACGCAGCCCAGCGGCTTGACCAATCCCGCGACGCAGGTGTATTCGCTGGACGGCGAGCAGCGTAACCGCGGCATCGAGTTCAACACCTTCGGCCAGCTCGGCAAGAACGTGCGCCTGCTGGGCGGCGTCATGTTCCTCGACGCCAAACTGAGCAAGACCGCCAACGGCCTCAACGACGGCAGGACCGCCGTCAGTTCACCCCGCGTGGCGGTGCGCCTTGGAAGCGAATGGGACCTGCCTTCGGTCCCCGGGCTGACGCTGACCGGCCGCGCGCTCTACACCAGCTCGCAGTACGTCGACAACGCGAACACGCAGAAGATACCGGGATGGACGCGCTTCGACGCGGGCCTTCGTTACCGCACCACCATGCTGGGCAAGCCGGTGGCGATACGCGCCAGCGTGGAAAACCTCTTTGGCCGCGACTACTGGCTTTCCGGGAATCTGTACCGCGGCGCGCCGCGCACCTACCTGCTGTCCGCCACTTTTGATTTTTAAGCGCTGAGACCCATGCCGCGCCGGCTGGACGCAAGAAGCTGCTACCGGGTGCATCGCTGGAGCAGCCTGCTCTGCACCGCGTTCCTGCTGGTGGCTTGCCTCTCGGGGCTGCCGCTGGTTTTTTCGGATGAGATCGCTGACTGGCTGGGCGAAGAACCCGGCTATCCCCGCGTCGAAGTTCCGGCGAAACTGCCCAGCCTCGATGCCATCGTTGCCGACAGCCTGCGGCGTTATCCCGGCCGGCAGGTTTCCTCCATCACGCTGGATGACGAAGCGCCGCAGATCGTGGTGGCGCTGGTGGCCTCCACGTCGTCCACGCCCTCCGTGAAGGACGAGCCGGGCAAGCGCTACTTCCTGCACTTTGATGCCCGCACGGCCGAACTGCTGCGCGAGTCCGAGCCCCGGCGGCAAAAAAGCCTGACCTTCATGGGCACCATGCTCACGCTGCACATGGAGCTTTTCAGCGGCTTGGCCGGCGGCCTTTTTATGGGGCTGATGGGTTTGCTGTTTGCCATTGCGCTCATTTCGGGCGTGCTGCTCTATGGCCCCTTCATGCGCAACATCGACTTCGGCACCGTGCGCGCCTCGCGCTCACCGAGGCTCAGGTGGCTGGACCTGCACAACCTGTTGGGCGTGGTCACCGTGGTGTGGGCGCTGGTCGTGGGCCTGACCGGCGCCATGAACGAACTGGCTGTGCCGCTCTTTTCTCTGTGGCAGAAGACGCAAGTTCAAGGCACGCTCCAGCCCTGGCAAGGGAAGAGCCCGCCGGCGCCGGCTGAACTGGGCTCGGTGCAAAACGCAGTGGACACAACCAGGCTGGCCCTTCCCGGCATGCACGTCATCAGCGTGGTGTACCCCGGTAGCCGCTTCGGCAGCCCGCACCACTACCTGGTCTGGGCCAAAGGCAGCACGCCGCTGACCAGCCGCCTCTTCAGCCCCGCGCTGGTCGACGCCCGAAGCGGCGAACTGTCGTCAGTGCTCAACATGCCGTGGTACCTGCGCGCGCTGGAGGTCTCGCGCCCGCTCCACTTCGGCGACTACGGCGGCCTGCCCCTCAAAATCATCTGGGCCCTGCTGGACCTGGTCACCATCGCGGTGCTGGGCAGCGGCCTGTATTTGTGGTTTGCCCGACGCAAGGCGACAGAAGCGCGGCTTGACAAACTGGCGCGGCCTTATTAAGGCCAGGCTGAATCACAACCCAACCTTATTACCGTTCGCCCTGAGCTGCCTGTCCTGAGCCTGTCGAAGGGGTGGAAGGGCTTCGACAGGCTCAGCCCGAACGGTGTGATGTTCTGGGTACGGAACAGCAATAGAACGGCTTCAGCCCGCCGGAATCTCCGCGCCCTCGACCAGAAAACGCACCCGCTTCACGCCCTGCCACTCGTCGGCATCCAGCCGGAAGGCCAGCTTCACGCGCGCCGGCAGCGCCTCGGTGTGGCCGAACCAGATGCCGTCCACCGGCTGGCCCTGGTGCTTGAGCTTGAGCGCCAGGTGTTTTTCGCCGACCAGGCGCTGCGACACCACTTCCACGATTTCGCTGAAGGTGGGCGCCGCAAAACCCTGGCCCCAGACTTCCTTGTGCAGCGTGTCGACCAGGTCGGCGCGCCGGTACTCGGGCGCCAGCGGGCCGTCGGTGTCCATGCGGCGGGTCAGCGTGGCGGCGTCCAGCCATTCATGCGCCACCTGCTGCAGCGCCTGTTCAAAGAGTTCGAAATTTTCCTCGGCGATGGTGCAACCCGCCGCCATCGCATGGCCGCCGAAGCGCAGCATCACGCCCGGGTGGCGCTTGGTCATCAGGTCCAGCGCGTCGCGCAAATGGAAACCCGGGATCGACCGGCCCGAGCCTTTGAGTTCGTGTTCCTTGCCCGGCGCCTGGCTCGCGGCAAACACAAAGGTCGGCCGGTGCAATTTGTCTTTCACGCGCGAGGCGACGATGCCGACCACGCCTTCGTGGAATTCCGGGTCGAAGATCGCGATCGCCGGCGGCGGCTCCTCGTCCTCGTCGATCATCGCGTCGGCGGCGAGTTGCGCCTGCTCGCGCATGCCGGCCTCGATGTCGCGGCGCTCGCGGTTGATGCCGTCCAGCGTTTTCGCCAGTTCCTCGCCGCGCGCCGCGTCGTCCGTCAGCAGGCATTCAATGCCCAGCGTCATGTCGCTGAGCCGGCCCGCCGCATTGATGCGCGGGCCCAAGGCAAACGCAAAGTCAAAGGTGGTGGCCACAGGCGCCTGCCTGCCCGCCGCCGTGAACAGGCCCGCCACGCCCGCCGGCAAATGCCCCGCGCGTATGCGCTTCAGGCCTTGCGCCACCAGGCGGCGGTTGTTGGCGTCCAGCTTCACCACGTCGGCGACGGTGCCCAGCGCCACCAGCGGCAGCAAGGCATCGAGCTTGGGTTGGCTGGCCGCGTCAAACACACCGCGCGCGCGCAGCTCGGCGCGCAGCGCCAGCAGCACGTAAAACATCACACCCACACCCGCGATGGATTTGCTTTCGAAGCCGCAATCCGGATGGTTGGGGTTCACGATCACGTCGGCCTCGGGGAGCACCACCAGGCCGTCCTTGAGTGCCGGCAAATGGTGGTCGGTCACCAGCACCTGCATGCCCAGCGCGCGGGCGCGCGCCACGCCGTCCATGCTGGCGATGCCGTTGTCCACCGTCACCAGCAGGTCGGCGCCGCCGGCCTTCACGCGCTCGGCAATCGGCGCCGTCAGGCCGTAGCCGTCGGTCACGCGGTCCGGCACCAGGTAGGTCACGTGCTGCGCGCCCAGCAGCCTGAGGCCGCGCAGCGCCACGGCGCAGGCGGTGGCGCCGTCGCAGTCGTAATCGGCCACCACACAGATTTTTTTGCCGGCGGCCATCACGTCGGCCAGCAGCTTCGCCGCTTCCAGCGCACCGCGCAACGACGAAGGCGGCAGCAGCCGGCCCAGGCCGTCGTCGAGTTCGTCAATCGAATGCACGCCCCGCGCCGCATACAGCTGCGCCAGCAGCGGGTGGATGCCGGCCTGTTGCAGCGCCCAGACGCTGCGCGGCGGGACTTCGCGTACCTGGATTTTCATGAGGGGGTCAAAACTCTCTATATATATGAGGGTGTGGCGGGCGCTGGGGGTTTACAGCGGCTCCAGCACTTTCAGCAAGGGGGTGGGGGCCAGGGCGCTCGCAATCCTGGCGAAGAAGCCATCATGGCCGGTTTCGAAAGTCACCGCGCCGCGCTCGCCGCACAGCGTGAGCCGCACGGTCTCGCCCGCGCGCTGGCGCGCCAGCAGGGCGGTGATTTCGTTGGCATCCAGCGCGGCCCAGGCCTGGGCATAGGCCGTCCAGTCGTCGGCAAACACGGCCTGCGCCAGGCTGCGCGGCACCGCGATTTTCTCCCTCTCCCCCTGGGAGAGGGTAGGGGTGAGGGGCGACGGCCTGCGCACCTCTGCTGAAGGCTGGATCGGGGCTGTGTCTGCAGGCCGCGAATGGATTGACGGCCGCTGTCCCTCACCCCCGCCCTCTCCCAGGGGGAGAGGGAGAAAATCCAGCGCACCCGTGCCGCTGAGCCAGAAGGAATTCACCGGCAACAGCCGCCGCGCCGCGCGCTCGTCGTTCAGTGCATGCGTGTACAGCAGCATCTGCATCTCGTTTTGCAGCAGTTTCATCTTGCGCGCCGTGCCCTTGGGGTCATTCTTGTCCTGTTTGGGCAGCCAGGGGTCCACATTGCGGCCCAGCACCCGGTCCAGCGAGGCCGTCGGCAGCTGGCGAAACAGCTCGCCTTCGGCCAGCCAGCGCGACGGCCCCAGGGCAGGAACATAGTGCAGCGTGATGCCGTCGTCGACAAAATAAGGCTGCATGGCCGCCAGCAGGGCGCGCGATTCACCTTCCTGCAGGCCCAGCGCGGCCGGGTCGGTCAGCGTCGCGTGCTCGCGGCCCATGGCCCAGTGGCAGGGCGCGATCCAGGCCCAGGCCTTGCCGGCAGCGGCGGGCAGGTGCAGCGCCGCATCGCGCGCCGCCCAGGGAATCAGGCCGTCCGGCGTGATGGAATCCGCGATACCCAGCGCCCGGCCCAAAGCCCGCTCATGCGGCGGCGACAGCGTGTGGGCGTCCGCTTCATCAGTGTGCACTGACTTCATGCCCTTGAGCAGTTGCGCCAGTTGGCGCGTGGCGCCGGCCGGCAGCGCCTTCATCGTCGGCAGCCAGGCCTCCGCGGCGCAGGCCGCAAAGGGAAGCAGCAGCTGCGGGCCGGTGAAAGGAGTGGGGGAATTGGCTGACATGGGGCTATTGTCCGGGATGCCACAATTGGGCTCCAAACCGCAGCCGCCGCAGGCGGCCACTAGCGGTCCCGTTTTGAAGGCGAGAAACATCCATGTCCCAAAAATCGTTCCCCCAGGCCGTCACCGGCCGGCCGCGGGTGCCAGCCTGAGTATGCAAATCCCCTATGAACTGATCCTCGGCTGGCGCTACACCCGCGCCGGCCGCGCCACCCGGCGCAACGGTTTTATCTCTTTTATCTCCGGCGTGTCCATGCTGGGCATCGCCCTCGGCGTGGCGGCCCTCATCATCGTGCTCAGCGTGATGAACGGCTTCCAGAAAGAAGTGCGCGACCGCATGCTGGGCGTGATCTCGCATATCGAGGTCTTCGCCCCCAACGGCGTCGCGCTGCCCGACCCGGCCAAAACCCTGGCCGAAATCAAGGCCAACCCCGAAGTCACAGGCGCCGCCACCTTTATCGCCGCCCAGGCCCTGCTGGCCCGCGGTGAAGACATGAAGGGCACCCTGGTGCGCGGCATAGACCCGGCCCTCGAAGGCCAGGTCACCGACCTCGCCGTGACCTCGGCCCCCACCCTGGCCAAGCTGGTGCCCGGCGCCTTTGGTGTGGTGCTGGGCGGCGAACTGGCCCGCGCCATGGGCGTGCGCGAAGGCGACACCGTCACCCTGATCGCGCCCAGCGGCCAGGTCACCCCGGCCGGCGTGGTGCCGCGCCTCAAGCAGATGACGGTGGTCGGCACCTTTGACTCCGGCCATTTTGAATACGACTCGGCCCTGGTCATGATGCACCAGGACGACGCCGCGAAAATCTTCCGCCTCGAAGGCCCGACCGGCATACGCATACGCCTGAAGGACTTGCACGAGGCCCGCGAAGTGGCGCTGCAGCTGTCGCGCACGCTGAGCGGCGACCTCTTGATCCGCGACTGGACGCGCCAGAACAAGACCTGGTTCGCCGCCGTGCAGCTCGAAAAACGCATGATGTTCATCATCCTCACGCTCATCGTCGCCGTCGCGGCCTTCAACCTCGTCAGCACCCTGGTGATGACGGTGACCGACAAGCGCGCCGACATCGCCATCCTGCGCACCCTGGGCGCCAGCCCCAAAAGCATCATGAAAATCTTCATGGTGCAGGGCGCGCTGGTCGGCGTCATCGGCACGCTCTCCGGCCTGCTGCTGGGCCTGGGCATCGCCTTCAACATCGACGTCATCGTGCCGGCCATCGAGCGCGCGCTCAACGCCAGCTTTTTGCCCAAAGACATCTACCTGATCAGCCGCATGCCCAGCGAACCCCAATACGCCGACATCATGCCCATCGTCGTCATCTCCCTGGTGCTCGCCTTCCTGGCCACCATCTATCCCAGCTGGCGCGCCAGCCGCGTCAACCCGGCGGAGGCCCTGCGCTATGAGTGAACTGAAAAACGACGTGGCTGCCACGCTGAAAACCGGCAACGCCAACGGCGAAGTGGTCCTCAAAGCCAGCGCCCTGACAAAACGCTTCCACGAAGGCATGATCGATTTGACGGTCCTGCACGGCGTAGACCTGCAAGTCCATGCCGGCGAAACGCTGGCCATCGTCGGTGCCTCCGGCTCCGGCAAAAGCACACTGCTGCACCTGATGGGCGGCCTCGACGCGCCCACCAGCGGCCAGGTCGAATTGAAGGGCCAGACCCTCTCGACCTTGTCACCGCAGCAGCAAGGCGACCTGCGCAACAAACACCTGGGTTTCGTCTACCAGTTCCACCACCTGCTGCCCGAATTCAGCGCGCTGGACAACGTCGCCATGCCCCTGTGGATACGCCGCCAGGCCCCCGCCGAATCCGCACGCATCGCCACCGACATGCTGGCGGCCGTCGGCCTCAAAGACCGCATCCACCACCGCCCCGCGGAGCTGTCAGGCGGCGAACGCCAGCGCGTCGCGATCGCGCGCGCCCTGGTCACACAACCGGCCTGCGTGCTGGCCGACGAACCGACCGGCAACCTGGACCGCAGCACCGCCGACGGCGTGTTTGAACTGATGCTGCAACTCGCGCGCGACTTCGGCACGGCTTTTGTGCTGGTCACGCATGACGAGACGCTGGCCGCGCGTTGCGGGCGGCGCTTCAGGTTGGTGTCGGGGAGATTGTCGGAGTGGGCTTGACCAGATGACAGCAGTCTTGTTTCTATAAAAAAACTTGTCAAAAAAGGAAAATATATAGAAAATCCGATCTCTCTATAAGAAAAAAAGAGATTGCCATGATCGGATATGAGTTTCTGCTGTCGAAAATCACCCGTCCGATGATGCCGCTCAAGCGGCCGGCCCGCATTGCGCCGGTGACCCGGATAGAGCCCCGCGTGGACTCACTGGCGATCCCCAGGAACGTGGCGCCCGCTGAAGCGGATATCCTGTCCCACGTGCTGTTTGCCTTGAAGCACGAAGACATCAACATCCCCATCCTGCATGAGGCACTGAACCTCGTGCCCGCGGAAGAAATGCTGGACACCCTGCTGGCCCAGCCCGCTAGCGCTTACATCCGCCAGGCGTGCTTTTTCTGGGAGAAAGCCAACAACCGCCCCTTGCCCGGCGACCCCGGCAACCTCGGCGGCAACTATGTGGATGTCTTCGACCCTCAAGCCTATTACACCGGGCAGGTCTGGGAGCGGCACCAACGCTACCGTGTCAATTTCAACGGCATCGGGCCCTATGAATATTGCCCGGTTGTCCTGCGCAACGACAAGCTGGAGGCCGAGGGGAGCGAGGTCCTGGCCCGCCTGAACGCGTGGGTCACGGACCCGCTCAATGCGAGAATTCTTGATCGCGTCATGGGATGGGCTTACCTGAGTGAAACCCGGGATTCCTATGCGATCGAAAACGAAACGCCATCACCCGACAAGGAAAAGGCGTTCCTGCAGGCCATGGAACATCTGCGTGACAAAACCCCCCTGTCGGAGGAGTACCTGGTCCAGCTCCAGAATACGGTGATCAGTTCGCCTTTGGCACACGAGCAGCAATTCCGCACACACCAGAACTGGCTGCAACGCGGCGGCCATGGCGCGCTGTCGGTCAGGTATGTACCGCCGCCGTCCGACAGCATGCTCCACCTCATGGAGGGCTTCATGCGCATGGCGAATGCAGAGGATGAAGTTCCGGCGCTTGTCAAAGCTGCTTTGGTGAGCTTCGGCTTTGTCTACATCCATCCATTCATTGATGGAAACGGCCGTTTGTCGCGCCTGCTCGCACACCATTGCCTGAATCTCAAAGGCGTGCTGCCGGACGTCAACGGCCATCCGGCGATCCTGCCCCTGTCCATCGCGATGAGAAAAAATGAGAGGCAGTACCTGGAGACGCTGGAGTCCTTCAGCAAACCGGCGCGCGCCTTGTGGGATGTCATCGCCATCTCCGACAGCGATTTCACCTTTGATTTCAGGTCCACGCCGCTGATCTACGCCCACTGGGCAGGACAGCAGGCCGCCACGTTTGTCATGGACTGTGCCAAAACAGCGCTGGAACAATCGCTGGTGGAAGAAACCGCTTTCCTGCTTTCCTATGACAAGGCCTTCGAGCTCATCAACAAAAGCTACGAGCTGCCTGATCGAAGCATCAACCTGCTGATCCAATGGATCAGGCAAAACCAGGGAAAGATGCCGGAACGGCGCAAGAATGCCCAGGAGCTTGTATCGCTCAAAGGGGAACAGCTGGCCGACATCGAGCGGATCATTGCCGCGGCTTTCGGGCTGGAGGCGAAGACTTAGGCGTGCAGCAATGCCGCCGTCAAGGCGTGTTCAAGTTGATGCGGCAACTGGCCCGCGACTTCGGCACGGCCTTTGTGCTGGTCACGCATGATGAAACGCTGGCCGCGCGCTGCGGGCGGCGGTTCAGGCTGGTGTCGGGGCGCTTGTCGGAGTGGGGTTCACTGCCGGCTGTTTGACGCGGGCCTGACAGGCACTTGCGCCGTATCCGCTTGGCCCTGTACAGCGAGATGTGCGTAATTCCTGGCGTAAGCGAGAAACCAGAATGCGGCGCCTGCCACCGCGCCGTATCCGCCAAAGGCCAGCGCCTCCGGCCCGTTCACGATACCGGTGGCGTCAAGACGGCTGAAGCCTCCGAGGAAGGCCACCAGGATTCCAAGCGCCGACGACACCATGAGAATTCGCCAGGGCTCGCGCCAGCCGCGGTACCGGAAATAAAAATACGCGGGAATTCCGGCCATTGAGAAAAGATAGGCAAGGGGCGCAACGACGAAGATCCAGCTGAGGTGGCGTTGCAGCAGCGCGGCCACCAGGCAAGGCGCCAGGGGCGCCAAAAGGAATGCCGCCAAGGTGCGTTCACGCCTGTGCTGTATCCGGCTTTCGAAGTAAGCGGCCCATACCCTCCGATGGCGCTTGACTTGATCAAGGTATTTCCGGATGCAATCGTCGGCCATCGGCCCAATCCTGCCGGACAAGGCGATCGACGGCCTCTCGGATAAAAACAAAAGCGCGGTTGCCGCCGCCACTGAAACCGCCACGAGGAACAAGATGGACAGCGCCATCGTCAAGCCATAGGAAAGCCCGTCACCGAGCATCGCCAATGCGCCCGCGCACACGAAGGAATTCAGCAGCGGCGCGTGGATCAGGTACAGCGGAAACGATATCTGGCCAAGAAACGCGAAAGGGGGTGCAGACAGCATCCTGCAAAACGGAATGAAGGCATTGGCCGCCACCAGGATCAGCACCGCGCCCAAAGCGTGAAAAAAACTGACCGGCGAGTGCGCAAAAGGCGTGCCGCTCACCATTGGGAGTGTCCGTTCAACGAAGGGCCGGACACTTTCCCATGGAACGGCACTGTAGGGCATCGTCCCCCAAAAAACACCGATGCCCAACAGGACCCCAGCCCCTCTTGAGCTGATCTTTCGATGGAGTTGGGTCAGCTGCAGCAACGCGCCGAAGGCGAACAAGGCGAGGTATGACCCGGATCCCAGAATGCCCAGTACGCAAAGAAGAAGGATTCGGTCCCGCTCGCGTATCTCCGGGCGCGACGTACGAAAGGCGGTCAGGCTGAAAACCGCAATCAGAATGACCGATCCCCAGAACTCAATACACATGGTCCACAGGGACACGTTGTAAACGGATGAGCCGGTCACCAGCGCACCATACAAGCCCTCTTGAAGCGCTTGAGTCAATGAAGGTGGCTGCCGCATTTGCTCTGCAAGCCAGGTGGACCTGGAAATTGCCGCCAAGCCATGGTTTTGCATCAGGCCGCCGGCCAGCAGCGCGTATGAAATCAGGCTGGCGGACAGGATGGCCGGTGTAAAACGGGCGTACCTTTTGAGCAGCAACGCCAGGGGCCCGAGGCGGGTTTTACCGAAAGAATGCGACAAGACGTAGCCGCTGAGGGCAAAAAATACGCATACCGACAAATCCCCTGCCATGGGTATCAGCAAGGGCGCGCCCGAAAGAGAAACATCCCATGCAAAAACACTGTGCCTGGCCAAGCCTGTGTAAAGCGCAAAGTCGAAGGCAACGATCCCATGAACGACAACCACCACCAATGCGGCCAGGCCGCGCAAGCCGTCTAGATGAGTGTCCCTGTCTGGCTGCATAAGGTCCCGGTTTTATTTTTATGGTTGCTGAAAAACTGTCGCTTCCCTCTGTCGGCAGCTTGAATGGGGCCTTGACGCCTTCCCTGCCGCCTCCCAATCCTTGCAATTCTATGGTGGGAATGCAACTACCGGTCCTCTTCAAAGGTGCGCGAGGAACCCGGGCGGCCCGGCCTGCCGCCGACGGCGTGTTGGAACTGATGCTGCAACTCGCGCGACTTCGGCACGGCCTTTGTGCTGGTCAGGCTCGATAAGACGCGTTGCGGCCTGACCTGCGGGCGGCAAGTACGGAACAAGGCCATTGACCGGCCCCCAGCCCGCACGGCACCAGACAGGCATAATCCTTGATCCCTTCGCCGCGCGCGCAGGCGTATCCCCTCACTTCGTGAGTCTTCCATCAACATGCCGTGCAGCTCCCTGCCTCCGGTCCAGGACACAGCCACCTTCGCATGACCGACCATTACACCGCCCTCGGGCTGGACAGCGCCGCAACGCTGGCCGATGTCAAAAAAGCCTTTCGCCTGAAGGCCTCCTTCTGGCACCCGGACAAAAATGCCGACCCCGAGGCGCCCGGGCGTTTCAGGGCCGTGCAGCAGGCCTATGAGGTGCTGGCGGATGCGGACAAGCGCCAGGCCTATGACGACAACCGCCGCCGCAACCTGCTGGACAGCCCGATAGACACGGCGCGTGCCATCTGGGCCGATTATTTCAACCCGCTGCTGTGAGCCTGGCCGGCCCAAAGAAGAACAAACACCCCATGAAAAACCCGTCAGCATGAGCATCTCCCCCTATTTCCTCGACCTGCGCTCGGCTTACCAGTCCGAGATGGATGACCTGCGATTCGACTCCGAGGGGTGCGACGTGCTGCACCAGCGCCTGGCCGGCAAACGCCAGGAGATGGCTTTTCTGGTCCAGATGATGGACAGCAGCCCCGAGATGGTGGCGGTGGTGTTTCACCAGGGTTTTGATTTCACGGAAAAAGCCGTGATGGACCACCTGCTCAGCCACGACAGCCACGATGCCGATGGCTTTCCGGCCTGGAGCAGCCTGGCGGATGGTTTTGTACTGGCGCCCTGGGCCCAGGACCTGGCGCACATCGTTTTGCAGGCGCCCGGCGGGGAGAAATTCCTGACGCTGACGGCGGGGCTGGAATACATGGCGGGCCTGCCGGTGTCTGCCTCCATCGTGAGCGCCGAAGATAACGACGGCGATAACGACGAAGACCGTGATGAGAACGGCGAGGACGGCGAGAACGGCGAGAACGCCCTGGTGATCTTTGAGGGCGATGACGACCGTGAGCAAAGCGGCGATGCCCGGGCACGCCACGAGGCAGGTTCCGACTGGCTGGTCCAGCAGGGCTTTGACGCCAAAGACTGACGCAAGCAAGCATGACGTGGAAGGTAAAACCCCGATGACAACGCATCTCGCCCTGATAGCAAAAACCCAAAGCCTGATTGCGGCCGGCGACATCGTCGGCGCCGAGGCTGCCCTGGTCTCGCTGGCCGACGCCGAAGGTGATGCCGCGCTGATGGTGGTGCTGGAGCAGTTGCCGCCCAAGGACGTCCTGGCCGTCATTCGCGAATACGACAACTCCAAAGAGTCGGTGGTCGGACTGCTGGTCACGCCCGCGCAGTTTGCCCGCGCCGTGGTGATTGAAAAGCTCTACAAGGACCTGACCCGCACGCACCTGCGCGGCATGGTCAATGCGGTGATCTTCCGCGAGGACGCGGACCCGTTGGAGTTTCTCACCGCGATCGGCGACCTGGAAGGCGGCAGCGAAGCCCTCGCCGATTATTTTTCCGACCAGTGGAGCCGTGTCGAGGGCTTTGCGCGCAGCGGCGGCTTTGAGCCGGCCGACGAGTACGGCAAGCTGCTGTCCCAGTCCGCGCTGCTGGCCTCGGCCTACGAAAAACCGCGCATCCGGCAGGAGGAGATCGCCGACCAGGACTGGATGCAGCTGGCCTGGCTGCTGCGTTACGAACTGCCGGACCTGTTCATTGAAATGCTGATGGTGCTGCGCGCCAAGGCGAGCGCGCACAAGGCGGTGGCTTCCGATGAAGAGGACGAGGACGATGCGCAGGACGACGGAAAAGTCGAGACCGGCGACACCGATCGCGGCAAGGCCACACCGACGGCGCGCGAGTCCGACGAGGAATCGGCGATCTGAACTTGCAAACGCCCATGACTTCGCCTTCCGCCGTCTCGCTTTACGACACGCGCCGCTTTTTTGAGAAGGCGCTGCAGTACGGCGTGCAGCACGGCATTATCAATGCCGAAAAAATCGAAGCCATGCGGGTCGAAGGCCCCAAGGGCATGGTTCAGATCGCGCGCTATTTCGGCAATGAGTTTTTGCGCCCGGACCTTGAAAAAGCCCGCGATCGCATGGTGAACCTGGTCAGCCTCTACCTCGAAAATTCCTGCCACGGCGACCTCCGGCAGGCGGCTGAATCGCTGCGCGATTTCTCGCTGCTGTCGCGTTCCAAGGGCGGCTCGGACATGCTCAAGGCCCTGATCGCCATGCCGCAAAACAGCCACTTCGGCATGAATGAACGCGGCGGCTTCACCGACGCGCACATTCCGCAGCTGGCCAAATGGTCGCTGCGCAGCCTGGCCGACTACCAGGCCGAACTTGCCAGGCGCAGCCAGGTGGCGCAGGTGATGGATGCGGCCGTCTGGCTTGCCGGCGAGCTGGGCATGGACACCGATGAACTCGAAGAGGCGGGCAAGGATGCCGAAGCGGTGATTCGCACCGCCTTGCTGGTGCCGGCGACAGGCCGCACCGAGATGCCCGACTGGGTCGCGTTCGAAAAGATGGTCGCCGCCTTGCGCAAAAAACACGGGGCTGCTCCGGCCGCGCTGCCGCTCGCCGTTCCGAAAAAGCTGCCGGCCCACCTGCGGGATGTGGTGGAGGCGGTGCGGCAGTCCGTGATGGCCGACGCGCCCAAAATACTCGACCCAGCCTTGCCGCCGCGCCAGCTGTTTGACCGCAGCCCGGCCTTCATGGGCCGGTATTTCTGGGTGGAAGACGGCCTCAACGAGGTCGATCACCATGACCGCCAGGCATCCGCCGTGTGGAGCAAGGTGACCGGCGGCAATGCGGACGATGGTTCGCTGTTGACCCTGTTCCTGTGCGTGGCCGCCGGTTCCGCGCCCAAGACCGTGCTGACCGAAAAAAGCGCCGCGACCCTGCTGCGCAAGATCCGCAAATCCGGTTTCCAGCCCGCGCTGGCCCACCAGTACATCCTGGCCCACGCGCCGGTGCAGCACCAGGACGCCTACGCCGGCTTGTGGGATGACTTTGTGGAAGAGGCGCAGGCCACGCTGCAAAGCGATGCCGTTCATGCGCTCCACGACGCGCTGGCCTTGCTGCGGCGGGAATGCCATGTGCAGTAGGTGATGGGTGCCTGCGGTGGCGGGAACCCGGGGTTTATAGGTTTTTTTTCGATTTAGGCGGATTCTCAACCCCACTCCCCGGGACTTCACTCCCTCCCCCCCTGGGGGAGGGCAGGGGTGAGGGCCAGCGGCTGTCAATCAACCTTGATGCCGCGACTCGTGCGCGATTTCGGCCCGGCGTTTGCGCTGGTCACGCATGACGAGACGCTGGCCGCGCGCTGTAGGCCGCGGTTCAGGCTGGTGTCTGGGTGCTTGTCGAAGTGGGGTTCACAGCCGCCTGTTTGAAGCCAAGCTGGCCGGCGGCGCTGGCTAGTAACACTTCAGTTCCAAAACCAGATCGGTCAATCGATGAGGTACGTCTGCCGCCTGCAGTTTGGCGCTGAGGCGATCAAGGTCTTGAACTCGTTCCCGATACGTCCAGTTGGGTCCAGGAGGGTCGTCGTACGTGAAGGTTCTCGGAACTATCAGGTGCGCCAGTTGCGAGAAGTAAAAGGGCTGCCCCCAGACGCCGCCGTCTCCGATATAAGTACCAAAGATGTCTTCCGAAGCAGGCAAGCCGCTTGTCCAATAACCCGCATCCGCCGACAAGCGGTCGAAAGTGGTCCAGGCGCACCAGGAAAAACTGTGTTCAGCGAGGGGGTTGCCTCGCCCGAGAACGTCGGCAGCTGCGGTGAAGAATTCGTGCCATTGTGTGTCGTTCATAGGGCGCGGCCCCATGCATGAAGTTCGTCCGGTTGGTTGAATGCTCAAGCGTCATGATTCCTTCTCTCTGGGTGTTTTCTGGGAGGGGCGGAGGCTTGCCTCCGGCTTTGCAGCCACGACGCGAACAGCCACCACAAACCCACAGCCACGATCAGGTTGAGCGCCATGCAGATGACGAACCCGGCAGGCGACGCGTGGTAGGACACGCCAACAGGGCCCCTTTTCTGCTTGAAGCTGGCAAGGAGCAGGACCTCGCCAAATACCAGGCCGGCGAGGAAGCTGGCTGTCGAGAAGACTGCCAGCAAGAGCATGCCCCAGCCGTTCAATGACAGGACCCGCCACCAGGGCGCTGGCTTCCAGGCGACGGCGAACTCCGGTTTTCGGCTGCCAAACATGGTGTTCCTGCGTGGCCGCCAGTCTTGTGCCGGGGCACTTGACGGCGTGGGCGTGCCTGGTTGTGGGCGGCTAGCTTGCATTTCTGGTCCCGTGCCCGGAAATGGCCAGGTCAAGCCTTGCGTCGTCTCTTTCGCCGCAAGGCTCCAGCGCAGGGTCGCCAGGGCTGGTTTCCACGGCCTTCAAATATGAAACCGCAACAATGTGGGGATCCAGCGGCCAATCGCCCGGAGTCGTGGCGAACTCAAGAAGATCCAGCTTCCCGTCCCTGACGAACAGGAGCGCCGCGGCACCATGCGGGACTCCTTTGACCGTGAGTTCGACGTCGTCAAGGACGAAACTTGCGGGGACAGACCTTTCGTGCGTTCCCCGGACTCCAAGCTCGACATACTCGCCGGCACCGGTATGGGTTCTCTTCACGACGCTGGCCCCTGCAAGCTGCGCCCGTAGCGCGGCCAGCGCCGTATGCCGCCCCGCAAGCAGCAATTCAAGGACGCGCAGTTCATGGGGGCGCAGAGGCGCGGCTTCTGGCGTGGCGTTCATCCCATGCGTTCCTGCGGCGGGCCGAGCGAGCCATCCTCGTTGACGCGGTGGAAGCCGAGTTCGGACAACTTCCACGACTGCGCGGCCGGCTTGGCCATTCCTTCGGGCACAAAGCCTGTGCCACAGGCCTCGCAGTAGAGGCCTGCAACAAACTGCTGAAGCGGCGCTTCGGCCACGAACCCGGGCTTCAGCCCGTCGACGCTCAGGCCACCCTCGCACGCGCAGGACGAACGCTCGCCAGGGCGCTGCTCCAGATGCCCGGCGTTGAGCGGGTTGATCAGCAGCAGCTTCTCGCGAACATTTTTGCTTGACGCGCAGTTGGGGCATTCGTCTGGAATCGTCGTTGGTGTCATGGGTGATTATTCTCCCCCGCCACGGTTTGCCCCGCCTGTCCTGTCGCAAAACTCAAGCAGCCACAGCGCATGGCCCTTCATTTTTCCTTCAGCCGTTTCAGCGAATGCGGCAATCGCGCGCGTGGCCTCCGGGCCAAACAGTGCCGGGATTTCCAGCAAGGCCGCGGAAAAGCCGTCATTGTCATGTCCTTCATCGAAGCCCCGCTGGTACGCTTTCAGGAGTTGGGGCAAGGCGGCAGGTCCCGCCAGTTCCGCCAGAGGCCAGGCGGCAGCTTCCCGTACAAAAAAATCATCGCTTTCCAGAAGCGACAGCAGCTGCGGAATATCTTCCGGCACCGCTCCGGCATGCAGCCTCGACGCGGCCTCTACGCAGGTTGGCACATCAGGATTGCTGAGCCCTGACACGATTTCATTCCAGGCGTTGAGGTTCATACGGGGCCTGAGGTCAAAGGCAACCCGACACCACAGGTGCGCTCCCTGGTTGACCCACTATGCGGCCTACCCAAAATAATGCCTCCAGAGTCCGATAATCACAATCCAGAGAACCGCCATGCCCAGGAGTTGAAGGATGCCCTTCGCGCTCAGTGACATGGGGCCGCGCCTCCGCGCTGCTCTTTCTTTCTGGAAGTCCGTGAACGAGGCAATAAAGTCTTCTTCAAACTTGACCTGGGCGCTGAGTCGGTCGTAGACATCCGGCTAGCTTGCCGCATCCACCAACGCCCGCTCTTGCAGGAGCTGGTCCCTGCGCTCGCGCGCATCCGACAGGGGATCTGCCCACAATGGGCGGAGCTTACTTTTGGGGGTGGCCATGACGGTTTTCTTTCCGGGGTTGTCGGCTCTAACGATACGCCCGGCTCGAAACACTCACCGAATTCCCGTCCGGGTCCTTGGCATTGGCGAATGAATAGCCGTTGGCTTCATGGATGGCGCCGAACTTGAGGCCGCGTGCCGCCGCTTCGGCCACAAATGCCGCAACGTCCTTCACATGGAAGACCAGTTTCACGCCCGCCTGCCCAAGCTTCACGGATTTGGCGGCCTGGTGGATCAGTATCCCGGCGCCGCTTGCAGGGGCGCGCAGCTCGATCAGGCCCTCGCTGACTTCACCGGTCGTGGTGAAACCGAAATGGCGGGCGTAGAAGTCCGCGGACTTTTTCATGTCGCGTGCGTAGAGGATGACGGTGCCCAGGGGTGTCTGCATATGAAGTGTTCCTTGCCTGCGGCCATGCCAGCCGGCGCGAACGCGAGTTCTGTACGGTCCATCGGTTTCATGCGCCGGCCAGCGTGGCCGGCACAAGGCGAATCCCGGAGCAGCGCATTGCCCAGAGGTTGCCGACGATCTCGACCTTGCCCATGTATTCCGGTTCCTCCATGCGCACGTTGCCCGCGGTTTTGGGTTTTGACCGGGAATGTTAGTCGAACCCCGGCGCACACCATGCGCAAGCGCCGGGATATCTTCGCCCCACGCGGTGTGCGGGCCGCTGATGGCGCGGGGCGTATGCGTCATGCTTCGAGCGCGTCCCTGGCGTGACCTGTATGCAACAAAAGTGATTACAGGCCATTACGCCGCGGATTACACCGCCGGCACGGCGCATCCGCTTCCACACGCTTGATCGCATGGCCCTCCAGGGCTTTCCTGAAGCCGTCGCCACCCCGGCCAGGCCGGCGCGCGGCGTATGCCGATACATGAAGCGCCGCGCTAAACATTTCGTTTGCTTCACCTCTGCGCAGCGCTGCGCCTGTCCCGCGCTCGCCTGATCAGGGGGTGGCGCGGTGACGCACTTGGTGCAAGTGTGAGGCCATGCCGCCTCTCTCTCACGCCGACACCCTTCACCCAAGCCGCGTCACGGGACGTGCCCCGGGTTGCGCCTGTTTGCGTGATCACGCTGGAACCAGGTGCGATATGCCGGGACATGCGCAGTTGCCGCAACTCACCGACAGGCAGCGGACGATTTTTTTTGAGCTCCTCAAAGGCCGTTCAAGCAAGGAGGTGGCCCGCGCGCTGCACATCAGCCCGGCCACGGTCGCCAAACACCGGGAACACATCTATGCCAGGCTGGACGTGAACCGCGTGAGCGAGCTCGCCCGCTATGCAGGCGGCGACGGCGAACGCGTCCTGACTTGCAGGGAGCAGGAGATCGTTCACCTGTTGCAGCTGGGCTGGACCAGCGCCCGGATCGCGCGGCACCTGGGCCTGAGCACCTATACCGTTCAAACGCACCGCCAGCACATACGCGGCAAACGGCCGCCTTGAACGCGCGCCCAAAGATACGCTGTTTTAAGTATTTCTCCCGCCAGGTGCGCTGCCTAGGATTCATGGTGTTGCATCAATACCTGATGAAACCGGGTTTGCCGAAAAACGTCAAAGAGTAGGCATTCGGGGAGAAACCAAGATGATGAAAAAAGTTTTGCCGGTGCTGCTGGCCGCGCTGCTTTGCGGGCCGGCCATGGCGGCCCAGGAAGTGGTGTTCAAGCCGGGCTGGGACAAGGGCGACAACAACGACCTGAACTACCCCGGCGGCGCGCGCCCCTATACCCAAAAGCAGGTCGAGACCTTTCTGAAGGGCAGGAAGGATTCCGGCGTCACCGACACCGACACGGGCATCAATGTCCTGCGTGCCTGCAACCACATCGAGGTCCAGAAAGGCTGCCACCTGGACCGCGACGGCCGGCATGTGACGATTTATGCCAAGGGCAGCCATCCCAAGAACCAGCTACTGGCCTGCGAGAAAGTCAACCAGGGCCACGCCGTTCACGTCTACGGGTGCTGATCCCCGCCGCGGCCGCTTTCATCCATTCCGGTTTTTCACATCAACTTTCAGCACAAGGGGTAACCATCATGGGCCAGTCAACCGACATCAAGGACAAAGAAGCCAATGACGCCAAATTCCGCGAGTACATGAACGCGCGGCGCCAGGACGGCGACAAGATCCAGAAAGAGCTGGTCGCCAAGCTCAAGGAGCAGATCAACACCTACTACAAGGAGACCAGGTTCGACCACAGCCCCTACCTGGCCAACGAATACCAGGAGTTCCAGAACACCAGCAAATGGTCCCTGGAGAACATCAACAAAATCATAGGCGCCGTCGCCAAGGTGCTGCTCGGCGAGAGCAAGGACTCGAAAGACGTCAAGGGGGCCGAGCCCAAGGTGGTCGCCAAGATCGGCGAAGGCGCGGCGGCCCTGGTGGCCAACCAGCAACTGGTTGTCGCCAGGGTGTTTGACGCCGTCGCGTCCATCCTGGGTACCTTCGACGTGGTCTCTGAAACCAAGCGTGTGGCCAAGCAGGAGCACTTTCCCGTGCTGGCCGGCCTGCACCTGTTCCTGAGCGTTTCCAACGAAACCTTCAAGTCGAGGGAGTTCTTCACCACCGAATACATCAACCAGCTCAACATCTGTTACGAGGTGCATTTTTCCGAAGGAGAGGCCGCGCGGGCCGGCCTCATCGACAGCGCCACGCAGTACTTCGACCAGATCGTGGTGTTCAACAACCGCCTGAAGAAACTCAACATAGACCTGGCGGCATCGGAAACCGCCGACGAGTTCACCAAGCTCGAGAGCTTCATCGCCAATTTCGAAAGAAGGCGCGACGCGGCCCAGGAGCAGCTCGACAAGATCAACAAGGCGCGCAGTTCGCTCAAGGCGATGGCCTTGAATACGGGTGTGGATACGGCCGCGCCACGGCTGCGGGGCACAGCGCCCGCGCTCCATGCGCCGAACGCGAACCTGCTGCGCGCGCAGGCAGGCAGCTGGCCGGACGCACCGCTTCTGTAGCACTGAGCCCTTTAACGCAAAAAGCCGGGGCCGGGCTCGTGCAGGAGCCCGGCCCCGGCTTTTGCGTACCAAAATTCCCTCCGCGAAATCGGGCGGAGTGCGCATCGTTGTAGCGACTTCGTCCTACAGCCCAAACCAGGCAGCGCCCTAGCATGGTCACACCAGCAAAGAAAAGCCATCGCCGTGATGTGTATCGCAAAAACGGTGGCGATTCGCTGATGTGACGAAGGCCTGATGGCGTGATCCCCAGGGTGATCAAGGCATTTGCTCTTCACGCACTTTCATCCACTTTTGAAGGAGATTCACCATGATCAGCATCCAGAAAAGCGCTATCTGCGCAGCAGCAATTGCAATGGCTGCCCTGACGGGCTGCGCCGGCATGTCGACGCAAGACAGGAACACCGCCATCGGTGCGGGCGTGGGCGGCGTGGCCGGCGGCGTGTTGACCGGTGGCAGCACGCTCGGCGTTGTGGGCGGCGCCGCTGTCGGCGGCGTGATCGGCCACGAAGTCAGCAAACCCAAGCAATAAGCAAAACGGCCGGGTGCTGTCTTCTACGCTTTCAAGCGGGAGACGGCCGGCGGGCGCTGCTTGAAGCGACTGGGGCGGCGGGTTCATCCGTCCGGCTCGACAGTTGATGGCACGCCGGCATTGAACCGGCATTTTGGCAACGCTGGCTGAGCGCGGCGTTTCGCATGCAAAGCAAAAACAAAAGCGGCCCTTGAGGCCGTTTTTTTGTTTTTGTCAGCGCGCGGCCGGTGCCGGCCACTTGAGGTTGGCCAGCAGGTAGACCCCGATGGCTGTTCCGATGGGAAAGCCGAGCAACAACACGCAGCCAATCACCATGGAGGACGTCCGGGCCCAGGGGGCTGAGCGGGCGGCGCCGAACGCGATCACGCCATGGGCCAGGCCCAGCAGCAGGATGAGCACAATCGTTCCAATGACGGACGCCGAGTGGTTGCCGAAGATGGCAATGAAGGTGAGGCCTGTCACCTCGTAGAGGACGCAGAGCCCGATGTGCGCGCTCATGCTGCGAATGTTGTCCGGTACGGTGTATTTTTTGACTGGATGGACGGTTGCCGTTTCCATGGGTGTTCCTCCCTTTGAACAGAGGGACTGTACCAAGACAAGCTCGCTCCCGGGTGCAAAGCACCATCGGCGCAGCAGCGATGGCACTGGCCGCCCTGACGGGTTGCAAGCGGCATGGCTACCCAGGATCGCAAACAGCCATCGGCGGCGTGACCGGCCACGAAGTCAGCAAGCACTAGCCATAAAACGGCCGCTCACAAGAGCTGGCCGCATTCAATGTCAGGCCGCCTGCGGCAGGTAGCTGGGCCGGGCCGCCGTCAAGCCGGCCTTGACCTGCTGGGTCGGTTCATCGGCCAGCACTTCATCGGCGCCTGCTTCCAGCCCGTCCAGCGCGCGCTTGACGATGTCCTCGGGGCTGGTCTTGGGCACGTCGAAGTCGCGGATCAGGTCGGTATCGACATAAGCCATGTGCAGGCCCAGCACCTGCGTCTTTTGCGCCGCCAGTTCATGGCGCAATGCATTCGTCAGCGACCAGGCCGCCGACTTGCTGGCCGCATAGGCCGCCAGTTCCCCGCCGTTCACCCACGAAACAATCGACAGCACATTCAGCAGCCCGCCGCCGCCGTTGGCCTTGAGCACCGGCGCGAAGGCCTTGCTCATGCGCAGCACGCCGTAGAAGTTGGTCTCCAGCATGCGGCGCGCCGTGTCTTCGCTGTCGCTTGCCAGGAAGCCGCCGGGCTGGCCGACGCCGGCGTTGTTGATCACCAGCGTGACGTCCGAAGCCAGCGCCGCCGCGGCCGCGACCTCTTCGGGCTTGGTCACGTCCAGCCGCAGGGCCTGCACGCCGGGCAGCTTGACGCTGGCGGGGTCGCGCGCGCCGGCATACACCTTGCGCGCGCCGCGGGCCAGCAGCTCACGCGCGAACGCCTGGCCAATGCCGCGATTGGCGCCGGTGACGAGGACAACAGCATCTTTGATCTTCATAAATACGCTCCAGTTAAAAAGTTAAGGGTTGAAGGGACACACAGGTTCAGCGGATTGCCGGGTTTTGCCGTTTCGCATGACGGTCGTCATATTTAAGGGCGAACAAAAAAACAAAGGAAATTCATGGCCAAAGGGGATTCAGGCGGCGAGTGTGGGCACAAGCTGCTTCACCGCAGCCTCGCACAGGCTGTCGGCCAGCGCGGGGTCGTCCACCGCGCGCGCCAGCAGCAGGGTGCCCACCATGGTGGAGAGCGTCACCAGCGCCCGTTCATGCGCGCCGGGCTGGCCCCAGTCAGGCGACTGGCGGGCCACCAGGTCAATCATTTCCTTGACGTGGCGCGTGGTCGCGCGCCGCACCTCGGGCGCCTGGCGCGGCGTCTCGGATCCCAGCGCCGCCAGCGGGCAGCCCATCTCGGCGCTCTCCACATGCTCGCGCGAAAGATAGCCGCTGATCAGGGACGCCAAGGCTTGCTCCGGCGGCGCGGCGGCCACACCGCGAGCCACCAAGGCGGCCGAATCGCTGCAAGCCCGCGTGGCCGCTTCCGCCAGCATGGCCTCGCGCGACTCAAAGTGGGCATAGAAAGCGCCGTGCGTCAGCCCGGCTTCTTTCATGATGTCGGCGACGCCCGTGCCGCCATAGCCGCTGCGGCGTATGGCCCGCGCGGCCACGGACACGATGCGGTCGTGGGAGGCCTCTTTGGCGGCGGTTCTGGCGTTGGGTTGTGGGTTTGGCATGACGTGCATCATACATCCGGCGGCAAAAATATGTGCGGTCGGGGTTTTTGCACGCCAGCCTCTCTCCAATCTGCGTAAATCTGCGAAATCTGCGGATGAAATCTTTATCCACAGATTACGCAGATGAACACAGATTAAAAGACGGGAACGGGCTCACCGAAGCCTGTCACCTACACGCTGTGCTGCCAGCGCCCGACAAATCCCTGTGTTGAGGCGCGATCAGACTGCGGAGGTCTGCCCCTGAAACAAAGGAGATTCCCCCATGCCAGAGAACCACAAAGATATTCTGCAGAAAGCCAACGCGGCCATCCTGAAAGGCGATTACGAAGGATTCCTGGTGTTCTGCACCGAGGACACCGAATGGACCTTCGTCGGCGACAGGACGCTCAAAGGCAAACAAGCCGTCCGCGACTGGATGGCGGCCGAATACAAGGAGCCGCCGAAGTTTGAGGTCCACCACCTGGTCGCCGAGAACGACTTTGTCGCGGCGCTCGGCGAGATCACCCTGAAAGACCAATCGGGTACGGCCGCCCGCCACGCCTACTGCGACGTCTGGCGTTTCCGGGATGGCAGGATGGCCGGGCTGCAGGCTTTTGTCATTGAAGCTGGGCCGCAAGACCGCGGCTAGCGCATCCGCGCCCGGGTCTTGATGAGGGCTCAGGAATGCGCGCAGCCGGCCTGGCGCTCAAAGAAAAATCCATTGAATTCGATGGGTATATCGCCCAGGCCAATGCGATACACAAGCAGACGTTTTTCGGCATCGAAGCTGGCAAGGCTTCCCTGCGGCCGCAACCTCAGCTGGTCCTTCGCGACAGCCGTGGGGAAGTCCTGCTTCCCGCCCAATTCAATATGCACCAGCGCCGGGTTCGCGCTGTCCTGCCGCCAGCGGCTTGGGTTGTAGCCCAGGTAACCGCCTTGAAAGCGCAAGGTCCCGCCCGGCTCAAAGACCATGCACATCGCCGCGAACTCCGTGCCGTCGTTGAACCAGGACGTCCCGGAGATATTGAACGGGGCGGCTACCGCGAAAGCGCAAACAACAGCAGTCGCAGCGCAAACCAGCGATGAGCGAAGTGAAGAGAAAAAGGGCTTCATGAGAGCGTGAACACCGATAGAAGCTTGCGGCCGCTCACCACTGCGCACGGCCGACGGACAGGTTAGACCCCGAGGTGCAGGGCTGAGAGAACATATTCGAACAATTCGGCCGCGCGGCTTGTCAAGCCGAGTGCGCCGTTCTTTCGTGCCTCCGCCTTGCGCTCGGGTGTGCTCGATCCGGCATAGATAATGAAGGGCGTCGTGTTGCCCGCTTCCCGGAGTTTTGAGAGAAGGGTGAGGCCCGCGCGTGGATCGGACGGGCGTCCCATGTCTGAAATGATGACGTCGACGTGCTGGCGTGACACCTTCTCGAGGGCCTCCTCGGTTGAAGTTGCCAATATAAATCTGGCGCCTAGAGCCTCGAGGGACTTTCTTTCATTGACGTTGTTGCCAGGCCGGTCATCCACCCAAAGCACAGTCGATCGCCGTGCTTTGCGAAGCACTCGCGGTGTAACCGTTTCGGCCACGAGGTCCGCCACATCCTCCGCGTCTCGCGCTGCGGTTTCCGGCGTTGCGCCGGGCTCGGGCCGGGAGGCATTGGCGGCCGCCAATGCCGCCGCCACCTCGGCTTGCTTGCGCTTCGCCGAGGCCTCGAAGCCCGCGCCCTTCAAGGAGAATTCGCCCAGACTCTCAAAGAAGCTTCCCAGCGCCGGCCCAAACCGGACAAGGACAAACACCAGAAGCGCCGGCCAGATCAGGACGGCTGCAAGCCTCGTGGCGGCCTCCAGCACCTTTACAAATTCGTCGATGCTCATGGATAGGGGCCTCTCTCGGGAGTCTGATGGAAATCACCATGCGGTGACAGGCGGCGCTCCAGCGTGGCCGCAGCGGGAGGATTTCCCGCTGTGTCTGCCGCCACCGCTTTGTGAGCTTGCAGATGACGTGGCGCCTGCCGGTTGTGCCTGTTTAGGGCCTGGAGATTCTAGGAAGCATGCTTGAGATTCACATCCTCCGAATAGACTAGATAAACGACCGCACAGCTCGCTGTCGTCACGGTAGCAAGAACAGGCTTGCGAAGCTGTCCCCCGCAAGAGGAGGCTTGTTAAGGGTTTTTAATGCGTCCCCGGGCTTTGCGGCATTGGGTTCAGCCCTCCACCAGCCGTGCCAGTTTTCCCAGCGACATGCGCCATCCGGCTTGGTTGTCGGCCGGTGCAACACCGGGCGGCACACCTTCATGCAACGCGACAAGCCGGGTGCCGGCATGCTCATCCGAGAGTTCTATCGTGGACCTCATTTCGCCCTGCATTTCGGGCCTGGAGGTTTCGAACTCCATCACCTCGACCACACGCTCATTGAGCACCAGCTCCTTGAAATAGCCGTGGTAGGTGTCGGTGTGCGCTGATGTCTTGCCGGCCGCGCCCGGCTCTTGGTAAGTCAGCGAGACGCGGTACTTGCCGCCTTCACGCGCTTCAAATTCATGCACCACCAGGGTCATGCCGTCGGGGACTTTCCATTTGGCGATGGCATCGGCTTCGATCAGTGCCGCATAGATGCGCGGGCGCGGGGCTTCGATGTGCAGCGATAGGTGGGTTGAACTCATGGCCACAGCTTAGTGGCGGCCCTGCACAAGATCAAGCACGCCCTCCCTGCCAGTACCAGCTTGGCCTGCGCTTGCGCACTTCTGCAAGGGCCCCGGAGAATCGCGCCCCGGCGCGGACTATGCAGTAGTATGGGCTTCCCCCATCCGCCAGGTGGTTTCTTTCCCGGGTTTCCCGCAACCACCGCACAGGCCAGTTCCATGCCCCCTCTCCACATCGCCGAACCGCAGGACGCGGGCGAAGAAGTACGCGCGCTTGACCTTGACAGCGGCCCCACCCCAAAAATCCTGGTGGTCGACGACAACGCCGATGCCGCCGACGCCTTGGGTGCGCTGCTGCGCGAGTTCGGCCACGAGGTGCTGGTCGCCTACGGCCCCGTCGAAGCCCTGGCCGCGGCACCCGGCTTTGCACCGGACATCGCGATCCTGGACATCGGCCTGCAGGTCATGGATGGTTATGAACTCGCCGGCGAACTGCGCAAGCGCCTGGGCCTACAGGCGCCGGCCATGATCGCGCTTTCGGGGTATGGGCAGGAGAGTGACCGCAACCGATCTGCCGATGCGGCGTTCTCCGCGCATCTGGTGAAGCCGGTGGATCTGGATGACTTGTTTGCGAGTATTGCGGGGGCCTAGGTGCTGGGGTCAGTGAATCTCCACATTGGTGTGAGATATTTTCCTGGCTGGCCGTGCTTAACAACCTAGATTGGTCACGCGTTTGATCATCAAACTCATCTTTGGTCTGGCAATCAACTCTAAGACAAATTATGGAGATTGGTTTCGTTAAATTTTCTTTGCTGCTTCAGTCGCAATGTGACCTGCGAACGAAGTGACAAAACTCTCAAGGCTCGAGAGCTCTGATAGTTCGCAATATTTACCGGATTTAACCGCTGTGCGTGGGCTGGCAATTAAAGCAGTAGCGGTATATAGCTGCTCTTTAACCAAACGCTGGCAAAGCAAGTCGTACCTTCTCAAATAGGACGCGCCATCAAATTCAGGGAATACTTTGAAATGAGGTTCGTCATTACGGACCGACGCCCGGGACTTCGCCGCGTCTTCCACAACCATGAGCCATCCTAGAAAGGGTTTTGTTTGTCCCCCAAAAGCGCCTTCTCGGTAGGCTGTCCAAAGACAATGAGCCGTGCCGATAGCTTCTTCCGCCCGATTATTAAAATTGTTGCCAAAGGAGCCAACTTGTGACTTGCATTCAATTGCAGCAACAAGCCGATCTCCATTCATAACCAATAGATCCCATTGCTTGGTAGGACGAAAGTAGCCCGGTAGTACTACGAAGCCCTTGTTTTGGTAAATCTTGGCGTGGCCAAGGCCATTTGCTTCGACGAGGCTTTTGATCATTGCCACAAAGCCATCCAAGTTCTTTCCCGCCGTTACGGACCCGCGGGTGCCCGCATCAATATTCCCGGACTCGATTTGCTTTACTCTCGCTGCCTCGCGATTTCCCCAAAATGCCTTGATCGCGTCGCGGGCTTGGCCTTTGTAGTTTGCTAAATTAAGCGCCATTATGCTAACGCGAGTGCTACGCGCTCTGCTTGAGTCAAGTTGTAGAGATCCGCGACAGCAGAATTGGAGGCATCCATGTCCAAATTCTCTCCCGCTTCAAATAGTTTTTTTCGCATCGTATCGGGCACGGAATCCCAATGGGGAAGTCGAATTCGTCGCAAATACTGTGCTTGAAACCTTAAAAATCCGCCGCGCATCTTTGTCGAATAGGTTGCAATAAACAATCGCGTAAGACCGGATAGAAGCACAGCCTGAAGCGCACGTAGCTCCCAAGCATCTGAGGTTACAAAGTACAGATTGTGGTGAGGGTAAAGCCCATCAGCCTCATAAACCACCTGGGCTTTTCCCTTTATATCGGGTATGAGTAGTTTTGGGCGCTGAGAGAGTGAGGGAGTAATGCGATCAATAGTCCTAAACCAGCGTGTGGAGTCTTTTCTTGCCACGTGTCTGGCGGTGATGGTTTCTCTGCGAGCCTCAAGGTATGCAGCAAGCCTTGGATACGCTTTCAAGTCGACGAGTGGTCCTTCGTCCGTAAAGGGATTGATCACGCCGTACCCGCGCCACTCAACGCGACCGGTAAGTATGTCTCTCGTCATCACGAGCGGAAGTTTCCGGTCCTCTTCGACGTCGAGGTCTGCAAATTTTCCGATGTAGGCTTGATCTGCGCCTGTTGCAACCCCAATTCCAACTTTGCACCCAGCCTGTTCAAGTGTGGGATAGTTTGATTCGATGCGACGTACTAGATCGGTGAGTGTTGATCGATTTAGAAGCCAAGGTTCAGCTCCATTCGTGACACCGTCCAGCCGATACACACCGGGATGCTCTGATTTGGTTTTTCCGCTAAGAGCTTTGGCTAAGAGTTTCAGGCTACTTGGGCTGAGGTCGGGGCGTTCGGCAACGTAGGTTGGGCCACTCAACGCCCTCTCGATGACAGTTATTGCGGGATACGCGATTACGTCAGAGTGAAATGCTGGTGTATCGACCATATCAATGTAAGCGCGTAGACGGAACTGTGAAGCAACTAGAGCTCGTAGCGGAGCACCATAGCGATTCTTGGTCCATCGGTCAGCACAAATAAAACTCAGTTGCCCCCCTTGCTTGAGCAAATTGAGTGATTTTTCAATAAAGGGCACATATAGATCTGCTCGGTCATAAAGCGTTGGGAATCGCTTTCGATACTCCTGCAGCAACGGCGCGGGTATCAACTCCTGCCTCACATAGGGTGGATTTCCGATGACGAAATCAAACTCAGTAGGCAGCCGCGCGAGGAGGAAGTCACCTTGGACTAGCCAAAGCGACGCCAGTCGCTCTGCTTCTCCGGGGTCTAATCCTTCCTGACAGAGTCGAGCTAATACAGCGGAGCGAGTCCTGTCGAAGGTTGGCTTGTGCAGTTCTACTGCGCGAATGCAATTGTCTAGAGAGGGAGAAGGAGTGCCATTCCTCTGGGCTCGTTGCCAAGAGTCCAATAGCCGGTCGATGGCGGGAAGAAGGAAATCGCCGCCACCGAACGAGGGCTCCAACAAGGACCGATTTTGCAATGCTCTTGATGGAACGTAGTCGACTAGGTCAAGTACGAAGTCAACTACCTCTTTACGGGTGAATATAGCTCCTCTCTCCTCGATGCCCGACGAATGCGCAAGTTCATTCACCGCATCAGAAAGGGCACAAAATCCCGGCAAAGCGGGTTGATCGAGGAAGAGTTCGGTTTCCATGCTGGTTGAGGATGACACAGATTATCTTGTAATTCGTGCAAGCCAAAGCGCAACTTCATCAGTGATGTGGCGAAGGGCGTGGACTTTTGGGCGTCTTGCCTTCCAATAGAGACAGAGTTTCGCATGCGAAACATAGCAGAGCGAAGATTAAGGCGAAGAGACCCTCCAAATAGAAGTTTGGCAGGCACTACGGCGCTAGGGTTGATTTGGTCGTGACGATGCCCTTGGGGGCAAACCAACAGTTTGGGGCAGGCCTTTTCTCGACCTGCTGGCTTACAGCAGGCGACCCGATTATGCCGACTCGAGGCAAAGCATCAAAAACCAGGGGCGCTTCTTACGGCACAGCATGCCAGTGCCTCTCCTCAAAGAATCCGGTTAAACCAAAGCAGCGACAAACTCGCCGACACCAGCGCCAGCGCAGCCGCCACCAGCGCGAGCAGCCCGGAGATCTCGGTTTCTTTTTTCTCGATCGCCAGCCGCGAGCTCAGCGTCTCATAGACCTTCTTCAAGTCCGCCGCCGTGCCGGCGTAGAAATACTCAGCCTGCGTGGTGCGGGCGATGCCCTTCAAGGTTTCCTCGTCGAGCTTGACGCGCATGGACCAGCCTTCAAAGCCGATTGTTTCGCCGTCCACCGTGCCGACGCCCACGGTGTAGACGCGCACGCCGCGGTCGGCGGCGGCTTTGGCGGCGTCCAGTGAATCCACGCCTGTGGTGCGCTGGCCGTCGGTCAGCAGGATGATGGCGCCTGAGGTGTAGGAGCCTGGGGCTACCGGCACGAACTCTTTCTTGGCGCCCTTGTCGGGGGCCAGTGCCTGGTCTATGGAGGTGCCGCGCGGTTTTTCTCTGCCGTATTGCATGGACGCCAAATCAATGCCGGCATCGGGGAAGAGTTCGGCCAGCGAGACGACGATGCCGTTGCCGATGGCGGTGCCGCGCTGCAGCTGGAATTTGTCGATGGCGACGACCAGGTCTTCGCGGCTGAGGGTGGGTTGCTGCACGACCGAGGCCGTGCCGGCGAAGGCGACTACGCCCACGCGCACATTGCGCGGCAGGTCGGCGAGGAAGGCCTTGGCGGCGTTCTGGGCGGCGACCAGGCGGTTGGGTAACACGTCGGCGGCGCGCATGCTGCCGGAGACGTCCATGGCCAGGATGATGGTTTCGCGCTGCGAGGGCAGGCTGATGACGGCGAAGGGGCGCGAGGCCGCGATCAGCATGGCGACAATCGACAGCAAAAACAGGATGGGCGGCACATGGCGGCGAAAGCCCTGGCCGCGGCCCATGGCTTCGCGCACGATGGAGAGGCTGGCGTAGCGCAGGGCGATTTTTTTCTTGCGGCGCAGCAGCCAGATGTAGATGGCGATGAGCACCGGAATGGCCAGCAGCAGCCATAAAAATTCCGGCCACAGGAAAGTCGGCAAGGGCAGTTTGGACATGAAGGAGGTGAGCCAGCTGGGGGTGTTCATGGGGGTGTCCTTGGCAGCTTCAGGCGGCGTGCCTCAGGTGGGCGGGCAGGGCGCCGCCGCCAGCACCCGAAGTGCGGCTGCGGCGCTTGCGCAGTTCGGTGAAGCGCATGATGGCGTCGACCAGGTTGTCGTCGGTGGAAAGTTCCAGCGTGTCCACGCCGGCGCGCGCCAGCGATTGGCGCAGCTCGGCTTCGCGCTGGGCGGCGATTTGCGCAAAGCGTTTGCGGAAACCCGCGTCGTGGGTGTCGACCAGCAGTTGCTCGCCGGTTTCCACGTCGCGTATCGGGATCAGGCCCAGGTCGGGCAGGTCCAGCTCCAAAGGGTCGAGCAGGCGCACGGCCACGACTTCGTGGCGGCGGGCGAGCTGGCCCAAAGGCTTTTCCCAACCGGGTTCGGTGATGAAGTCGGACACGACAAACACGGTGGAGCGGCGGCGCACCAGGTTGGCGGCGGATTCGAGCAGCTCGTGCAGGCGCGTGGGGCCCAGCGTGGTGGCCTCGGGCCTGGCCTGCAGGGTGTGCAGCAGGTGCAGCACGTGGTTGCGGCCGCCGCGCGCGGGGATCACGGCGTCGACGCCGGAGCCGTAGAGCATGGCGCCCACGCGGTTGCCGTGGCGCGTCAGCATGCGGGCCAACACGGCGACGAAGTCGGCCGAGACATTGCGCTTGCGTTGCTCGCTGGAGCCGAAGTCCATGGAGGGGCTCAGGTCCAGCAGGAACCAGGCGCTCATCTCGCGGTCTTCGGTGAAGACGCGCACGTGGGGTTGTTCGAGCCGTGCGGTGACGTTCCAGTCGATGTGGCGCACGTCGTCATGGTGCTGGTATTCGCGCAGGTCGGCCAGGTCCATGCCGGTGCCGCGCAGCAGCGTGCGGTAGTCGCCCTGCAGCAGGCCGTCGAGGCGGCGCAGCACGGTCCACTCGAGGCGTTTGAGCAATTGATCCGCGCTCGCACCTCCCGTTCGCCCTGAGCTTGTCGAAGGGTGGGCTTCGACAAGCTCAGCCCGAACGGAGGAGGTGCGAGCGTGTGGGGATTCAGGCGGCGGGTTTTTCATGTTCGAGCGGTGTTGTCATGCGCCATGACTCCCCGTTCGCCCTGAGCTTGTCGAAGGGCTGGCTTCGACAAGCTCAGCCCGAACGGAGGGGAGGGACGTGAGCGCGTGGGACTCATCTCATGCAGCCAGTTTTTCATGCTCTAGTGGTTTTGCTGGGGGCGGGACTTTTGCCATGATCTTGGCGATCAGCCCGTCTGCGGTCAGTCCTTCAGACAGCGCCTCATACGACAGCACCAGTCGGTGGCGCAGCACGTCGGGCACCAGGTCGCTCATGTCTTCGGGCAGGGCGTAGCTGCGGCCGCGCAGCAGGGCCAGGGCGCGCGCGCCTTCGGTCAAATTGATGGTGGCGCGCGGGCTGGCGCCGAAGGTGATGAAGCGCTGCAAGTCCTTGAGGCCGTGCTTGACGGGCGAGCGCGTGGCCGAGACCAGGCGCACGGCGTATTGCACGAGGGACGGGTCGACGTAGATGCGGCGGCACTCGGCCTGCAGCGCGGCCAGCTGCTCGGTGGTGGCGACGGCGCTCACGGCGACGGCCGGGCCGGTGACGCGCTGGACGATGACGAACTCTTCCTCGTCGGTGGGGTAGTCGACCAGCACCTTCATCATGAAGCGGTCGACCTGGGCCTCGGGCAGCGGGTAGGTGCCTTCGGTCTCGATCGGGTTCTGCGTGGCCATGACCAGGAAGGGCTCGGGCACCTTGTGGGTGAAGCCGGCAATCGTGACCTGGCGTTCCTGCATCACCTCCAGCAGCGCGCTCTGCACCTTGGCGGGCGCGCGGTTGATTTCATCGGCCAGCAGCAGGTTGGTGAAGACGGGGCCCAGCGAGGTGCTGAACTCGCCGGTTTTCTGGTTGTAGATGCGCGTGCCCACCAGGTCGGCCGGCACCAGGTCGGGCGTGAACTGGATGCGCTTGAAGTTGCCCTGCACGGTGTTGGCCAGGGTCTTGATGGTGAGCGTCTTGGCCAGGCCGGGCACGCCCTCGACCAGCAAATGGCCCTGGGCCAGGATGGCGACCATGACGCGCTCGAGGAAGCGGTCCTGGCCGACGACGACGCGCTTGACCTCGTAGAGGATCTGCTCCATGAGCTGGGCGGTGTCGTGGTTGGCGTTGGTATTGGCGTGCGGGGGCGTGGTGCTCTGTTCCATGCGGCGGTGTCCTTTGGAGGAGGTCGAAAGATGTTGGGGCTGGTGCCTGTTCAGAACGGCGGCATGCCGGCGGCCGAGGCGGCGTTTTCAATTGGCACGGCAAAGCCTATGCCGACAAAGCTGCGCTGCTGGTTGGGGTTGAAGATGGCGGTGACGATGCCGATGACCTCGCCGTCCATGGTGACCAGCGGGCCGCCGGAATTGCCGGGGTTGGCGGCGGCGTCGAACTGGATCAGGTTGGTCATCATCTGCTTGCCTTCGGGCGAGCGGAAGTTGCGCTTGAGCCCGGAGATCACGCCCTGCGAGGCCGAGGGGCCTATGCCGAAGGGATAGCCCACGGCCATGACCTGGTCGCCGGGGGCGAGGTCTGCGGTGGAGCGCATGGTGGCGGCGATCAGGTCGTCGGGAATCTTGTGGGCCTGCAGCACGGCCAGGTCGTTTTCAGGCTGCACGCCGGTGATGCTGGCGGTGGATTCGAGGCCGTCGGCAAAGGTGACCGTGATGGTCTGGGCGCCCTGCACCACGTGCAGGTTGGTCAGGATGATGCCCTTGTCGACGATGACGACGCCGGTGCCCACGCTGGTGTGCTCCTTGTCATCCTTGCCGTCCTTGTCCTTGCCCGTGCCGGTGATGCGCACGACCGAGGGGATGATGGTGTCGTAGGCCTTGGTGCCGGGGGAAGGCAGCACCGTGGTCTCCAGCGTCTTGAGCACGGCGGCGTTGATGTCTTCCTGCGTGAGCTTGCGCGCCGGGTTGCGCAGCGGCGAGGAAAAGCTGACGGCCAGCAGCAGCGCCAGCAGGCCGACCACCGACCAGAGCAGGTAAAGCTGGTGGCGCGCCAGCCGGGTGGCGAGGCGGGACAGCCGGGGGAAGCGGGAGGGTGGGGTGTCGCCGGCCAGGGCGGCCTGCTCGGGCGTTTGCGGTGTCTCCGCATCACCCGCGCCCGGCGCCGGACGGTTTGAACTGCTGTAAAGGGCTGGCCTGCGCATCCGTTCACCTTTGGGGTTTAAGTCAAAACCGGGCTGGTACCGGGTCCTGGAACGCCGTTCCAAACCCCGGATTCACAGCTGCACCGTATCACGATTTGTGCATCCATGCACGGGATTTGGGTATGCGTGGGAGGGGGTTTTGTAAACCCTCGTTGCGGCGGGCGGCGCCGAGGGGAATCCCGGTTTGGTGCATCCTGGTTTTTAACCCCCTCTCCCTCAGGGAGAGGGTTGGGGTGAGGGCCAGCGGCGATAGATACGCCTCCCTTTTGTGCACGGGCCGCAGCCCCCTCACCCCTGCCCTCTCCCAGAGGGAGAGGGAGCAAGACCTTAGCGCCCGGCGCCGTCGGCCGGCTTGCGCAGCAACGTCAACGCCAGCGCGGCCGAAGCCAGCATCAGGAACAGGCTCACCGCATTGAGCACCGGCGTGGCGCCTTCGCGCATGCGGCCGTACATCATGACGGTGAGCGGCGCGTCCGAGCCGACCAGCATCAGCGTGGTGTTGAAGTTCTCAAACGACATCAAAAACGAGATCGCCGCGGCGCCTATGAGCGCGGGTTTCAGGTAGGGCAGCGTGATGGTGCCGAAGACCGCCGCGCGCGAGGCGCCCAGGTTGTAGGCGGCTTCTTCCAAAGTGATGTCAAAACGTTTCAGGCGCGCGGTGATGATCAGGGTGGCGATGGAGACGATGTAAGAAAACTGGCCTATCACCACCAGCGGCAGGCCGGGGCGCAGGAAGTCCAGCTCCAGGCCCCAGGCGTCGTCGGCGAACTGCGCCAGCCGGCTGGCAAAGGCCAGCACCGAGATGCCCAGGATCACGCCCGGGATCACCAGCGGCGCCAGCATCAGCATGGACAGCGCCTGTTTGCCCGGGAAGCGCGCGCGTTCGATCAAAAAGGCATTGGTGGTGCCGACCAGCACCGCCAGCAGGGTGACCCAGGCGGCCACCACCACGCTGGTCCACAGGCTGGCCAGCATGGGCCCGTCGGAAAACAGCCCGGTGCGGCCAGCCCGGCTGCCGAAAAACCAGTCCAGCGTGAAGCCGCGCCAGGGCGGCGCCGGGTAGGGCGCGTCGTTGAAGGCGAACACGGCGACCACCACCAGCGGCAGGAACAGAAAGGCGAAAAACGCCAGCGCATAGACCACGGTGCCGGCGCGCAGCCAGGCGGGGCGGGGCAGGGAGGCGATCATGCGGCTTCCTTCATGACCGGCGCATCACTTCGCCGAATTTTTGGCCAGTAAGTTTCAGGCCTAACCAGACGATGGCGGTGGACAGCCCCAGCAACAAAAACCCGAAGGCCGCGCCCTGTTCCCAGTTAAAGCGCGTGATGAACTGGGTGTAGATCTGCTCGGTGAACCACAGCGAATTCTTGCCGCCCAGCAGGGTGGGTGTGAGGTAGTTGCCCAGGGTCAGCATAAAGACCACGATGCAGCCGGCCAGGATGCCGGGCGCGGCATGCGGGATGACGATCTGGCGCAGGATGGACGGGCCGTTGCCGCCCAGGTCGTAGGCGGCCTCGATCAGGGTGTCGTCCAGGCTTTCGAGCGCGCTGATCAGCGGCACCACCATGAAGAGCATGGAGGTGTAGACCAGGCCGACCAGGATGGTGGCGTCGCGGTACAGCAGCTCGACAGGCGTATCCGTGATGCCCAGCTGCACCAGCACGGCGGGCAGCACGCCGGATTCGCGCAGCAGAATCATCCAGCCCAGGGTGCGCACGGTTTCGCTGACCCAGAAGGGGATCAGGCACATGACCAGCAGCAGCGACTTGGCGCGGCCGCGCACCAGCTTGGCAATCGTCCAGGCAATCGGGAAGGCCAGCAGCAGCGTGATGCCCGTGGCCAGGATGGACATCAGCGCGGTGCGCACAAAGGTGTGCCAGTACAAGGGCTCTTCGATAAAGGTGCGGTACTGCGCGAAGCTGGGCGCGTACTGGCGCGGCGCGATGCGTTCGCGCAGCGAGAGCACGGCCAGGTCTATGTGCGGCAGCACGATGAGGCCGACCAGCCAGATCAGCGCGGGGGCCAGCAGCAGGAACAGGATCAGCCGGGCCTGGGCCGGCGCGGAGTCGCTGGGGGTGGGCAGGACGGCCGCGGCTTGCATGGTTGAAGCCTCAGCGGTTGCCGAAGCAGACGGCCTGCCCCGGGTCGAAGCTGAAGGCCACCGTCTCGCCGATGCGCAGGTCGGCGAAGCGGCCGGTCTGCGGCAGGGCGATGCGGAATTCGGTGCGGCTGGCGGTTTCGCGCAGCAGCACCGCCGAGTTGGCGCCGTCAAACAGCAGGCTTTCCACCTGGCCGGCGTACACCGTGTGGTTGGCGGGTAGCTCGGTGGCGTCGCGCGCCAGGCTGATGGCTTCGGGCCGCACAAAAGCCTGCACCGCCTGGTTGGCCTGCAGCCGGCCGGCGGCGCGCGCGCGCAGGGCCAGGCCTTCGCCGGTGGTGAGCGCCACCACGCTGCCGGCTTCGGCGCCCGCGGCCGTGGTGCTGCCGGTGAGCTTGTTGTTGGCGCCCACAAAGCCCGCGACAAACGGGGTTTGCGGCTGGTAATAGAGCTCCTGCGGCGTGCCCAGCTGCTCGAAGCCGCCGGCGTTCATCACGGCCACGTGGTCGGACAGCACCAGGGCTTCGGACTGGTCGTGCGTGATGTAGACAAAGGTGGTGCCGAAAGCCGCCTGCAGCTGCTTGAGCTCGACCTTCATGTGTTCGCGCAGCTTCAGGTCCAGCGCGCCCAGCGGTTCGTCGAGCAGCAGCAGCGTGGGCTCCAGCACCAGGCTGCGCGCGATGGCCACGCGCTGGCGCTGGCCGCCCGAGAGCTGGTCGACGCGCTTGTCCTGCATGCCGGGCAGGCTCACGCGTTCGAGCATGGCGCCCACCTTGGCGGCGATGTCGCTGCGCGAGAGGCCACGCCGCGCCAGGCCGTAGCCGACGTTTTCACCGACCGACATCATGGGAAACAGCGCCAGGTGCTGGAACACCATGTTGACGGGCCGCTGGTTGGGCGGCACGCCGTTCATGGGCTTGCCGCCTATGTGGATCTGGCCCGCGTCGGGCGACAGGAAGCCGGCGATCATGCGAAGCAGCGTGGTCTTGCCGCAGCCCGAGGGGCCGAGGATGGAGAAAAAGCTGCCGCGCTCCACCGTGAAGGACAGGTCCTTCACGGCGGGCTGGCCGGCGTAGGTTTTACCGACGTGCTCGGCTTGCAAATCCGCGTGCATGGGTGGGCGTGCCTGCTTTAGTGATCTGCCGCGTGCGCCAGCGGACGGGTGCTTGCACACAAAGAGCGAAAGGCCAGTGAAAGCGCGGAACCGGCTTTGCCGGGCCGCAGCTTTCGTCCCCCTGGGGGGAAGGCGCGAAGCGACTCAGGGGGGCTATTCAATTGGCAGCTTTAATACGGTCCAGTACGCGGCCTTCGATGTCTTCAATGCCTGCGGGAACGGCCGGGTACCACTTCACATTTTTCAGCGCGGCTTCGGGGAAGCTGGCGGCGAACTGGGCCTTGAGCTTGGGGTCGGCCAGCTGGTCGGCGCCCTTGGAGGCGGTGAAGTTGCCGGCCGAGCCCGCGACCTTGGCGGCGATTTCAGGGCGCATGTTGAAGTTGATCCAGGCGTAGGCGGCGGCATCGTTGCGGCCCTTGGCGGGGATGGCGAAGGTGTCTATCCAGCCGAGCGCGCCGGACTTGGGCGCGACGAACTGGATCTCGGGTTTTTCGGCATTGAGTTTCCAGCCGCCTGTGTCCCACATCATGGCGCCCACGACTTCGCCGGCGCGCATGCCGTTGAGCAGCTGGTCCTTGTTGTCCCAGTAGAACTTGATGTTGCTCTTGCAGGCCACCATGGTCTTGCCGACTTCGTCCATCAGCGCGCCGTAGGCTTTCGGGTCCTTGTACAGCGCGAACGGGTCCTTGCCGGAAGCGAAGGCAAAGGCCAGCAGGGTGGGGCGCTTCAGGCGCACGGCGGTCTTGCCCTTGACGTCGGCCTTGCAGAGGTCGGGGTAGTCCGTCATCTTGGCCAGCCTGGTGTTGACGACCAGGCCGTCGGTGCCCCAGATGTGCGGCAGGCCGTAGACCTTGCCGTCCAGCGTGGTGTTCTTTTTGGTGGCTTCCAGCATGGAGGGGATGAAGAGCTCGGACTTGATCTTGCTGAGGTCCATGGGCTTGTAGATGCCGAATTCCTGCTGCGGGCCGGTGATGCGGTCCTGCGAGGGCTGGGCCAGGTCGAAGCCGGCGCCGCCGGTGGCGCGCAGCTTGGAGATCATTTCCTCGTTGTTCGAGAGGGTGAGTTCGACGTCGATGCCGGTTTCCTTCTTGAACTGCGCCACGACCTCGGCCGGCACGTAGTCGGCCCAGGTGATCAGGCGCAGCTTCTGGTCTTGCGCCCATGCGGTGCCGCTGAGGCTGGTGGCAACAAGGCCGGCGCCGAGAATCTGGCTCATCAGGCGGGATAATTTCATTTGGCTTTCCTTGGGTTGTCAGTTGAAGTAAGGGTGACGAAGCAGGAGATCAGTTGAAAAGACCGGGACCTGAAGAGGCAGGCGGTCCGCCGAAAAGAGCATAGCGTGTCCCGATTTCATTTCTGTGTCAACATCTCCGGCGACACGGACAACCCCCGCATCCCTTGCTGCCGCCCGCTTCTTCATGGCTTCTTTCTTCTTACCGCACCACTTCAGCGCATGAGCTCCTGGATAGACACGCATTGCCACCTCGACGCCGGTGAACTGGCCGCCGACGTGGACGCGGTGCGCGCGCGCGCGGCCGCCGAGGGCGTGGCGCATTGCGTGATCCCGGCGGTGGGTGTCTTCAACTTCGAGGCGGTGCGGCTGCTGGCGCACCGGTTTTCCGACAGCTACGGGCTGGGCATACACCCGCTGTGCGTGCCGCAGGCCCATGACGCCGACCTGGCGGCGCTGGACGCGGAACTCACGCTCAGGCGTGACGACCCGCGGCTGGTGGCGGTTGGTGAAATCGGCCTGGATTATTTTGTGCCGGCGCTCACGCAAAGCCCGATGCGCGAGCGCCAGGAACACTTTTACCGCGAGCAGCTCAAGCTGGCGCGCAAGCACGGCCTGCCTGTGATCCTGCACGTGCGGCGCTCGGCCGACAAGCTGCTCAAGCACCTGCGCGACCTGGCGCCCGAAGGCGGCTGGCACGGCATAGGCCATGCGTTCAACGGCAGCGAACAGCAGGCGGGCGAATTCCTGAAGCTGGGCTTCAAGCTGGGCTTTGGCGGCGCGGTGAGTTTCGAGCCGGCGCTGCAATTGCGGCGCCTGGCGGCCGAGCTGCCGCTGGAATCCCTCGTGATGGAAACCGATTCGCCCGACATCCCGCCGCACTGGATTTACACCACCGCCGGCGAACGCGAGGCCGGCAAAGCGCAGGGCCGCAACGAGCCGGGCGAGCTGCCGCGCATTGCGCAGCAGGTGGCGGAGTTGCGCGGCATCAGCGTGGAGGCGCTGGCCGCCGCGACCACGGCCAATGCGCGGCATGCGCTGCCCAAACTGGGGGCGCTGCTCGGATGAAGGCGGCACCGGTACCGCCGGCGCTGACCGGCCTGGCGCCGCTGGTCTCCGGCAACACACGCTTGCTGATCCTGGGCAGCTTCCCGGGCGCGGCCTCGCTGGCGGCGCAGCAGTATTACGGCCACCCGCAAAACCATTTCTGGAAAATCCTCAAGGCGATCTGGCCGCCCGGCCCGCAGGACACGGGGCCTGGCGGCTACCAGGCGCGCAGCGAATGGCTGCTGGCCAAAGGCCTGGGGCTGTGGGACGTGTATGCGGCCTGCGAACGCGAGGGCAGCCTGGACAGCGCGATCCGCAACGCGGAGGTGAACGACCTGGCGGGCCTGCGGCGCCTGTGCCCGGCGCTGGAGGCGGTGGCCCACAACGGCGGTGAAAGCTACAAGCATTCGAAGCACACATTGGCGCTGGGATTGCCGGTTTACAAGCTGCCCTCGACCAGCCCGGCGAATGCCTCCTGGAGTTTTGAGCGCAAACTCGCGGCCTGGCGCGAAGTTTTTGAAAAACACGGACTGGTTTGATGCAAAGAAAAGAAAAAGATACGGTGAAGGCTGCGGTGGAATTGCCGGAAGTCAATTTCTCCGACTACGGCGACGTGCGTTTCCTGCACCTGGGCACCGAATGGGTGCAGGGCTCCATGCTGCGCGACGCGCCCTATGACATCGAGCTGGAGTACGTGCAGCGCATGATGGCCGGGCTGCTGTTCATGGATGCCGCCGGCCTGCCGAAAAAACACGCGATGCAACTGGGCCTGGGCTCGGCGGCCCTCACCAAGTTTTGCTACAAGAAGCTGCGCATGAAAACCACGGCCATCGAAATCAACCCGCAGGTGGTCACGGCCTGCCGGGTCTGGTTCAAGCTGCCGCGCGACGACCTGCGGCTGCACGTCATCGAGGCCGATGCCTCCGTGGAAATCAAAAAGCCCGCGCACCAGGGCGCGGTGGATTTGCTGCACGTGGACCTCTACGACCATGAAGCGGCCGCGCCGGTGCTGGACAGCGCCGACTTCTATGCCGACTGCCGCGCACTGCTGGCCGAGGACGGCGTGATGACGGTCAACCTGTTCGGACGCGACTCCAGCTACCTGCAGTCGCTGACCAAGATCGCCGAAGCCTTCGGCCCCGAGGCGGTGTGGGCCTTCACCCCGACGCGCGAAGGCAACACCGTGGTGCTGGCCCAACGCGAGCCCACGCGGCCCGAGCGCGCCGAGCTCCTGCAGCAGGCCGGCGTGATCGAGTCGCGCTGGGACCTGCCGGCCAAAAAGTGGCTGCGGCTGTTCAAGCCGGCGGCCTGAAGGGGCGCGCTGGAAGGTTCTAAGCCCGCCAAGGATGGGGTACAGTGCCAGCCATGAGCGCCGCGCCCCACCCCAAGCCCCACCGCGACCCGCACCCCAAAAAAGGCCATGCCGGCCCGCTCGACTGGCGCACGCTGGTGGAGTGGCTCAGCGAGGACGGCGTGATCAGCGCCAACGAAGCGCAGCGCACCATTGCGCGCTGCTCGCAGGTGCAGAGCGCGCAGCCGCCGCTGATACGGCTGGCCAGCGTGGGCATGACGCGCCTGGAGGACGGCAAGCCGCTGGACATGGAAACCATCGCGCAGTGGCTGGCGGGCCGGGCACACCTTTCCTACCTGCGCATAGACCCGCTCAAGGTGGACGTGGGCAAGGTGGCCGACACCATGTCGGCCGTGTACGCCGAGCGCCACAAGGTGCTGCCGGTGCAGGTCACGCCGACCGAGGTGGTGATCGCCACCTCCGAGCCCTTCGTCACCGACTGGGTGCAGGAAGTCGAGCGCCAGGCCAGGCGCAGCGTGCGCCTGGTGGTGGCCAGCCCGCTGGAGATCACCAAGTACACCGCCGAATTTTTCGCGCTGGCCAAATCGGTCAAGGCCGCGATCAAGGCGGGCGGCGGCTCCGGCACGGCGAGCTTCGAGCAGCTGGTGGAGCTCAACAAAAGCAACAAGCAGCTGGACGCCAACGACCAGGGCGTGGTGCAGGTGGTGGACTGGCTCTGGCAATACGCCTTCGACCAGCGCGCCAGCGACATCCACCTGGAGCCGCGCCGCGAGCAGGGCGTGATCCGTTTCCGCATCGACGGCGTGCTGCACCCGGTCTACCAGCTGCCCATGGGCGTGCACAACGCGATGACGGCGCGCATCAAGCTGCTGGGCCGCATGGACGTGGTCGAAAAGCGCCGCCCGCAGGACGGCCGCATCAAGACCCGCAACCCGCGTGGCGACGAAGTTGAAATGCGCCTGTCCACCTTGCCCACGGCCTTCGGCGAGAAGATGGTGATGCGTATCTTCGACCCGGACAGCACGGTCAAGAGCCTGGATGCGCTGGGGTTCGCGCAGCACGATGCCGAGCGCTGGGAGGCGCTGGTCAAGCGGCCGCACGGCATCATCCTGGTCACCGGGCCGACCGGCTCGGGCAAGACCACCACGCTGTATTCCACGCTCAAGCGGCTGGCGACCGAAGAGGTCAACGTCAACACCATCGAAGACCCGATCGAAATGATCGAGCCGTCCTTCAACCAGACGCAGGTGCAGGCGCACCTGGATTTCGATTTCCCCGAAGGCCTGCGCGCGCTGATGCGGCAGGACCCGGACATCATCATGGTGGGCGAAATCCGCGACCTGCAAACCGCCGACATGGCGGTGCAGGCGGCGCTCACCGGCCACCTGGTCTTCAGCACGCTGCACACCAACGACGCGCCGTCGGCGGTCTCGCGCCTCATGGAGCTGGGCGTTCCCTCCTACCTGATCAACGCCACGCTGCTGGGCGTGCTGGCCCAGCGGCTGGTGCGCACCCTGTGCAGCAGCTGCCGCGTGCCCGACGAGAACGCCTCGCGCGAAACCCTGGCCGAGCTGGTCAAGCCCTGGCAGATCAGCGGCGGCTACCGGCCCTACAAGCCGGTGGGCTGCGTGGACTGCCGCATGACGGGCTTTCGCGGGCGCATGGGCCTGTATGAACTGCTCACGGTCACCGAAGGCTTCAAGGAAAAGGTTTCGAAAGAGCCCAACATCGACGCGCTGCGGCGCCAGGCGGTCAGCGAAGGTATGCGCCCGCTTCGGCTGGGCGGCGCGCTGAAAGTGGCCGAGGGGCTGACGACCATAGAGGAAGTGCTGGCCTCCACGCCGCCGCTTTCCTAGGAGCCGCTCAAAAATTCTCCTGGCGTTGTTGCGCCGCCTTGCCGTACTGGTGTACTGTCTGCGGCGACGCGCCTGGCCAGGACCGCTTCGCTGGGTTTTGTGAACGGCTCCAAAAAACAGCGGCACTACGGGTTTTCACTGCTTTTCGCGCCGGCCGGCTTTCATGTAAGTGAGGGGTAAGCGAAAGATAGAGTGAAAGGTAAGTGAAAGCCACATGTCGCCCCCGGGGGATTGAATGCACAATCCACCGATTCTTTCTTTTTAAACGTATTGAGGAGACAGCCGTGAATATCAAAAGTCAGAAAGACTTTTTCTCCGGCCTCATGTTCATGGGCGTCGGGGTGGCGTTCGCATGGGGTGCGACTACCTACAACGTGGGCGAAGGCGCCCGCATGGGCCCGGGCTACTTCCCGCTGATGCTGGGCATCCTGATGACCCTGCTTGGCGCGGGCATCACCTTCAAGGCGCTGGTGGTGGAAACCGTGGGCGGCGACAAGATCGGCAAGTGGGCCTGGAAGCCGCTGTCCTTCATCATCCTGGCCAACCTGGTGTTCGGCATCCTGCTGGCCGGCCTGCCCAGCATCAAGGTTCCCGCCATGGGCATGATCGTGGCGATCTACGCGCTGACCTTCATCTCCAGCATGGCCGAAACCGGCTGGAAGGTCAAAAACACCTTCATCCTGGCAACGGTGCTGGCCATCGGCAGCTACCTCGCCTTCGTCGTCCTGCTCAAGCTGCAGTTCCCGGTCTGGCCGTTCTTCATCGGCTAAGGAGATATAAAAAATGGAATTGCTATCCCACCTGTCGATAGGTTTTGGCGTCGCGTTCACGCCCATCAACCTGCTGTATTGCCTGATCGGCTGTATTCTGGGCACGCTGATCGGCGTGCTCCCCGGCATCGGCCCCGTGGCGACCATCGCCATGCTGCTGCCCGCCACCTACGCGCTGCCGCCCGTGTCGGCGCTGATCATGCTGGCCGGCATCTATTACGGCGCCCAGTACGGCGGCTCCACCACCGCCATCCTGGTGAACCTGCCGGGAGAATCCTCCTCGGTGGTCACCTGTATTGACGGCTACCAGATGGCCCGAAAAGGGCGGGCCGGGCCCGCGCTGGCCGCGGCCGGCCTGGGTTCCTTCTTCGCCGGTTGCGTGGGCACCCTGATCCTGGCGGCCTTCGCGCCGCCGCTGACCGAACTGGCCTTCAAGTTCGGCCCCGCCGAATACTTCGCGCTGATGGTGCTGGGCCTGATCGGCGCCGTGGTGCTGGCTTCGGGTTCGCTGCTCAAGGCGATTGCCATGATCGTGCTGGGCCTGCTGCTGGGCCTGGTCGGCACCGACGTGAATTCCGGCGTTGCCCGCTTCAGCTTCGACATCCCCGAACTGACCGACGGCATCGGCTTCGTGACCATCGCCATGGGCGTGTTCGGTTACGGCGAAATCATCAGCAACCTGGCGCAGCCCGAGCATGAGCGCGAGGTGTTCACCGCCAAGGTGTCCGGCCTGTTCCCGACCAAGGAAGACTTCAAGAACATGCTGCCGGCCGTGCTGCGCGGCACTTTCCTGGGCTCGGCCCTGGGTATCCTGCCGGGCGGCGGCGCGCTGCTGGCGGCCTTCGCGGCCTACGCGCTGGAAAAGAAGATCAAGTCCAAGCCGGGCGAAGTGCCTTTCGGCCAGGGCAACATCCGCGGCGTGGCCGCGCCCGAGTCGGCCAACAACGCCGGCGCGCAGACCTCCTTCATCCCGCTGCTGACGCTGGGCATCCCGCCCAACGCCGTGATGGCGCTGATGGTGGGCGCGATGACCATCCACAACATCCAGCCGGGCCCGCAGGTCATGACCAGCAACCCCGAACTGTTCTGGGGCCTGATCGCCTCGATGTGGATCGGCAACGCGATGCTGGTGATCCTGAACCTGCCGCTGATCGGCATGTGGATCAAGCTGCTGACCGTGCCTTACCGCTACCTGTTCCCGGCCATCGTGCTGTTCTGCGCGATCGGCGTGTACTCGACGAACAACAACACCTTCGACATCTGGATGGTGGGCATCTTCGGCGTGATCGGCTACCTCTTCGTCAAGCTCGGCTGCGAACCCGCGCCGCTGCTGCTGGGCTTCATCCTGGGCCCCATGATGGAAGAAAACCTGCGCCGTGCGCTGCTGCTGTCGCGCGGCGACTGGAGCGTGTTCGTGACGCGTCCGCTGTCGGCCGGCCTGCTGGGCGCCGCCTTGCTGCTGCTGATCATCGTGCTGCTGCCGACGGTGAAGAACAAGCGCGAAGAAGCTTTCGTCGAGGAGTGATTCTCACGCAGCCGGCGCGAAAGCGCACGCGGCACCCAAGCACAAAAGGCACCTTCGGGTGCCTTTTGTTTTGCCTGTTTGCAAGCGAGTGGGCACGCAAAACCGTTGCACAATCGCTGGATGAAACGTACACATATCATTCACCTCGCGGCGGCTTTTTCAGCGGCTTTTTCCCTGGCATTCACGGCACCCGTCCTGGCCCAGAGCTATCCCTCCAAACCGATACGCATGATCGTGCCTTTCCCGGCCGGCGGCGCGACCGACATCCTGGCGCGCGCCCTGTCGCAAAAGCTGGGCGAAAAAATCGGCCAGACGGTCATCGTCGACAACCGCCCGGGCGCCGGCGGCACCATAGGCGCCGACGCGGCTTCCAAGGCGCCGGCCGACGGCTACACGCTGCTGCTGGCTACCTCCAGCACGCACAGCATAGGCCCGGCCATCAACCCGAAAATTCCCTACAACGCCGAGACCGACTTCACGCCGATTGCCTACGTGGCGAGCTCGCCCAACGTGGTGCTGGTGCCGAATTCGTCGCCGTCCAAAAACATGCGGGAATTCATCGAGCATGCGCGCAAGAACCCGGGGCGGCTGAACTATGCCTCCAGCGGCAACGGCACCATCGTCAACCTGACCAGCGAGTATTTCAAGGCGCAGTCGGGCACCTTCATGCTGCACATTCCCTACCGCGGCACGGCGCTGGCCATGCCGGACCTGATCAGCGGCAAGGTCGACGTGCTGTTCGATTCCTTCGTCACCGGCATGCCCCACGTCAGGGACGGCAAGCTGCGGGCGCTCGCGGTTACCTCGCTCAAGCGCACCTCGCTCGCGCCCGACATGCCGACGGTGGCGGAAACCCTGCCGGGCTTCGAGTCGGTCACCTGGTTCGGCGTGTACGGCCCCAAGGGCATGCCGCCGGAGCTGGCGGGCAAGGTCAACCAGGCCCTCAACGCCGCGTTGGCCGAGGCCGACGTGAAGGACCGTTTCGCCAAGCTGGGCGCGGAACCCACGGGCGGCACGCCGGCGGCCTTTGCGGCCATGGTCAGGGCGGATACCGCCAAGTGGAGAAAAATCATTACCGAACGGAAAATCACCGCGGATTGATACGCAGGCGTTTGTGAAGATGCATGCACATGCTTAGTGCCCGCGCACAACAGCGCGGCACGGGCAGGCCGCCGGGCGGGGCGGTTTCAAAGTGCAAAACGGAATAAATCCAATAAAAACAGGCGCTTGAAATAAACATGCGGCGCCGGAGCCGGACTGGCACATTGCATGCATCGCAAGGTCATTCTCAACCTTGCGGAGCTCTCCATGCTTTCTGTGTTCAAGCAAGTCCATCGCATCGCGCTGGCCCTTCCGCTGGCCGCGGCATTCGCCCACGGGGCCATCGCCGAAACCGTGGCCCGCTACGGGATCTCCATGGCGGACATCCCGCTGACCACCGGGCAGCCCGACCGCGGCGCCGGGGCTTACCAGTTCACCGGCCACACGATTTACGACCCGCTGGTCGCCTGGGAGTCCAACATCGGAACGCGCCCCGGAAAGCTGGTGCCGGGCCTGGCGACCGAATGGAAGAGCGACCCCAAGGACCCGAAAAAGTGGACCTTCAGCCTGCGCAAGGGCGTGAAGTTCCACGACGGTTCGGACTTCAATGCCGATGCCGTGCTGTGGAACCTGGAAAAGGTGCTCAACGACAAGTCGCCGCAGTTCGATGCCAAGCAGAGCGCCCAGGTGCGGCCGCGCATCCCGTCGATCGCCAGCTATAAAAAAACCGGCGAGCTCACGGTCGAGGTCATCACCAAGGACGTGGACGCGCTGTTTCCGTACCAGCTGCCGTGGTTCCTGATCTCCAGCCCCGCGCAGTGGGAAAAAATGGACAAGGACTGGGCCAAGGTGGCCTTCCAGCCTTCGGGCACCGGCCCGTTCCGGCTCGACAAGCTGGTGCCGCGCGAACGCGCCGAGCTGGTCAAGAACACGGGCTACTGGGACACCAAACGCCTGGCCAAAACCGACCGCATCATCCTGCTGCCGATTCCAGAAGCGCTGACGCGCGCCAACGCCCTGCTCAGCGGCCAGGTGGACCTGATCGAGACGCCGCCGCCCGACGTGCTGGAGCAGCTCAAGAAGGGCGGCTTCAGGGTGGTGAGCAACGTCACGCCGCATGTGTGGCCCTACCATTTCAGCACCCTGCCGGGCTCGCCCTGGACCGACATCCGCGTGCGCAAGGCCGCCAACCTGGCGATCAACCGCGACGAGGTGGTCAAGCTGCTGAACGGCCTGGCTACGCCGGCCAAGGGCCAGATCGACGCCTCCAGCCCCTGGTTCGGCAAGCCGGCCTTCGACATCAAGTACGACCTGCCGCAGGCCAAGGCGCTGATGGCGCAGGCGGGTTATTCCAAGGCCAAGCCGCTGAAGGCCAAGGTCATCATCGCGCAGGGCGGCACCGGGCAGATGCTGTCGCTGCCCATGAATGAATACATCCAGCAAAGCCTGGCGGAAATCGGCATTTCGCTGGAGTTCGAAGTGGTGGAACTGGAAAACCTCTACCTGCACTGGCGCAGCGGCGCCAAGGCCGACATGAGCGCCGGCAAGGGCATCAGCGCCATCAACCTCGGCTACGTCACGTCCGACCCGTTCTATGCGCTGACGCGCTTCGTCGACAGCCGCTACATCGCGCCCAACGGCGTGAACTGGGGCAATTTCTCCGACCCGAAAGTGGACGCGACCGTGGACAAGATCCGCACCACGTTCGACGTGAAGACGCAGGACGCCCTCCTGGCCAGCATTCACCAGACCATGGTGGACCAGGCGCTGATGCTGTGGGTGGTGCATGACGTGAACCCGCACGCGCTGTCGCCCAAGGTCAAGCAGTTCGTGCAGGCCCAGCACTGGTTCCAGGACCTGACCACCATCGGCATGTGACCGGCCCCGGCCCGGGCGCCGAAGTGCCCGGGCCGTCTCTTTTCTTTTGAAGCCCCGCATGTTCGCCTACCTGCTTCGCCGCCTTTTTTATACGCTGCCGATCGCGCTGGGCGTGACGCTGCTGTCTTTCCTGCTGGTCTACATCGCGCCCGGCGATCCGCTCAACGCGATTGCGCCGGCCGATGCGCCGGCCGAAGTCGTGACGGCGCTCAAGGCCGCCTACGGCCTGGACAAGCCCCTGCCCGTGCAGTACGGGCTGTGGCTGGCGCGCGCCGTGCGCGGCGACCTGGGCGTGTCCATCGCCTCGGGCCGGTCGGTGCGCACCGAGGTGTTTGCCGCGGTGAAAAACACCTTGATGCTGGCCGCTTTCGCCGCGCTGCTGGGCATGGTCTCGGGCGTGGCGCTGGGCGCCATCGCCGGCAACCACATAGGCGGCTGGGCGGACCGGCTGGCCAGCGGGCTGTCGGTGCTCGGGGTCAGCGTGCCGCACTACTGGCTGGGGCTGGTGCTGACCATTGTGTTTTCCGTCTGGCTCGACTGGCTGCCCGCCATGGGCGCCGGGCCGGGCAGTTCCGCCGACGGCGGCAACGGCTGGGCCTGGGACTGGGCGCACTTCAGGCACCTGGTGCTGCCCGGCGTGACGCTGTGCGTGATTCCCATGGGCATCGTGACGCGCACCGTGCGGGCGCTGGTGGCCGAGACGCTGCAGCAGGAGTTCGTGACGGCGCTGTGGGCGCGCGGCCTGGGCCGCGTGGCGGTGTTCCGGCACGTCGCCAAAAATGCGCTGCCCACCATCCTGGCGGTGGCCGGCCTGCAGCTGGGGTATTTGATGGGCGGCTCCATCCTGGTCGAAACCGTTTTTGCCTGGCCGGGCACGGGATTTTTGCTGAACACCGCGATTTTCCAGCGCGACATTCCGCTGCTGCAGGGAACCATCCTGGTGCTGTGCATGTTTTTTGTGGCGCTCAATTTGCTGGTGGACGTGCTGCAGCCGCTGATAGACCCGCGCATGCGCCGGGCGTGAAGCGGCGCGGAATTTTGCAAGCCTTTCCCGTTTTACAAGGACCCTGATGCCGGCGACCGTTTCCCACTCCTTGCCCGCGGCCGCGCCGGCGTTTGTGCTGCCGCCGCAGGCCGCCAGTGCCGGCTACTGGCTGTCGGTATGGCGGCGGCTTCGCCGCGACCGCCTGGCCATGGCGTGCGCGGCCATCCTGCTGCTGCTGGTGCTGGCGGCGGTGTTCGCGCCCTGGGTCGCGCCGGCCGATCCATTCAAGACCAGCATGCTCAAGCGCCTGCTGCCGGTGGGCAGCGCGGGCAACTGGCTGGGCACCGACGAGCTGGGCCGCGACCTGCTGAGCCGCCTGATTTACGGCGGGCGGCTGTCGCTCACCATGGGCATCGTGCCGGTGGCGCTGGCCTTTGTGATCGGCACCGCCATCGGCGTGACGGCCGGCTTCCTGGGCGGCAAGGTCAACATGGCGGTCATGCGCACGCTGGACGTCTTTTATGCGTTTCCCTCGGTCCTGCTGGCGGTGGCGATTTCAGGCGCCATGGGCCCGGGCATGAGCAACAGCCTGGTGGCGCTGACCATCGTCTTCATTCCGCAGATTGCCCGGGTGGCCGAAAGCGTGACGACGCAGGTGGCCCGGCTTGACTACATCGATTCCGCGCGCATGAGCGGCGCCGGCGCGCTGGCCATCATCCGCCTGCAGGTGCTGGGCAACGTGCTGGGCCCGGTGTTCGTCTATGCCACCGGCCTGATCAGCGTCTGCATGATCCTGGCGTCGGGCCTGTCCTTCCTGGGACTGGGCGTTCGCCCGCCGGAAGCGGAATGGGGCCTGATGCTCAACACCCTGCGCTCCGCCATCTTCAACAACCCGCTGGTGGCGGCCTTGCCCGGCGCGATGATTTTCATCACCTCGATCTGCTTCAACCTGCTGGCCGACGGCATACGCTCGGCCATGGATCTGCGCCGCTGAATCCGCATGAGCCTTCCCATGACCATCCCCACACCCCCGCCGCCCGAGGCGGCCCTGCTTCCCACGCCCGACCGGGGCGGCCCGGCGCAGCCCCTGCTGGCCGTGCGCGGCCTGGTCAAGCACTTCCCGGTGCGCGACCCCTTCTGGGTGCGCCCGCGGCGCGCCGTCCACGCGGTCGACGGCGTGAGCTTCGAGGTGGCCAAGGGGGAAACGCTGGGCATCGTCGGGGAGTCGGGCTGCGGCAAGTCCACCACCGCCCGCCTGGTCGCGCGGCTGGTGGCGCCCGACGCCGGCAAGCTGGTGTTCGACGGCGAGGGCGTGGGCGAATTCGGCGGCGTGTCCCTGCAGGACTACCGGCGCGGCCTGCAGATGGTGTTCCAGGATTCCTTTGCCTCGCTGAACCCGCGCATGACGGTGGAAGACACGATCGCCTTCGGCCCGCGCGTGCACGGCGTGGGCGCGGCCGCGGCGCTGGCGCGTGCCCATGATTTGCTGGAGCGCGTGGGCCTGCGCGCCGCGCAGTTCGCGGCCCGCTACCCGCACGAGCTGTCGGGCGGCCAGCGCCAGCGTGTGAATATCGCCAGGGCCCTGGCGCTGGAGCCGCGCCTGCTGATCCTGGACGAGGCGGTCGCGGCGCTGGACAAATCGGTGCAGGCGCAGGTGCTCAACCTGCTGCAGGCGCTCAAGGCCGAGCATGGGCTGACCTACATCTTTATTTCGCACGACCTGCACGTGGTGCATTACCTGTGCGACCGCGTGATGGTGATGTACCTCGGCCAGGTGGTGGAGGTCGGCCCCGTGGAGCAGATTTACGCCGCGGCCCGCCATCCCTACACGCAGGCGCTGCTGTCGGCCGTGCCGTCCATGGACCCGGCGCGCCGCACCACCCGGGCGCCGCTGGCCGGCGACCCGCCCAACCCCATCAGCCCGCCCGGCGGCTGCCGCTTTCGCGACCGTTGCCCGAAAGCCGAAGCGGTGTGCGCCGGCGCGGCCCCGGTGCTGGGCGCATGGTCGGCGGCGGCAACAACGCATGAGGTCGCCTGCCACATGGCGGTCGCGGGGTCCGGGCATTCGGCCGCGCCGGCTCTACCGTCTTCGTCGATGCAGGGGGCTTCATGACGGCGCCCCTTCTTCCCCCTCTGCTGTCGGTGCAGGACCTGAACGTCACCTTCAGGGGCGAGCGTACCGTGCAGGCCCTGCACGGCGTGAACCTGGAACTGGCGCAAGGCGAGACGCTGGGCCTGCTCGGCGAATCGGGCTCGGGCAAAAGCGTCACGCTGCGCACCCTGCTGCGGCTGAACCCGCCCAAAACCACCGGGGTGCAAGGCCGCATCCTGGTGGACGGCCAGGATGTGCTGGCCCTGCAGGGCGCGGCGCTGAACCGCTACCGGGGCGCCGTGGTGTCCATGGTGTTTCAGGAGTCGGGCCTGGCCTTCGACCCGGTCTACACCATAGGCCGGCAGATGGTCGAGATGATCCGCGCCCACGAGGCGGTGGACGCGAAAACCGCCGGCGCGCGCGCGCTGCAGATGCTGGAGCGCGTGCAGATTCCGCAGGCGGCACGGCGCATGCAGGCCTATGCGCATGAGCTGTCGGGCGGCATGCGCCAGCGCGCCATGATTGCCCTGGCGCTGTGCTGCAAGCCCAGGCTGCTGCTGGCCGATGAGCCCACCACGGCGCTGGACGCGACGGTGCAGATCCAGATCCTGCTGCTGCTGCGCGAGCTGCAGCGCGAGCTCGGCATGTCGGTGATTTTTGTCACCCACGACATAGGTGCGGCGGTCGAGATCTCGGACCGCCTGGCCATCATGTACGCCGGCCGCATCGTGGAGCAGGGCCGTGTGGCCGACGTCATTGCGCGGCCCGAGCACCCTTACACCCGCGGCCTCATGGGCTCCACCGTGATGCCCGGCATGCGCGGCCGGCCGTTGCCGGCGATTGACGGCGCGCCGCCCGACCTGGCGCAACTGCCCGCCGGTTGCGCCTTTGCGCCGCGCTGCAATGCCGGCAGCGAGGTCTGCCGCGCGCGCGTGCCTGAACTGGCAGCGCACGGCACGCACCAGGCTGCCTGCTGGCATCCGGCGACACCGGCGGCGATGTTGCCATGACGGCCGTGACCGCGCATCCGCTGGCGGGCCAGGGCAGCTTGTGCGAGCGCGTCTTCAGCCGCCTGGCCGATGAAATCGTGCTGGGCCAGTTGCCGCCCGGCACGCACCTGGATGAAAAAGCCATTGCCAGCCGCTGCGGCGTTTCGCGCACCCCGGTGCGCGAGGCGCTCAAGCAACTGGCCGCCACCGGCCTGGCCAACTACCGCCCGCACCGCGGCTCGGTGGTGCGCAGCCTGACCTCCGCCGACCTGGACCTGATGTTCGAGGCCATCGCTGAGCTCGAGTCCTCCTGCGCCCGCTATGCCGCGCTGCGCATGACGCTGCCCGAGCGCGAGGCTTTGCGCGCCTGCCACGCGCTGGGCCGGCAGGCCGCGCGCGAGCGCGACATGGAGCTGTATGACCGCGCCAACCGTGAATTCCACGCGCTGGTGTTCGCGGGCGCGCACAACCCCTTCCTGCAGGAAACCACGGGCGCCTTGCGGGACCGCGTGATGCCCTTCCGGCGCGGCCAGTTCGCGAGGCACGAGCGGCTGGAAGAATCCGTCCTTGAGCACAGCCGCGTGGTCAATGCCATCCTGGCGGGCGATGCCGAGGCGGCCGGGCAGGAGATGCGCAACCATTTGCTGTCGGCGCGCATGGCGGCTGCGCGCCTGTCGGCCGCCGCCGCGGCTTGCACTCCCGCCGCCCTCTGACGCCTGGCCGCGGGCCTTCCGGGCGCCGTTCCCTTTGTTTTAAACCCTGGATAATCCCGCCATGAACTTCAACTTCGGCAACCCCTACACCTCCACCCGCCTGCCGCTGTTCGCGCGCAACGTCGTGTCGACCTCGCACCCGCTGGGCGCGCAGGCCGGCCTGCGCATGATGCTCAAGGGCGGCAACGCGGTCGATGCAGCCATTGCGGCGGCGGCCGCCATGACCATCGTCGAGCCGGTGAGCAACGGCCTGGGCAGCGATGCCTTCTGCATCCTGTGGGACGGCAAGGAACTGCACGGCCTCAATGCCTCGGGCCGTGCGCCGCAGAGCTGGACGCCGGAGTACTTCCAGCGCAAGTACGGCGCCGACGCACAGACGCCGCCCAAGCGCGGCATGGATTCGGTCACCGTGCCGGGCGCGGTCGCCAGCTGGATGGCGCTGAGCGAGCGCTTCGGCAAGCTGCCCTTTGCCGACCTGATGGAGCCGGCCATCGAAATCGCCGAGCGCGGCTACCTGTTGCCGACCGTGGTGCAGCAGAAGTGGGCGGCCGCTACGGACGAACTCAAGTCGCTCCCGGGATTCGCGCAGTCCTTCCTGCCCTGGGGCCGCGCGCCGAATGTGGGCGAGTTGTTCCAGTTCAAGGCCGCGGCCAAGGCTCTGCGCGCGATTGCCGAGACCAAGGGCATGGCCTATTACGGCGGTGCGATTGCCCAGGCGATTGAAAAATTCTCCGCGCAGAACGGCGGCAGCATCACCGCCAAAGACTTTGAGAACTACAAACCCGAATGGGTCAAGCCCATAGGCCGGGACTACCGCGGCTACACGCTGCATGAGATCCCGCCCAACGGCCAGGGCATTGCCGCGCTGATCGCGCTGGGCATCCTGGACAAGTTCGACGTGGCCGGCATGCCGGTCGACGGCGTGGATTCGCAGCACCTGCAGATCGAAGCCATGAAGCTGGCCTTTGCCGACGTGTACAACTATGTGGCCGAGCCCTCGTCAATGGCGGTGACGGCCGAGCAAATGCTAGATGACGCCTACCTCGCATCCCGTGCCAAACTGATCGACATGAAAAAGGCACAGGACTTTGGCGCGGGCAACCCCGTCAAGGGCGGCACGATTTACCTCACGGCGGCCGACGAAGACGGCATGATGGTGAGCTTCATCCAGAGCAACTACATGGGCTTCGGCTCGGGCTGCGTCGAGCCCGAATTCGGCGTCAGCCTGCAAAACCGCGGCCACGGCTTCAGCCTGCAGCCGGGCGCCAACCAGGTCGCGCCGGGCAAGCGGCCCTTCCACACCATCATCCCGGCCTTCGTGAGCAAGGACGGGCAGCCGGTGATGAGCTACGGCGTGATGGGCGCCAACATGCAGCCGCAAGGCCACATGCAGACGCTGGTGCGCATGCTGGACTACGGCCAGAACCCGCAGGCCGCCTGCGATGCGCCGCGCTGGCGCTACAACGCGGGCCTGGAGATCAACGTCGAGTCCGCCATGGACGCGGGCACGGTGCAGGGCCTGGCCGGACGCGGCCACCGCATGGAAGTCATCAACGACTCCTACCAGGATTTCGGCGCGGGCCAGTTCATCTGGCGCGCCGGCAACCCCAAGGTTGAAGGTTATGTGGCGGCCAGCGATGCGCGGCGCGACGGCCAGGCCGTGGGTTTTTAAGAAGCGATTTTGAGTCCATCACCCCACACCCCCACAACCCCGACGCTTCCCGCGACCCCGGCAGAGCCCAAAAGCCTGGTCCCCGGCCTGCTGCTGGCCACCTTCGGCGCCATCGCCTTCAGCGGCAAGGCCATCATCGTCAAGCTGGCTTACCGCTACGGCGTGGATGCGGTCACCCTGATCATGTACCGCATGCTGTTCGCGCTGCCCATCTTCGCGGTGATGGCCTGGTGGGCCAGCCGCGGCAAGGCGGCGCTCACGCGCAAGGACTGGCTGGGCGTGCTGTGGCTGGGCTTCACGGGTTACTACCTGGCGAGTTTTCTGGACTTCGCCGGGCTGGCTTTCATCAGCGCCTCGCTGGAGCGCCTGATTCTTTACCTCAACCCCACGCTGGTGCTGCTGCTGGGCCTGGTGATGTACAAGCGCCGCGTCAGCGCGCCGCAGATCATCGGCATGGCCATCAGCTATTGCGGCGTGGTGCTGGTGTTCGGCCACGAGATCACGCTGCAGGGCGCCGACGCGGCCTGGGGCGCGCTGCTGGTGTTCCTGAGCGCGGTAAGTTACGCGCTGTACCTGGTCTACAGCGGCGAGATGGTCAGGCGCCTGGGCGCGCTGCGCCTGGTGGGCCTGGCCACCACGGTGGCGTGCCTGTGTTGCCTGCTGCAGTTCGTGCTGCTGCGGCCCATGAGCGCCGCCGCCGTCGCGCCCGAGGTGATCTGGCTGTCGCTGCTCAATGCGACGCTGTGCACCGCCGTGCCCGTGCTCATGGTGATGATGGCCATCGAGCGCATAGGCGCCGGCATGGCCGCGCAGACCGGCATGGTGGGGCCCATGTCCACCATCCTGATGGGCGTGCTGATTCTGGGTGAGCCGTTCACGGCCTGGGTGGCGGCGGGGACGGCGCTGGTGATTGCCGGCATCTTTGTGTTCACCAGAACCAGATAGAGCCCCCACGGTCGCTCACTTCGTGTAGCTCCCTGCCCCCGAGGGGGCGCTGCGCCTGCGGCCCGGCAAAGCCGGTTCCGCGGCCCCGGCTGGCATAAGCCTCCACACCTTCGCAGCGGTCGGGCTTTTTATTTTTTGGCTGATGGCTTTGCAGGTGCCTGGGCTGCCGTGGGCCGGCGGTTCGAAGCACTCACGCGCTGCGCCACCGTGACGGCCGGCTGGCCGGCATAGGCGTCCAGGCGCGTGCCCATGGCTTGTTCCAGCTGGTTCAAACGCGTTTGTGCGGGCGGGTGCGTGCTCAGCGACAAGGCGAACAGCGCGTCGTCGGGTGCGGCGGTGCGCAACTGCTGCAGCACCGCGACCAGGCCGTAGGGGTCGAAGCCCGCGCGCGTGGCCAGGGCCACGCCGCTGCGGTCGGCGTCGAATTCATCCTGCTGGTCCAGCCCCTTGGTGTACATGTTGCGTCCCAGCGCCAGCAGCTGCGAGGACACCAGGCCGCCCAGGTCGTTCTTGAGCTGCGAGCCGATGACCTGCGTCAAGAGGCCGGCGCGCGCGGCCTTGTTCATCGCGATCAGGTGGTGTTTGGCCGTGACGTGGGTGATCTCATGGGCCAGGATGCCGGCCAGCTCGCCTTCGTCGGCGACGCGGTCTATCAAGCCCTTGGTGACGAACACATAACCGCCCGGCGTGGCGAAGGCGTTGAAGCCCGGGTCGTCGAGGACGGCGAAGGTCCAGGGCAGGTCGGGGCGGGACGACTGCAGGCTGATCCAGCGGCCCAGCTGGTTGACGTAGCGCTGCAGGGCCATGTCGGGGTAGAGCGGCTTGCTGCCCAGCAGCACGGCGGCCAGCTGCTGGCCGATCTGGATCTCGCGCGGCTCGTCGATCTGGTCCAGCGACTGCGACAGCAGCTGCACCAGGTCGCCGCCCTGGGCCGCCTGCTGCGCGCCCGCCGGCGCCAGGCTGGCGCCCAGCAGCGCGCCGGCGATGCCGGACGGCGAGTTGGGTTGCGGTGCCGGCTGCGCGGGCTGGCCGGGGCGTATCAGCGACTGGAACAGGCCGCCCAGCGCCTTGCCCGCGTCCTGCGCCTGGGCAGCGGGGGAGGCCAGGCCGGCGAGGAGCGCCAGGAGGGCCAGGGAAGGAGCCGCGCGGCCGAAGTGGTGAAGATGCATGTCGATGCCTCCTGTTTTTTTGTCGTTGCTTTGTCAGCGGCTGTACTGGTCGGGCCCGGCGGCGCCGGGCGCGGCCGGCGGCGGCGCGGGCACCGGCAGCGGCTCGACCTGCCGGCTGCTGAGCGAGGCGCCGCCGGCGAACTGCCGGGCCTGCGCGGCGTTCACGCGGTTGGCGTCGGCCTGCGCCACCGCAGCCAGGTTGGGCTGCGCATTGGCCAGGTCTTCGGCGCCCAGGCCGCGTATGCCGACGGTGGAGGTGGACACCGTGCTGGAAGGCGTCTGCGCGCTGCCCTTGTTGAAAAAGCTTGAAAGGCTGCGCAGCGCGCCGGTTCCGGCGCCGCCCGATGGCGCGCTGGCCGAGGTGATGTCGAACATGTGCACCCAGCCGCTGGTGCCGTCGGCCGTGCGCACCTTGATCCAGGCGCCCTGGCGCTCGCCCAGGCGTGTCACCGAGGTCTGCACCGGCAGCGGCGCCAGGCTGCGGGCCGTGTCGCCCGGGCCGTCGCGCAACTGCGCCGCGCGCTTGATGAGCACCGCTTCGCCCTGCGGCTGGGCCTGGGCCGCGGCGCCGAAGGCCAGCAGGGCGGCCAGCAGCAAGGGGATAACCACCCCCGCCTGCATGTTGGATTTACTCAGTATCATCAGCCGCTCTCCCCCCGTGTTGTCATCAAGGAATTATTATGGATTTGGGTATAGCAGGCAAATGGGCGCTGGTGTGCGGCGCGAGCAAGGGTCTGGGCCTGGGCTGCGCGCAGGCGCTGGTGCGCGAAGGCGCGCATGTGCTGATCGTGGCGCGCGGGGAGGAAGTGCTGCGGGCCGCGGCCGCCCAGCTGACGGCCGACAAGGCCAGGCCGGCGAGTGCCAGCGTGCAATACGTCGCGGCCGACATCACCACCGTGGAAGGCCGCGCCGCGGTGTTCGCGGTGCGCAAGGACTTCGACATCGTGGTGACCAATGCCGGCGGCCCGCCGCCCGGCGACTTCCGCGACTGGGACCGCGACACCTGGATCAAGGCGGTGGACGCCAACATGCTGACCCCGATCGAACTCATCAAGGCCACGGTCGACGGCATGGCCGCGCGCGGCTTCGGGCGCATCGTCAACATCACCTCCAGCGCGGTCAAGGCGCCCATCGACATCCTTGGCCTGTCCAACGGCGCGCGCAGCGGCCTCACCGGTTTTGTGGCCGGCGTGGCGCGCAGCAAGCTCGCGGCGCAGGGCGTGACCTTCAACAACCTGCTGCCCGGCGCCTTCGAGACCGACCGCCTGCGCGACAACTTCAGCAGCGTCGCCCAAAAAAGCGGCCAGCCTCTGGAAGCCGTCATGGATGCGCGGCGCAAGAATATCCCCGCCCAGCGTTTCGGCACGCCCGAGGAGTTCGGCAGCATTTGCGCTTTCCTCTGCAGCCAGCAAGCCGGCTACATGACCGGGCAGAACGTGCTGGCCGACGGCGGGGCCTACCAGGGTACTTACTGATACGGAGGGGGCAATCCCATGAGCCTGCGTTACCTCAGCTTTGGATATGCCGAAGATACCGACGGCACAGGTTCGATGGAGGCCGTGGCCTCCACCTGGCCGGAGCGCGCGCCGGCCGTGCATGCCGAGGTCGTGCGGGTGCTGGACTGGGCACATGCGCAATTCCCGGGCCGGCGCGGCCCGCTCGACGAAGGCTTTGACTGGGACTACGACCTGCACGGCCTGCTCGAATACACGGCGCCGCAGGTGTTGCTTTACGACGAAGCGGCGCGCGCGGTGACGGTACTTGCCGATCCGCCCGGCAAGCCGCGGCACACTGTCACCTTGTCCCTCAGCGGCAGCGCTGAATTTTGCGATGCCTTCAGGCGGGAGTTCGGCCTGGATGAGGAATGAACGGCCGCTGCGGGCCAGGTTAGCGTTAACATCCGGGGCATGAAGTCACCCTCAGAGACGCTGCGAAAAGCCAAGCGCGCCCCGCGCCCCGGCACCGGCGGCATCACCCTCAGCGACGTGGCCAGCCTGGCCGGTGTTTCGGCCATCACGGTGTCGCGCGCGCTCAACACGCCGGCGGCGGTGTCGCCCGAAACGCTGGAGCGCGTGCGCGGCGCGATTTCGCGCAGCGGCTATGTGCCCAACCTGGTCGCCGGCGGCCTGGCATCCAACCGCAGCCGCCTGGTGGCGGCGCTGGTGCCCACCATCGCCGGGCCGGTGTTCCTGGAAACCATACAGGCGCTGACCGACGCGCTGGCCGAGGCCGGCTGCCAATTGATTCTGGGCCAGAGCGGCTACAGCGGCGCGCGCGAAGACGCGCTGATCGACGCCATCGTGGGCCGCCGGCCCGACGGCATCGTGCTGACCGGCATCATGCATTCTTCCGAGGGCCGGCGCCGCCTGCTGGCCTCGGGCATTCCCATCGTCGAAACCTGGGACATCACGCCCACGCCCATTGACATGATCGTCGGGTTTTCACAGGAGAAAGCCGGCGCCGAAGTGGCCGACTACCTCTACCGCAAGGGCTACCGCAAACCCGCGCTGATCACCGCCGACGACCAGCGCGCCATGCTGCGGCGCACGGGTTTCGAGCAGCGCTTCGCGGCGCTGGGCGTGCCCGCGATTCCCGCCTGCATGGTGCCCGCGCCCTCGTCGCTGGCCAACGGGCGGTCCGGCTTCGCGCAGCTGTGGGCCGGGCATGGGCAGACCGACGTGGTGTTCTGCGGCTCGGACGTGATCGCGCAGGGCGTGATCACCGAAGTGCAGGCCATGGGCATGACGGTGCCGGGCGACGTGGCGGTCATGGGTTTCGGCGACATGCCCTTTGCCGCGCACACCCATCCCGCGCTCAGCACCGTGCGCATAGACGGCACCTCCATAGGCCGCCAGGCAGCGCGTTTTATCCTGGACCGCGTCGAGGGCCTGGACCCCGGTCCCAAGGTCCGCGACCTCGGGTTTTCCATTATCGAAAGAGCCAGCGCCTGACTTGACGGCACAGGTTTTGCTCATTAACATCCTCATTTGTTAGCGCTAACATAAGCGTTCGATCAAGACCCGGAACGTCCGCCGGACGGGCAGGGGCCCTAAAACATCAGGAGACAAAAAGATGAGCACTCACTTCACGCGCCGCACGGCGCTGGGCAGCCTGGGCGGCCTGGGCCTTTCGGCGCTTTCCGCGTCCTTGCCGCTGCGCGCGCTGGCCGCCGGCGACACCACCACGCCGGGCTGGCCCACCAAGCCGATCTCTTACGTCGTGCCTTTCACGCCCGGTGGTTCCACCGACGTCATAGGCCGCACCCTGTCGCAAAAACTCTCGGAAACCCTGGGCCAGCCGGTGGTGGTCGACAACAAGCCTGGCGCGGCCGGCGCCGTGGGCGCGAGCTACGTGGCCAAGGCCAAGCCCGACGGCTACACGCTGTTCGGCGGCACCATCAGCACGCATGCCATCAATGCCAGCCTCTACAAGAACCTGCCCTACGACCCGGTGAAGGATTTCGAGCCGGTCTCGCTGGTGGCCATGCTGCCCAATGTGCTCATCGTGAATCCGGCGCTGGGCCTCAATTCGGTGGCCGACCTGGTGGCGCTGCTCAAGCGCGACCCGACCAAGCGCTATTTCGCGTCGTCGGGCGCGGGCACCTCCACCCACCTGGCCGGAGAGATGTTCGCCGAGCTGATAGGCGTGCCGCTCACGCACGTGGCCTACAAGGGCACGCCGCCCGCGATGATGGACGTGGTGGCCGGGCAAGTACCTTTCATGTTCGACCAGATGACGGCCGCCGTCTCGCTGGTGCAGGCCGGCAAGCTCAAGCTGCTGGCCGTGACCACCGCCAAACGCATCGCGCTGGCGCCCGAACTGCCCACCATGATGGAGTCGGGCATCGCGAAGTTCGAGATGTCGTCCTGGCAAGCCGTCTATGCGCCCAAGGGCACGCCGCAGCCCATCGTGCAGCGCCTGAATGCCGAGATCACCAAGATCCTGAAAATGCCCGACGTGGTTGCCAAGCTGCACGACCAGCTCGGCATGGAAATCATCGCGAGCACCCCCAACGAACTGGCCGCCCACATGAAAAGCGAAATCACGCGCTGGGCCGAGCTGGTCAAAAAATCCGGAGCCACGGCAAGCTGACAATGAGAAAAAACGACATCCGCATCACGCACGCCCGCGTCACGCCCATTGCGTTCCGCGACGGCCCGCTGCTCAACGCCAGCGGCATCCACGAGCCCTGGGCCCTGCGCAGCATCATCGAACTCGAAACCTCCGACGGCCGCCTGGGCATTGCCGAAACCTATGGCGACGCGCCCATGCTGGCGGTGCTGGAGCAGGCGCGCGCGCTGGCCATCGGCCTTTCGCCCTTCGACCTCAACGTGATGGAGCAGCGCGTGCGCGCCAGCATCAAGCCGGGGCAGGGCGGCGGCGTGCAGTTTGAACTCGCGCCCGGTTCCCACACCGCGAAGAACGCCGAGAAGGTCATCAGCGCGCTGGAAGTCGCGATGCTCGATCTGCAGGGCCAGTTGCTGAACCTGCCCATCTGCGACCTGCTGGGCGGCGCGGTGCGCGACGCCGTGCCGTACAGCGCCTACCTGTTCTACAAATACGCCGAGCATGCGGACAAGCCCTATGCGCCCGACGCCTGGGGCGAGGCCGTGACGCCCGCGCAACTTGTCAAACAAGCCCAGGCCATGGTGGACCAGTACGGCTTCAAAAGCATCAAGCTCAAGGGCGGTGTATTCACGCCCGCCGAAGAGATCGCCGGCATCAAGGCCTTGCGCAAAGCCTTTCCCACGCATCCTTTGCGGCTGGACCCGAACGCCAACTGGTCGCTGCAGACCAGCATTGACGCCGCGCCCGAGCTCGACGAACTGCTTGAGTACTACGAAGACCCGACGCCGGGCCTCGAAGGCATGGCCGAGCTTGCCAAACATTGCCGCAGCCCGCTGGCCACCAACATGGTGGTCACCACCATGGACGAGTTCCGCCGCAACGCGTCGCTGAACGCGGTGAAGATCCTGCTGTCGGACCACCACTACTGGGGCGGCCTGCGCGCCACGGCATCGCTGGCGCGCATGTGCGAGGTCTTCGGCATGGGCATGTCCATGCATTCGAACTCGCACCTGGGCATCAGCCTGATGGCGATGACGCATGCGGCGGCCGCGATTCCCAACCTCACCTATGCCTGCGACACGCATTACCCGTGGCAGGAAGAAGAAGTCATCAAGGGCGGCCGCATCCAGTTTGAAGAAGGCGCCGTCAGGGTGCCGACAGCTCCCGGACTGGGCGTGGAACTCGACCCGGCCAAACTGGTCGAACTGCACCAGCAATACCTTGATTGCGGGATACGCAACCGCAACGACCTGGCGCAGATGCGCAAATACCAGCCGGAATTTTCCGGCGTGAGCCCGCGTTTTTAGGGGCCGGCCGAAGCCCGCATTTCCGTTTTCCCTGTTCACCGTTCACCGTTCGCTTTTCACACCAACAATGAAGGAGACAAGATCATGATCAAGTTCGAGCATTTGATGTCCCGCCTGGCCCGGGGCCTGCGGGCCGCGGGCTTCCTCGCGGCGTTCGCGGGCGCTTCGGCGTTCGCGCAGCCCGTGACCCTCAACGTCGTCGACGTGGCCGGCAACCTGGCGCTCACGCAGGAAGCGCTGGAGTCCTTCGCCGCGAAGAACCCGACGCTGGTCTCGCGCATCACCTTCACCAAGGCGCCGTCGCCCGAGCTGCCCGGCAAGATACGCGCCATGCAGGCCGCCGGCCGCACCGACATCGACCTGGTGCTGACCGGCACCGACGCGCTGGCCGCGGGCATCGCGCTCAACCTCTGGGAGCCGCTGCTGCCCGCGCATGCCGCGACATTCCCCAACCTGGTGGACAACTACCTGCCGGCCGCGCGCAAGATGCAGGACCTCTCCAGCGGCCAGGGCGTCATGGTGACTTACACGCCGGCAGGCCCGCTGCTCGAGTACAACCCAGACAAGGTCAAGACCCCGCCCAAGACGCCCGCCGAACTGCTGAGCTGGTGCAAGGCCAATCCCAACAAGCTGATCTACGCGCGCCCGGCCAACTCCGGCCCCGGCCGCACCTTCCTGATGGGCCTGCCCTACATGCTGGGCGACAAAAACCCCAAAGACCCGATCGCCGGCTGGGACAAGACCTGGGCTTACCTGAAAGAACTCAACAGCTGCATCGAGTACTACCCCACAGGCACAGGCGCCGTGTTCAAGGAACTCGGCGAAGGCTCGCGCGACATGACCGTGACCATGACCGGCTGGGACATCAACCCGCGCGCATTGGGTGTAGTGCCCAAGCAGTTCAAGGTCGCGGCCTTCAGCAATTTCACCTGGGTCGATGATGCGCACTTCATGGTCATGCCCAAGGGCCTGCCCGCCGCGCGCCAGGCCGTGGTGCTGGAGCTGATGGCCTTTTTGCTCAAGCCCGCGCAGCAGGCGCTGACCTATGACGCCGGTTATTTCTACCCCGGCCCGGCCGTGAAGGACGTGCCGCTGAGCGCCGCGCCGCAAAAAAGCCAGGACGTGATCAAGGAGTTCGGCCGCGCCGAGTACGCCGACTGGATCGCCAAAAACCCGCACGCCCAGCCGCTGGAAGACAAGGCCCTGGTGGCCGCCTTCAAGAAGTGGGATCAGGAAATCGGTTCGGGCAAGGCGAAGTAGGAGTCGCTCAAAAACCCTCCTGGCGTTGTTGCGCCGCCTTGCCGTGCTGGTGCACTGTCTGCGGCGACGCGCCTGGCCAGGAACGCTTCGCTGGGTTTTGTGAGCAACTCCAAATAACAAACAAACCCGCGATGCGGGCATGAAAAGGTTTCTGACATGGTGATGCCCAACACCGCGGGACGGCCCGCGGCGAAAAACGAGTTCAGGCAACTGCGCCTGGACGGCGTGAGCCGCAGCTTCGGCGGCGCCCACGCGCTCGAAAAACTCTCGCTGACCATAGAGCGCGGTGAATTCATCGCGCTACTGGGCCCCTCGGGCTGCGGCAAGTCGACCGCGCTCAACTGCATGGCCGGCCTGATGCCGCTGTCGGACGGCAGCATCTGGCTGGACGAGCGGCGCATAGACACCTTGCCGCCCGAAAAGCGCGGTTTCGGCATGGTGTTCCAGAACTACGCGCTGTTTCCGCACCTGTCGGTCAGCCGCAATGTGGGCTTCGGCCTGAAGATGCGCGGCGTGCCCTCGGCCGAGATCGACCAGCGTGTTGCCGCCGCGCTGGACACCGTGCAGCTGCAGGCGCATGCCAACAAGCTGCCCGGGCAGCTGTCGGGCGGCCAGCAGCAGCGCGTGGCGATTGCGCGCGCCATCGTGATCGAGCCGCCGCTGATCCTGATGGACGAGCCGCTGTCCAACCTGGACGCCAAGCTGCGCATTGAAATGCGTTCCGAGATCCGCCGCATCCACCGCGCCCAGGGTTGCTCCACCGTCTACGTGACGCACGACCAGGACGAAGCCCTGGCCATGGCCGACCGCATCGTGGTGATGAAGCTGGGCGTGGTGCAGCAGATCGGCACGCCGCAGGAGGTGTTCGCGCGCCCGGCGACGCTGGACATCGCGCGTTTCATGGGCTACCGCAATGTGCTGCCCGTGCGGGTGGCGCAGGCCAACGGAGTCGGGCTGACACTGGAAGGACCCGGTGGCGTGCTGATGGCCGCCACCGCCATGCAAACGCTCACAGGTGGCACGGCCATGGCAGCAATAAGGCCCGACGAATTGATCATCGGCGAAGGCCCGCAGGCCTTTCCCGGCATTGTCGAAACCGCCGAATACGGCGGCCGCGAATGGCTGCTGCAGGTCAGGACCTCGTTTGACGATTTGCTCTACGTGCGTTCGTCGCGCGCCGTCGTCCCGGGCGACCATGTGATGCTGTCGGCCCCGGCCGAACGCGTGCTGGTCTACGCAGGGGAAAGCTGAGATGAGCGCCATGACCCTGCCGCCGCCGCAAGGCGCCGCGCGGCGCCCGCCTTTCGACCCGGCCGTCATGCTGGTGGCGCCGGCCGCCGCGCTGATGGTGATGTTTTTTGTCTACCCTTTTGCCTACGGCTTGCTGTTGTCCTTCCAGCCGCAGCAAGGCGGGATATTCGACAACTACATCCACTTCTTCCAGACGCAGGATCTGTGGATGACGATAGGCAACACCATGCAGCTGGCGCTGCCGGCCACGATCATCAACGTGGCCTGCGCGCTGGGCATCGCCTATGCCACGCGCGTCAAGGGCCCGTACCAGCGTTTCCTGTCCACCCTGCTGGTGGTGCCGCTGACCCTGGGCACGGTGCTGATCGCCGAAGGCATGCTGACCTACTTCGGCCCGCAGGGCTGGCTCGCGCAGACGCTGCGTTACCTGCATGTGTATGAGGGCTCGATACGCCTCACCCATAACTACTGGGGCGTGCTGATCTCGCTGATCATCACCGGTTTCCCGTTTGCCTATCTGCTGATCCTCTCCTACATCACCGGCATAGACCCGGCGCTGCCGCGCGCCGCGGCCACGCTGGGGGCCGACGGCTGGAACCGCTTTCGCCACATCTACCTGCCGCTGCTCACGCCGGGCCTGGTCATGGCGTTTTGCCTGTGTTTTGTGCAGGCCTTTTCGGTGTTTCCTTCGGCCGTGCTGCTGGGCTCGCCGGCCGGCACCACGCGTGTGATCGCCATCGCCGCCTATGAAGCGGCCTTTGAACAGTATGACTATTCGCTGGCCTCGGCCGTCGCCATGATCATGGGCCTGGTCCAGCTGGCCATCGTCGTCGCGGCGCTGGGCTTGCGCTCCTTCTTCTACCGCGGCCCGGTGGCGGGGGGCAAGGGATGAGCAGCATGAACACTCAACAGATGCACGAGAAAGACCCGCTGCGCGACCGCGCCTGGCGCGCGCTGGTCTGGGGGCTGATCGCCTTCTTCCTCGTGAACGTCGGCATGATGATCATCGCCGTCGCCACCAACTCGGTCGCCACGCGCTGGCTGGGCACCTGGCTGCCCGAGGCCTACACCCTGAACTGGTACGTCTCGGCCTGGAAGGAATTCCAGCTCGGCCACGTGCTGGTCGTCACCGTGGTGGTGGTGTTCTCGGTGGTCTTCCTGTCGCTGCTGATAGGCGTGCCCGCCGCCTACACGCTGGCGCGCAAGGACTTTCGCGGCAAGAAGCTGCTCACGCTGCTGTTCCTGCTGCCGCTGATGGTGCCGCCGATTACCTACGGCATTCCGCTGGCCACGGTGATGTACCAGCTGCACCTGGCCGGCACCTTGCCGGGCGTGATCATCGCCAACATGATCCCGGCCTTGCCGTTTGTGATCCTGGTGATGACGCCTTTCGTCGAGCAGATAGACACCAACATCGAATCGGCCGCGCGCGTCTTCGGCGCCAACACGCGGCAGATGTTCCTCTACACCCTGGTGCCGCTGCTGGCGCCCGGCGTGCTGGCGGCCGGCTTGCTGGTGCTGGTGCGCACGGTGGCGATGTTCGAGCTGACCTTCCTGGTGGCCGGGCCCGACACCCAGACCCTGGTGGTCGCGCTCTACTACGCGGTGTTCGCCGCCGGCGTGCGCGCCGGCCAGTCGGTGGACGCCATGGCCATGATCTACATGGCGATCACCGTGCTGTGGCTGCTGATCGCGCTGCGCTTTGTCAACCCGACGCAGCTGGTCAGCCGTGTGAAGGAGCATCCGGTCAAGGCTTGATGACCAGGAGCCGCTCACAAAACCCGGCGAAGCGGTCATGGTGTTACTCCCTCTCCCTCTGGGAGAGGGTTGGGGTGAGGGCTAGCGGTGGTCAATACGCCACCGTTTTTTGCACGGGCAGCGACCCTCACCCCCGCCCTCTCCCAGAGGGAGAGGGAGCAAGGCTTGGTCAACAACGCGGCAGAGGTTGTGAGCGGCTCAGATTTGAAAAGATTTCCGTTGGTGGAAAGTTGGGCACGGAGGGCAGCATGGGCTGCCCACCGTGCTTTTTTTTGCGTTCATCCCAGTGATTTCTCACGGGGTTCCGCCGCCGCTTCGCGCACCCGCCGCATCAGCCCGTGCTGCAGGCCGAACACCTGGAGCTGCTCGGCATAAGGCATGAGCATCTTTTCCTCCGTCGCGATACCCACCCCCAGCAGGCCGGCCATTTTTTCCTTGCTCACCTGGCCGTGCGCCAGCAGCTCGTCCACGATCTGCAGCAGTAGCGCCGAATCCGTGGCGAGCAGCGCCTGCGCGCGTGCATAGGCCTGTGCGAGCAGGGCCTCGATCTCTGCGTTGGTCGGCTCCACGTCGGTGTTGATGTTCTCCTCCGTGCTGTCGGTCACGTCGGTGCGGCTCAGCCGCTTGCCGAAGCCGAAGTGGCGCACAAAGCGCGCAGCGAGCGCGGTGGCGTTCTTGAAATCGCTCTCGCTGCCGGTGGTGCAGGCGTCCTCGCCGAACACCAGGGCTTCGGCGGCGCGGCCGGCCAGGCCCACGCAGAGGCGGTCCAGGCAGCTTTGCCGCGACTCGGCCTTCATGCGCACATAGCTGTTGTAGCCGCCCTCGAAGGACGCGACATTGATCTTGACCTCCTGCGGTGCGTGGCCGAACAGGCGGCCGTAAGCCAGGCCATGGCCCGCCTCATGCACGGCCAGCAGGGCCCGGAAGTCCGGGCTGGCGCGCTGCTTGAGCTGGTTCAGGTCCAGCGGCACGGGGTAGGCGATGCACGGCCCGCCGTCCGCGCCGTGGCTGACGTGCAGGCACTGCGTGGCCGCGTCCAGCCTCACGTTGAGCGTGGCGTCCGCCGGAACGTCCTGCTCAAAAGCCCACAGCACGGCATTGACCAGCGGCGCGCTCAGGATGGCATGGATCGACGAGAACAGGGGGCGCGTGCCCTGGGCCGGAAACACCGCATTGGCATAAATGCCCTCGTACACCGATTCATGCAGCTCGAAAGACAGCCCGGCGCTCGCCTGCATTTCATCGGCATAGCGGGCGCAGGTGCTGCGGATCAGCCGCTCGTAGGTGGCCTGGCTCAGCGAGGGGTAGATCACATGGTTGTTGCCCAGCCGGGCGATCTGCTCGGGCTTGAAACGCTCCCCCAGTGCTTTCTTGACGTCGATCACCGACAGCTTTTTCGTCAGCTCGTGGAAGATGTCGGCATCGGTGTCGCAGTCCTCCACGCGGCTGGCAGTGCCCTCGTACATCTCGTCCAGGTTGCCCGAGACGATGATGAGCAGGCGGCTGTAATCGGTTTCCCATGCGTCGGTGGAGGTCCTGAATTCCAGCATGCGCTCCTGTAGTTGCTGGGGCGTCCAGGTCATCACTTCCTGCAGCGGCTCCTTGAGCTTGAGGCTTTGCTTGAACTCCTGGGCCTGGTAGGGCGAGAGCTTGAACTTCAGTTTTTTCGGCAGGGCGCCGTCCGCTGCGGGCTTGTCATCCGCCTGCGCTTCGCGCTCATGCTCGTATTGAGAGAAAGCCAGTGACGATTCAAGTTCCTGCAGAAACGACAGCGACGGCGGCAGGCGCCCGTCGGACAGCAGCTGCCACACGTCCTGGTAGCGTTTGACGGCAAAGTCCTTGCCTTTTTCGTCGACGGTGCGAAAGCGCTGGAACTCGTCCAGCACCAGGATGCCGGGCTCGCTCTCGGCGACGCCGGACTCCGCCAGCATCGCGCTGATGGAGTCGGCGCTGCGCCAGCTGCTGCCGTTGCTGAAGCCGTCCATCTGCACTTCGACGAAGCGGTCATAAAAGCCCAGCTTTTGCGCCAGGCTGCGCGTGAGCTGGGTCTTGCCGGTGCCGGTCAGGCCCCACAGGCACACGATCACCGGGCGGCGGATGATGTGCGGCAGCACATACCAGGCGCGTATCGACTCGATCACCCGGTCGATGATGTCGTCAATGCCGAACAGCTCGGTCTTCAGCTCGGCGGCCACCAGCGCCAGGTGGGCGCTGCGCTCGCGCATCAGCTCGGGCGGCACCCGCATCGCGGCTGCGGTGTTGGTTGTCAGGTCGTTCTTCATGTCAGTCAATCAATCTTTTGAGGGCCTTGTGCAAGGCCACGGTTTCAGCACGGCGGTTGGCGCCTGTGCTGCGAATATGTTTGCCCGCGCCGGACGTGATGGCGCGGCGCACGAGCGCCTGCACCACAGGGTTGCGCGGTGCGGGTAGCTGCACGGTCAAGGCAAGCGGCTGCTTCATGCGCCGCAAGTGCTTGACCTTGCCGGCGGCAAAGTCACGGGAAAAAGTTTTGGCACTCATGTGCACGCTCCAGAAAGCAAAAACCCCGGCGAAAAATCAGCCTGGGGTTTGCGGAGCGCGCTTCACACGTGAAGGCACGGCACCGACTGCCCGCAGGGCTGGGTATGGTTGGCACCATATCCAGCCGGGGGCAGTGGAGGGTGCGTCAGGTGTGAGTGAACAAAGTCATGGGTCTTAAGGGCCTCGAGGGGTGAACTGCGCAAGGTTGTTCGTTGTGCAGCGGCTCAAAGCAAGGAACGGATTCTGAAGAGCCCGCGCGGGCTTGGCAAGTTTTACGCGGTGGTTTTGCGCAATGTGTTGTGAAAATCAAACCATGGATGCAAGGTTCCAGGCAGGGAGCGGGCCGCCCGCGGCCGCTTCTTCGACGGCGGGCTTAGACGGCTTGATCATCGATGAGCTCCAGCAAATCGCCTGCGCTCCTGGAGACTGCGCCAGTGCCCTGCGCCAGCAGCGCAACTTTGGGCCGCATTGAATGGATGAATGCCTGAAGCGTTTTTTGAACTGACGCCCCAAGGTATAGCTCATGCCCTTTTTCCGGAACGAATGAGCCGCCGAGGTCTATGAGTGACTCCATTGCCGCGCGTTGAGACCAGGGGTCGCCGTCACTCACGATTTGCTGGATCTGCGGCAGGGCAGCCAGGACGACCGGATAGAAAGTGCCTGCGTGATTGTTTCCCATGGCCCAAAGAAATTCGTCGCAGGCCTCTTCCGCGGACTGTTGGTCGTGGGCATTGCGAAGCGCCTCAATGGCGCTGCCGACGCTATCCACGTCATTGGACTCGGGTTGGGGAAATTGACTGAAATCTGGTGCTTCCATGCTGCTTGGGTTGTCTAAGGGAATGATCTCGCAGTATGCAATTTAATCTGGCCTTCGTGGTTTGATCTGGACATCGGGTCCATCCAGAATTGGCTTGCGGGCGAACGCCAGCCGCTGATTCGGCTTTTTCGCCCGTCTCAGCGCCGCGAGGACACCACAATCCCGCCCACGATCAGCACAAAGGCCACCGCGTGGTAAAGGTTCGGCAGCTCGCCGAGAAACGCAACGGAGAGCAGGGCGGCGAACAGCGGCGTGAGGTTGGAAAAAAATCCGGCGATCGCCGGGCCGACGCGCTGCACGCCCATGCCCCAGCAGCGGTAGGCGATCACCGCGGGGCCCACGGCCACATACAGCAGAGCCGCGGCCAGCGGCCAGCCCCAGGTGATGTGGGCGTCCGTCACGGTCCATTCAGCCGCGGCGAAAGCGCCCGACCAGGCCAGGCCGAACGCAATCTGCGCCAGCAGAAAGGCGGCCCAGTCGCGGCGGAGTTCCGGCGGCTCTTTCGGTTGCGACAGCAGCCAGCTGTAGAAGGCCCAGGCCAGCGTGGCCAGCAGCACATAGAGGTCGCCGGGCACGAGCTGCACCTGCATGAGCAAGTCCCACCGGCCGCGCGACAGCACCACCAGCACACCGGCAATCGACAGCACGGCGCCGGCGACCTGGCGGCGCGACACGGCCTGGCCGAAGCACAGCGCACCCACGATCAGCATCCAGATCGGCACGCTGGAGGCCACCAGTGTGACGTTGAGCGGCGCCGAGGTCTTGAGCGCCAGGTATTGCAGCGCGTTGTAGCAACCCACGCCCAGCAGGCCCAGCACCGCGAAGCGCTTCCAGTGCGGCCACAGGCTGCTGCCCGGTTTGAGCACCTGCCAGGCCAGCGGCAGCAGAATTAAAAAGGCCAGGGCCCAGCGCAGGAAATTGAGCGTCATGGGCGGCACCAGGCCGGTGACGAGGCGGCCGACGACGGCATTGCCGGCCCAGAGCATGGGAGGGATCACCAGCAGCGAGGCGGTGGCGGGTGTCAGGCGTTGGGTCATGCGGGGACTTTACCAAGCGATGCGGTTTTGCACGGGCGGGCCCGGATTTGACCCTCTGCGGCTTGTCCCGATTCATGGCACCATGTCGCCCACGCTTTTCGCTTTTATCTCCCCCTCTGCAAGGAACACCCCCCATGGCCTCTTATTCCTCCAAAGCCGTACGCATCAACCAGCACGGCGGTCCCGAAGAACTCACGCTGGTGGACGTGGAGGTGGGCGAGCCCGGCCCCGGCGAGATCCGCATACGCCACAAGGCCGTGGGCCTGAACTACATCGACGTCTACCAGCGCAGCGGCGTCTACCCCTTTGCCATGCCGCTGCAACTGGGCATGGAAGCCTCGGGCGTCGTCGAGGCCGTGGGCGAAGGCGTCACCCACCTGAAGGCGGGCGACCGCGCGGCCTACGCCAGCCAGCCGCCCGGCAGCTATTGCGAGCTGCGCGTGATGCCGGCCAAGTGCGTGTGCAAGCTGCCCGATGCGATCTCGTTTGAGACCGGCGCGGCCATGATGCTCAAGGGCCTGACCGCGCAATACCTGTTGCGCCGCACGCTGCCGCAGGGCGGCCTGCAGGCCGGTGACCCTGTGCTCTTCCACGCGGCGGCCGGCGGCGTGGGCCTGATCGCCTGCCAGTGGGCCAAGGCGCTGGGGCTGCAATTGATAGGCACGGCCGGCTCCGACGAAAAATGCGCGCTGGCCCTGTCGCAGGGCGCGGCCTTCGCCATCAACTACGCCAAGGAAGACTTTGTGGCCCGCGTCAAGGAGATCACCGGCGGCAAGGGCGTGAAGGTGGTGTACGACTCGGTCGGCAAGGACACCTTCCTCAAGTCGCTGGACTGCCTGCGCCCCTTCGGCCTGCTGGCCAACTTCGGCAACGCCTCGGGCAAGACGCCGCCGCTGGACATCGGCATGCTGGCCGCCAAGGGCTCGCTGTATGTGTCCCGGCCCACGCTGTTCACCCACATCGCGACCCGCGAAACCACGCAGGAAATGGCGGACGACCTGTTCGCCATGGTCACCAGCGGCAAGGTCCACATCCCCATCGACCAGCGCTTTGCCCTGGCCGACGTGGCCGAAGCGCATCGCGCGCTCGAAGCCCGCAAGACCACGGGCTGCACCATCCTGACGCTGTAACACGGGATCGGGCCGGGCAGGGCGTTTGGACATAGAGCGGTAAACCTGTGTAAAGCCCAAGGCCGCATTCAACGCAAGCCGCGCCGGATGCGTTACAAAGGGCTAGGAGAAAAACCATGCCCACAGCGAACTCCATGGCCGGCATGCTGGCGGCCGTACCGGCCTTATTGGCTTGCCTTGCCGGCTCCGCGGCACAGGCACAAGCGCAGGACTATGCCGCGCCGTATTCAGCCAACCTGGCCGCCACCTGGCGCGCCGCCTCGCGCCTGGGCTATGCGCCCACCCCGGATTCGGCGCAGGCGGCCGCGGCCTCACCCCGCGCCTGGGCGCTACAGCAGCTGGATATGGCCTATGCCGCCAGCAAACGCCCTCCCACGCTCCCCGCTGAACTTGCCGGCATCAATGCACCGCTCAAGGACATCGTGCTCGGCTTCCAGGCCGAACGCGAAGCGCGCAGGACGGTGCGCGAGACGGCCAAGCCGGGCATGCCCGCCGCGGCCAATGCCGCGGGCGCGGAAAAATTCAGCCGCGACATGGCCCAGGACGCCGCCGCATGGCGCCTGATGTCCTGCAGCGACCCGGCGCTCGAGAACCCGATGCTCGCGCGCATGACCGAGTTCTGGTTCAACCACCTCAATGTGTTTGTCGGCAAGGGCTCGGTGCGGCCCTTTGTCGGCCACTATGTGGTCAACGTGATACGCGCCAATGCGCTGGGCCGCTTTGAAGACCTGCTGCTGGCCAGCGCGAAACACCCGGCCATGCTGTTCTACCTGGACCAGGCCCAAAGCAACAGCCGCGGCCTCAATGAAAACTACGCGCGCGAGTTGATGGAACTGCACACGCTGGGCGTGAACAGCGGCTACACGCAAAAAGACGTGCGCGAGCTGGCCCGCATCCTGACCGGGTGGACGGTCAACCTCAAGGACGGCGAAGGTTTCCGTTTTGCCGAGCGCCTGCACGACAAGGAAAGCAAGGTTTTGCTGGGCCGCACCTTCGGCAACGAGAGCGTGGCAGAGGGCGAGGAAGCCATACGCTACCTGGCCCGCCGGCCCGAGACGGCGCGGCGCGTCTCCATGCGGCTGGCGACTTTTTTTGTCGCCGACAAACCGCCCGCCGCGCTGGTCGACAGGCTGGCCGCCACCTTCATGTCCACACAGGGCGACCTGCGCGCGGTGATGCGCACCTTGATTGAATCGCCGGAATTCTGGGCCAAAGACAACCAGCTGTTCAAGACCCCGCTGGACTTCGCCTGCTCTGCGCTCACGGCGGCCGGCGGTGTGAAGGAGCGGCGCGATGTCGTGCAGACCCTGGGCTTTCTCGCACAGGCCGGCCAGCCCATGCACGGCTGGCAAACGCCCGACGGCTACAAGACCGATGCCGGCACCTGGCTGGCGCCCGAAGCACTCACGCGCCGCGCCGACTACGCCATGGGCCTGGCCCAGCGCACGGCCGAGCCGGCTTACCTCAATGCGTTTTTCAGCATCGCGACACGCGAACGCATCGCGCAGGAACCGGCGCAGATGCGCACGGGTTTGATGCTGGCCAGCCCCGACTTCATGCGCAAATAACCCACGGGAACATCCATGGACTCCAACCCTTCTTCATCGGCGAATTTGCTGCAACGCCGCCGGCTGCTGGGCCTTGGCGCGCTGTCCGCCCTGTCGCTGGCCGCGCCCGGTGTGTGGGCGCAAGCCCTGCCCGCGAGCCTCAACAACGGGCGCCTGATCGTCGTTTTCCTGCGCGGCGCCTACGATGGCCTGTCGGCCTTTGTGCCCTATGCGGACAAGGACTACTACGCGCTTCGTCCCAACATCGCGATCGCGGCACCTGACGGCACGGCACAAACCGCGATCAAGCTCGACAGGACTTTTGCGCTGCATCCCGCGCTGGCTCCGCTGCTGCCGTTATGGCAACAAGGCGTGCTGGGCTTTGTGCCCGCAGCCGGCCTGCCCGCGCCCAACCGTTCGCATTTCGACGCGCAATACCAGATGGAAATCGCGCAAGGCGGCAAGACCAGCAGCGCGCCGGGCTGGCTCAACACCACGGCGGGTATCGGCAAACCGTCACCGGCCGGTGCGGTCGCGCTGGGCGTCGGCGAAGCCAACCCCGCCATCCTGAATGGCCAGGCTTCGGTCGTCAGGCTGATCCCGCGCGGCCAGTCGGCCGAACGCACCGGCGTGCTCGCCAACGAACGCACGCGCCAGGCGCTGATGGATTTGTACGCCGGCGACGACAAGGTCAGCGAAGCCTTTCGCCAGGGCGCGGGCAGCCGCATGCAGAGCGCGCAGGAACTCACCGAGCAACGAACCGCCAGGACCGAAAAAATGGCACAGGACGCCCAGCGCATGGCCGACAAAAGCCTGGACCGCGACGGCGCACCCGCCAACGCCCAGGCCCTGAAGGCGCAAATGCTGGCGGCCAGCAACGGCGCCGCCGACCCGGTCGGCCTGCAGCTGGACGCGCAGCACCTGGGCACGCTGATGCGCAACGACCGCAAACTGCGCCTGGGATTTTTGTCCGCCGGCGGCTGGGACACCCACGCCAACCAGGGCGCCGCCACCGGCCAGCTCGCCAACAACCTGGGCAACCTCGCGCGCGGCATCGCCCAACTGCGCCAGGATTTTTCCGAACCCGGCGACGTGGTGGTGGTCATGAGCGAGTTCGGCCGCACCAGCGCGGAGAACGGCACCCGTGGCACCGACCACGGCTTCGGTAATGCGATGTGGCTCATGGGTAATCGCGTTGCCGGCGGGCGCTGGCATGGGGTGTGGAGTGGTCTTTCGCAGCTGAATGAAGGGCGGGACCTTCCTGCGCATCACGACTATCGGGCGGTGTTGGCTCAGGTGCTGCGGGGGACTTTTTCTTTTGGCGATACGCAGTTGGCGGATGTGTTGCCGGGGGCCAAGTGGGATAAGCGGCTTGATGGGTTGTTTCTTAAAGCCTGATGGTTGCTCTGGCGGTATGCCCTCTGCGTAGGCGTGCTGGCCGGGGTCGCCCGGCATGCGACTCACTTTTTTTGCTTCGCCAAAAAAAGTAAGCAAAAAAAGGCGACCCTGGTTGCTGCGTCCCTCCGCTTCGCTACGGGCAACCTGCGGTGCTCGGTCCAGCCGGGGTCAAAAACAACTCGCCTGCGGCTCAAACAAGTTTTTGCCCTGATCCGTCTGGCCCTGCGCTCCTCGGCGCATCCACAA